>NZ_CP046911.1:665353-1330706 GCF_009789655.1 Paraburkholderia acidiphila
TGCTGCCCTTTGTTGTCGGCGGTGCCGCGGCCGTACCAGCGCTCGCCGTCCACGGTCACATCCCACGGTGTGAGACCCGTGCGCCATTGCGCGTCGTAGCCGCGCACCACGTCGCCATGGCCGTAGCTGAGCACGGTGGGCAGCGCATCGTCTTCGTGACGATGGGCAATCAGGAACGGGCCCGCGCCTTGGGCGGGATTCTCGACGACGCGGCAGGTGAAACCCCAATCGACCAGGAGCGGCGTGAGCTCCTCGTCCAGATAGCCGCGCAGGCGCTCGCCGCTGTCGGGTTCCTGGCTCTCGGTGCGATACGCCACGCGGCGGCGCAGATCGTTCAGGAAGTGGCCGCAATCGTATTGACCGGCTGCGGTTTGAATGGCGGTGTCACGGGTCAACGCATGTCTCCCTGTTTTAAGGCAGTCGACCGATGCTGCCGCCGCCGATATTTCTGCACAATTACAATATTTGTGATCTATCTTTGCCGAATCGGCAAAGCGAACGAGACCACGCTCATCGACATGGACAACACCGCACTGCGCTATTTTCTGGAAGTCGCCCGCAGCGGCTCGCTGAGCAAGGCGTCCGAAAGGCTTTACGTGGCCATTTCGGCGCTCAGCCGCCAGATCGCCCGGCTCGAAGAGGAACTCGGTACGCCGCTGTTCGAGCGGCGCCCGCGCGGCATGGTGCTGAGCGAGGCGGGGCGCATGCTCGCCGAGCACGCGCGGCGCAGCCTGCTCGAAACGGATCGCGTGGTCGGCGAGATTCGGGGCTTAAGCGAGGGCGGCCGCGCGACCATACGCGTTGCGAGTTCCGAAGGTCTCGCGCCAGATTTTCTGCCGCAGGTTTTCGCGCACTTTCTCAAAACCTGGCCGCAAACGCATTTTCAGCTGGACGTGTCGGCGCCTTCTGTTGCAACGCAGCGTGTGAGAGAGGGCACGGCCGATATCGCGCTGTGCTTCAGCCTCGCCCCGGAGAAAGAAATTGCCGTGCACTATTCGCAGCGCGCACCGATCTTTGCGCTCATGCGGCGCGATCATCCGCTGGCGTCGCGCGAGTCGCTTTCATTGCGTGATTTGATCCCGTGGCCGGTCGCCATGAACAACCAGGGCGTGACGATCCGGCAGCTCGTCGACATTGCATGCAGCCTCGACGGGTTGATCTTCGAGCCGGTGTTCGTCAGCAACTACCATGTCGCACTGCAACGATTCGTACGCCTGACCGATGCCGTGACGTTCACCGGCTTTCTGACCGTGCGCGGCCGCCTGGAGGTGGAGGGGCTTGCCGCTGTGACGCTGACGAACCCGGAGCTGCATCAGCGCACGCTGCAGATCCAGACGATGGCGGGCCGCACGCTGCCGCAGACCATGCAGGCTTTTGTCGACCTGCTCACGCGCGCGATCGACGACGAGGATTTCGCGTGCGGCTGATTGCGCTTAAGACGTGAGCCCGGCGGCAAGCCTTGCCGCGAGCCTGCGCATGCCGGCGAAAACGGCGTCCGCAACGTCTTCGGGAAAGCCGGCGGGAATGTGCGCCGAGACGGCTTCGATCACGTGCGGCGTTTGCGCCGCCACCTGCGCGAGCATCGCTTCGACGTCCGCTGCGGCGAATCCCACTCGCTGGCCTTGCGCGATCCAGTGCCGGGGATAGATCTCCTCGACGCGATAGTGGCGGTTGCGCCCGCACACGGCCATCGCGAGGCTCACGCGTTGCGGCGCAATATGATTGCGGCCCCGGCCGACTACGGGGTGCGCGCTCAGCACGTCATAGAGTGGCGTAGCGGCGTACTCGCTGCCGGGCAGCAGCGCGATGCTGTAGTTCTTCGCGTGGCCGTCCGTTGCCGCGAGCAGCCAGAAAATGATTTGCGTGACGAAGAAGTGGCGGCGGTCGGCCGCGGCCTGCGCGGAGCCGTCCAGCACTTGCATGATCGCGTCGATGCCCGGGCCGCCGTCGGCTTCGTATTTGGCGAGCCCGGAGGTGCCTGTGGCCTGGCACAGATCTTCCTGCGGCAGGCGCACGATCCATTTGCCGTCGCTGGCAAGACGCCGGTCGAAACGCTCCACGACCAACGCCTTCATGTCCTCGAATTGCGCGATTTCGCACGGCGCGACGGGCAAGCCATAGGCCGCGATGATCTGCGTGCATAGCCACTCGTTTTCCACCGAGGTGCGCATGTCGGCGCGCATGTTGCCGACGAGGCCGAGCGGCAGCTTCAGGATGTGCGTGGTCGGCGTGCTGCCTTCGGGCAGCAGCCACTTGCCGCCATGCCACAGCAGCGCGGTCTTTTCCTGCGCTCCGGCGATGGACAGCCGCAGGCTGTCCACGGAATCGTGCTCGCCCGCGTGCGGGGTGGCGGTGGTTTCGCGCAGCAGTTGCGCGATGTCGCCTTCGCTCAGGGCGCGCCCCTTGATGGTCCTCAGGCTCTCGGGCGCAGCGCCTGCGGGGAGAATCTGCAGCGCGCCCACACAATCGCGGCCGAGCGCCGCGAGCAATTCGAACGGCGAGGTGCCGCCTGTCTGGTAGCGCGCGGCGATGCGTCTGCGAATGCGGTCGCTGTCCGGCAGCAGATTGTCGAAATAGTCCGCGACGATCTGGCCGCGGTAGGGCTGGTTGCCGGGCGTAAACGGCAGCGAGAGCGAGAGGGGGCGGCCTTGCTCGTCGTCGAGCCAGTTGTCGAGGTAGACAAGGCGTTCGTTGCCGCGCGCGCTCTCCCAGTAGCCCACGGGCAGGCCGTTCATCCACAGGTCGAGCCGGTTGGGTAGACGTGGGCGTGCGCTCACCAGTTCTCCCTCGGCTTGCGGCGCGTAGCCAACTGGCGCGGCGGGACTTCGGCGGCCGGCTTGGCGCGGGCGCCTGCTCGAGTGCTTTTGCGGGCGGCCGGGGGCTTGGCCCCGCTCGACATCTTCGCTGCGGCCGCGGGCGCTTTTGCCGCGACCGGCGATGCCGTGGTGTCAGGTGCGCCGAGCTTGATTTCGACGTCGACGAGCCGCAGCACCCGAACGAGCCGTTCGACGCTCGCCGCTTCGGGATTCGCCTCGAACGCGGCGTAGCTTTGCTGCGAGATGCCGAGCCGTGCGGCCACGTCTTTCTGGGTGAGGCCGGCTTTCTTGCGGAAGCCGACGAGAATCGGGCGCAGTTGGCTCAGCGTTTTGAGGGGGTAGTCCACGGCAACTCCGGCGGCTAGATGCGGATGCAAACGGAAACAACGGCCGATGCAAACGGAAACGCGCGGCGCAATGGAATACAGTCTATACGCTGTAAAGCAAAAATACAAACCATAGGTTGTAATTCGAAAATACAGTCTATAGATTGTATCCGATGCCGGTCGAGTGTGCCCGCGACTATGGAGCGCCGATCAAGCCGAAATTGCAAATCTGCAACTAACTGTCTGGCGCCGGGTTATCCCGCCCGGCCGCTTCGCGGCCAGAGCGGTCTGCCTTCAGGCTATCGAGCCGGTCTCCAGCATGCTCGGGAGACCGGGAATCCGCTTAACGTTCGGCGCCTTGCATCGGCTCGCCAAGCACGAACGGTCCGCCCTGATACCGCTGCGCGGCGTCGGCGAGCTCGGCGTTCGGCGCGACCGCCGGGAAGCGCTCAGCGTACGGCGCCGAGCTATCGCGCGGCCGGTAGCCGAGGAAACCCGCCTTGCCGTTGTCCCACCAGCTTGCCGGGTTGTCCGACACGCCATACACGATCGCATGACCCACGCGGTTGGTGAACAGCGAGCAGCGCACGAGTTCGATGAAGTCGCGATAGCTCAGGAACGTGACGAGCATGCGTGCGTTCTTCGGTTCTTCGAACGACGAACCAATGCGCAGACAGACCGTTTCCATGCCGAAGCGATCGAAGTAATAGCGCGACAGCGATTCGCCGAAGCATTTCGTCACGCCATACAAGCTGTCCGGCCGGTGTGCGGCATCGGTATCGAGCACGCTCGTGACCGGGTGGAAGCCCGTGACGTGATTGGAACTCGCGTAGACGATGCGCTTGATGCCGTGCTTGCGCGCGGCTTCGTAGAGGTTGTAAGTACCGCGAATGTTGGCTTCGAGCAGATCGTCGAACGGTGCGTCGATGGAGATGCCGCCCAGGTGCACGATCGCATCCACGCCTTCCACGAGTTGCATGACCGCCTCGCGATCCGAGAGGTCGACGCGATGCGCTTCCTCGTGCGGCGCCGCCTCGCCCAAATCCGTGATGTCGCTCACGCGAACGACGTCGGCCCAGTTCGCGAGCGCCCCGCGCAACTGACGGCCCAGATTGCCGCCCGCGCCGGTAAGAAGAAGGCGGCCGAACGGTTTGGCGGAAAGTGAGTGTTGCGACATCGGGGCTCCCTCGGATTTATTTTGATATTGATAGACACATGGAAAACGTTTTCCGAATATAGCCACCGGCAATCGCAGCGTCAATGGAGGAATACCTGCTTCGAATACGGGGTTCACCCCAGGTCCGTTTCTGCGACAATGCTCGCCGTCGATCCTCCCAGGCGTTGCCAACCTATGAAAAGTGGTTCCCCGACGATTCGCGATGTCGCCGCGATGGCCGGCGTCTCGGTCGCGACGGTCTCGAAGTACGTGAACGGCACGCAACGCTTTTCGCCGGCGGTGGAAGCGAAGGTCAAGGACGCCATCGAGCTGCTTGGCTACCGCTCCAATCCGCTTGCGCGCTCGATGATCACGGGGCGCACGCGCACCATCGGCGTTGCCATTCTCGACATCGCGAACCCGCACTTCACGAACGTGGTCAAGGGTGCGAACCGCGTCGCGCTCCAGCACGACTACACGTTGCTTCTCGTGGACGCCGAAGAAAATCTCGCGCGCGAGCGCTCGCTCATCGAAGCGCTTTCGCCGCGCGTGGACGGGCTCATCGTCAGCTCGCGGGCGTCCGAGGAGATCGCCAGGTGGACGATGAATCTGGGCAAGCCGGTGGTCATGCTCAGGACCGTGCGCGGGCTCGACATTCCGACCGTCGGCTTCGACAACCGGCTCGCAACGTCCATGATGGTGCGTCATTTGCTCAATCTCGGGCACCGGCACATTGCCTATCTCGGGTTCGCGGCGGCGACCATCAATGACGAACGTATTGCCGGCGCAAGCGAGGCGCTGGCCGAAGCCGGCCTCACGCTCGACGTGTACGAGACACATGCGCCGAGCGCACTGGCGGGCGAGCAGGCCTGCTCGCGGGTGATGCTGGGCCCGAAGCGCCCGCAGGCGGTGATCTGCTACAACGACCTCATTGCGCTTGGCTTCATGAAGGAGGCGAAGTCGCTCGGCTTTCGCGTGCCGCAGGATGTCTCGGTCGCCGGCATCGACAACGTGCCCTACGCCGAATACGTGGAGCCGCGCCTGACCACGATCGACGGGCAGAGCGAGCGAATGGGCGAACTGGCCATGCAAAAGCTCATCGACGTTCTGGCCGGCCGCGCGGATGTCGAGCAGGTCGTGCTCGAACCCCGCCTGGTGGTGCGCGACTCGACCGCCCCCTGCCGCTGATCCCCTGATCTCCGAAGTACCGGCTCGCTGACCGCTCTTCAACGGACAGCGGCCTCGTCACGCGTGCCCGGTTCACGCGCCTTCGCGCCGCCGCTCCGCGTAACTACCTACTAGCCATTTCGAAAGGAACGCATTAAATTTAAGAAAACGTTTTCCAGAAGTGACACATAAAGAACAAAAGGAGATCGGAGAATGTCGGAGAATACGCGCCGTTTGAAGTGCGCCGTGGTCGGGGTGGCGATTGCAGGTGCTGCGCCTGCCTTTGCGCAAAGCAGTGTCACGCTCTACGGTATTGTCGATACGGGCATCGGCTGGCAGTCGAGTCAAACGACGCTCGGTTCGACCTCGGGCGGCCGATCGGCGGTCAAGATGATCAACGGCGTGTGGGCCGGCAGCCGCTTCGGCCTGAAGGGTGCCGAGGACCTGGGCGGCGGCACGAAAGCTGTTTTCCAGCTCGAACAGGGCTTCAACAGCGCAACCGGCGCGCAATCGACGAGCGGGCTCATGTTCAGCCGGCAAGCCTTCGTGGGCGTGACGAACCCGACCTACGGTTCGCTCACGGCGGGCCGCCAGTACGCCTCGTACTACCAGATGCTTTCGCCGTACAGCCCGACCACGTGGCTCACCGGCTTCTACGGCGCGCATCCGGGCGATCTCGACGGTCTCGACACGATCTATCGCGCCAATAACACGCTGCTGTACACGTCGCCGAAGATTCACGGCTTCACGGTGAGCGGTTCGTACTCGCTCGCAGGCGTGCCCGGCAGCGTGACGCAAGGTTCGACGTGGAGCGCCGCGGCACAGTACGCCATGGGGCCCTTCGGCATGGCGGTCGGCTTTTCGCGCATCAACAATTCGAACGTGAACGGCGGCGCCTTCGGTGCCGATACGACCACGTCCAACGCGGGTGCGCAGGCCGGCATTTCGGCCGTGACCTACGGCTACCAGTCGGCGCGCGCGCAGCAGCGCTTCGCAGTGGGCGCGGGCTATACGTTCAACAGCCAGTTCGACCTCACCGCGACTTACACGAACGTGCAGTACATCCCCGGCGTGGGATCGGGCTTCCACGACACCGCGATCTTCAATACGGGCGGCGTCGTGCTGCACTGGAAGCCGGCCGCGACGTGGGACTTCGCGACGGGCTACAGCTATACGCGCGCCACGCGAGCCAACGGCATCACGAGCAGCGCGCAATACCAGCAGTTCAATCTGTCGGAGTACTACACGCTTTCCAAGCGCACGGGACTTTACGCGTTGCAGGCTTTCCAGCGTGCAAACGGCCAGACCCTCACGCCGGCAGGCAACGGTACGCAAATCATCAACGCGACCGCGACGATCGGCGACGGCTTCCAGACCACGCCGTCTTCGTCACGCAGCATGGTCGCAGTAGGTGCAGGCATCATCCACCGGTTCTGAGACACCCGGTTGGCCAGCTAATCAGCCCAAACACGGCTTGAAAACAACTCTTCCATTCTTGGGGCAAGCGATGAAAAAGACCTTTCGCAACGCACGCAGCGCAAAGACCGCAATGACGGTTCTGGCAGCGGCTCTCGCACTGACCGCAGGCGCCGCGCACGCACGCGTGTTCCGCGTAGCCGATGTTCACAGCGACACCTTCCCGACCAACATGGCGATCAAGCACATGGGCGAAGAGATTTCGCAGGCCACGGGCGGCAAGGACTCCGTCAAGGTATTCGGCAACAGTGCGCTGGGTTCGGAGAACGACACGATCGATCAGGTGCGCATTGGCGCGCTCGACATGGTTCGCGCCAATGGCGCGGCGTTCAACGAGATCGTGCCGGAGTCGATGATTCCGTCGCTGCCGTTCCTCTTTCGCGACATCGACCATTTCCGCAAGGTGATGTACGGCCCCGAAGGCCAGAAGATTCTCGACGCGTTCAAGGCCAAGGGCATGATCGCGCTGACGTTCTACGAGAGCGGCGCGCGCTCGATCTACGCGAAGCGCCCGATCAAGTCGCCGGCCGACATGAAAGGTCTGAAGGTGCGCGTGCAACCGTCCGACCTCATGGTCGACGAAATCAAGGCCATGGGCGGCACGCCCACGCCGATGCCATTCGCCGAAGTCTATACGGGTCTGAAGACGGGCCTCGTGGATGCGGCTGAAAACAATCTGCCGTCGTACGAGGAAACCAAGCACTACGAAGTGGCGCAGGTGTTCTCCGAAACGGATCACGCCATGACGCCGGAGGTGCTCGTGTTCTCGAAGAAGGTGTGGGACACGCTCACGCCGCAGGAACAGGAAGTCATCAAGAAGGCGGCGGCCGATTCGGTGCCGTACTACGTGAAGCTCTGGACGGCGCGCGAAGACACGGCGGGCAAGACGGTGCAAAAGGGCGGCGCGACCATCATTCCGGCCGCGCAGGTCGATCGTGCGGCGTTCGTGAAGGCCATGCAGCCGGTGTGGGCGAAGTATGAAAAGACGCCCGAAATGAAGCAGATCGTGGACGAAATCCAGGCGATTCACTAACGCCCGGGGCTCCGCGCCGCAAGCGGCGCGGAGCCGAAAGAACGCAGTTGTGCAGTCTGTACCGTGCAAGGATGGATCATGACCTTCCTGAAACTCCCCAACGATTTACTGTTTCGCCTGCTGACGATCGTCGCCTCGGTTGCGCTCGCCGGCCTGACGGTTCTCGTCTTTTACGGCGTGATCATGCGCTACGTGTTCGAGAGCGCACCCGATTTCGTGGAGCCGATCGCGTTGCTGCTGGTGGTCACCATCGCCATGTTCGGCGCCGCGCTCAAGGTGCGCGAGCGCGGGCATATCGGTCTCGATTCGCTCGTCAAGAAGCTCTCCCCAAGGGGGCAACTGATCGCAGAGGCGTTCCAGCACCTCTGCCTGATCGCGCTTGGCGTGGCGATTTTCTTCGGCTGCCTGCAAATGGCGGAAACAACCATGGACGACCGCATCGCGATTCTCGGCGTGCCGGAAGCGGTGCGCTACGTCATTCCGGTCGTGGCCGGCACATGCATCGTGCTGTTTTCGCTCGAGCATTTGTTGGCGCTGTTCGTACGTAAGGCAAAGTAGGGCAAATATGGAACTCGCAATTCTTTCGCTCAGCTTCCTGGTGCTCCTCGCCGTTGGGGTGCCGGTTTCTTTCTCCCTCGGTCTCGCCTGCGTCAGCACGTACCTTTACGAAGGTCTGCCGGCCGCGACTGCCATGCAGTCGATGATCTCGGGCATGAACGCGTTTTCGTTTCTCGCCGTGCCGTTCTTCATCTTCTCCGGCGAGTTGATGCTGCACGGCGGTATTGCCGACCGCATCCTGCGCTTCGCCCAGGCCGCAGTGGGCCACTTCCGCGGCGGTCTCGGCATGGCCAATGTCGTTGCGTGCACACTCTTCGGCGGCGTGTCCGGTTCGCCTTCGGCCGATACGTCGGCCATGGGCGGCGTGGTCATTCCGCTCATGAAGCGCGAAGGCTATAGCGCGGCCTATGCGGTGAACGTGACGACGCACTCGTCGCTCGCCGGCGCGCTGATGCCGACCTCGACGAACATGATCATCTACGCGTTCGCGGCGCAAGGCATTACGGGCACGCTGAACGGCCAGCAGATGAGCGGCGTGTCGATTGGCGACCTGCTGTTCTCGGGCCTGCTGCCGGTGTTGTGGGTCATGGGCTTCGTGCTGATCGCCGCCTACTGGCAAGCGCGCCGCTTCGGCTATCCGCTCAGCGCGGACGGCTCGACCAAGGTGCAGGTGTTCCCCGGCTGGCTCGCCGTGGTGCGAGCGTTTCTCGGCGCGCTGCCTGGCTTGCTCGTGATCGCGATCATTCTCTTCTGCGTGGCGCGAGGCATTGCGACCGCGACGGAAGCGGCCGCGATTGCCGTGGTCTATTCGCTCGCGCTCACCGTGGTCGTGTATCGCTCGATGACGAAGGAGAAGCTGTTCTACGCGCTCTCGCGCGCCGCCAAGACCACCGGCGTCGTGCTGCTGCTGATCGCGGTGTCGAACATGCTGCGCTACCAGATGGCGTATCTGGAGATCCCGGAGGCCATCGAGCGCGTGCTCGAACATGCCACGACGCTTCCCTGGCTGATGCTTCTCTACATCAACATCATCCAGGTGTTTCTGGGCACGTTCATCGACATGGCGGCGCACATTCTCATCACGACGCCGCTGTTCCTGCCGCTCGCCATGCATAGCGGCGTGGGCCCGGTGCAGTTCGGCATCATGATCCTGCTGAACTGCGCGCTGGGCCTCGTGCACCCGCCAATCGGCTCGGTGCAGTTCATCGGCTGCGCCATCGGCGACGTGTCGATCGGGGAGACGACCAAGGTCGCGTGGCCATACTATCTCGCGATTTTCAGCGCGATCAATCTGGTCACCTACTTCCCGTTCTTCTCGACGTGGCTGCCCAGCGTGATCAACGGGCATCCGGTTTTCTAAAGCTGCGGGCACAACCAAAACGGAGCGGGCACCTCGAGTACCCGCTTCGCTTTTCTGCTCGCGTGGGCATCACGCAACGCGTATCACCACCTTGCCGAAATGCTTGCCGGCTTCGAGCCACGCGTAAGCTTCAGGCGCTTCATCGAAACCGAACACGCGATCCACTACAGGGCGAATCTGCTGCGCGGCGATGAAACGCGTGAGGTCGTCGAGCATCGTGCGGCTGCCGACCATGAGGCCTTGCAGCCGCTTGAAGCCGCCGATCACCGGAAGCAGCCCGAGTTCCGGGCCCGCGAAACTCGTCACGCCGCCGATGATCGAAACGAGGCCGCCCATCTTCGCGGCCGCCACCGAGCGCGGCAGCGTATCGCGTCCGCCCACTTCCACGACAATATCCGCGCCTTCGCCGCCCGTGAGTTTCAGCACTTCGTCCTGCCATTCGGGGTGCGAACGATAATTGATCGTCTCGTTCGCGCCAAGCGAGCGAGCGCGCTCCAGCTTTTCGTCGCTCGACGAGGTGACGATGGTCCGCAAGCCCGCCGCGTGGGCGAGCTGCAGCGCCCAGATCGACACGCCGCCAGTTCCGAGCAGCGCCACGGTCGCACCGGGCTTCGCCGCGCCATCGACGAAGATTGCGTTCCCCGCCGTGATACCGGCGCACGAGATCGTCGCGGCTTCCTCGTAGCTCAGGTGCGCGGGAATCGAAACGAGCGAGGTTTCGTCAGCGACGAAGCGTTCGGCCAGCACGCCGTCGAATTGCGCGCCGGGTGTCTCGCGCACTTTCCAGGGCGTGGGCGCGCCATCCACCCAATGCGGGAAGTAGGTGTTGATCACGCGGTCACCGGCTTTGAAGCGCGTAACCGCCGCGCCGACTTCGACGACTTCTCCCGCGCCGTCGGCGACCGGCACGAGCGACGCGTCGCCGAGGCCAAGGTAATCGCCGCGCGCGAACATGAGGTCGCGATAGTTGAGCGAAGCCGCGTGAATCTTCACGACCACGTCATGCGGGCCGGGCGCGCGCGGCGTGAAGTCGGTGCGCTCGAGTGCGCCATGGCCGCTGCCGGCCTTGAGTTTCCATGCGTTCATGACTGCTCCAGTACGAGTGGGAGCACCTATGATAGTGTTGCTTGTGTGGCGACATTGGTGAGATTCTGGACCTTCGTTGTTGCCGTCACGGATACAAAAGGAGTCGAGCAATGGACGAGCGCCTGAGCGGCGTGGCCGAATTCGTGGACGTGGTGGACGCGGGCAGCTTCTCTGCCGCGGGCGAGCGCCTGGGTGTAACGCGCTCGGCGGTCGCGAAGATCGTCGCGCGGCTCGAGCAGCGCCTGGGCGTGCGTCTGCTGCAGCGGACCACGCGCAGTCTGAGCCTCACCGACGAAGGCCACGCCTACTACGAGCAATGCCGCCGCGTGCTGGGCGAACTGAGCGCCGTGGAAGCCGCCTTCGATCACGGCCGGCGCGAGCCCTCGGGGCGCTTGCGGATCAGCGCGCCAGTGCTGTTCGGGCGCCAGTGCGTGGCGCCCGTGGTGCGGCGGCTCGTGGAGGACAATCCGGGGCTGAATGTCGAGCTCTCGTTTAGCGACCGCGTGGCCGATCTCGTCGAGGACGGCTTCGATCTGGCCGTGCGTATCGGCACGCTGCCCGATAACGGCACGCTCGTCGCGCGCCGGCTCGGCGTGCAGCGCATGGGCATCTGTGCGTCGCCTGCGTATCTCGCGCGGCACGGCAAGCCCGCGGATGTCGCCGCGCTCGCCACGCATACCGGCATCGCCTATGGCCGCGCGGGGCAGACCCCGGCGTGGCGTGTGCGCGGCCCGGGCGGCGAAGTCGAGGAGTGCCGGCTCGCGTCGCGGCTGTGCTTCGACGACCTGCTGGCGATTGCCGATGCGGCCGCCGCCGGCGCCGGTCTCGCGTGGCTGCCGTGCTGGCTCATGAGCCCGTATTTGAGCGACGGACGGCTCGAACTCGTCATGGACAGCAAGAGCGTGATGGGCGACGAAGTCCACGTCGTGCGGCAGAAGGCGCGGCATATGCCGTCGAAGGTGCGCGTGGCGGTGGATGCGCTGGTCGCGGATATTTCGCGCATGCTCGGCGCTGACCAGGAGCACGCGGATCACGCTCGCCTGGCCGTAAATTGACGAAATTTCATCAAGGTTTCCGTTGAGCGCGACTGGCGCGCCGCTTATGTTTGATCCCAAGAAGACGTTGCCGCCCGAAGCACGGCCAACCGGATCAAGGAGACATCGGTGTCGAACACGGAAACCAGCGCGAATGGAGCCGGTCGTGACGCATACAAGCAGCCGGAAACGGCGTGAAAACGCACGGAGACACGAAATGACGGCTACGGAGCGGGTGATGGCGATCGTCGGGGCGGGCCATGTTGGCGGGCGCGCCGCCCAGACGTTGCGCGAAGCTGGCTGGCGCGGCCGCATTGCGCTGATCGGTTCGGAGCCGCATCTGCCGTACGAGCGGCCGCCGCTTTCCAAAGCACTCCTGACGGGTGAGCGAAGCGCCGCGCAATGCGGCCTGCGCTCGCTTGAGGCCTGGCTCGAGGATAACGTCGAACACATCGTGGCGACCGTGCAGGCCATCGATCCTGTGGCCCGCACACTGCGTTTCGGCGACGGGGCGACGATGGCCTACGAGGCGCTGCTGCTGGCAACGGGCGGTCACGCTAGGCGACTCACGATTCCAGGGGCGAGCCTCGCGGGCGTGCTGAGCCTGCGCACGCTGGACGACGCCGCGGCAATCGGGCCGCGGCTCGCGCTGGGGTCGCGCGTCGTCGTCGTGGGGGGAGGGTTCATCGGGCTCGAAGTCGCAGCCTCGGCTCGCTCGCGCGGCTGCGACGTCACGCTAATTGAAGGTGCTGCGCGGCTGATGGGCCGCGCCGTGCCCGCCGTCATCGCGGCGCGCGCGCATGCGCTGCATGAGCGCAATGGCGTGTGCATTCTCGTGAACTGCGCGCCGCAGGCAATCGAGCGGCTCAGCGACGGCACGCTCGACGTGCTGCTGGAAAACGGCGACACGCTGCGCGCCGATACGGTGATCGTCGGCATTGGCATCGAGCCTGCCGATGGGCTCGCGCGCGCCGCTGGAATTGAAGTCGAGCGCGGGATAGTCGTTGACGAGGAACTCGCCACCTCCGCGCGCGGCGTTTATGCCGCAGGCGACGTGGCTGTGTTTCCAAGCCGCTTCGGTTCGCATCGCATTCGCCAGGAGACCTGGCACAACGCGGAAACCCAAGCGCGCGTAGCGGCGCATAACATGTTGGGTGCTCACGACGCTTATCGCGAGTTGCCCTGGTTCTGGTCCGATCAATACGACCACCAGTTGCAGGTTGCTGGCGAGCCTGCGCTTGGTAAAAGTTCTGTTGTGCGAACAATTGCTGGCGACGCGGAAATCCACTTCGAACTAGGCAGCGATCATCGCCTCGTTGGCGCGAGCGGATTTGGACCCGCCAGTGCGCTTGCGAAGGAAATGAAGCTCGCGCGCATGCTGGTGGAGCGCGGTGCGTCGATTGCGCCGCAGCAGTTGCCCGATGCGCTGGCCAACCCCGAGGTAAAACTCAAGAGCCTGCTTTGACATAAAAAACGGAGACACAATGGCGCAACGACTCCTGGTGTTCCAGTCGCTCTGGTCGATGGAACGCCGCCATACCGATGGCTATGAGCGCACGCTCGAAGAAAACGTCCGCATGATCGCCGAAGCGGGATTCGACGGCGTGAGCGCGCATTGCACGAATCGCGGGGACGTGAAGCGTCTTGCGGAGCTACGCAAGACATACGGGCTGGCGGCGGAAGGCCAGTGCTTCCCCGCGACCGTGGATGACCTGCAGCCGGTCCTTGAACTCGCAACGGAATTCGGCCTGCATCATGTCGACCTGCAACCCGACGTGCGCCCGCGCACGCAGCGCGAGGCGCTCGCGTTGCTGGACGGCTGGCAGCGCCTGGCCGAGCAGGCGAACCTACCCGTCTACATCGAAACGCATCGCGACCGCATGACGACGGACCTGTATTTCACGCTCGATCTGCTCGACGCGCGGCCCGATCTCAAGCTGCTCGGCGACATATCGCACTACCTCGTGGGGCGCGAGTTCGCATGGCCGGTATCGGACGAGAACCACGCGCTCATGCATCGCATTCTCGATGCTTCATGGGCATTTCATGGCCGGGTGGCGAGCCGCGAACAGGTGCAGATCGAGCTATCCTTCGCGCCGCACCGCAAATGGGTGGATCTCTTTCTCGACTGGTGGCGCTATGGCTTTCACTCGTGGCGCAAACGTGCCGGCGCCGACGATACGCTGGCGTTCACCTGCGAGCTGGGGCCGCAGCCTTACGCGATCATCGGTCCGGACGGCAACGATACGACCGACCGTTGGCGCGAATCGCTGCTCATGCGCGACTGGATTCGCGAGTTGTGGCGGGAGGTCGAAAAGGAATCGGCGCGCGAAGGTGCCGCAGCCTGAACCCGAACACTCAATTCCCAACGCCGAGGTACGGATTGCGCCTCACATTCGCCGAGCAGAAAATCCGGAACTCCACCGGCCCCGGAGGCGCGGGCGTTTCGAGCACGCCGCATGCGTTGAGCGCATGCTGCAGCGCTGAGATGACCTGACCGTCCGGGTCCTGGTCGATGGCGATATCCATCGTTCCCTGCTCGATGTACTGGCGGTGCAGGTCGAGCATTTCATGGCCCGCCCACACGATCTCTCCCACTGCGCCCACCTTGCGCAATGCGGCCTCGATTCCCGCCGACGCATAACCGCTGTTGTAGATGCCGACCACACCGCCGCGTTTGAGCGACTTGAGCACCGCGCGATGACATTGGTCCACGTCATCGAGCGTTTCCACTGCCTCCTCGTCGCAAACGAGGTGGGGGAACGATTCAGCCAATTGCTCGCGGCATCCGCTGATCCGCTCGATATGCGCGTGATAGTCCTTGCGCGAGCAGATCAGCAGCACGCGGCCCGGCGCTTTCGCGAGGCGCCCGACGAAATAGCCCGCCGTGCGGCCCGCAAGCCGGTTGTCGATGCCCGCGTAATGCACGCGCTCGACCGCTTCGATATCGGTGACCATCGTCACCACGGGCTCGCCCTGGGCGATCACGGTGCGCAGCGCGTCGCGCACCTCAGCCGTGTCGTGCGTGGTCACGATCAGGCCCGCGCGTTTGTAATTCGGCTTCAGGATGGCGCGGGTAATCACCGTGTCGTCGGCTTCGGGCAGGAACTGCCGGTGCAGCACAATGCGCCGGTCGAGCATTTGCATGGAGCGTTCGAGGCCCTGTATCAGCCGCTGGAAAAACGGCGTGGTGTTTTGCGGCAGCAAAACGTCGATGTGCACGAGCCCGTGATGCGTTTCGGGTAACACGCGCGGCACGCCGAGCTGGCGCGCGGCCGCCACGACACGCGCGCGCATTGCGGCGGACACGCTGCCGCGCTCGTTGAGCACACGGTCGACCGTGGCGGGGCTGACGCCCGCAGCTTCGGCTATCTCCACGAAACGCGCCGTGCGCTTGCGGCGCGGCGAAGCGGTGTTCGTCATGGGGCGTCTCCATCCGTTTTGTTGTCTCGCCGGCATTGGAAAACCCGCGCGCGGCGTAGTCGCATTGCAGCACGAAGCGGCGTTTTGCGCCGCGCTGCCGCTGACGAAAAATCATCAATCTTTTCGTTGCGGCGCGTCAATGGGTCGCCTACCTTTTCTACATCGCGCAGCTCGATGAAGAAATCCAAAGCTTTGCATGGGATCGGAGTAAGCGCTGAAGCGCTAACTCCGAATCGACAGGAGACAACGATGCGAGATGTGCAGCAGTTTTCCCTCAACCGCATGAGCGCGCCGAAGCTCGGCTTTCCCGAGTATGTGGCGCTGTGCCAGCGACTGGGCATCGATGCGATCGAGATCCGCAACGATCTGCCGGGCATTGAAATCACCGATGGCACGCCCGCCGCGCAAATCAGGACGGCGTGCGTTGCGGGCGGACTCACGATTCTTTCGATCAACGCGCTGCAGCGCTTCGAGCAATTCGATGCGACGCGGATGAGCGAAGCTGTCGCGCTCGCGCGCTATGCCGCCGATTGCGGCGCGAAAGCGCTCGTGCTTTGTCCCACCAATTCGCTGCTCGACAAGCGCACGCCGGGCGAGCGCCACGCCGATCTCGTGGCCGCGCTTACGCAGCTCAAGCCCATTCTCGACGACCACGGTCTGCTCGGTCTCGTGGAAACGCTCGGCTTCGAAGAGTGCGCTTTGCGCCGCAAATCCGATGCGGTAAAAGGCATTGATGACGCGGCAGGCGAGCGTCATTTCAAACTCGTGCACGACACCTTCCATCATCACCTCGCGGGCGAAGACATCTTCTATCCCGATCTCACCGGCCTCGTGCATATCTCGGGCGTGGAGACTAGCGAACTGAAAGTGGACGAGATGCGCGACGCCCATCGCGTGCTCGTCGGCCGCGACGACCGTCTCGGCAACGTGCGCCAGCTCGCGGTGCTACGCGCGCGTGGCTACCGCGGTTACGCCTCGTACGAACCGTTCGTCGATGAAATCGTGCAGGCCAGCGACATCGAGCAGCGTCTCGCGGCGAGCATGAGCTATATCCGCGATGCGCTCGAAGCCGCGAGTCTGCGCGAGGCGGCTTAAGGCTCATTCGCGGTTCATCGGCATCAACCCGCAATGTCGAAGTCGTAACCGACCGCGCGCAGCTGCCCCTGCCTCGCGCCGACGTTTGACTCGCCGGTGACACCTCCACCGAAGCCCGAATGACGTCCTTTGATACACTGCTGCAAGAGCGAGGCCGGTGTTCGCGCCGCGCTATCTCATGCAGACAGTCGAGAATCATAATAAGGAAAGTCATGCCAAGGAAGGTTCGGTGGAGTGCCGCCCTGCGGGCTGCGATGGGTCTGGTTGGCTTGCTGGCCGCGCATGCGGTGCTGGCAGATGGTCAGTCATCCTATGATGATTGCATGCTGGCTGGATTGCGGGACGCCCGCAGTGAGGTTGCATCGAACTATATCCAGCGCTCGTGTTATGCGCTGTATCGGAACGGCGAAATGCTGTTGCCGCGTGAGAAGGCCTACCACGAATGCATCTTGCAGAATATGCCGGGCGCGAGAGAACCGTCCGCGATCTCGCGGATTGCCCAGATCTGCTCCCGGCGCGGGCAGATGTAAGGCCGCGGGTTCCGCGGCGACGAGCCATAAAAAAAGCCCACATGAAGTGGGCTTCTTCCTCGCACCAACAACCTTTACTTCGCCACCGGCATCGAAAACTCCGCACCCTTTTCGGTGCTTTCCGGCCAGCGCTGCATGATCGACTTCTGCTTCGTATAGAAGCGCACGCCTTCTTCGCCATAAGCGTGCATGTCGCCAAAGAGGCTGCGCTTCCAGCCGCCAAAGCCGTGCCATGCCATCGGCACCGGAATCGGCACGTTGATGCCCACCATGCCCACTTCGATCTGGCGGCCGAACTCGCGCGCCACGTTGCCGTCGCGCGTGAAGCAGGCCACGCCGTTGCCGAACTCGTGGTCGTTGATCAGTTGCACCGCTTCGGCAAAGTCCTTTGCGCGCACGCAGGCGAGCACCGGCCCGAAGATCTCTTCCTTGTAGATGCGCATGTCGGGCGTCACGTTGTCGAACAGCGTGCCGCCGGTGAAGAAGCCGTTTTCATGGCCAGGCACCTTCAGACCGCGCCCGTCGACCACGAGCGTCGCGCCTTCTTCCACGCCGGTCGCGATATAGCCTTCGACGCGCTCGAGCGCCTGCTTCGTGACGATCGGGCCCATTTCCGCGTCGGCTTCCATGCCGTTCCTGATCTTCAGCGTGCGGGCGCGCTCGGCGAGGCGCGGCACGATCTTGTCGGCCACGTCGCCCACCAGCACGGCCACCGAGATCGCCATGCAGCGCTCGCCGGCCGAGCCGTAGCCCGCGCCGATCAGCGCATCCACGGTTTGTTCGACATCGGCGTCGGGCATCACGACCATGTGGTTCTTCGCGCCGCCCAGCGCCTGCACGCGCTTGCCGTGCTTCGCGCCGGTTTCGTAGATATAGTTCGCGATCGGCGTGGAGCCCACGAAACTCACGGCCTTCACGTCGCGATGCGCGAGGAGGGCGTCGACGACGACCTTGTCGCCCTGCACGACGTTGAAGACGCCGTCGGGAAAGCCGGCTTCCTTGAGCAGACGCGCCATGAACAGCGAAGCCGAAGGATCGCGCTCGCTAGGCTTGAGAACGAACGTACAGCCCGCTGCGAGCGCCACCGGGAACATCCAGCACGGCACCATGCAGGGGAAGTTGAACGGCGTGATGCCGGCCACCACACCGAGCGGCTGGCGCACGGTCCAGTTGTCCATGCCCGTGGAGACCTGCTCGGTGTAGTCGCCCTTGAGCAGTTGCGGAATGCCGCACGCAAATTCGATCACGTCGATGCCGCGCGCGACTTCGCCCTGCGCGTCGGAGAACACCTTGCCATGCTCGGCCGTAATGATGGCCGCGAGTTCGTCCTTGTGGCGGTTCATCAGTTCGAGAAAACGCAGCATGACGCGCGCGCGGCGAATGGGCGGCGTGTCGCGCCAGGCCGGGAACGCGGCTTTCGCGCTCGCCACGGCGGCGTCCACATCGGCCGCTTCGCCCAGCACGAGGCGGCGCGCAGCGGCGCCGGTCGCGGGGTTGAAGACCGCTTGCGTGCGGTCGCCCGCGCCGCGTTCGGTCTTGCCGCCGATGAAGTGGATCACGTCTGCGGAATCGGTGTAGGCCTGCATGTCTTCTCCTCGTCTGGTGAGTGCGTGCCGTCAGTCTACGGAGGGCGCGGAGGCGCGCAAAGGCTCTGTCGCTGAATTGATTGTTTTCAGCTGTGAACAATCGCTCGCGCGGTCTGTGAAAGATGCGCGAGCGGCATGCTAGTATCGGCGCGGGAATGACGAACTTGGAGGCGGACTTTCATTCATGGATACGCAGCGAGTCGAGGCACTCTGGACGCACCTGCACTGGCTCAATGTGCTCGCCACGCAAGGCAGCTATACCGCGGCGGCGGCGCGCCTCGGTGTCAGCAAGGCGGCCGTGAGCCAGCGCATTGCCGAGCTGGAGCGGGTGGCGGGCGTGCCGCTTGTGCAGCGCACCACGCGCAGCGTGCGCTTCACGGAAGCGGGGCTGCGGCTCGTGGAAGATACGCGCGCGCAGTTCGACAGCATTGCCGCCAGTTTTGCGAGCGTGCGCGAGATGGCCGATGTCGCGCGCGGCACCGTGCGCGTCACCGCGCCTGTGGCCTTCGCGCGCCAGCAACTGGTGCCGCGGCTTGCGCAGTTTTCGCGCGCCCATCCTGAAGTGCGCGTGCAACTGGAGCTTTCCGACCGGCTCACCTCGATCGCAACCGAAGGATTCGATCTCGCGATCCGCCATAGCGCGCAGGTGCCCGAAACCCACGTGGCCTGGAAACTGTGCGACACGCGCTCGGTCATCGTCGCCACGCGCACTTACCTCAAGCAGCGCGGCACGCCGCAAACGCCCGCCGATCTTGCGCAGCACGACTGTCTGTTCTATCCGCGCGCGTTGGGCGCGGGGGTATGGTCGTTTGAAAAAGCCGGCCGCCGCGCGGACGGTGCGCGCGAGACGGTGACGGTGAATGGCCCATTCTCGGCGAACAACAGCGAAGCGCTGCGCGATGCGGCGCTCGAACATCTCGGCGTCGCGCTGCTGCCCGACTTCAGCGCACAGGCCGCGCTGCAGGCCGGCAAGCTCGTGGTGCTGCTGTCCAACTGGCGTCCGGTGGGGGCGTTTGCTTCGCAACTGCACGTCGTGCGGCCGTATGGTGCGCAGGTGCCGCGTGCGGTCAAGCACTTCACGGAGTTTCTGCGGCAGACGTTCAAGGATGGCTTTCCGTTGGCGTGACGTGCGCGCGAGGC
This sequence comes from Paraburkholderia acidiphila, assembly GCF_009789655.1. Lineage (GTDB taxonomy): Bacteria > Pseudomonadota > Gammaproteobacteria > Burkholderiales > Burkholderiaceae > Paraburkholderia > Paraburkholderia acidiphila. The sequence goes on from NZ_CP046911.1 coordinate 685,140, forward strand.
TATGCCATGCCTTCGCCTTGCTGATGTGTTTTCGATAGCTTTTTGGTATCCACGGCACTCAGTGCCAACGTTATGCTTGAGTCGAACTGGAGGCGGACGCATGAATCAGCACGAGACACCTGTGGCGGATTTGGGGCGGCAATGGTACGCCGAACGCGAATGTACGCTCGATGCATTTGTGAGCCGGTTGCGAGACGAGGGCAGTCTGTTGCGATTCGCCAGCGCTGTGAGGCAGCGCATTCCCGTGTACGACTGCCAGGCGGTCCAGACAGTGCTTGACGATGCGGCGCAGCGCGCGCAGTTGCAGGCCGAGTGGGCTTACGTGCTGCGCGACGGCGCCGGCGTGCTCGTGCTCGAACGCGCATACGCCAACACGCAGCCAGTGGACGAAGCGACCGCCGTGTTTGAATCGATCATTCGCGAAGAGCGGGAGCACGGCGCGAGCGGTGCGGACCATTTTGCCAAGGCAGGCGCGAACGACCGCATCTGGAACGCGCAACAGAAGCTCTGCCTCAAAGCGCCCAGCGTGTTCGTCGACTACTTCGCGAATCTGCCGCTCATGGCCCTATGCGAGGCGTGGCTCGGCCCGTGCTATCAGATGACCTCGCAGGTCAACGTCGTGCGTCCCGGCGGCGTGGCGCAGGAAGCGCATCGCGACTATCACCTGGGATTCCAGACTATCGAGGAAGCGCAGCGCTATCCGGCGCACGTGCATCGCGTATCGCCTTTCCTCACGCTTCAGGGGGCGGTGGCGCACAGCGACATGCCGGTCGAGAGCGGGCCGACGAAGCTCTTGCCGTACTCGCAGCGTTATGCAGAGGGCTATCTCGCATGGCGGCGCGCCGATTTCCGCGAGTACTTCGAAGCGTATTGCGTGCAGTTGCCGCTCGCAAAGGGCGACGCCCTGTTTTTCAATCCCGCGCTATTTCATGCGGCGGGCGCGAACCGCACCGCCGGCGTGCAGCGCATGGCGAACCTGCTGCAGGTGTCATCGGCTATGGGTCGCGCCATGGAGGCGCTCGACCGCACGCGCATGTGCGAAGCGATTTATCCCGTGCTGCACGAGCGGCGCATGAAAGACCCTCAGGGCGCCGCAGTCGAACTCACGACCGTTGCGGCCATCGCGTCGTGCGCGGAGGGCTATCCGTTTCCCACGAATCTCGACCGCGACCCGCCGGTGGGCGGCCTCGCGCCCGAGAGCCAGCAGGCGCTCATGCAGCGCGCGCTGCGCGAAAACTGGGAGCCAGCCAGATTCGCGCAGGCGTTGCACGCGCAGCACGCGCGACGCGACGCCGCGTAAGCGTTGCGATGGCCCCATCGCACACGTGCAGGGTCTCGTGGTCGCTTGCGACCCCGAGACCATGATTCCACGAGACGAAAAAGGTGAGGATATTCAGGATTGCATAGGTTCGATCCGGCTCGCCCTGAAGCTCACGCCTCGGCGAAGCGAGCTTCGTTCAGATCGGCGATCAGCGTCGGACCGGCCGGGCGCCAGCCGAGCCGTGCCTGGGTGAGCGCGCTCGAAGCGGGCATGTCCATGCCGACGAACATACCCATCCAGCCGAAATGCGCGGCCGCGTCCTCAGGCGCGATCGAAACGGCCGGCAGGCCGAGCCCGCGGCCCAGCGCCTCGGCTATCTCGCGGCTGCTCACGCCTTCTTCGCCCACCGCGTGATAGCGCGCGCCGGGCTGCCCTTTTTCCACGGCCAGCCGGTACAGGCGCACGACGTCGGACAAATGGCCGGCCGGCCAGCGGTTCTCGCCGTCGCCGACGTAGGCGCAAACGCCTTTTTCGCGCGCGATCGCAACGAGCGGCGTAATGAGCCCCTGCCGCAAGGGGTTATGGACCTGCGGCAGCCGCACCGCGCCCACGTTGAGCCCTTGTTCCAGCAACACTTGCCCCGCCAGTTCGGACGCAATACGCGGGTTGGGATGGCTCGGATTGAAGACATCTTCGCTCGCCAGTTCGCCGTGCGCGCCGCTGCCGATGCCCGTGCCGGAGGTGATGAGCAGCGGTCGATCGGTGCCGGCGAGCGCGGCGCCGAGCGCCGCGATGGCGCGCTTGTCCTTTTCGCAGTTCTCGACGAAGCGCGAGAAGTCGTGATCGAAGGCGGTGTGGATCACGGCGTCCGCGTGCTCCGCACCGCTACGCAGTGTTTGCGGGTCCTCCAGCGTACCGCGATGTACACGGGCGCCCGCCTTGGCGAGCGCTTGCGCACCCGCTTCGGAGCGGGTCATGCCGATCACCTCGTGACCGGCTTCGATGAGTTCCGGCACGAGCGCCGAGCCGATGAAGCCGGTCGCACCGGTCAGAAAAATACGCATGGTCATCTCTCCTGGGTCATGACTGGCGTACTATCTCCAAAATCTCTATACCGTTAAAGTAGTGAGCTCATCATATTAAGATGACTAACAGGCTCTCCATTCCGATCCATTCGGCGGGCTCGCTCGGCGACTTCCTGAGGCGTTGCCGCACGCGGCTCGACCCGGCGAGTTTCGGCTTCAGCGGCCGCCGGCGCACGCCGGGATTGCGCCGCGAAGAAGTGGCGCAGCGTGCCAATATCAGTCCGACCTGGTACACGTGGCTCGAACAGGGGCGCGGCGGCGCGCCTTCGCCCGAGGTGCTCGACCGTATTTGCGGCGCGCTGATGCTCACCGACCCGGAACGCGAGCACCTCTTCATGCTGGGGCTCGGGCGGCCGCCCGAAGTGCGCTACAAGCCCGTGGACGGCGTCAATCCGCGGCTGCAACGCCTGCTCGACTCGCTGCGCTTCAGCCCGGCCATCGTCAAGACGGCCACCTGGGAGGTCGTGGCCTGGAATCGTGCCGCCGCCATCGTGCTGACCGACTACGGCAAGCTGCCGCCCGGTCAGCGCAATATCCTGCGCTTCCTGTTCTGCAACCCGGACGTGCGCGCCAAGCAGCACGACTGGGACAGCGTGGCCCGCTTCGTGGTGGGCGCGTTCCGGGCCGACGTTGCGCGCGCGGGCCTCGTTTCGGCGGTGGGCGAACTCGTCGATGAACTGTGCAGCAGCAGCCCCGAGTTCGACGCGCTGTGGCGCGACAACGAAGTGCCTACGCACGCCGAAGCCGACAATGTGAAGCGCCTGCACCATCCCACGCTCGGGCTGATCGCGCTGGAGCAGTCGGCGTTTGCCGTCGACGGCCGGCCGGACCTTCACATGATCGTCTACAACCCGGTCGATGCGGGGCAGGCCGAGCGCATCAAGGCGCTGATCGAGCTGTCGTGACGCGCTGCGCGTCAATGCCAAAAGAGCGCGATGAGAATGATGATCGGAATCGGAACGCCGAGCAGATAAAGAAGAATCGAGCGCATGTCAGCCTCCTCACGGTTCGGAACCTGGCGTCATTGCCATGTCGATAAAAGTCGCGTCAAAACTCGCGCATCCGGCCGCCGATCGTCGCCATCAGACTCGCGGCAAACGCCCCCATCAGCAGGGAGATGAAGAGCCACAACGTCACGTGGACGGTCGCCTTGCGGGCCGTTTCCACCGCGGCGCGCGCGGCGCTTTCCTCGGCTTGTGCCTTCTCCTGCAAACGCGACCAGGTAGTCGCGACGCGGGCGCGGGCATCCGTCGTCGAGAGCCCTGTTTTTTGCGCCACGATGCGTGTCACGTAGTCGGTGTCTTCGGGCGAAAGCGCGCCGCCGGCAGGCAGGCTGTTGAGGAAGATGCGCGCAATTTCCTGCTTCTGTTGCGCGGTCGCGAGAACCTGGTCCGCGCCCGAGGTGTCCGCAGGTGCGGCGGGTGCCGCAGTGCCCGCGGCCGGGCGCAGCATGCCGTCGATCAGATAGCCCAAGGGCCAGGTGCTGTAGGCGGCGAGGGCGTTGCCACGGTTGAGCGCGCCAGTGCCGCTCGCCATGCGTTCGGCGCTTTGCGCGCCGACGCTCACGCCCTCGCGCGCCAGCCCCGAAATGGCCGACGTGAGGATCGCGGCGGAGACGAGCGTGGCGAGCGCCCAGGCAAGAAAGCCGTGTGCGGTGTCGCGAAAGTGGGTCTCGTCGGTGCCGATGCCCGGCCAGTGCCGGCGCAGCCTCCCGGCAAGATAACCGCCGAGGCCTGCGGACATCACTTGCGTCACGCAGATCCAGATGATTGCCGCCACGCCGAAGGTCCTCGCGTGCGCGCCGCTCCCGGGCCATGGCGAGAGGGACGAAAGGCCGAGACCGGTGCCGAGCGTGAGCAGAATGAGGGAAAAGGCGGCCATGCCCACCGCGCCCGCTGCGATCGCACTCCAGGAAACGGCGGCGCGCAGGCGTCCAACGGGTGGCTCGGCGGCGCGGGCCGTGGCGTATTCAGCCGCTAGTCGATCGATGTCTTCCATGGCGCTCCCCCTCTTCGGTCATGAGCCTGCGCAGCACCGTGAGGCGGCGGCAGGCGGGTCGAGAGTCGCAGCGCAGAAAGCGTGCCGCGCGCGGGGGCCGGGCGCGCGCGTGCTGATCAGCGGCTTTGGGGGGCGTGCAGATGCCGGTAAAGCGGTGAGTGCGTCAAGGCCAGCCGATTTCACGAGGTGCCGATCGAAACCGGCCTGCGCCCGGCAATGGGGGCGGGGGGCGCCTCGCATGAACGAGGTGGCAAGCCACGGCGGCCAATCCCGCTGCCGGCCGTGGCGTCACGGGCCGAGCAGGCCCCCGGTCGGCAGCGACAGCTTGCCGTGGTCGACGAAGCGAGTGCCGCCGCCTACGCCGCCCGCCAGGCGCCCGCGTATCTCGTAGGGAATGCTTCCGGCCTGCGCGCTGCCCGCAAAGGCGAAAGCCTGACGCACAGCGGAGAATGCCGGCACGGTCAACGGCACGACGATCACCGCTTCACCGAAGCGCGGTACGACGCCGCTTTGATCGCTTACGCCGCTCGCGAAAGATTGACCGTTGAGATCCAGTTGCAGCGACACGCCGCTGAATTCGACCGGCGCGTCGTTGGGATTCTGGACGCGCAGCTTCACATTGAAGCGCATCTCCATGCCTTCGCCTTGCAGCGGCTCGAGCCCCGCCACGTTGACCCGCAGGGCGTCCTGACCGAACCCCGCGCATCCACCGAGCCAGAAAAGCACGCAAAGCAAGGCGCAGAAGCGCCGAAGCGCGCGGCCGGTGTCAGATGCTGGCATGGGAAATCCCTCTTCCGTAGAGTCGGCAGGAACTGTTTAGTGTAGCGTCGATCCGTCACGGGTTTCGTGCGGCGGCATTGATCCAGGCGAAACCTGCGATACGATATGTCCCCGACGCTTATGCGACATGCGTGGCATGCGCGACTCGCGGCTGAAGCTGAAAATAATTTCAATCAGCTTTCGCCGGTCGAGCGCTACCTCGCGCGTCCCGATTCTCCCCTTTCGTTGCCCGGCCCGTTCTCATGCTCAGCGCTTTCGCTCTATTCGGGATCTTGATCGTATCTTGCCTGATGAGCGTAGCCATCCTGGGCTCGTTGATCCGAACCGCCGTGCCGGGCGTGGTCCGCTGGTGTCTGGGCTATGCGCTGCTCGCCGCGGCCTCGACCTGGATCGTGGTCTGCGCGCCGCGCGCCGGCGGGATCACGATTGCCGGCGCTTCGATCGCGACCCTGGGCGCCGCGGTGCTGCTCGTGCAGGGCACACGCCAGTTCTTCGGCCAGCGTGCCGTGTGGGGCGCGGAATCCGCCGGGCTTGTCGTCGTTTGTGCAGCGCTCGTGTATTTCACGTGGATGTCGCCCAGTGTCGACGCCAGGGGCGTGCTCCTTTCGCTGGGCCTGATCTATGGCCGGCTCGCGGTGGGGGCGCTGGCGCTTCGGCATGGATCGCGCGAGGGCACGCGCTACGCATGTCGGTTCATCGCCGTGGCCGCCGGGCTCGGTGCTCTCGTTTATGTCGCGAGAATCGGCGCGATTGTCTTCGGCGTTGCGCCCTCACTTTCGTTTGTGCAGCCTTCGCCGTGGAACGTGGCGCTGCTCGGGCTCGCGATCCTCACGTTGCCCTGCATGTCGATCGGCATGGTCATGCTCGCTCACGACCGGATTCTTGGGCGAATGGAAAAGCTCGCGACGATCGACGAGCTGACGGGCGCGCTCACGCGCCGTGAGTTCATCGCGCGCGCGCACGTCCTGCTTGCGCAAGCGCGCGAGCAGGGCGATCCCTTGTCGATCGCGATTCTCGACATCGACAACTTCAAGGCAGTGAACGACGGATTCGGCCACGCAGTAGGCGATCGCATCCTCACGCACGTCGCCTCGATCGTCACCGGCCAGTTGCGCTCGTGCGATCTGTTCGGACGGCTGGGTGGCGAGGAGTTCGCGATCCTGTTCGCCTGCGCGCAAAAGCACGACGCCGCGACGCTGACGAATACGCTGAGGCTGGCGGTCGAGCGTTCGCCCGCCGAAGGCGTGCACTGCACGCTTAGCGCGGGCGTTGGCAGGTTCGTGCCGGCCGACACGCTGGAGAGCGCGATGGTGCGGGCCGACGCCGCGCTCTATGTGGCGAAGGCGGCGGGGCGCAATCGCGTCATCATGACATCGGATGCCGACGAAGGCGAAGCGCGCTACCTCGCCGAATCGCGTTGAATCGCACTGCATAAATGCTTGCCTGGCAAATTTATTCCAGGGAGAATTCTCGCTGACGAAACCCGCAGCGACGCTGGCTTCGTGCGACCCGGCGCGTGGTACCGGGCAGGTCAATCATTTCTCGGGCAATGGCGTCCGCAACGGTGGTCATGCCGGATAACCGCCCATGTTCAAACGCATTCTTTTCGAACTCGCCCGTGTGTTCGTTCCCGCCGGGCGACATCCCGACTCCCCCGCGTTACTCGATTTCTCGTGCAGCGCTTTCGATACGGTTGCGATCGAGGCGGAAAGCGCGCTGTCCCGCTTGCGCGACTGTGCCGGCACGCGTGCGGCCCACTCGCGACGCCGTGTCTGGAGGCTTCGCGAAGGCCGCCGTGAATCTCTCCGTGAAGCTCGCCGTGAAGCGCGTCGCGAACTGCGTCACATCGTTCATCCAGTGCCGCGCTTCTAGTGCGCCAATTCGCTCGCCCGTACCGTAATCAGGGATAAAGCGGCGTGGATTCGTCATAAAAAACCTGCTACTGTCATCGCACAAAAACCCGGCTGGACGCACCGTTGCCAAAACAGGGTTTCAATTGCTTTACGGTGAATCGCCAATATGGATGAATTGCTTGAGCGGCTTTCCCAGAAGGTTGTTGCGGCCCAGAATCTGGAAGGTCTCGTGCGGCCGCTTCTCGAGATGCTTGGCATATTGACCGGACTTGAGTCGACTTACCTCACATCGGTCGACTTCAGCCGCGAGGTGCAGACCGTCCTCTATTCGCGCAACGACGGCGGCGTGCAGATCATGGAGGGTCTGCAGGTGCAGTGGTTCGACACCTTGTGCAAGCGCAGTCTGGAAAGCGGGCGGCGCGTGGTCAGCAACGTCAGGGACATTTGGGGCGATTCGCGCGCGGCCTCCGAACTCGGGATCTGCACCTATGCCAGCGCGCCGGTTTGCGCGGAAGGCGGCGCCGTCATCGGTACGTTATGCGGCATTAGCCGCGAGAGCCGCGAAGTCAGCTCAAGGGCGCGCGGCGCGCTGAATGTCTTTGCCAAACTGATCTCGGAGCATATCGAGCGCGAGCGGCTCATCGAACAACTCACGCTCGCCAATGAGCACCTTGCACAACGCGCCCTGGTCGACGACATGACGGAACTCGCGAACCGGCGCGCGCTGCATGAGGAGCTTGGCCGCCTGATGGCGCAAGCCGCGTCCGACGGGTCCTATGTCGTGGTCTGCATGATCGACCTGGACGGCTTCAAGGAGCTGAACGATCAACGCGGCCACGCGGTGGGCGATCAGTTTCTGCAATCGTGCGCCGGGCGGCTGTTGGCAGCGACTGCCGATCGAGGTCTGCTTGCGCGCATCGGCGGCGACGAGTTTGCGTTCGTTGCAGCGGGGCCCGCCGATTACGATCAGGCGGCGAGCCTGGCCGAAGCCGTCGCGAGCCAGGTTGCCTCAGTGACGGCAGGCGAATACACCTTGCCGAACATGCGCTTGCATTACGAGGGGGCGGCGGCCGGCTGCGTCGCGGTTCGCTTCGTGAGCGCCCAGCAGGCGCTCGACCAGGCGGACCATGAGATGTACCGCGTCAAGCGCCAGCGGCGCGCGGCTCGCGCAGGCAAGAGCAACTGGACGTTCCGATAAGCCGCCTTCAATCCTCTTTCATCCGCTTGTCCGTTTAAGGGTCTTCCCTGCCATGCAGGCGGGCTGACCCTGTTCGGCCTGGGCTTCTCTCAGGGTTCTCCCGCGCCATAGGTGTTTGCGCGTGTTTTTGACACCTCGACGCGAGTATTCTGGACTGCTACCTTGCCGGGCGCAGGTGCACCCGTAGCGTCGACCACGCTTGCGGCGCGCGCCGCTGGGGAACATCCGCGCCGCAACCATGCGGCCGGAGTCCATGTCTTGACCACCCTGTATATCCAGAACCGAGGGGGATCCCATGAAAAAGTTGTTTACAGCCGTATCTATTGCCCTGATCTCCGTCACGGCCAGCTCCGCAGCCTTTGCGGCGGACACCATTCGCTTTGGTGTCGATGCCAGCTATCCGCCGTTTGAATCGAAAGCACCGGACGGCAAACTGGTCGGCTTCGACATCGATCTCGGCAACGAGATTTGCCACCGTCTGAATGCGAAGTGCGTCTGGATCGAAAACGACTTCGACGGCATGATCCCGGCGCTCAAGGCGCGCAAGTTCGACGGCGTGCTCTCGTCGATGTCGATGACCCCGGCGCGCAAAGAACAGATCGCATTCTCGGACAAGCTGTTTAACACGCCGACGCGCCTCGTCGCCAAGACGGGCTCGGGCATCATGCCGACCGCGGAATCGCTCAAGGGCAAACGCGTGGGCGTGGAGCAGGGCACGATTCAGGAGGCCTATGCCAAGGCGCATTGGGCGACGGCCGGCGTAGAGGTCGTGCCTTACCAGAACCAGGACCAGGTCTATCAGGACCTGCTGGCCGGCCGCGTGGACGCGGCGCTGCAAGACGCCGTGCAGGCCGACGTGGGCTTCCTGAAGACGCCGCGCGGCCAGGGCTACAGCTTCGCGGGCGGCGACCTCGATGATCCGGCCACGCTCGGCAACGGCGCCGGCATCGGCCTGCGCAAGGAAGACGCCGCGCTCAAGACGAAGATCGACGGCGCGATTGCCAGCATCATCAAGGACGGCACGTACAAGAAGATCGAGAAGAAGTACTTCGACTTCGATGTGTACGGCAAGTAATGGTTGATCGATGACGCGTGCACGGCGCGAAAGCGAGCGCATCGCTTTCGCGCCGCGTGTCACTTGCACCACTCAAGCTAACCAGGCCGACTAAGCTAACTAAGCGGCCTCGCGCAGTGCCTTCGCTTGAGTCGAATCTTTTTTCGGCGGCGCGCCAAACATGCGCGTGTATTCCCGGCTGAACTGCGAGGCGCTCTCGTATCCCACTTCGAATGCGGCGGCCTGTACGCTCATCGAAAGCGAGAGCAGCAATCTGCGTGCTTCCAGAAGGCGCAATTGCTTCTGGTATTGAAGGGGCGGCAGCCCCGTCAGCGCCTTGAACTGGCGATGAAACGCCGACGCGCTGAGCTGGGCAACCGCCGCGAGATCGTCCACCCGTACGGGCTGGGCAAACCGCTCCCGCAAAATCTCCACCGCGCGCATCAGGCCGTGAGAAGGGCTTTCGGTCGAGGCGAGCTGCGCAATCTCAGATCCATTCGGACCCCTTAGCAGCCAGTAGCAGATTTCGCGCATGAGCATGGGGTACAGCATGCCGATGGCGTCGGGGGTATCCAGCAGGCGCACGGCGCGCAGCGCGCAATCGGCGAGCGGGCCGTCGAAGTTCGCGACGAACACGCCGCGGCTCGCCTCCGCCGCCGGTACCGGCGCAGGCGACATCTCCTTCGCTACGGCGCGCAGCATGGCCAGGTCCAGCTCGAGAATCAGAACCAGGCAAGGTTTGTCCGGGCTCGCTTCGAACACGCGGCCCCGCGACGGCGTTTGCACGCCGACCACGAGCGCTTGACCGGCACGGTATTCGAGTTGCGCCCCGCCGAAACTGGCCCATTTCGCGCCTTGCGCGACGATGCACAGCGCCGGGCGCGCCGAGCGAAAGGTGGGCGGCGCGGGGTGATCGGAGCGCAGAATGAGCAGTCCGTCGACAGCGGTGCGGTATGGGCTCGTGCCTGGCTGCGTATGCGTGTAGCGCAGCAGGGCGGCGGCCAGTTCGTTCGTCATGGCGGCTCGACAAGGATCGCGCAATGCAAGGCGCGTGTCGCCGCATGGTAGTCGGCGAAGCAGGAATAGGCAAGAATCGGGCAGGTTCGGGTATTCACTCGACGGCGCCGCCAGGCGGAGAATCGACGCTATCCAAACTAGCGAGAGGTGCCAGATGGCAACGAACCACGGCAATCAGTCCGGCCCGAAAATCGCGGTCGTCACCGGAGGCAGCCGCGGCATTGGCCGCGACACCGTTCTGCGGCTCGCAAGCCGCGGCGTCCACGTGGTTTTCACCTGGAACACCCATCGAGCCGAGGCCGAAAAGGTCTGCGCGCAAGCCGCTCAAGCGGGCGGCCGCGCGATTGCGCTGCAATTGAACATGGCGGATTCGGGCACGTTCGACGACTTCGTCGCGCGCCTGCGAGAAGCGCTCGGAACGCTGAACGCCACGGGCTTCGACTATCTGGTGAGCAACGCCGGAACGTCTTCCGCAGCCACGCTTGCGGCCGGCACCGAAGCGGAACTCGACGCGCAGTTCGCGGTGCACTTCAAGGGCCCGTTTCTGCTGACGCAAAAGCTGCTGCCGCTCATTCATGACGGCGGCCGGATTGTGAACGTCTCTTCGGGACTTGCGCGCTTCGCGTTTCCGGGCCGCGCGATCTACGGGCCGATGAAGGCGGCGGTCGAAGCGCTCACGCGCTATATGGCGCTCGAACTCGCGCCGCGCCGGATCGCAGTCAACGTCGTGGCGCCGGGCGCCATTGCGACCGACTTTAGCGGCGGCATCGTGCGGGACAATCCGGAGGTCAACAAAGCCGTGGCGGAACACACTGCGCTGGGCCGCGCAGGCTTGCCGACCGACGTGGGGCCCGTTATCGCGGGGTTATTGTCGGATGACTTTGGCTGGGTGAACGCGCAGCGCATCGAAGTGGCTGGCGGCATTCATATTTGATTTCGCCGGTCACGGCGTGACGGACTTGCCGGAAGCGTCGACTTCGATGCCCCAGTCGCCCTGTTCGAGCCAGTCGTCGCCGAGCAGTTCGGCCGGATGCTGCGTGCGGCTCTGGCCGTTGCCGCATCGCATGTCGTTGGCGGGGCAGTAGTGGTCGCATCCCCAGCACAGGCGCTCGGGGTGCAGCGGGTGGATCGGAAACTTCTTTGCCATGGTGTCGCCCCTGTGCGATCGCGGTCAGAACGCAATAGCGAAATTGTCGTCCTTCCGCGGCACGGTGGCAGATGGCAGAGTGTCGCGCCCACGCAGTACGCAGGCGATAAAGCCTCGAGGCGCGCAGCGCGGCCCATGTGCGCAATTGCCGCGGATTGTCGCAGCGTCATGCTATGGTCGTGCGGCGTCCGGCGGATCCGGCCGCAGCGCCTGGAAGCGCTAGACAAAACGTCCTGCATGCGCCGTCATGACCCGTTCGAGCCTTTCTCCGCAAAAGCGGCGCCGCGCGTGGCCGCTGATTCTGCTGTGTGCCATCGTCATTGTCCTGGCCGCCGTGGTGCTGGCGGGCTGGCTGACATTGCGCGGCAGCCTGCCGCAACTGGATGGCACACATGCCGCGCCGCTCTCGGCGCCCGTGACGATCGGTCGCGACGCGCTTGGCGTGCCGACGGTGCAGGGCAGCACGCGTGGCGACGTCGCGTATGCCAGCGGATTCCTTCACGCGCAGGACCGCTTCTTCCAGATGGATTTGCTGCGCCGGGTCGCCGCTGGCGAGATGGCGGCGCTCATCGGACCGGCGGCGCTGCCGCTTGACCGCCGCGACCGGCCCTTGCGCTTTCGCGAGCATGCACAGGCCGCGCTCGCCGCGCTCTCCGCCGACCAGCGGCAACTGATCGAACGCTATACGGCGGGCGTCAACGACGGCCTGCGCTCGCTGCGCGCGCGGCCGTTCGAATACTGGCTGTTGCGCACGCAGCCGGTGGCGTGGCGTCCCGAGGACACGGTGCTCGCCGTCTACGCGATGTACTTCGATCTTCAGTACGACCAGGTGAGACGCGTGCTCGCGCGTGCCGCGCTGCGCGAACGCGTGCCCGCCGATCTGCTGGCGTTCCTGTTGCCTGAGACGAGCCATTGGGACGCGCCGCTCGACGGGCTGCGTGCATTGCCGCAGCCGCCGGCGGCGCTGCCCGCCGCGCCGCCATCATGGCTTCCGGCAACGCAGTCCGCCGCCGATCTCGAACCGGACGCCACATCGCTTCTCAGCGGCGTGCCCGGTTTCGTCGGCGGCGAGCGCGCGGTCGATTCGATGATCGGCAGCAACGGCTTCGCGGTCGACGGCGCGCATGGTGCGCACGGCGGCGCGCTGCTCGCGAGCGACATGCACCTCGGCCTTTCGTTGCCCAACGTCTGGTACCGCATCTCGATCGTGTATCCCGCGCCCGATGGCGGCGAGCGGCGTATCACGGGCGTCAGCTTGCCGGGTACGCCCTCGGTGGTGGCCGGGAGCAACGGCCATATCGCGTGGGGCTTTACGAATAGCTATGCGCGCTTCGTCGATCTGGTCGAACTTCAACGCGACCCGGCCGATCCGCTGCGCTACCGGGTGCCGGGCGGCGCTTGGGAGAGGGCGCGGCTGATCCACGAGCGCCTCGACGTGAATGGCGGCGCGAGCGTCGATCTGCCGCTCGTGCAAACGCGCTGGGGGCCGCAACTCGTTGCCGGCGAGCACGCGTATGCCTTGCATTGGGTCGCGCAGGATCCGCAGGCGACCAACATGAACTTCATGCTGCTCGAAGGCGCCACGAACGTCGCCGACGCATTGCGTGCCGCACAGACCTTCGGCATGCCGACACAGAACTTCATGGTGGCCGACGCGCAAGGGCATATCGGCTGGACGCTCGCCGGGCCGCTGCCACGCTTCGCGGATGCCGACGGCGATGCGGCCGCGTTCGCGAGCTTTCCGTACCGCTCGGAAACGTATGCCGGCTGGCAGGGGTATCGCTTGCCCGAAGCGTATCCGGTGCGCGTCGATCCGCCGGCCGGGCGCATCTGGACCGCCAACAACCGTACCCTGCCGCTGGAGGACGTGGCGCGCATCGGCGACGCGGGCACGGATCTCGGCGCGCGCGCCACGCAAATTCGCAACGACCTCTTCGCGCTGCCGCATGCGAGCGAGCGCGACCTGCTCGCGGTGCAGACCGACGACCGCGCGTTCTGGATCGAGTACTGGCGACGCATTGCGCTAGACGCGCTCGATGCGCGCGCGCTCGACGGCCATCCCAATCGCGCTGAATTCCAGCGGCTGGTTCAAACGTGGGATGGTCGCGCCGATGTGGATGCAGCCGGCTACCGGCTGGTGCGCGCGTTCTACGACTCGCTCTACGAAGCATGGTTCGGTGTACTGGACAAACAGATGGCCGCGATTGCGCCGGACTTAAGCTATCGCGCGGCGAACTCGCGTTACGAAGCGACGCTGGAGACACTCGCCGATAATCATGCCTGGATACCCAGCCGCTTCGCGGACTGGCGCGCGTTCATGCTGGACCGCATCGACCATACGATCGCTAGCTTGCCTAAAGGAACGAAGCTCGAAGAGGCGCGCTGGGGCGAGCGCAACCGCGCGGCCATTGCCCATCCGTTCGCGCGCATGGTGCCGACGTGGTTGCCTTGGGTGCGCGACTGGCTCAGCGCGCCGCACGACCCGCTGCCGGGCGACTACAACATGCCGCGCGTGCAGTCGCCGGCGTTTGGGGCGTCCGAGCGTTTCGCCGTGTCGCCGGGGCGCGAGCAGGACGGCCTCTTCGAGATGCCGGGCGGGCAGTCGGGCAACCCCATGTCGCCGTATTTCCTCGCGGGACATGAAACCTGGGTGCACGGCGGCGCGGCGCCGTTCCTGCCGGGTACCGCCGTTCATACGCTCAAGCTCGTACCGGCTGGCGCGCGGCAGGCTGGCAACTGAGGTTCACGGGTTGGGCAGCGTGGCGACGATTCTGTTGCGGCGCCCTATGTTGTCGCATAGAATCACGGGGCTTTCGGAGATGGCATTCCTCCCGTAACCGCCCTGCATTCCCGCAGCGCTGATGATGCCTACGAGTTCCTGGGTGCAGGAGGTCGTAGGCCGTCCACGCGACGCCCCCTTTCGCCCAGGTCATATGCAAACGCGTAATCACGCGCAAACCTGGACCGCAATGAAACCCCTGAAGTCTATCGAGCCGTTCGCGATGGTTCCGTACCTCGCGCGCTGGCTGCTGCTCTCGTCCGTTCTGGGCGCCCTGGCGGGCAGCGCATCCGCCTTGTTCCTCTATGCGCTCGATCGCGCAACCGACATTCGCGTCGCCCACGCCTGGCTGCTCTGGCTGTTGCCCGTTGCCGGCCTGGCGACCGGCTGGGTCTATCACCGCGTCGGCAAGCCGGTGGAAGGTGGGAACAACCTGCTGATCGACGAAATCCACGACCCGCAGAAAATCGTGCCCAGGCGGATGGCGCCGCTCGTGCTCGTCGCCACCGTGGTCACGCATCTGTTCGGCGGCTCGGCCGGACGCGAAGGCACGGCCGTGCAGATGGGCGGCGCGCTCGCCGACCAGGTGACGCACGTCTTCGGCCTCGGTAGGGAGGACCGCCGCATCCTGCTGATGGGCGGCATCGCGGCAGGATTCTCGTCGGTGTTCGGCACGCCGCTGGCCGGCGCGATCTTCGGGCTGGAAGTGCTCGCCATCGGGCGCCTGCGTTACGACGCGTTGCTGACCTGCGTGGCGTCGTCGCTGGTCGCGGATCAGGTGTGCCGCGCCTGGGGCATTCATCACACGGTCTATCGCATTCCGTTCGTTCCGCAAGTCTCGCCGCTCGGACTTGGGTCGGCTATTCTCGCGGGCATCGTGTTCGGCGTGGTCGGCATGCTGTTCGCCGACTCGACCCACGCGCTCTCGGCGTTCATCAAGCGCAAGATTGCCTATGCGCCGGCGCGTCCGTTCGTGGGTGGCATTGTCGTGGCGCTTGCCGCTACCGCACTGAACGTGCCGCAATATCTCGGCCTGGGGATTCCGACCATGGTCGAGTCGTTCAATCAGCCGTTGCCCGTCTACGACTTCGCGGGCAAGTTCGGTTTCACTGTCGTGACGCTTGCCTCGGGTTTCAAAGGCGGCGAAGTCACGCCGCTGTTCTATATCGGCGCGACGCTCGGCAATGCGTTGGGGCACGTGCTGGCATTGCCGATGCCCGTGCTCGCGGGCCTCGGTTTCGTTGCCGTATTCGCTGGCGCCGCTAACACGCCGATCGCTTCGACGGTCATGGCAATCGAGTTGTTCGGCGCCGACATCGGCATGTATGCGGCGCTGGCCTGCGTGGTGGCTTATCTGTTTTCCGGCCATACGGGCATCTACCGCGCGCAGCGTGTGGGGCAGGCGAAGCACCCGCTTTTGCCCGCCGGCATGCGGCTTTCGGACATTCCCGCGCTGCGCCGCGCACGCAGCAGCGATTGAGTCCCCGCAACGCGTCGTTGGCTGGTTAGCAGAAGTCTGCTGACGACGCTAGAAGCGCTGGCTGATTCTCCCTATATCCGTTCGCCTCCTACCCGTGGTGTGGGGGATGAGTCAAGCTTGCCGCGCTCGCGTCGAGGCATGGTTTCGCGGCGAGCCACATAACAGGGAATCGAAAAAGGGGGCAGCCATGAAGTGGCTCGATCGCATGACGGTGTTCAAAAAGCTGCTGACAGCATTTGCCGTTGTGATCGTATTTGCGGTGGCAGTGGGCGTTGCCGGCGTCTCGTCGCTGGCGTCGATGCACGATATCGCCGATGAGATCTGCAACCGGCACATGAGCGGCCAGTTCTGGCTGGAGGAGGCGGCCCGCAGCAAGTTGAGCACGGACCTCGACGCCGCGAATCTGGGCTACGCCGATGAAGCGGGACGCCATCATCTGAAGGAAGACATCGTCGCGCAACTCAAGCGCATGCATGAATCGCTGGATCGCTACGCCGGTGCGGGCGTCTCGACTGGCGACCGCTCCCTGTATGACGACGTGCTCAAGAAAACTTCGGCATGGGAGGCGATCGTGCATCAGCAGATCGGCTTCGAGCCCGTGCCTGCGGGCGTGGACAACGCCGAACTCGTGCGGCGCGCGATTGCGGCGAGCGTTGCGTTGGGCGATAGCGTGGGCGCGCTGATCGATTCGCTGCAACGCGAGGCAAAAAACGCGCAAAACGCGGCCATCGAACAATTCCAGCACATGCGCACCCTCATCATCGCGATGCTGTTCGGGGCGGTCGCGACCGGCGCGCTGCTTGCCTGGTTGATTTCGCAACGGCTTTCGCGTCAACTGGGCTGCGAGCCGGCTCACGCCATGGAAATCGCGGGCCGTATCGCTGCGGGTGATCTTTCGGTATCCGTAGAAACGCGTCCCGGCGATTCGAGCAGCCTGTTGCACGCGCTGGGCGAGATGCGTGTGCAGCTGACGGGCATTGTCGCCAATATTCATGACTCGAGCGGTTCCATCCTTCTTGCTGCCCGCGAAATCTCGCAAGGCAATACGGACCTCTCGCAGCGCACCGAAGAGCAGGCTGCCTCGCTCGGCGAAACCGCGACGAGCATGGAGCAGCTGACTTCGACCGTGCGGCAGAATGCCGAGAACGCGCGACAGGTGGGCGGGCTCGCGCGCGGCGCTTCGGAGGTCGCGGCGCGCGGCAGCGAGTTGGTGAGCGAAGTGGCGAGGACGATGGGCGAGGTGGCACAGGACGCGAAGCGCATGACCGATATCATCGCGACGATCGAAAAAATCGCCTTCCAGACCAATATTCTCGCGCTCAACGCCGCCGTCGAATCGGCACGCGCGGGCGAGCAAGGGCGTGGCTTCGCAGTCGTGGCAGGCGAGGTGCGTGCGCTCGCGCAGCGCAGCGCGGCTTCGGCGCGCGAGATCAAGGAGCTGATCGAAGCCTCGACGGCGGGCGTCGCGAACGGCGCCACGCTGGCGCAGCGCGCGGGCTCGACAATGGTCGAGGTGACCGAGGCCGTGCAGCGCGTCACGGACATCATGGGCGAGATCGTCGCCGCTTCCGGCGAGCAGAGCACGGGTATCGAGCAGGTCAATCGCGCGGTGGCGCAAATGGACCAGGTCACGCAGCAAAACGCGGCCCTGGTCGAGCAGGCGGCCGCCGCTGCCAGTTCGATGGCCGATCAGGCCGCGCAGTTGCAGCAGGCCGTTTCGGTATTCAGGTTCGCGGTCTAGTCGTTTCTGCTTCGCTTAGATCGCCGGCATGCTTTTCGCCTCGCGCGGCACGCGATGCTTGCCCAGCCATTTCGCGAGATCGCCGGCGGACATCGCCTTCGCGTAGTACCAGCCCTGGCCATACTGAACGCCCTTATCGCGCAGCCAGGTCACCTGTGCCCCCGTCTCCACCCCCTCGGCGACGATTTCGAGGCCCAGCTCATGGGCCATCGAAATGATGTGCGGTGCGACGACGCTCGAGGCGGTATCCTGGACGATCGTATCGACGAACGACTTGTCGATTTTCAGCACGTCGATCTCGAAGGTTTGCAGATACGAGAGGCTCGAGTAGCCGGTGCCGAAATCGTCGATGTAGATGGGATGACCGGCGGCCCGAAACGCCGCAATGACGCTGCGTGTGGCTTCCGCGTTCATGAAGCTGCGCTCCGTCGCCTCGATGCGGATTTGCGCGGGCGCGATGCCTGTTCTGTCGAGCGATGCGGTAAGGAGATTCAGAAAGCGCAAGGTCTGCAGATCCTCGGCGCTCACGTTGATCGAGACATAAAACGAGGGATTGGCGGCCAGTAATTTGCCGAGTTGCGCGATGGTTTTCTCGAGCACGAGATCGGTCAGAGGCTGGATGAGGTGATTGTCTTCGGCCACGCGCACGAAGACTTCGGGCGAGATGGCGCGCCCGTTCAGCGTCCAGCGCACCAGCGCTTCGGCGCCGGTGCACTGGTTGTCGGCCAGCCTCACGATGGGCTGGAACACCACATCGATCTTGCGCCGGGAAATGGCCCAGGACAGCGTTGCGGGGAACGAGAGCTGCCGCGAAACGAGCTTGTAGGCGAGCCAGCCGAGCGCCGTGCCCGCGAACACGCCGATGGTCAGCCACGCGGCAAGCAGTTTGGGCCAGTCGCCTGCGACGCTGCTGCGCGGCGACTTCACCACGACGGCAAGCGGGCGTGTCGACGACCGCGCGACCGCGTAATTCCACTCATCGCTCTTCACGTTGCCGTCATGTTTCCACGCGTCGAGCATGTCGTCCGGATCCGCGCCGGCCGAGACGGCGAGCAGTTTCTCCGTAGAAGTCTGGACCACGGCGATGGGGCGTCTCGCCGGATCGATGAGATCGACGTAGGAGCCCGGGTCGACGGAAACGTAGTGGCCGTTGCGGCCAATCTGAATGTCCTTGCGCACATCGCTTAGCGGGCTCTTCTGCTCGAACCACACCAGGTAGCCGTCGTTGCTGCGATAGTCGGGCGGCGGCAGCGTGAGATCCTTGTTGCTCACGTCGCCAAGCAATGGAGAACAAAGATAATGCCCCTCGGCGTAGGCGCCCGCATCCTGAACATAGCGGTAGTTGTAGATGACACGCGCGGCCTGTTCGAGGTTGGACGGCGAACAAGGCGCGCCCGGCTCCCGGTCCAGGTCGGAAAGGGCGGCTAAAGCCTGGTACGTGACGAGGTCCGTACGCATGACCGCCTTGCTGGCGAACTCGTTTAGTTCGGCGCGGTCGCGCCGCTGCACGTCCTTGTTCGCGACGTAAAGACTCGTGAAAACGGGGCCGAGGGTGGCGAGGCACCCAAGGGCGACCGAAGTCGCAATCAGCGTGATGCGCTTGATCATTCCGCACCCCGGGGGTAGGGAACGTTAGGGAACGAACGAACCACCGGCTGGACGTGCGCATGCGGCCGCACGTCCGATATTCTGGAGCCCGAACATCAGTCCAAAGCATACACTTCGGCGCTTCGTTTTCAACGCTCAAACGCGCAAACGCGCGGGTGAGCGCTCGTGCACCGCCGCGGGTGGTTTGCCGGTAGGACCATGGTCCGATTGCCCGCGTCCGCCACGCCCGGCATGATCTGCAAGTGTCGTTCGCAGGGTCGTTGCTCAGTTTCGTTCAGGGGGCATGAATGGGGACGCTGTCCAACATCGCCAGGCACGCATGGCTTGCCGCTGCGATGGTGCTCGTGGCCGGCTGTGCCCAGCCGTGGCAAAGCATCGAGCCCGGCACCGACCAGTCGGCGTTGATCGCGCGTCTCGGGCCGCCGCGCGAAACCTATAACCTGCCCGACGGCGGCAAACGGCTCATGTGGCCGACCCAGCCAATGGGCACGACGAACACCGTTGCCGACATCGACACGAGCGGTAAGGTCGTGAGCGTGCGCCAGGTCATGCAGGAGAGCGAGTTCAATCGC
The DNA here is from genome assembly GCF_009789655.1 of Paraburkholderia acidiphila. Classification (GTDB taxonomy): domain Bacteria; phylum Pseudomonadota; class Gammaproteobacteria; order Burkholderiales; family Burkholderiaceae; genus Paraburkholderia; species Paraburkholderia acidiphila. The sequence continues at coordinate 704,713 of NZ_CP046911.1, forward strand.
GCGCGAGTCAACGAGTGGACCCGTAACGATGTCCTGATCAATTTCGGCCGGCCCGCAGAAACGGCTTATTTTTCGCGCATGCAGCGGGAAGTCTGGTCCTACCGCTACGTCGAGAACAACATCGACTACATGATGTTCCACTTCTATTTCGACAATCAGGGCATCTTGCGGCTCACGCAGAAGACGCCGGACCCGATGCGCGACCGGAACCTGCGGCGCGGGTTCTAAAGTGGGTTGCGCGACTAGTGACAGTACAAATCGTTTTCGGCATTGAACATGTCGAACGCGAGGTTGATGGCCCGGTCCTTGCGCACAGTCGCAAGCCAACGGCTACGGCGCCATTCCGTTACGGTGTTGCCGATAAAGACGGCGCTCGCCGCATCGCCCGCGCGCGTCGCGATGAACGCCGCCTGCGCGGCAATCGTGCCGGGCAGCCGGCGATAGTAGGACCAGTCCGGCTGCTTGAGCAGGGCTTCGATCACGAGTTCGTCGTCGACCAGCGCGGCGCAATCGCCTGCCTGGAACGCCAGCAAGGCATCGAGCGGCCGGTCGAAGCCGTGCACGCTTGCGTGGAACTCGCGCGCCGCCCGCGCGGCATACGGGTTGCCTTGCGGCGCGCAAATCGCGCGGCCGCGCAGGTCGCGCCATGCCTGCACGTTGCCGTGGTCCAGAACGAGCGCCATGCCACGGCCGCTCGTGTACGAAGCCGGTGCGAACGCCACCTGCGCGTCGGGCGAGAAGCTTAAGTCTGCGATGGCGGCATCGGCGCTGCCCGACTGCAGGGCGGCGCGCGCGGCGACCGGTTCGGCCAGCAGGAACTGCACGGGCAGCCCCACGCGGCGAGCGAGGTCGGAAGCCAGCGCGGCGGCGAACGGGTCGGGCGCGCGTACCGTGCGGTCGACCCGGCCGACGTAAAGCGCAGGTGCGGGGCGCGGCGGCACCGCCACGATCAGCACGCCGCGCGCTGCCGCTGCGGCGAACGGGCGCTCGCTGTCGAGCAGGTTGCGGGGAAAGTCGCTCTTCAGCGTCCACGCGAGCAGCGCGAGCAATGTGAATGCGGCCGCAAGCGCTATGGCCGGCCAGCGCAGGCGCCGCGGAACTGGCAACGCGAGCGGTGCGTGCCTAGCCATTCTGCGCGAGCCCGACGCGCCAGCGCAGCAGTTGCCGTTCGAGTATCGAGAGTCCCTGATTGATCAGCAGTCCAAAGAGGGCGAGCAGAACGATGCCCGCGTACATGTCGGGAATCTGAAACGTCTCTTGCGAATTGAGCGTATAGAAGCCGAGCCCCGAACGCGCGCCGATCATCTCCGCCGCCACCAGCGCGGTAATGCTGTAAGCGCCCGCGAGACGCACGCCCGTGAGGATCTGCGGCAGCGCGGCAGGCAGCACCACCTTCGTCGCGATGAAGCGTTGCGAAGCGCCCATCGAGCGCGCGCAGTCGATCAGCACGCGCTCCACCTGTTTCACGCCCGCAATGGTATTGAGCAAGACCGGCCAGAACGCGGCCCACACGACAATGGCGATCTTCGACGATTCGCCAATGCCGAGAAACAGCATGAACACGGGAAAGAGCGCGAAGGCCGATACCTGCCGCAGCAGTTGAAAGACGGGGTCGACTATGCGCTCGACGCGCCGGAACCAGCCCAGCAGGAAGCCGCAAACCATGCCGCCGGCCACGGCGAGCAGCAAACCGCTAATGGAGCGAACGGCGCTCGCGCCGATATGCGTCCACGCATCGCCGCTTTCGAAGAGCCGCGCGATGGCGAGCGCGACCTGCGAAGGCGGACTCAAATAAGCCGCGTTGACCACGCCGAGCCGGGGCAGCAGTTCCCACAACAGCAGGAAGGCGACGAGCGCGATGGAGCGCTCGACACCCACGGAAACACGCGCGATGGACGAGCGAACGCGCCCGCGCCGCGCACCGCGTGGCAGAAGAACCGGCGATTCGCAGACTGCGCCCGCGTCGGACATCGAATCGGACAGCGCATTAGACATGATGGACTTCCGGTAATGCGTGGGTTCGCGGCTTGGCGTCGAGTTCCGTGCTGAGGCTTTCCCATGCGCGCTGCCGCAACGCGACGAATGCCGGCGAGTGACGCAGCGCGGCGTCGCGCGGGCGCGGCAGGTCGACGTCGATGATCTCTTTCACGCGGCCGGGGCCACGGCCGAGTATGGCGATGCGATCGGAGAGAAAGATCGCTTCGTCGATGCTGTGCGTGACGAACACGACTGTCGTCGCGCTTTGTTCCCAGATTGCGAGCAATTCCTGCTGAAGCAATTCGCGCGTCTGCGCGTCGAGCGCGCCGAACGGCTCGTCCATGAGCAAAATCTCGGGACCATAGGCGAGCGCGCGTGCGATGGCCACACGCTGGCGCATGCCGCCGGACAGCTGATGCGGATAGTGATCCGCGAACTCCAGCAGGCCGACAAGGCGCAAAAAGCGCTCGGCCTCGCTGCGCCGCCCGGCGCGCTTCATGCCGCGAATTTCGAGCCCAGCTTCCACGTTCTTGCGCACGGTGCGCCATGGAAAGAGCGCATAGCCCTGAAACACGAAGCCGAGCTTTTGCCGCACGGCGCTCACCGGGTCTCCGTCCACGCGAATATCGCCGGACGTTGGCGGCGTGAGGCCGGCGAGCACGTTCAGGAACGTCGACTTGCCGCACCCGCTTGGACCCAGCAGCGAAAGGAATTCGCCTTCGTGTACGGCGAGATCGAAACGCTTGAGCACCGTATGGTGCGTGTCCGTTTGCGCGTTGGAATAGGTGAGCGAGAGATCGCGCGCGACGATCTTCTCGCGTAGCGCAGTGGTCGTGCTCACGAGCGTGTTCCGTTCGGCAATGGCGTTACACTGGCCTGGGCCTCGCCCTTCGCAAACGGATTGAAGTCATTCGTGTAGACATCCTTAACGTTGACCTTGCCCTTCGGAATCTTGCCGGCCTGTTCGAGAATGTCGATGTAGTACTGAATGGGCGGCTCCGTCACCACGAGATCCTTCACGTAGGCGTAGCGTTCCACGAGCCGGACGTCGATGCCAAGCCGCTCGGCCGTGAGCTTGCGCGCTTCGTCGGGATGCGCGTTGACCCAGTTGCCCGCCTTCGCGATAGCCGTGACGAAGTCGCGCACGGCCTGCGGGTGGGCGCGCGCGAACGCGCCGTTCACGCTATAGGGCGCCATGCCGCCGAGACCGTGATCTTCGTCCCAGTCGCTCCACAGCTTGCGCAATTGCGGATCGGCTTCGGCCGAACCGGAAAAGGGCGGATGAATGATCGCGACGTCCACGTTCTTCGTGACGAGCGCCTGCTCGGATTGATTGTCCGGCACGACGAGCCAGTTGACCTTCGAGACATTCACGCCGTGCTGCGCGAGATATTTCTTGGTGACGAACTCCGCGCACGCGCCGAAGCTGTTGAACGCCACCGTTTTGCCCTCAAAGTCCTTCGGCCCGAGAATGCCCGAATCCTTGCGCACGAAATACTTCATGTGCGGCGCGTCGGGCAGGGTTTCGCCGCCTGCGGAAATGACCTTGATATCCGCGCCGCTGGCAATCGCCGAGATGACGAGCGGCACCATGCGCGTGCCGAAATCGATATCGCCGGTGCCGACGAGCGGAATGATCTGCGGCGCGGCGATCTTGCCGACATATTTGGGCCGCGTGCTCGTGTGGTCGAAATAGCCGAGCTTGTCGGCGAGATAGACGAGGTCGAACGCGGGATTGTCGGGGTACTTGAAATAGGTGATTTCCTGCTGCGCGGATGCCTCGCTTTTCGAAGCGGCCGCGCTTTGCGCCGAATCGTCATGCGGCTTGCAGCCGCTTTGGAGAATCAGGGCGGCGGCAGCGCACGCGGCAAGCAGGAGGGTTCCGGTGGAGCGCCGGCGGATAGTCGAGGAGGACGCCTTCATGTGCGGAGACTCGGCAACGAGCAGGGTAGTAAGTGAATTGACGATGCCGGGTGATTGTCGATCTGCAACGATTTCAGGCAAACCAATCAATTATGATTTGCTTAGTTGTTCATATCGACAATGTGTCAATTCGACGATTTCTGCTGTTGCGTCGATCTATCCGCTGCTGCAGTGGAGCCGACACAGGCGGCGCCTTCTGCCGAGACCGGCGCGACCCAGTCGTCCACGGCGACCTCGCCTTCGAGTACGCAAACCGCCGATACGCAACCGGACGTTGACAGGGATTCGAGCCAAAGCCAGTCCGAGGACGCTTCGTCGGAGCAGCCGTCGCTGGCATGCCGTTTTTGCGGCCTGGACGGCGAGCCGATCGCGGGTGCGCAGTACCGCTTCGTCATCGACGGTAATGACATATCGGGTACAACGGATGGCAACGGTAATGCGCAAACAAAGCCCGAGTCGGATTGCTCCGTATTCGTTCAACGGGACGATGGCACGTTCAAACGGATCGCGATGTTCGTCGTTCCCTCGACGAGCGCAAACGTGACTTTGATGAGCCCAAGCGCGCTGCTTGAAGGTCAGAGCGAACAGCATGGCGGGGATCAGGACGACGTTTATAAGGAGCCGGAGCCAGCCGGTAGCGAAAAGGCCGCGACAGATGCTTCGGCAATCGGCGGGGAGGTCCATGGCGACGGTTCGAGTGCAGCAGCCAGCACGAATACTCCGGACTCCGGTGCGAACGCGCAGCAAGCCAGTCCAGCGGCCAATGCAGCGCCTGCGCAATCGTCACAGTCCAGGCCGGTGCAAGCGGCACCGGTGCCGCCGCACCCTTCGTCCAAGGCGCAGGCCACCAAGGCATCCACGCCTGCCGCGGCGAACACGGCGTTAAAGGGCGGCACGGGAAAGGCGCCGCAATCGAAGTCTGTACAGACGAATTGCGAACATTTGAACGGCCATGCGCCCGTTTTGAAGGTGACGGGCAAGCCGGTCATCATTGAGCAGCACGCCGCGCAGGCGCGAGTGAAGGTCCTGTGGAAGCAGGTGTACACCGAGGGAAAAAATACCCAGGTAACGAAAGGGCGCACCGACCTGATCCTGGTGCGGGAGCACGGCGTCTGGCGAGTGGACGATGCCATTACCAATCCCTCGTCCGAGTATAACGATGCGGGCGTTAGCGAGTTCGACAAATCGATTGGCGTATCGCGTTTAAGGGGGTGATGCGCCCTGTCGATGGATGCTCCTCAAAACGTCGCGCCCGCGTGCAATTCAGGGCGCGACGGAGAATCGACCCACTCCCTTGCTCCGTGCCAATACAGTCCAATGCAACGCTACCTGATCCTCAGCGGCGACAAGACCACCGCGCCCGTCGCCGTCATCTGCTGCGGCGAGATCCCTTTGCCGACGAGATAGCCCTTCACAGCATCGGCGCGCGCCTGGCTTAGCGCGATGTTCGACGTGCGGTTACCCGCATTGTCCGTATGCCCGATGATCGCCACCGTGCGCGTGTTCATCTTCGCGAGCACGGCCGCCATCTGGTCGAGAATCGCGCGGCCTTGCGGCGTGAGCGTCGCGCTGCCCGTTTCGAATTCGATCGTGCGATTCGCGAGGGTCTGGTCGAGCAGGCCCTGTTCGGACGCGCTCACGCGCAGCCCGTTGCGGATCGTATAAGTTGGATTGAGCGCGGTGGCCATGTCGCTTGCGATCTGCTGGCGCGCGGCCTCGTTGCCCACTTCGCCGCGCACATCGATCTGCGTGCCGTCGATCTTCAGTTGTCCTTTGTGGATCTGCTTGGCTGCGCATTGAGCAGCTTCTGCACGTTGTCCGACCAGTTGGGGGGCAAGGATCCGGCGTGCTCCGCGGCGTCGCGCGCGAGCACGGAGCATTGACGCTTTGGCGCGTTTCGAACGAACCGCACGCACGTCAGCCAGGCCGTTCGTTCGTCGCGCATTGCCGACACCCCATTGCATCGCGAATCGTCGCCATCATGTCTTCGGGATGCACCATCAACTCACGCACGAGGCGCAGCGTTGCGTATTGTTCGAGCACGCCATGCCAGCGCGGCGATTGCGTGAGTTCTTGCCAGACTGCACCCAGCAATTGCGGGTCGGCGATTCTCCCATCCCACAAAGCACTGGCGAATTCGACGCTCGGCTGCGCGGACAGAAGCTGCATGCGGCTCGCGGCATTGAGCATGCGCGGAGCGTTCTCGGCGGGCGCATCGCAGCAGTAGAGAACAGCATTGATCCAGCCCGACTCTTCGCTGCCTAACGCGCGTAAGGAGGCGCCGTTCAACCGCACAGGGCCTTGCTGCGTCTCGAACGTATACACGACGTTATCCTCGGCATGCGCGAGCAGTCGCAAACCGCGCATGAGCCGCGGCAGGTCCGTCGTTGCGGATTCAACGGATGCCTTCGCTTCGACGAGCAGGCGTACGTTCCAGATCGCCGCTGTATCGAGGGCCTTCGCATGCAGCCGCTCAAGGAGGACCACGTCCCATTCCGTTTTTGCGCGCTCGTGCTTGCCCGGTATCGAGGACGGAACGCGCATCGAACTCACGACACGGTACGCCTGTGGCGCCTCGTGCGCTGCGTTGAGCCATTGAGCCAGTGCTTCGAGCGCCTGTACGGCCAGTGCTTCGACAGCCGCGCCGCGCTGCTGCGACGCCCGGCCTTGCGCAACGGCCGCAGGCGTACCCGGCCGTGGGCCGTACGCATCCAGCAACGATACGTACTGCTGTACGAGCGGGTCGGGCGCCAGGGCTTCGAGCCGACACAAACGTGCAAGCGCGGGGCTGTCCAGCAGATCAGCCAGCGCGTGTTCGAAATCCGCGTCCTTCGCCGCAAGGTCCGGCACGGCGAGAAGGGTTCGCACCGTATCGCGAAGCCCGGCGTAGTGCGCCCGGTGGTGCGCAAAAGACGCGGACGCGTGCAGCTGCGCGAGCGCTTCGCGCTGCCAGGCTTGCGGGGCACGCTGCTGCTTGGCCGGATGCGCAATCGCATTGACTGCGGCGTGGATCTGCCGGCGGTCCTGATCGGCCTGCGCCGAAAGCGACGCAAACTCGCGCACCACCGGAGCGCGATGCCGCAGAACCAGCGCCTGGAATGCGCGGTCTCCGGAATCGGCGTGCATGGCTTCGGTGATCATGGCCGCGAGCGCGCCGATAAAGCGCTGCTTGAGTGGCGCGTCGGGTGCTGCGCCATGCGCCATGGCTTCACGTGCCTGTTCGATGACGAGCGCCAGCGCCGTGGCCGGATTGACGTGTCGGATCTGTTGCTGCGAATCCGCGGCATCGTGCGCCAGGCGATAACGACGGGGGACGTCGCGGAGGATGTTTTCGAGCGGCAGAGCGGGAGAGGACATCGGCGGAGTGGCAGCATGGGCGCGCAGGGCGATGAGCCACATAGTCTCATAACCCCGCCTGCACGCGGGGCGAGGCGGCAGGGCTTGCCATGCCGCCCGAGCCGGGCGTCACGCTAATGGCGCGTGGTGGCGCTAGTGGCGTGTGTGCTGCGTTCGTGCGGCGCGTGTTTTCGCCGCCTTTTTTGCCGCAGCGGAACGGCCTGCTGCCCCCTTGGTTTGAGCGGCCTTCTTCGCGGCCGCGGAACGGCTTGCGGCGGGGCGGCGCGCCGCCGCGGTCTTCGCCTGCTTCGATACCGCTTGCGGCGATGCGCCCGCCTGGCTCTCGCGCTTGAGCGCATCCGTCGCCGCGCGCGAACGTTTGGCCTTCGACTCCGTGCTCGCGCGGGTCTTTTTCTCGCCGTGGCCCGCTGCGAGATCCTGTGCGGCCTTCTTGCGCGTCGCTTCGCTGGTCTTGCCCTTCGGCGGCGGTTTCAGGTCGACACCGGCGCGGCGCGCCTTCGAGAGGCCGATTGCCACGGCTTGCTTCGCGGAGCGCACGCCATGCTTGCCTTCGCGCACGCGGTCGAATTCCTCCTTCACGAATTCGCCGGCCTGGGTGCTTGCGGATTTCCCCGCGCGCTTGTCTGCGCGCGCACGCTCGATCGTTTTCTTCTCGGGCATTTTGGCTCTCCTGAGTGAGTGACTCACTCGTTCGCGCAAGCGCCGTTCCGCATCGGCGCGTAGGGACATCACGCCGTAACAAAAGCCGGGCGCGGATCGGCCGCGAGGACTTCGGCGACGAAGTCGAGAAACACGCGAGTCTTGTTCGGCAGCCGCCTGCCTGAGGGATGCAAGCCGTGGACAGGCAACGGCGGCGGCGCGAAATCCTCCAGCACGCTGACGACCGCGCCGCTCGCGATCTCCGCTGCGAAGAGCCAGCCCGGCGCTTGCACGAGGCCCATATGGGCGAGGACCGCCGCGCGAATCTGTTCCGCGTCGCCGGTGCGGAAATTGCCGGACGGCACGTACTGGCCCGGCCCTTCGATGTTCCCGAAGCGCCAGGCGCGCGGCTCGCGCATGGGCGCAAAAACGACGCAGGCATGCCGTTCGATTTCGTGCGGCCGCTCGGGCCGCCCATGCTTGTCGAGGTATTCCGGCGTCGCGACGACAACCACGGGACTCGAGGCGAGATGCCGCGCATGCATCGAGGAGTCGGCGAGCGGTCCGCTTTTGATCGAAAGGTCGAAGCCTTCCTCGACGAGATTGACGTTGCGCTCCGTGGCGGAAAGGTCCACGCACACCTGCGGATATCGGGCGAAAAACGCCGGCAGGCGCGGCACGATATACAGCCGGCCAAAAACGGGCGGCACGGTTACGCGAATCAGACCGCTCGGCGACATCTGACCGTGCCCGACCGAAGCCTCCAGCTCGCTGAAGTCGCCGACGATGCGCAAGCCCGCTTCATACACCGACTGGCCGGTTTCAGTGAGCGTCATGCTGCGCGACGTGCGCCTGACCAGTTGAGCGCCAAGATAGCGCTCGAGCGAGGCGATCTGCTTGCTGACCGCCGGCTGGCCCACGCCAATGTCGCGCGCCGCCGCCGCGAAGCTCCCGCTTTCGACGATGCGAATGAACAGTTTGAGCGCGTCGAGCCGGTCCATCTCTTCTACCTCAAAGCTTCCTGATTGGAATGGATTCTATTCCAATCGGCCTGCTTACATGCGCTAAATGGAATGGATATCGTCATGCCCATCGACCACGCATTCACGCAACGAAGGAGCCATGATGAGTCACGGACAACGCACCAACCTGATCGAAACGCGGCACAGCCTGAGCGATGACGACCGCGACGCCGCGAGGGCCGGGATCGCGCGCACGCAACGCCACTTCGAAGCATTCGACGGAACGATGCGCGAGGCGTACGACGCCATGACCGCGCAGACGCCGGTGGCGGACGGCGTAGGCCAGGAAAGCGTCGCGAACGCGGAGGTAAAAGGGTGGTGGATCCGGCCGCGATCCGCGCCCGCGCATCGCGCGATCCTGTTCCTGCACGGCGGCGCCTTCGTGCTCGGGTCCGCCACGGGCTATCGCGGCTTCGCGAGTCAAATCGCGGTGCGCGCAGGTGTGGATACCTTTGTTCTCGACTATCCGCTTGCGCCCGAGCATCCGTTTCCTGCGGCGCACGGTGCCGTGCTGGCCGCGCTACGGTGGCTGGCAAACTGCGGCATACGCGAAGTCGCACTCATTGGCGATTCTGCGGGCGCCGGCCTTGCGCTTGCGGTTCTGGGTGCAGGGGAGGGGCGGACGATAAACATCGCGAGCGTGGCCGCTTTTTCGCCGTGGGTCGATCTTGCGTTCACGGGGCCGTCGTTCCACAGCGAAGCGACCCAGGATCCGGTCTTGACGCGGCCCATACTCGCCAATGCCGCCGCGGCGTACCTTGGCGCTGCCGATCCCACGGATGGACGCGCGTCGCCGCTGTATGCCATTCCCGCGAGCCTTCCGCCCATCGCGCTCCAGGTGGGCACGGACGAACTGCTGCTCGACGACGCACGGCGCTATGCGGCGGCGGCGGCGCAGCGGGGCAACACGGTGCAGCTGGAAATCTACGAAGGACTGCACCACGTGTTCCAGCGATCCACCCATGAGCTCGCGAGCGCCCGTTACGCGTTGGATCAGATTGCGCGCTTCGTCTCGCGAAACTGGACGCTCGAAGCGTAGGCGTGCCTCAGCCCGCTTTGCGCACCTGTCCGATGGCGCGCTCGCGCGCGGCCTGCGCTTCCTGAACGAGGCGATAGGCGGCGTAGTACTTGAAGATGTTGCGCACGTAAGTGGTCGTCTCGATCCCGATCTTCTCGCCGACCACGATCTCCACGTTGTTGAACCACTTGTCGGGCGAGAGTCCTCGAGCGGCTGCTTCCTTGCGCATCTTCGCGATCTTCGCGGGACCGGCGTTGTAGCTCGCGAATGCGAACAGGGCGCGGTCCGAGTCGGAAAAATGCGCATCGGGAAAGTAGCGGGACATCAGGCGGTCGAGGTATTTCGCGCCGGCATGGATATTCGAATCCGTCACGCGGATGTCGCCGACAGCCAGTTCCTTACCGGTTGCGGGCATGAGCTGCATGATGCCGATTGCGCCCACGTGACTGCGCGCATTCTGGTCGAGCTGCGATTCCTGGAACCCCTGCGCGGCCAGCATCAATGGATCGAAGTGATATTGCGTACCGTACTTTTCGAAGAGGCCGACCGTTTGCGAGAAGCGCTTCAGTTCCGCTTCCTCGGTATTGCTGGTGATCTGCTTGACGCGCTGCAGTTCCTGCTTCAGGCGCACCTCCGCTACGCTCTGCTTTTTCACGTAGCTCACATAGAAGTCGTTGATAGCCTGCTGGAGTTTGGGGCTCTGCTTGCGAATCGCCCAGCCGATATAACCGGCGTCGCGCACGGCCATGTCCTCGTGCACCACGATGCCCGGCAGCACCTGCGCCCAGAACTTCGCCTTCCAGTCGTCGACCACGAGGATCTGGACCAGCCCGACATTGAGCATTTCCATGGCGTCCTCGTCCTCGAGCGCGTCGGGCAGCATCACCAGCTTCATCGGCGGCTTGCCTTCTTTTTTGAAGCGCGCGTTCAGGGCGGTCAGGCTCTCGAAGTAGCTGCTGCTTTGGCGCACATGCACGGTCTTGCCGCTCAGGTCGTCGAGTTTGGCGAGCGCGGGCGACTTCGGACCGGTGACGACCAGTTCGCGAACCGGCGTGCGGTCGCGCGGCGCGACGAAGTCGACCTGCTTGAGCCGCGTTTCCGTAGCGGTCAGATTGCCGGCGGCGATGTCGGCCTTGCCGGCGAGCAGAGCCGGCAGCAGCTGGTCGCGCGTCGTCGGGATGATCACGAGCGTCAGTGGGCGTTTGCCGAGGCTGCTCTGGTACTTCTTGTTCAGGTAGCGCTCGAAGTCGCGCATGAGCCCGGCGGTCAGCCCGCGCTCATGACCGAGTTCGTTGAAATAAAGCGTCCTGCTGTACGGCACCACGACGCGGATCAGCCGGCGCTCGAGCATCGCGTCGAAGTCGCCGAACCTCGGCTGGTTCGCGAGGTTCAGGCGGCGGTCTCCGGCTGCAGCCGGCGGCACGGGCGCGCTGGCTGGTGCTGGCGTTGCGGCTTGCGACGCAGCGGCTTGCGCAGGCGCGGCCTGAGCCGCGAGGCAACTTGCCGGCCGAGCGGTAAGACTCATCCCGAAGGCCAGGATGATCAGCAACGTATGAACAATACGCATGGTGCCAGCGCCGGGTGTTCCACTTCTTCCCATCATGTCACAACCGTATGGGCTTGCTATGGGCCGATGGTCCTATAACGCTGGCGGTTCGGCGACGCGCGGACGCCCGGTTGCGGCGAGCGGGAAGCGTCGCTACTTCGCTGGCGCCGTGACGTCGCAGCCGCCGTGGGTGCCGGTGTTCTTCAGCGTAATCGTAAGCCGGCTGCCCCGCGTGGCCGTGACGATGCCCCCATAGCTCACCGTGGGAATGAACTGAACATCCGGCGCGACCTCCACGGGCGGATTCCTTGACCCGTCAACGCTCAGGTCGAGTTCCACGGTGACCGTGTCGATGGCGACGCCCATATCCTGCTTCCGGTCGGCTTGTTCTTTCCTGAAATTGCACAGACCGGTGAGAACCTGCTCGAGTGCGGTCGGGATATCAACCGGCTTGCCCGGTGGAATCGGCGGTGTGTTGCAGCCAACGATAGAGAATGGCAAAACGCAAAGGACCACATATCGGCAGGCACGCATCGGGTTCCCCTCTTATGAGCCGAAGAATGGCTTTGACGAAGGGTGCCACGTGGGGAAGCTCAGTCAATCGGACTTTGGACCTAGGTCCTGGGGAGGTCGTCCTGGTCTGGCGTGCATTCGCGGTTTTGCCCGGTGAATTACGCGGTCAAGCGGGCCCACAGCGTTCGTATGCGCTGCGCGCGGTCGTCGAGCAGCCAGGAGGCCGCGAGCGCCAACAGGCCGGATACGACCCCCGTCGCGATGTGTTCGAGAACATGAACGCGATAGTGACTCGTGTGTGCGTAGGCGTCGCCTATCACGGTCAGGCAGCCCACGAGCAGGGCGTTGCCATAGCGATTCGCGTACCACTTCGTCGCCGGCGTGAACGTGAGCAGCACGGCCAGCGCGCCGGTGAAGAGGCCCGTCTTGAATGCGATGGTCCAGTGAGTGAGGCTCATGACGTTGCCCCAGCTCCCCGGCATGCAGGTCATGCATGCGCTGGTTGGCTGCCAGAAGCGCTGGATAAACAATTTCAGGCGGCGGTGCCATTCGCTTCCCATGACGTGCTCCCGGTGCGGGGTGCGCGGCCCCACCTGGGCGGCCCCACCGAAAATGATACATCGCGCGCGCACGGTGGCGAGCCGCGTGCGTTGCGCTCCCGGCGCAAGCCGCGCCGGGAGCGCACTGCCAGAGTTCAATGCGCCATGGCGCCCGACGCCGGCTTATCCATGCCCATTGCGTCGTTCTTCATGGGCTTGCTCATCTTATCGTGGCTCATCGCATCGCCCTTGCCCATCGTGTCGTGCGACATGCCGCCTTTGCCCATGGTGTCCTTGTGCATCGAGTCTTGCGACATGGCGTCGTTCGACATCGCGCCGCTTGCCTGCGCGAATGCAGCGCCTGCGCTCAAGCTCAACAGGGCGGCCGAGATGGCGATGGCTGCGAAACGGATCGTGTTCATTTGCGTTGCTCCTTGCTGGGTGGGAAAAGCTGTTGCCCTTTCTCGGGCGGAAGTGAAACGGAACCGTCGCGCGAAGCGGCGGCAGGAAGATGTCACGAACCGCCGAACCAGTTGTAGCCCTGGTCGACCCAGTAGCCGCCCGGATACGTGTTCGTGACGAAAATTTCGACGATATGCTTCGGGTTCTTGTAGCCGAGCTTCGTCGGCATGCGCAGCTTCATCGGATAGCCGTATTTCGCAGGCAGGCGCTCGCCGTCGTAATCGAAGGTAAGCAAGGTCTGCGGATGCAGCGCCGTAGGCATGTCGATGCTTTCGTAGTAGGTGTCTGCGCAACGAAAGCCCACGTATTTCGCGGTGAGATCGGCATCGACACGGCGCAGGAAATCCGCGAACGGCGTGCCGCCCCAACGGCCTATCGCGCTCCAGCCTTCAACGCAGATATGCCGCGTGATCTGTTCGGCGTGCGGCAGTGCGTACAGCTCTGGCAGCGTCCAGACGCGCTGGCCCTTGACGAGCCCGCTGAGCTTGAGCCGATAGTCGCCGCCATCGACAACAGGCGCCTCGCTTTCGCTATAGAACGCGTTGAAGGGGAAGGGCCGCGTGATCTGGGCTTCGGTGTAGGTGGGCGCGAGCCGGGTCGGGTCGAACAGCCACCCCTGCACGCGATCGTTGAGCCGCGAAACGGCGGTGAGGAACGTGTTGACCGAGGCGTCGTCCGTGATCGTGCAGCCGGTCAGCAGCGAAAGACCGCCGAGCGTGAGCATGCGCTTGCCGAACAGGCGCCGTGACGGCATGTCGAGTTCGCGGCGTGCATCGGCGAGAATCGCTGCGCGGTCGAGTTCGATAATCTTGCGTTCTGGCGTTTTCATCTGGAATCCTTATCAACGGATAGAGGTGGTGTCTATCGTTGTGTCTGGCGGAGCGCTCAGCGTCCGCGCAGCATGGTGAGCAAGGAACGCGGCACGAGCGCGACCATCGTTACGTGAACGAGCACGAACGCCGCAAGCAACGCCATGGCGCAAAAGTGCACCACGCGTGCGCGGTCGTAGCCACCCATCAATTCGCGCAACAGCGGAAACTGCACCGACTTCCAGATCGCCAGGCCGGAAAGCACGAGAACGACGAGATCGGCGATTGCGACGAGATAGGCGAGTTTCTGCACGGCGTTGTACTGGCTCAGGTCGGCGTGAGAAAGCCGGCCCGTGAGCGCGGCGCGCAGATCGTGAAATACGGCGCGTGGGCTCAACGGGAAGAACTTCGTGCGCCAGCGGCCTGTGACGAGATTCATGGCGAGATAGAAGAGCCCGTTGAAAAACAGCAGCCACATCGCCGCGAAATGCCATTGCAGCGCGCCGCCGAGCCAGCCGCCGAGCGTGATCGACGTGGGAATCACGAAGCCCGCAAACACGGGCGACGCGTCGTAGATGCGCCAGCCGGAGAACATCATGACGAGCGCCGCGAGCGCATTGAGCCAATGCGAGACACGCAGCCAGAGCGGCTGGATCGCGCGTGGGCGGCTCATACGTGCTTCAAGTGCGGGCGTTTCACCGATCGACGTGTGCATGGCGATTCCTCGTTGGCGCAGAGTTGACAGTGAATTCGCTGTGGCGCGCGCGCCGGTTACAGCGCTGCGGGAAAAATTCGCCAAACCGGGCGCGGCCAGGAAAATCTCGCTTCGGCTGTAACCCAACTGGCGCGGCGAGCGAACTACTCGCAACGGGCGCAAGCGCTCGCGCCACGGGGAGAAGCAAAGGTGGGCTTGACGAGCACATGGGCGACGATGACGCAAGGGGCGACGCCGGGCGCGCACGCTCGCGCCCCGCATGGCGTTGCGGTGCGCGAGGCGTTCGGCTACGCTCACGCGGATGGGCGCGAGTGCGGCAGCGTTCGTAATTATTTTGAAAGCTCGCCTTCGCAAGACCGGGCGAGCGCCTTGCCCGTCAACCCCCCAACGTACCGTCGCGACAATTCAGGACGACCTTTGCACTCCGCGGAAACCCGTCTCAAAGCGCTTTTCGTCAGCGGCCTCGAAGGCGACGCGCAAGCGTATCGCGACTTCCTCGAGGAACTCACGCGCCATTTGCGCGGCTACCTGCGCCGGCGCATTCCGCAGTTGCGCGACGACGTCGAGGACCTCGTGCAGGAGATCCTGCTTGCGGTGCACAACGCGCGTCACACATGGCGACCTGACGAACCGCTCACGGCCTGGGTGCACGCGATCGCCCGCTACAAGCTAATGGACTTTTTCCGCTCGCGCGCGCGCCGCGACATGCTCAACGATCCGCTCGAAGATCACACCGATCTGTTCGCCGCGCCCGACGACGAACCCGCGCAGGCACGCCGCGACATCGGCAAACTGCTCGACCAGTTGCCCGACAAGCAGCGCCTGCCTATCGTCCACGTGAAGCTCGAAGGGCTTTCGGTCGTGGAAACGGCGAAGCTCACGGGACTTTCCGAATCGGCGGTCAAGGTGGGGATTCATCGCGGTCTGAAAGCGCTCGCCGCGCGTATCAGGGGAGCGCAATGAAAACCGACGATCTGATCGATCTGCTCGCCACGGGCGATGCGCGCGTCGACCGCAAGGCCGCGCGGCTGCGCTTCGCGCGGGCGCTGCTGCTCGGCTTCGCGGGCTCGGTCGTGCTGATGAGCGTGGTGTTCGGCGTGCGGCGCGATCTCATGAGCGTCATGCATACGCCGATATTCTGGGTGAAGCTCGCGTTTCCGTTGTGTGTCGCGGCCGCGTCCGCGCTCGCGGTCAGCCGCCTCGGGCGGCCGGGCCAGCGCGGCGGCTATGCGTGGGCACTGGTGGCGCTGCCATTCGTCGCCGTGCTGGCGCTTGCGTGGCTTGCGCTGAGCGACGCGGCTTCCGCGCAACGCGTGCCGCTCGTGCTCGGCCACACGTGGCGCACGTGCCCGTTCAATATCGTGCTGCTCTCGGTGCCCACCTTCGCGGCCGTGTTCTGGGCCGTGCGCGATCTCGCGCCCACCCGCCTGCGCGTGGCGGGCGCGGCGGCCGGGCTCTTTGCGAGCGCGCTCGCCACCATCGCCTATTGCCTCCATTGCCCGGAGATGAGCCCGGCGTTCTGGAGCGTCTGGTATGTGATCGGCATGTTGCTGCCCGCCGGCATTGGCGCGTGGCTGGGGCCGCGGCTGCTGCGCTGGTAACGGCGTGTGCGGATCAGCGCGCGTTGGCGCGCGTCACTCTTTCAGGAAGCGTTGCGCGAGCGCTTCGTAAAGCGGCGGCGCGAATAGCCTGGAAACCTGGCTCGAAACGAGCGCCGTTGCCATCAGCGAGATCACGAGCGCGTGGCCGTCGATCATTTCGATGACGATGACGAATGCGGTGATCGGGCTCTGCGTGACGGCGGCAAGATAGCCGACCATGCCGAGTGCGATCAGCATCGGCAACTGCATCTGCCCGAACACCGTGTGCAGCACGTTGCCGATGCCCGCGCCGATCGCCAGCGACGGCGCAAAGAGGCCGCCCGGCGTGCCCGGCAGATACGAGCCCACCATCGAGGCCATTTTCAGCACGGGATAGGCCACGGTGAGATTCGAATGGCCTTCGAGCATGCCGCGCGCTTCCGCATAGCCGCTGCCGAACAGATTGCCGCCGCTCGCCACGCCGAGCACGGCGATGAACAAGCCGCACAGCGCGCCGAACGCCACGGGCCGTTCCTTTCGGAGAGCGAACAATCGGGTGGGCATCCATCGCTCGGTGTTGAGCAGCAGCCAGCAGAACACGCCGCCCGCGAGACCGGTAATCACGCCAACGAGAATGACGGCGATGGCGAGCAGATCGGGCAAGTGGCCGGCGATGGCGATCGTGCCGAAATACACATAGTTGCCCTGCAGCGCGAGCGAGACGACACCCGCAAAGATGATCCCCGTGATGATCACGCCGCTCGTGCGCGCCTCGAAGCTGCGCGTGAGTTCCTCGATCGCGAAGACGACGCCTGCGAGCGGCGCGTTGAACGCGGCGGAAAGGCCCGCGGCCGCGCCCGCGAGCGCGAGCTTGTATTCGAGGCCGACGCCGTACATGCTGCGCAGCCGCGCCGGGTAGAAACGCCGCAGGCTGTACATCAGCGCGGCGCCCACATGGATGGTCGGTCCTTCGCGCCCAATGGTGAAGCCACCGAGAATCGCGAGGAACGACAGGGCGATCTTGCCGATCAGGATGCGCAATGTGAGCAGACGCGGGCCGAATTTGCGCACGTCGTGCAGCGTCGCGATGACCTGCGGGATGCCGCTGCCCTCGGAACCCGGAAACCAGCGGCGGGTGGCCCAGACGCAGAACGCGCTGATGGCCGGTGTGACGAAAATGGGCAGCCACCGGTAATGACCGGTCATCTGCAAAAAGAGCGCGTAGCCGAAGTCGATGAGCCGCGCGTACAACACCGCGACGAGCCCCGTCGCGATAGCGCCAAGCCAGAACACGCCGAAATACAGCCAACGCCGCCGGCTGCGCAGAATCGTACGACTGTCGATAAGGTCGGAAACTCGCATGAAACGGCTTGGCCAAACTCCCTTTTCTTGTGCGTTGCCAGCCGTGCCGCAATGAGGGCGGTACGGCCGATCTTCGGGAGATTACCACGCACGCGATTTTCACCGCCAGCGAGTCCGACCAAAGCGACGGAAGCGACCAAAGCGCCTTAGCGCATGCCCCCGCTGGCGACGATATGTTCGCCCGTCAACCATTTGGCGTCGTCCGATGCGAGGAACACCACGGCGGTGGCGATATCGTCGGGCTGCCCAACGCGTCCGAGCGGCGTCTGGCTGACTGCAGCGCTTTCGAACTCCGATCCGATGACGCCTGCCGTATGGGCGCCTTCGGTCTCGATCACGCCGGGGTTGATTGCGTTCACGCGGATCTTGCGCGGGCCCAGTTCACGGGCGAGCACGCCGGTGATCGCATCCACGGCGCCCTTCGTGCCGCTATAGACCGCCGT
Source organism: Paraburkholderia acidiphila (assembly GCF_009789655.1). Lineage (GTDB taxonomy): Bacteria > Pseudomonadota > Gammaproteobacteria > Burkholderiales > Burkholderiaceae > Paraburkholderia > Paraburkholderia acidiphila. Next base: position 722,618 of record NZ_CP046911.1, read on the forward strand.
TGTCGGCGGCGTGAGCGTCGTCACGACCGAACTCACGTTGATGATGCTGGCACCCTCGCCAAGGTGCTTCACGGCCGCCTGGGTGGTGAGCAGTACGCCGAGCACGTTGGTGTCGAACTGCTTGCGGTATTGCGCTTCCGTGAATTCTTCGATCGGCGCGAACTCGTAGACGCCCGAGTTGTTCACGAGGATGTCGAGCCGGCCGTAGGTTTCGACGGCTGCACCGATGATGCCCTGTGCGTCCGCCGCCTTCGAGACGTCGCCGCCAACGGCAACCGCCTTGCCGCCCGCCGCCGTAATCGCGGAGACGACCGTATCCGCGCCCGCCTTGCTGCTCGCGTAGTTCACGACCACCGAAGCGCCTTCGGCCGCGAGGGCCTTGGCGATAGCGGCGCCGATGCCTTTCGACGCACCCGTGACAACCGCGACCTTGCCTGCCAGTTTGCTCATCATGTTCTCCGCACCGTAAGTTGCACCATCGAGAGGAACCGGCGTCTTGACTCGCACGAATCAATCGGCCGGCGACGGATACGAATGTAAAGATACGCGCCGCCGCGATAAAGCGGCTGGGCGCGAACAGACTGGCGGGATCAGCTGAACAATCGGGGCAAAGCGGGGCACACTGGAGGCAGCTCGCGCCGAAATTCCAGCAGGCATCGATCGCAAACGTCTTTACCAGCGCTGGTGCACGTGCGGTGCAATAAGGCGTTCATAAACGTCGTGCGCGCGTTGCATGGCTGCGTCGGAGAGCGGTGCGAGGCTCGCCGCCGCGGCGTTCGACGCCGCCTGGGCCGCATTCTTGCTGCCGGGAATGATGACCGAGACGGCATCTTCCATGAGGATCCAGCGCAGGGCCAGCTGGGCCATGGAGGCGTTCACGGGGACCAGGCCGCGCAGTTCGTCGACCGCCTGCAACGCGACGTCGTACGGCACGCCCGAGAACGTTTCGCCCACATCGAACGCCTCGCCATGACGATTGAACGCACGGTGGTCGTCTGCCGCGAAAACAGAGTCCGCGGACAACTTGCCGGTGAGCATGCCGCTCGCCAGCGGCACGCGCGCGATGACCGCAACGTTTTTCTTGTGCGCCTCCCGGAAAAACAGCTCGGCAGGACGTTGGCGGAACATGTTGTAAATGATCTGCACCGAAACCACATTCGGATATTCGATCGCCTTCAGCGCCTCTTCCACCTTTTCGACCGAAACGCCGTAGAAGCGGATTTTGCCGGCGGCGACGAAGTCGTCCATGGCGGCGAATACTTCGGGGCGGTAATAGACTTCGGTCGGCGGGCAGTGCAGTTGCACCAGGTCGAGCGTGTCGACGCCCAGGTTCGAGAGACTCCGGTCGATGAAGCCCTCGAGTTCGCGCTTGTTCAGATAGCCGCTGGTCACGTGCGGGTCGAGCCGGCGCCCGAGCTTGGTGGCCACGATGGGGCGCTCGCCGCCGCGCTCGCGCAGCACGTCGCGGATAATGCGCTCCGAGCGGCCGTCGCCGTAGACATCGGCCGTGTCGATGAACGTGACGCCGCTATCGAGCGCGGCGTTCAGCGCGGCTCTCGCGTCGTCTTCGGCAACGTCGCCCCACGAACCGCCGATTGCCCATGCCCCAAACCCGATTTCCGACACCTTCCAGCCGGTACGGCCGAATTTTCTCGTTGAAAGCGTCATTGACGTGCTCCTCCTTTAGTTTGCGATGTCGTTTGCGAAATGACCTGGCTCGCCTTGCCATAGCCTCTGCGCCCGTAGTTTAGCGGGCTGTTGGCGCGTTGCCATCTTTTCGCCCCCGCGCGTTGGCCTTGCTCCAACGATTCCGGCCTTGATTCGACCTCGATTCTGCGCCACGACGGGCCGTTGCGCGCCGCCGCAGGGCGCGGGCGCAACTGGCACGGTGGTTGCAGGAAGTGGCGGCGGCCTGTGCCGCCTTATTGGTTCTCAATGGCCCGACACTTCCAGCGAGGTAAGCATCATGTCTAACCTAAAAATTGAAACTCAGGAACCCGTACCGTTTTTCTCGCATTTCCTGGAAGGGCAGTTTTCCAGGGACCTGACGGGAGCGCAGATGCAGGCCATACGCGGCGGTGCGGTCGTGACGATGGCGGCGCCGTCCGACCAGGAGGGCGTGCCGGTCGGCGAATTGCCCGATATCCTGGGAATGCTGCGCCACATGGGGTGGCCTATGGGGCAGTTGCCCGGCACTCCTGCCTCGCCGGTAACGACGATGGCGTATCCCTCGGACGGCGAGAATGCACCTCTTTAGCATTCCTGTTCATTATCGGACGGCGACGGCTTGCACGGAGTCGGGCGCGCGGCGAGACATCGACTCGCCGCGCGCGTTTATTCAAGGAGCCCAACCATGTCTGAGCGGCACCCACGGCCGGTGGTCCTGATCATCACCCACAGCAACGACAACGAGAGTATCCCGCTTGTCATGAATGCTGTCGCGGCGCAGGGCGGCATCGCTTACCGGTTCGATACCGACCGCTTTCCCACCGGCATTCGGCATTGCAGCCACTACAGCGGCGAAGAAGCGCGGCAGGTGGTTGCGTGCGAGGACTATGAATTGGACCTGGGCACGATCACTGCCGTTTGGTATCGGCGGATCGCGATCGGGCGGTGTATTCCCGAAACGATGGACTTGCAGCTCAGGCGGGCGGCAATCGAACAATCGCGCGCCACGCTGCACGGCATGATCGCCAGCTTGGATGCGTTTCATCTCGATCCCGTGCACCGTTTGCGCCGCGCGGAAAACAAGCAGCTTCAGCTCAAGATTGCGAGAGAAGTCGGGCTTGAGATTCCACGCACCTTGATCACCAATGCGCCAGAAGCCGTGCGCGGGTTCGCACGCGAATGCAAGCAGGGGATGATCATGAAGACGCTGTCGTCGTTTGCCATTTACGAGCAGGGCGAACAAAAAGTGGTCTTTACCACGGCGGTTCATGACAAAGACCTCGAGCGTCTCGACGATCTTCGTTATTGCCCGGCCATCTTTCAGGAGCAAGTGCCCAAGGCGCTGGAACTCAGGGCCACGATTGTGGGAGAACGCGTGTTCACGGCTTCGATCGATTCCCAACGGTCCGAGAAAACGAGCATCGACTGGCGTCGCGACGGCATTGGATTGCTCGAAGCCTGGGAACCGTACTCATTGCCGCCTGAGGTGGAGACTGCGCTACTCGAACTGATGCGCGCGCTGGGCCTCAACTACGGCGCCGCGGATTTCATCGTCACCCCGGACGGCCGTCACTGTTTTCTGGAGGTCAACCCGGTCGGCGAGTTCTTCTGGCTGGAGAAACGCCCAGGTCTGCCACTCTCGGGTGCGATTGCCGACTTGCTCGTGTCGAGCAAGGGCGCTGTGTGACAGAGGACGGCGCGGTCGTACGCGCCTTCACGTTCTGCCCTCAAATCGGCTTTTCGACTGCCGGCTGGCCGTGAGGCATGACGGTCTGTTGCCCGTCCTTCTCGAAACCGCTATACGACCAGTCCAGTTTTCCGGCGGTCGTCGCGACCGAGCGGGTTAGACCGACGCCGTATTCAGTCAGATAGGTTCGGCGTGTCTTGTTCTGGACGATGCCATCCTTGATCTGCTCGCAGTCCAGGTCGATCGCTTTGCCGGTCAGCGCAGTGTTGAACTGGGAAGCCGGATAGTAGCGGCTCGAATGGCAGGTCCACGTGAGCGCCCGGAAGTTGACGATCTGGACCGTCGTGCCGAACTTGAACGTCGTCGTATAGGTTTCGTCCTCCTGCGGCGCGTTGAACGCAAACTCGCCGTTGTCGGCGTCGTGCGCGACGAAGGGAATGAACGCGGCCGTCTGCGCGTAGTTCGCCGTTTCTTCTTTCAGGCTGTAAATGTTGAGGTAAGAGAGGCTGAACGTTGCGGCAGCGGGAACCCCATTCGCCGAGCTTTCATACACCTGCTGGACCATGCCCGTATCTTGCGCGTTGATCAGCACGGTTTTGAAGTCGCGCTCGATTCCCGCTGTGCCGAAGTGGCCCGTTACCTTGCCAAGCACCGTCAAGACCTTGAAGGGTAGCTTGTGCGTGCCCGCTGCTGGCATTTTGTCGCGAAGGCTCGTGGGCAGAGAGTCCACGCCAAAATGCGCCGCGAGATAGCCGGGCTTGTCGCTGGCCATATCCTTGACCGGTACGAACTGCGTGCATCCGGACAATAGCGCAGCGGAGGTGACGGAAGTGCCGACGAGCACGCGGGCGATTCTGTTTCGCATCTTTTTCTTCGATTCTCTGACAACGGTTGGGCGCCGGCCGAACGAGCACGGCCTGGCATGCATAACGGCGCGGCGCGGGAGTTCTTTAATCGAAGGGGGGAATTTGGGGGGGGGGCCGTTCCGGGGAGGGGGCTGGGTGCTTTGGGCTTTCCTTGTTTTCGCGGCGGTACTTCATGCGTTGCCCCTGTGCGGGGCGGCACCTACTTTTCTTTGCAGCGGCAAAGAAAAGTAGGCAAAAGAAAGCCGCTCACACCGCCAGCGCCTGCCACCGTTCACCTCGCACCACCCCACTTGAATGGCTCCGGAGCGTCTGTCACCTCGCACCACTTAACTAAGTGACAAGGCGCTCATCCTTCCGGCGGCGCTACGCGCCCCGAAGGGCATAACCAAAAGCCGTTGGGGTGCGTAAGTTCTTGCGAATGGCTTGCGTACCATTCGGTTTGCGGTGTCCCTTGCAGACCCGGCCGCTGCGCGCGCAGCGAGCAGCGGGAACGGATGAGCGCCTGGTCACTAACGGGAATGGTGCGAGGTGACAGACGCTCCGGAGCCATTCAAGTGGGGTGGTGCGATGTGAACGGTGGCAGGCATTAGCGGTGTGAGCGGCTTTCTTTTGCCTACTTTTCTTTGCCGCTGCAAAGAAAAGTAGGTGCCGCCCCGCACAGGGGCAACGCTGGCATACCGACGCGAACACAAGGAAAGCCCAAAGCACCCAACTCACAGAAGGTTTTCTACGAGCCACGTCAAACTAACCACCCCGCGCGCCAGCAACACTCTCACGCACTGGCAAACCCAGACCACCAGCACCCTCCTCGGAATCCCCAGACTCAAATCCAACTTCCCCATTCAAAACGGCCCGCGCGCGCTCGACATCAATCGCCCCTTCCCACCGGGCAACCACGATCGTTGCCACGCCATTGCCGATCAGATTCGTCACAGCGCGAGCTTCATTCAAAAAGCGATCCACGCCCAGCAGCAACACGAGCCCAGAAACCGGAATCTTGTGCATCGACGCGAGCGTAGCAGCAAGCGCTACAAACCCGGCGCCCGCCACACCGGCAGACCCTTTCGAAGTCAGCAGCAAAACACTCAGCACAACGACCTGATCGAGCACGGTGAGATGAATATTCATCGCCTGCGCGACAAAGAGAGCCGCCATCGTGAGATAAATCGCCGTACCGTCCGCGTTGAACGTATAGCCCGTCGGCAACACCATGCCGACAACCGGCCGCGAGCAGCCCAGGTGCTCCATCTTGACCAGCATCTGCGGCAGCACGGCCTCGGTGGACGCCGTACCGAACGTGATCAGAATTTCGTCGCGGATATAGCGCAAATACTTCCACAGCGAAAAGCCGCAAACGCGCATGACGAGCCCAAGCACAACCACGACGAAGAAGATCGACGTCACATAAAGACAAAGCATCAACTCGCCAAACGAAGCCAGCGTGCCGAGCCCGTACTTCGCGATGGTGAACGCCATGCCGCCAAACGCGCCCACAGGCGCGACATACATGACGATACGCACGACGCCGAACATGCCCTGCAAAAACATGTCGAGCATATCGACGAGCGGCGCGGTGCGCGGGCCAAGCTTCGCCAATGCAATGGCGAACAGCACGGAGAAAAAGATGATCGGCAGAATTTCGCCATTTGCAAACGCGCCGACAATGCTGTTCGGTACGATGCTCATGAGAAAGCCGATCGCCGTGTGGTCGTGGGCGGCGTGCGCGTAGCCTGCAATAGCCGAGCTGTCGAGATGCGCCGGATCGATGTTCATGCCGCTGCCTGGCTTGACCACATTGACGACGACAAGGCCCACCAGCAGCGCGATGGTCGACGCCACCTCGAAGTAGAGCAGCGCCTTCACGCCTACACGGCCCGCTTCGTGCAGATCGTTCATGCGGGCAATACCCACGACGACCGAGGCGAAGATGATCGGCGCAAGCGCCATGCGGATCAGCTTGATGAAGAGATCGCCAAGCGGTTTGAGATCGGCGCCGATATCCGGGTAGAAGTGGCCGACGAGTATGCCGGCCACAATGCCAATCAAGACCTGTATGTAGAGCTTGGAAAGATACTTTTTGAGTTTCGAGGGCCGCATGTCTGTCTCCTGAGCATGGCGCCATCCACGTGAATCCGGGCGACCGCCAACCGCCATGCGTGCAGCGGTTGTGTTTCCGGTCGCGCTTTTCTCTTCACTTCACTTCGTTGCGCGCGCGGGCGTCAAGCCGCGAGCTTTTGCATCTGCTCAAACAGATCGGCCTTGCCCTCGAAGCCGATGCCGGGCAGGTCGGGCATCGTGATATAGCCGTTGTCGACCTTCACGCCATCGGGGAAGCCTCCATACGGCTGGAACAGGTCGGGGTACGACTCGTTGCCGCCAAGCCCGAGACCCGCCGCGATGTTGAGCGACATCTGATGGCCGCCGTGCGGAATGCAGCGGCTCGCGGACCAGCCATGCTGATGCAGCATGTCGAGGGTGCGCAGATATTCGACAAGGCCATAGCTGAGCGCGCAGTCGAACTGCAGCCAGTCGCGGTCGGCTCGCATGCCGCCGTAGCGAATGAGATTGCGCGCGTCCTGCATCGAGAACAGATCCTCGCCGGTCGCCATTGGCTTGTCGTAGTAGTTGCGCAGCGTGGCCTGCAATTCGAAATCGAGCGGGTCGCCCGGCTCTTCGTACCAGAACAGGTCGTATTGCGAGAGCGCTTTGGCGTACTGGACCGCAGTATCCAGATCGAAACGGCCATTGGCATCGACGGCAAGCTTCTGGCCGTCGCCGAGCACGCTCAGTATCGAATCGATACGGCGCAGATCCTCGTCGAGCGATGCGCCGCCAATCTTCTTCTTCACGACCGTGTAGCCGCGGTCGATATAGCTGCGCATTTCGTCCTTGAGCTTGTTGTGGTCCTGGCCCGGGTAGTAGTAACCGCCCGCCGCGTACACGAAGATCTTGCGGTTCGGCTGGCCATTGCCGTAGCGGTCCGCGAGCAGCTGGAAGAGCGGCTTGCCTTCGATCTTCGCCACGGCGTCCCATACCGCCATGTCGATCGTGCCGATCGCCACCGACCGTTCGCCGTGGCCGCCCGGCTTTTCGTTGGTGAACATCGTGGCCCAGATCTTGTGCGGGTCGAGGTTGTCGCCCGCGTCGTTCACGAGCGAGGCGGGATCGGCTTCGAGAATGCGCGGGATGAAACGCTCGCGCATCAGCGTGCCCTGGCCGTAGCGGCCATTCGAGTTGAAGCCATAGCCGATAACGGGCTTGCCGTCGCGGATCACGTCGGTGACCACGGCGACGAGGCTCAGCGTCATCTTGCTGAAGTCGATATAGGCGTTGCGGATCGAGGAGCTGATCGGAACGGTTTTTTCGCGGATTTCAACGATTCTCACGGGTGTCTCCTGGTGGCACGGCCAGCGTGCGTGGTTGGCTGGCTGTTGGAGACGCTAGGTTATGCGCCCGGATCGGTACTATGATTCACTTGTTTTCACATCTTTATTAACCTGCGGTGAAGAATGACCTGACCTCGTACCTGGAGTTTTTCGTCCTGCTCGGGCGTTACGGCAGCCTTTCGAGCGTGGCGCGCGACATGGACATCACGCCGCCGGCGGCGACCAAACGGCTCGCGCAGCTCGAGGCGCGCCTGGGCGTGCGGCTCGTCAACCGGACGACCCGCAGCGTGAGCCTGACCGCCGAAGGCGAGACCTTTCTGCACTACGCGACGCGCATTCTTGCCGAAGTGAAGGAAATGGAGGATGTGGTGTCGTCGAGCCGCTCGGTGACGCGCGGCTTGCTGCGCGTGAACGCGACACTCGGCTTTGGACGCACGACGATCGCGCCGCTCGTCTCGGAGTTCGCGCGGCGCCACCCGCATGTCGAGGTGCAGCTCGACGTCACCGACCGGCCGATCGATCTCGTCGAAAGCGGGGTGGATCTGGCGATCCGTTTTGGCGAATTGCCCGACAAGCGGCTCATTGCGCGGCGCATCATGACGAACCGCCGCTTGCTGTGCGCGTCGCCGCGTTATCTGGAGAAGCAGGGCACGCCCGCAACGCTTGGCGATCTCGCCGGTCATCAGTGCATCGTGCATCGGCAGAACGACAACGCTTACGGCATTTGGCGTCTGGAGCGCGGCGGCGAGGCGCATTCGGTGAAGGTGCACGGCATGCTGTCGAGCAACGACGGCGACATCGTACTCGGCTGGGCGCTCGACGGACACGGCATTCTGCTACGCTCGGAGTGGGACCTGGCGAAGTATCTGGAAAGCGGGCGCTTGCGCGTCGTGCTGCCCGAGTTCGTGCAGCCGCTCGCCGATTTGTTCGTTTATTACCCGAACAAGCGCAATCAGTCGGCGCGCGCGCGTGCGTTTATCGACTTTCTGGCGGAGCGGTTCAACCGGCACGGTGCGGCGGCTGCGCAATCGGCTGAGTGAATCCCGCCAAGGGCGCACAACGCGCCTCGCACGCTACAGCGAACTGCCCCCGCAGATCATGATCTGCTGCCCCGTGATCGCGCCGGCCTGCGGGCCGAGCAGATACGCGACCATCGAGGCTACTTCCTCCCCCGTCACGTAGCGCCCGATAGGCGGCATGACCGGCGCGCTGGACGTGCGCTTCGGATCGCTCAGCATGGGCGTAGCGGTCGCGGCAGGCGAAACCACATTGACGGTGATGCCGCGCGGCGCAAGCTCGATGGCCCACGACCGCGCCATGCCGACCATGGCGGCCTTGACGGCGGCGTACTGGCTGCGCCCGGCCGCGCCGCCCGACACGCGGCTGCCGATCAGCACGATGCGGCCGCCTTCGCGCATGGCGGGCACGAGCGCGTTGGCGAGCGCCGAAGCGGCGGCCACGTGTAGCCGCCACATCGCTTCGCCGCTGGCTTCATCGAGTTCTCCAAGGCGCGCGGTTTTCATGAAGCCCGCTGCGTGCACGAGGCCATCAACCGCGCCCAACTGTTGCGCGAGCCCTGCAATTGCGGCGGTATCGTCAAGGTCCGCGGCGTACCACGTGAAGCGTGGATGATCGAGATCCGGCGCGCTGCGGCTCAGGCCAATCACATCCTGGCCTTCGGCGAGCAGTTGCTTCGCAATGGCATAGCCGATGCCGGAGCTTGCGCCCGTCACGACCATGCGCTTATTCGTGGCGGCGGTCGTCGTGCTAGTTACTGCGTTCGTTGCGTTGTCCATTGTCGTCTTTCAATGCGCGGCTCCCGCAGGCACTTCGATCGGCTCGATGGTGAGCCCCGCGAGATTGCGGAACGCCTGCAACTCGCCATGCGAGGCGCTCGCGTCCGTGATGAGCGTCCACGGCTTTTCAATCGGCGCCCAGTGCTGCTGGCTGTCGCGGTTGAGCTTGTCGGCGGTCACGAGCACGAAGAGGCTCGCGGCCTGCCGCATCAGGCATTCCTTGAGGTAGGCCTGGTCGGCGGTCGCTTCGCACAGGCCGCGGCCGGGCACCACGCCGTCGGCGCCGAGGAAGGCCTTGTCGACGGTCACCCGCGTGAGCGCCAGCTGCGCGATCGGCCCGAGCGTGCTCATGCTCGACTCGCGCACCTCGCCGCCGATCAGCGTGAGCGGCACGCTGCTGCCCGCGAGCGCCTGCACGACGAGGAGGTTGTTCGTCACCACGCGAATATCGTGGCGGCCTGCCTGAGCGAGGGCGCGTGCGAGCGCGGCGGTCGTGGTGCCGCTGTCGAGGAAGATCGTGTCGCCGGCGCGCACGTGCGCGGCCGCCGCGTGGCCGATGGCGTCTTTCTCCGCCTGGAAGCTCTGGCGGCGCTGTTCAAGCGACTCCTCAGGCGCGTGCGTGCTGACCGAGGCCGCGCCGCCATAGGTACGCAGGATCAGCCGCTCGTCGGCGAGCGCGCGCAGATCGCGGCGCACAGTGGCCTCCGACATGCCGAAGTGTTCGCACAACTCGGACACTTCGGTCATGCCGGAGAGGACGGCCTGGAGCATGGCTTCGCGGCGGCGGGCTACTTTCATGGAGTGTTCGGCGTTGGGTTCGGGACGTCGCTTCGCGGCGAGGCAGACGGCTTGGACAGTGCGGCGCGCACGCAGTTTACCGCGTACGTCACCCCGTACTGTAGCCACTTTCCGACGCCTCGCGTTCATCGCGTGGGTCCCGGTTCCCGGTGTGCCCGTGACCCGTCAGGCGGCGGCGGGCGCGGGCTGCGTGGCGGCGGGCGCCGCGCTGGCCCATTCCTCGGCCACGCTCACGTACTTGATGCGCTGGCGGAAGTACGTGTAAGCGATATGCAAACGGCCATCGGGCGACTGCGCGATCGACGGATACGAGAACTCGCGGTTGAGCTTGTCCGTCGAGTTGTTCGTCATGCAGTAGCCGTCGCCGGTTTCGAGGTTGCGCGTGACGGGCCAGGTGCGGCCGCCGTCCGTCGAGATGGCGAGCGTCATCGGCGCGCGCGGCGCGCCCCAGAACGCGGTGCCGTGCGCGGAGGCGGCTTGCGTGACCAGTTCGCCGCTGTCTTCCGAGTCCTCGATGTCGTCGTAGAGCGAGGCGCGCCGCTCCGTGCTCTGCGCGGCGCTGCTCGCGTTGAACACGAGGCCAAGGTGCCCGTTGGCAAGCGCGACGAACTGGATCGACGAGTTGTTGTTCGGCAGCGCGAGCGGCTCGGGCGCGCTCCACGTGATGCCGTCGGCGGAGCGGCTCGCGTAGATATGATCGGCCCAGCGGCTGCGGTAGAGCGCGAGGAGCGAGCCGTCCGCGAGCGGCTGGATGTTCATGTGCACGCAGCCCACGCTCGCGGGCACCGCGTGCTCGGTCCAGCTCGCACCGTTGTCGGTCGAGCGCATCACCACGCTCACGTCGTCGTTGCCCGACCAGCGCTCGCCGGGCTGCACGCGGCACAGGAACACGGGGCACAGCCATGCGCCGTCGCGCGCCACCACGATCGGCTGGCGCACGAAGGTGCCGGGGCGCTCGAACAGCGTTTCGATGGGGCCCCAGGTGCGCCCCTGATCCGCGGAAACACGGCGGCGCACGATCGAGGTGTTCTGGTGACCCGAGAGCTGCGCCGTGTAGATCAGCCAGATCTCGCCGTTGGGCGCGGCAAAGAGCACCGGGTTCTGCTCGGAGCGGGTGGGGTCGTCGGAGAGGCGCACCGGCACGCTCCACGTGTCGCCGCCTTTGTTCAGGCGCGAGAGGTAGACGGAAATGTCGGGCACGCCTTCCTGCGTGCCGCCAAACCATGCGCACAGCACATCGCCGTTGGCGAGCGCGAGCAGGTTCGCTGCGTGGCACTGCACCGTGGCGGCCGGGAGGTAGGCGTCCGTGCGCGCGGCGTCGCCGGCGGCGGCGTGCAGGCGGCCGGGCAGGGTGAACGCGGCGTCGGGCAGCGTGGAGGGAGTCGTCATGATGAATTCCTGTTGCGGTGTGGCAAGGGGGTCACGAGTCTTGATGCACGACGCGCTGGCCGTTGCTGCTCGCCGTGGGCGTCAGCAGCTTCTCGATCACCATCACGATCGCGGGCGCAACGAGTGCGACGTACATGTTGTCGATGCCAAGCGGATTGCCGAGCAGATACCAGATCGTCGTGGCGATCGTGGCGACCACGAGCGCGCTGATCGCGCCGCGGTTGCTGTTGAAGAAGGGCAGGTAGATGCCCATCAGCGCGACCACCGTGACCGAGAGGCGCAGCGCGCGGGTGAAGAACGAGAGCGCGAGAATCTGCGGCACGAACAGCACGAAGATGAGCGGCAGGAAGCCCACCACGAAGGAGATCGTGCGTGTGGCGCGCAGCTCTTTCTCGGGCGTCGGGCGATAACGCGGTACGTAGAAGTCCTTGACGATCAGCGACGCAATCGCAAGCGCCACCGTGCTCACGCTCACGAAGATCGAGGCGACGAGCGAGACCGTGACCACGCCCGAAAGCAGCGGGTTCATATGCTGGAGAAAGATCGGCAGCGCGTAGAGGCTCTTGATGTTGGGGAACAGGAACTTCGCCGCGACGCCGAGAAAACCGAGCGCAAGCGCGATGGGAATGCACAGCGCGCCTGCGATCAGCGTGGAGTTGCGCGCCTCGTTGGCGGACTTCGCGCCCGAGATCGCCTGAATGATGAACTGCGTGGAGAAGATCGCGCCGGCCGTGCCGATGATCCATGCGCCGATCGTGCCGCCGCTCAGCATGCCGTTCCAGGTGAAGTACTGGGCGGGCATGGCGTGCATCATCGGCGCAATGCCGCCTGACATGGAAAACGCGACCCACACGAGAATGCCGATGCCGATAATCTTCACCGTGCTATGCAGGATCGTCACGTAGGCCACGCTCTTCAGGCCGCCCCAGGCGAAGTAGATCGTGCTGACGACAGCGGTGATGAATGCGGCGGTGGGCAGGTTCACGCGCATCACGGTCGAGATGGCGGCGGCGCCGCTCACGTAGTTGCCCACGTTCACGATGAAGAGCGCGTAGATCATCACCGCTGAGACGACGAGCCGCGCCGTCTTGCCGTACTTCTGCGCAATGAAGCCCGAGATCGTGAATTCGCCGGAACGGTACAGGCGTTTGGCCATGAAGAGGCCGAAGAACACGAAGCCGATCGAAGCGGAAATCACCGACCACGAGGCCGCGATACCTACGTTGAAGGCTTCCTGCGAGGTGCCGATGGTCGACTTCGCGCCGATGTACTCCGACATCAGCAGGATGGCGATCACGATGACGGGCGTGGAGCGGCCCGCGACCATGAACTGCTCGGTGGTCTTGCTGCGCAGCCGGATGCTGATCCAGGCCGTGATGACGATATACACGACCACCATCGCCATGATGATGGAGGTGTCCCACACAGTGAGGCGATTCATACGTGATGTCTCCGATTGTTGTGTGTGCAACAGCCGTCGCTCTTCAGCGAGAGCGACGGCGGGGCGACGCTAGGCCGTCTGCACGGCGCGGCGCGTGGCGAGGTCTTGTGCCTGCTTCAGCGCTTCGAGCATGCTGCGTTCGTCCGCAATGCCCTTGCCCGCGATATCGAATGCCGTGCCGTGATCGACCGAGGTGCGGATCACCGGCAGTCCTACCGTCACGTTCACGCCCGCTTCGAGGCCCATCACCTTCACGGGGCCGTGGCCCTGGTCGTGATACATCGCGACGACCACGTCGAAGTCGCCGCGGCCCGCACGGAAGAACAGGGTGTCGGCGGGCAGCGGGCCTTCCACGTCCCAGCCGCGCTCGCGCAGCACGGCGACGGCGGGCATGATCTTTTCTTCTTCCTCGCCATAGCCGAACAGGCCGTTTTCGCCCGCATGCGGATTGATGCCGCATACGCCGATGCGCGGTTGCTCGATGCCCGCGCGCACGAGCGTTTCGTGTGCGCGCTCGATCGTGCGCTGCACGAGGCCAGGCTCGATCTTGCGGATCGCGTCGAGCAGGCCGATATGCGTCGTCACGTGAATCACGCGCAACTTCGGTGCCACGAGCATCATCGAGACTTCCGGAATGCCTGTGAGGTGCGCGAGCATTTCCGTGTGGCCGGGGAAGATATGGCCGCCCGCGTGCAGCGCTTCCTTGTTCAGCGGCGCGGTACAGATTGCGTCGAGCTCGCCCGCCGAGGTCAGCTCGACCGTGCGCGCGATGTACTGATACGCGGCGTCGCCGGCGACCGAAGATAGCTGGCCGTAGGGCATCGATTCGGGAATCAGGCCGAGGTCGATGCAGTCGACCACGCCGAGCTGGAAGCGGGCGTCTGCGGGAGCCTTGATCGAGCGGACTTCGAGCGTGACGCCCGCGCGCCGTCCGGCGTCGACAAGCCGTTTGGCGTCGCCGATCACGAGCGGGCGGCAGCCGTCGTACACCGACTGGTGCGCGAGGCTCTTCATGATGATTTCCGGGCCCACGCCGGCGGCATCGCCCATCGTGATGCCGATTACGGGACGATAGTTCATGGCTTCCTCTTTGCTGGATTGGCGCGGCGCCTTCGCGTGCGCTTGCGTCATGGCGGCGAGCCGCTGCCAGGCGCGATAAAGGGTGTCGGGACGCCCGAAGCCGCCCGCCTTGGTGACGACGGGCAACACGCGCGACGCCTGGGTAGCGGCCATGAGCGGCACGCCGTTTTCGACTTCTTCGATCACGCGCAGCGTGGCCACCCCCATGGCCGCGAGCAGCGCGCGCGCCGTTTCGCCGCCCGTGGCGATCAATGCGGCTGCGTGCGCGGCGGCGGGAGCGAGGCTTTCGGCGAGCTGGCGGGCGAGCAGTTCGCCATCGCCAATCAATACGCGTTCGGTCTGGCTCAGGGCCACCACCGCGTGGCGCCCGCGCATGAGGGTGTTCGCGACGCGGGTGCCCAGCGTGAGCGACTCGGGGCTCACCGGGTCGAGCAGCGCAACGACGTCGACGTCGAATACGTCGATGGCGTCGCCCGCATTGCCGCGCAGCGTGGCGACCTGTTCGTGCGAGATGCTCGACATGCTGCCTACCACGGTCAGCACGCCGCGCGGGTGTTGCGAGATCGTTGCAGACGCAACGGGAAGCTTGGACGCCGCGCGTTGCTGCACGCTTTCGTTCGTGAGCGTGGCGATCAGCGTTTGCGCGAGTCCCGCCGAGCCGACCCAGAACACGCCGTCGAGGGCGGCGGAGGCTCCGGCAAGCATGGCGAGATCGGCATCCGTTTCGCTGTCGCAGACCACGGCCTGGCACTTCGCGGCGCGCAGGGCTTCGAGGCGCGCGCGCAACGGCGCCGCGCCTTCGCGCATGGCTTGCAGGCCAATGTGCTCGACCTGCAGACCGGCGCCCGCGAGCATCGAAGGCAAATGACCCGTGCCGCCGATGCTTTCATTGCGCCAGACTTCCGTTGCTTCGACGGGCGTGCCGTTCACGAGAAGGCATCCGTCCTGCGTCGTGCGGCCCGCTTCGGGCAGCGCGGGCGCCACGATCGCCATGCCCGCGTGCGCCGCGAGCGCGGCCACTTCGGCGGCGACGTTGCCTCGCAGTGTCGAGTCGATCTTCTTGTAGAGCCGCCGGCCGGCAGCATGCGCGCGCCATGCCTGCGCGTTCGCGCTCGCGGCATCGGCGGGCGAGGCGCGGCGCGTGTCGGTGTCGATCGCGAGCACGTCAGGTCCGGCCGCGCCGCCCTGCGCCACCGAGGCGTTCAGGCAGACCACGCTGGCGAGGCCGCGATGCGTGCTCTTCACGGCGCAGTCCGCCGTGCCGGAGAGATCGTCTCCGAGTATAAGCAGGCGCACGTTGCGGGTGGTGGGGGTGTTCATGGCAGCAGACGGCTGTAGATGGCCTTGATGTCGTCGAGGCTCAGCGCCTTGGGGTTGTTGCCGAGCAGGCGCTTGACCTTGGCGGCCGCAACGGCGAGCGCGTCGAGATGCGTTTCGGACACGCCGAACTGGCGCAGATCCTGCGGAATCGCGAGCGCCGCGGTCCATTCGCGCAAGCGCTCGAGGAATTTATCGGCGGCGGCCTGATCGCTGTCGTCGTGCTGCGCGATGCCGAGCGCGTGCGCGACGGTCGCGAGGCGGCCGACGATCGCGTCGAGATTGAACGCCATCACGTGCGGCAGCAGCATCGAGTTGGCCACGCCGTGCGTGATATTGAACATGCCGCCGAGCGGGTAGGCAAGGGCATGCACGGCGGCCGTGCCGGCCGCGGTGAGCGCGAGGCCGCCGTACATCGAGCCGAGCAGCATGGCTTCGCGCGCCTTCAGCGAATGGCCGTTTTCATAGGCCTCGAGCAGGTTCGCGCCAATCAGGCGCATGGATTCCATCGCGAACATGTCGCTGATGGGATTGGCCTTGGTCGAGATATACGATTCGAGCGCGTGAATGAACGCGTCCATGCCCGTGGCGGCCGTGATCGGCTTCGGCAGGTCGAGCGTGAGCGCGGCGTCGAGGATCACGAGCTGCGGCAGCAGATGGCGGCTCACGATACCCACTTTCAGCTCTTCGTCGGGCAGCGTGACGATGGCGTTGGGCGTGACCTCGGAGCCGGTGCCCGCCGTGGTCGGCGCGAGAATGAGCGGCACGCCCGGCGTTTTGATCAGATCGATGCCGAGCCACTCGCGCAGCGGCTGCGCGTTGGTGAGACGTACGGCGAAGAGCTTGGCGGCGTCGAGCACGCTGCCGCCGCCGACGGAAAGCACCGCATCGGGCGAGAACGGCTCGATCTGGCCGCGAAACACCGTCTCCACGTTCTCGATGGTCGGCTCGGGCTGCACGTCGCGCACGATCAATACTTCGATATCCGTCGCTTCGAGCGCCGCCACGACGCGTGCCGCAACCCCGTTTTCCTCCATCACCGGTTGCGTGATGAACGCAATGCGGCGAACCGGGCGGTCGAGCAGCGCGAGCTTTTCGGGCAACTGGTCGAGGCTGTTGGCGCCGTGCACGACGTGCTTGACGGTCTGGAAGTGATAAACGGGGTTCATATCGTGAGTCTCGATTGCGGTCTTGCTAGTGGGGCGCTAATGGGCGTTCGTTCGGTTGCAGGCGTGGCTTCAGGCCACGCGCGGGTAGATTTCGAGCGCCTTCGCGAGGCGTTCGCGCGTGGCGGCGTCGAGCGGCTGCGCAGGCGAGCGCGCCGGGCCGGCGGGCATGCCGAGCATGGCGGCCGCGGTCTTGAGCACGACCGGCATCGTGCCGAGCGCGAAAGCGTCGCGCAGCGCGCGCAGCGATTCCTGGGCGCGGCGGGCCGCTTCGATTTCACCGGCCTGGAAGTGATTCCAGATCGACATCACGACGCCCGGGACCGCATTCGTCGTGGCGGCTACGGCGCCGTCGCCGCCTGCGATCAGCGACCAGAGGATCATCGAATCGGTGCCTGTAAATACGGCGAAATCGTCGCGGCGCAGGTTGATGAGTTGCAGCAGGCGGTCGAAGTCGCCGCCGCTGTCCTTGATGCCGCGAATGTTCGGAATCTCGGCCAGGCGGCGCACGGTGTCGATGGTGAGCGTCACGCCCGCCTTGGCGGGAATCGTGTAAAGCATCACCGGCAGCGGCGTGGCGCGCACGATGCGCTCGTAGTGCGTGAACAGTTCGGGCTGCGAAGCACCGTTGAAATATGGCGTGATGACGGAGACGGCGTCCACGCCCGTATCCCGCATCTTGCTGTTCAACTCGATCACGTCGCGCGTGGCGTAGGCGCCGGTGCCCGCGATCACGGGCACGCGCGAGCGCGCCTGATCCACGGCGATACGCGCGATGCGCAGCTTTTCCGCCTCGGAAAGCGCGATGAATTCGCCGTTGGTGCCGAGCACGAACAGCGCGTGCACGCCCGCGCCGATCAGGCGCTCGACGAGCGTGCGCAGGCCGGCTTCGTCGACTTCCTCGTCGGCGGTCATTGGGGTGATGAGGGCGGGGATGATGCCCCGGAAATTCACTGCCATGTTCGTTCTCCGCTTCGCTGGAGGGCAACGCCTCGTTGTCCTCCAGCATGGCGGCGCGATGGAGCGCGCCGCCGTTGATTGCCTGCTAAAACCGGTGCCGCAGCCCCAATGCCGCGACGATCTGATGCGAGTTGCTCGAAGCCGTGATCGGCCAGAGCGCGGCCACGGCGGCCTTGCCGGTCGAATCCGTGCCGCTTGCGCGCTGGTACGCGGCGGTCAGGTAAATATCGGTGCGCTTCGAAAGCAGATAGTCGGCGCCGATATTGGCCTGGTTGTAGTGCGCGTCGCCGGCGCCGTGGCTGTTCGTATATTCGTACGCTACGCCCATCAGCAGCGCAGGCGTGAACTGATAGCTGAAGCTCGCTTCGGCATTGTCGAACACCGCCGTTTTTCCATGGTAGGCGGCAATGGGTGCGGACGCCGCGCCCGAACCGAGATCCTCGAAACGCGAGTTCGAATACACGAGACCGAGCTTCGCGTTGCCGAGCGTGTAGTTGCCCGCCACGGACGTGACTTGCTGCGTGCGCGCCGACGTATAGCCCGAGAAGATCGGCGAGTTGTTCGGCGAAATGGGCGCGGCGCCCGCCGTGCCGTCCCACAGCGCCGTGTTGGGGCGCGAGGTGTTGATGTACGACGCGGCCAGCGCGAGCGGTCCTTGCGAATAGCCCGCCACGAGGCTCCAGATGCGGTTGTTGTTGAACGCGCCCGGCGTGCCGCCGAAGCTGAACAGCGCGCCGCCGCGCAAGCCGTGATAGCTCTGGCTCAGGAACTTGATGCTGTTGCTCACGCGCGAATTCACGTACAGGTTGTCGGTGTCGCCCGGATGCGCGCCAATGCCGCCCGCCCACTGGTTCGCGACGACGAGCGGGCCGACGAGATCGGCGGAAGGCTCGTTCTGGCGGCCGAGCGTGACGCTGCCGACCGGCGTGGAGGCGCCCACCCAGGCCGCGCGGCCGAACATGCGGCCGTTCTGGCCCAGCGTGCCCGTGGTGCTGCTAAAACCGTTTTCCAGCTGGAAGATGGCCGCGTACCCGCCACCCAGATCCTCGGAGCCCTTGAGGCCCCAGCGGCTGCCGGACAAGACACCGCTCGACATCTGGTAGTTCGCCGACCCCTTCTGGTTGTTCGTATACACGAGCGACGTGTCGATCAAACCGTAGAGGGTGACGCTGCTTTGCGCATGTGCACCGATCGCGGCGCCTAGCAAGCCAAGCATGGCGGTGGTCCTTCTCATCGTTTTTTGTCTCCGGCTGGGTGGGTTATTTGATTGATTCGATCAAAGGAGGGCGGGTTTCAGTGATTCGATACGCCGTAATTGATCGGTTGAGTCATCTTATTTGAGTGAAACGAGCAATTCAACCAAGGGAAAACCCTGAATTTGATTGAATCGATCATTTTTGGGAGGATTTGTCAGCCGTGGACCGGGCAAATTGATTGAACGTCCTGCGGGTATTCCACCCGGCTGGAAAGGAGTGGGTGATCGTTACAGGCGGCCGATGTTTGCGGTAACGTGCCCATTCGCAGCGGCTGGCATCGAGCGACGAACAGGAGAGAGACAGATGGCAAAGCGAGTCATGGTGACCGGCGGCAGCGGCCTCGCCGGTAAATGGGTGGTCGAAAACCTGGTGGCGCACGGCTACGAGGTATTGAATCTGGACCGCGTGCCCATGCCCAAGCGCACCGCGCGCACGCTGATCACGGACATTACGGACGCGGGCCAGGTCTTCAATGCGATCGCGTCGACCACGGCGCCGGTGGAATTCGCGGACGACCTGGAGCCGCAACCGATCGACGCGATCGTTCACTTTGCGGCGATCCCTCGCATCATGTTGACGACCGATAACGAGGTCTACCGCATCAACGTGATGGGGACCTACAACATTCTGGACGCCGCTTCGAAACTGGGTGTGCGCAAGGTGATCGTGGCGTCGAGCGAGACGACTTACGGCGTGGTGTTCGCCCACCGCCATCGCGATCCCGCGTACTTTCCGCTCGACGAGGACTATCCCGTCGATCCGATGGACAGCTACGCGACCTCGAAAGTGGTCAACGAAGTGACCGCAAAGGCATTCCAGGCGCGCACCGGATCGGACATCTACTGCTTTCGTATTGGCAACGTGCTCGATCCCGAGGACTACGCGAAGTTTTCCACGTGGCTGAAGGACCCGGCGCTGCGCAAGCGCATTGCGTGGAGCTATATCGACGGGCGAGATCTCGCCAACGCGTGCAGGCTGGCCATCGAAACGGACGGGCTCGGCTTCGAGATCATGAACGTCGCGGCCGACGACGTGTCTTCCGACTTGCCGACCCAGACCCTGCTGGATCGCTACTATCCTGGCGTGCCGGTCAAGAAGGCGCTTGGCGAGTTCGAGGGGCTGCTCAGCAACGAGAAACTCAAACGGCTGCTTGGCTGGAAGCAGCAGCATTACTGGCGCGAAGAGGCGAAACGCTTCAATCCATGAGCGTTGTAAACGCGAAAGGGCCAGCGCATGCTGGCCCTGTTCACGAAAGCGGCGCGCGAGGCGTTACGCAGCCAGCTTGAGCGCTTGCGAGAAGTCGGCGATCAGATCGTCGATATCCTCGATGCCCGCGGAAAGGCGCAGCATGCCGTCGGAAATGCCCATCGCCTTGCGCGTTTCCGCGCCGGCTTCGAAGAAGATCGTCGGCGCGACGGGAATGATGAGCGTGCGTGTGTCGCCGAGACCGGTCGCCTTGATCGGCAGTTCGAGCGCGTTGACCACGTCGATCATGCGCTCCGCGTTGAGCAGTTCGAACGAGAGCAGCCATGACGCGCCCTTGAAGAGCGTTTGCGCGACCTCGTATTGCGGATGGCTCTTGAGACCCGGATAAAACACCTTGCCGATGGCAGCGTGGCCTTCGAGAAACTGCGCGAGCGCGAGCGCATTGTCGCTGCTTTGCTTCACGCGCAGCGCGAGCGTTTCCGCACCCATTGCGATGGCGTGCGCCTGCTCCGAAGACAGCGATGCACCCATGTCGCGCAGGCCCTTCTTGCGGATCTGCAGGAGCCCCTGATCCTTCGCCGGCGAACGCCGATAGTCGTCGGCGATGTTCGGATACGCGCTCCAGTCGAACAGGCCCGTATCCGTCACCGCGCCGCCGAGCGCGGCGCCATGGCCCGCGATGGTCTTCGTGAGCGAGTTGATGACGAGGCCCGCGCCGACCGCTTTCGGCTGAAACAACGCGGGCGAGGTAATCGTGTTGTCGACGACGTAGGCGATGCCGCGCTCACGGCACAGCGCGCCGATGCCTTGCAGGTCGGGAATCTGCGTGCCTGGATTCGCGATGGTTTCGACGAACACCATGCGCGTGTTCGGCCGGATGGCGTTCTTCACGTTTTCGGCTTCGCAGGCGTCGACGGTCGTGACTTCCACGCCGAGCGTGCGCAACGTGCCGAACAGGCTGTTGGTGTTGCCGAACACGTAACGGCTCGACACGAGATGATCGCCCGCGCGCAGCAGCGTCAGGAAGGTTGCCGTGATCGCGGCCATGCCGGTACTGAAGCAGACCGTGCCGGTGCCGCCTTCCAGACTCGTGATCTTGCGCTCCAGCGCGGCGGTCGTGGGGGTGCCTTGCCGTGCGTAGTTGAAGCCGCCTTTCTTCGTGCCCTGAAACACGCCGATCAGGTCTTCGACGCGCTCGAAACCGTATTGCACGGACGTATGAATCGGCTGGCGCACGCCGCCGTGCTCGGTGCCCGCGATCCTGTCGCCGTGAACGATGCCAGTGGTGAAGCCTTGCTTGCTCATCCTTACTCCGTATCTCAAGTCGATTGCGTTTGGCACATTATCGCCTGTAACGCGTGTTGCTGGCATTGGGGCGCGCCGCGCCCAGTTTGCACGAGCGCTAACGCAGTTCGGACTCCGACGGTTCCAGCACGCTACGCAGTTTGCCGAGCAGCCAGTTGACCAGCGCATTGTTGTGCCGGTAGTGATTCCACGTGGGAATCTGGCGCGCGCCCAGAATGCGTTTGAACTCGTAGGACGTGGCGCCCAGTTCGATTTCCTCGAAGCCTTCGCGAATGCCGAATTCGACCGTGCGAATGAACATGGCGAAATACAGGCCGTATTCGTGGCTCCTCGCGTAGTCGAGCCCGATATAGCGGTTGACGAGGTGCCGCCCCTTGCCGATCAACTGGGTGAAGCCGATCAGCTCGTCGTCCAGAAAGTACAGCAAATAATGGCTCAAGCTGCGGGTGTTGGCGAAATACTCGGGCGTGAGCTTTTCAAACTTCAACTCGGCCTTTTGCCAGGTGTTCAGATACAGCGCATACACTTTGTCGACGAGATGATCGGGCAGTCCCGCGCATTCTTCATAGCGCAGCGCAGCCGCCTTCTTCAGCTTGCGCTTGAGCAGGTTTCTGCGGTCGCTCTTCATGGCCTGGTAGTAGTCTGGGCCGATCGACAGCACGGGCACGGGCAGGCCTTTTGCCGCCACGAAGCCGCTCAGCGGCAAATCCTCGCCGAAACCTTTGTAAGCGAGCAGGCTCCCTTTCTTCGCAAGCGCCGTGCTGATGGCCGCGAGCGTCTCCTGCGAGACTTCTCCCTGGATGCGGCCCGCGTCCACGGTCGGATGCCCGATGCAGGCCAGCTTGAAGCGGATCCAGCTCAAACTGTTCTTCAGCCAGCCGCTGGGAAGCAGCGTATTGAGCCGGAAATTCATCACGAAGTAGGGCGCCACAGTCACGAGCGCGCTGTCCCGGTACACGGCGAAATACCCGAAGCTGAAATCGTCCAGCCGGGCCGTCTGAAAGGCCTCGTAAAACTCCGCCCCCTCCGGCTCGTCGCGCAGAAAGCCCTCCGGCGGCGTGGCCAGATCCTCGATGTGCAGCATGGGTTGCGGTCCCTTTAATTCTGACTGTTCTGGTCACTGCCCGATGTAGGGCATCGATTGTCTGCGATCTTCGCTTCGTTGTCGATTGGCCCGCAGCGAGCGTGCCGGCGGGCGGGATATCGTCGACGCGGATCACAGTTGCGAATCGAGCAGGGCGGCCGCGTGTTCCAGCAGCCTTTCGCGCAGCGGCCGGCGGCGCCAGTCGTCAAGCGTGATGCGCTTCGCGAGGGCGGCGTCGGCATCGAAAATCGCGGTCTGCTCACGCGCGAAATCGCGGTCGTAGATGTTGAGATTGGCCTCGTCGTTGAGCTTGAACGAGCGGCTGTCGAAGTTGGTCGAGCCGACCGACACCAGGTATTCGTCGACGACGATCAGCTTGCAGTGGAACATCGTCGGCTGATACTCGTACATCTGAACGCCCGCCGCGAGCAGGTCGCCCCAGCAAGCTCGCGACGCCTCGCGCACCGTGTGGGTGTCGATGCGCTTGCCGGGCGTGATGATGCGCACCTTCACGCCGCGCTTCGCCGCTTCGACTATCGCGTTGATCGTGAGCTTGTCCGGCACGAAGTATGCCGTCGACAGATGAATGGAGCGCGTCGCGGCGGTGATCGCCATGAGGTACATCAGCTCCATGTCGTCGCTGCCACCCGAAGGCGAGCTGCTGAACATGTGTGCGAGGCCATTGCCCGCGGCGTCGATCGCCGGAAAATATTTCGGTCCGTGCAGCACATTGCCTGTGGACTTGACCCAGTTGTCCATGAAGACGGCCTGCATCTGCCCGACCGCCGGACCTTCAACGCGAAAGTGCGTATCGCGCCAGTGTTTTTCGTCCTGCGCGTGGCCGGTCCATTCATCGGCGATCCCTACGCCCCCCGTAAAGCCGATGCGCCCGTCGATCACGAGCAGCTTGCGGTGCGTGCGGTCGTTCATACGGCCAAGACCGGTCCAGTGCGGCCTGTGATACAGCACGAGCTGGACGCCGGCCTCGCGCAGCATTTGCTGGTAGCGCTTGTCCATCTTCGAGGAGCCAACCCAGTCGAGCAGCACATGCACGGCGATACCCGCGCGCGCCTTGTCTGCCAGCGCTCGTGCAAATTCCTCGCCGATCGCGCCGGACCAGTAAATGAAGGTTTCGAAGGTGATGGTGTGCTGTGCCGAGCGCATGCCCTCCAGCATCGACGGAAAGATTGCGTCGCCGTTCACGAGCGCCTTGAAGCGATTGCCGCCCACGACGGGTGGCCCGAGCAGCAGTCCCATCGAGCGGATGAACTGCGGACTGTCGCTTGCGTAGAGCCGTTCGATGTTGTGCTCGATCTTCTTCTCGCCGCTCGTGAGGTTCGCGATGACCAGGATGACGACGAGCGTCACCGCGACGGTCACGGCAATGAGGGCAATTGTCGGCATGTGTGGGCCTCGCCTGGCGGATGGATCCCTGAGTGTCCCGGCGCCCGCCTGGGAACGATCCCATGCTGGTAGCACATTGCATGCGCGAGTGGCCGCAGGCAATCAATCCGTGTCGGCGGCTTCGTCCATCTCGTCGAGGTTCGCCTGCAGTTTCATCATGACGCGATGCGCGGCCTTGATCTCGGTGACCGTCACGCCTTCGGCCAGGCGGTTGACCCAAGGGGCCTGAAGACGCATGGCGGCTTCGAATGCCTGCCGGCCCGCATCGGTCAGAACGACCAGCTGCGCGCGGCGATGGTGTGGGTTTGCCTCGAAACGCACCAGAGCGTCGTTTGCGAGGTCGTTGACGATCCGTTGTACGTTTTGCCGGTTGGCGCCCAGATCGCGGGCGATCCAGGCCACCGGCTGTGGCCGCTCGGCGGCACGGATGGCGCCCAGTATTTGCCAGCGTGCGCTCGTAAGCCCGAGGCCCTCGACGAGCCGATCTCCCGAAGTCAGCAGTCCGCTATTGAGCCGGAAGAGATCGAGCATGATGCTCGACAGGCGTTCCCCGGCCGGTGTTCTCACAGGTTCGCGCATATGTCACCATATTTTCAAATTGACATCATCATGTCAATTTACTATAAATTGGCCGTGACAGGTTGACATCATTTTCCAGAACCAGGAGTGCACCATGCTGCA
Source organism: Paraburkholderia acidiphila (assembly GCF_009789655.1). GTDB lineage: Bacteria > Pseudomonadota > Gammaproteobacteria > Burkholderiales > Burkholderiaceae > Paraburkholderia > Paraburkholderia acidiphila. The sequence continues at coordinate 747,108 of NZ_CP046911.1, forward strand.
ATTGCGACCGCTCGATCCTTCCTGCCCGATCGAGCGTCAACTTGCCATTGACGCCGAGCCCGTTGTGCTCGTCAACGTCTTCACGCTCGATCCGGCGGACGAGGCGAAGTTTCTTGAGGTTTGGCAGGACGACGCCGCATTCATGAAGCAGCAGCCCGGCTTCATTTCAACGCAACTCCATCGCGCGATTGGGGCGCATCCGGCCTATATGAATTACGCGGTCTGGGAGTCGACCGCGCATTTTCGGGCGGCGTTCTCCCAGCCTGGGTTTCGTTCGAGCCTCGCCGCATATCCCTCATCGGTGATTGCTTCGCCGCATATCTTCCAGAAGGTTGCCGTGCCGGGGATTTGCGCGAGTTAGACACGGCTTTTGCGTTTTTGAAATTCGATCAGGAACCCTTATCACTTACCGGCAGATTCACTTGCATCAGCTTCGCTGGCGCGATGCTCGTCGTTTGCCGCGCGGCTTGCGATACGGTTCTTGGCGATGGAGTCGCCATGCGGGGAAGCGGTCGGCGCTGGCAAGCGGGCCATGGCCATGAACGGTGCCATCATCAGGAGGCCGGCAATGGCGAACGTGGCGTTGAGTCGGCTGAAGTACGTGATCACGTTTTTCTCCTTGATGGTGAATTAAAGGATGACTAAATAATCGATGGATTGTCGCGAAGTTCGCCAGAAGCTCAGGGAAGGTGTGTCCCGAATCCAAAGCTTACGTGAAGTTTACATTCCGTAAGATTGGCTGGCAAGTAACTCGTGAAGATTTCGTGCGGCCTGATGCCTCACGAAAGCCCCACGAAAGCCCCACGAAACAGGGGCGGATACGGAGGGCTTAGAGCGCGAGCACGCGCGCCTCGATGCGCGCGAGACGTTTGACGTGGCGCGGCGCGGGCACGAGATCGGCGCCGGAGAACAGCACGGGGGCGCCCTGCTGTGCGTCGAGCGTTGTGTCCCCGCATTCGTACGCGACGATGACCTGCTGGCCTACGGGCGTATTGAACAGTTCGTGCCACGAGAACGTGACGAAGTAACCGTCGTGGCCGACGGCGAGGAAAACCATGCGCTTGAAGTCGCCATGCACGTCATTGCGCAGCTGCGCCGCTTCGAGCAGGTCCGTCAAGCGCGCGCCGCGATAGGGCGGGACCGTCCGGATGAAGCGCTGCGTCGTGTAGCAGCGCAGATCGAACGCCGGGCACGTCACGGCCGGATATTGCCGGAGCGCCTCGAGCGAGAGCGACATCGGATGCACGAGGCTGCCCGTGAGCCGAAGCGGGGCGGATTGCTCCGCGGCGTTGTCGATTGAGGCGGGGGCGGTCGCGATATCCATGTATGAGTCTCCGGGCCGGTGGCGTTCGATATAGCCTCGCGTATATTACGCTCGCGATCGACCGGCGTCAGCGCCGTCTACAAGATGCCGGGCATGCCAGAGCGGTTATGGCCCCCGAAGCGGCGCCTGAGCACGCGTGAAGTCAGGCCATGGCGGCATTCCTGAGCCTGAACGCGGCGACGGTCTCGCGCAGCGCGTGCGCCTGCTCGGCCAGCGCATGCGCTGCCGCCGAGGCCTCTTCCACGAGCGCCGCGTTCTGCTGCGTGACCTCGTCCATTTGCGTGACAGCGATGTTCACCTGTTCGATGCCCGTCGACTGTTCGCGCGAGGCCGTCGAAATATCCTGTACGGTGCCGGAAACCCGCTGCACGGCTTCGACGATCTCGTCGATGATCTGGCCGGCGTCGGCCACCTGCGACGATCCGTTCTTGACGTGTTCTTTCGACTGCTCGATGAGCGTCTTGATCTCGCGCGCCGCGCTCGCGCTACGCTGCGCGAGCGTGCGGACCTCGCCTGCGACAACGGCGAAGCCGCGGCCTTGTTCACCCGCACGCGCCGCTTCGACCGCCGCATTGAGCGCGAGAATATTGGTCTGAAACGCGATGCCGTCGATCAAGCCGATGATCTCGCCGACCTTGCTCGAACTGTGGGCGATGGATTGCATCGTGCCGACCACGCCGCGCATCACCGTGCCGCCTCGCGCGGCGGTTTGTGCCGCCGTGCCCGCAAGCGAGGTGGCCTCCTCTGCGTTCTGTGCGTTCATGCGCACGATCGACGTGAGCTCTTCCATGCTTGCAGCTGTTTCTTCGAGCGATGCTGCCTGCTCTTCGGTGCGCGAGGACAAATTCTGGTTGCCCGAGGCGATCTGCGCGCTCGCGGTCGCCACGCCTTCGGCATTGGCGCGGACCTCGCTTACGACGCGCGCGAGACTGGCCTGCATTTTCGCCAGCGCCGTGAGCAGTTCCGCGGTTTCGTCGTCGCCCTGCGCATGCAGATCGGTCGAGAGGTCGCCGTTGGCGACCTCGCGTGCAAAGCCCACCGCGCGCCCCAGCGGGCGCGTTACCGTGCGGCTGAACAGCACGCCGCCCGCCAGCGCGAGCACGAACGCGACCACCATGAGCACGGCGCTCACGATGGTGGCGTGCGCCGCTTGCACCGCGGCCTGCGCGGCCACCTGGGCGTTGGTGGCGGCAATGGTCTGCGCGGCACGATCGAGTAGTTGGGCCGGCGCGCGATCGACACCGGCGACCACGGTATCGCCCGCAACGGGATCGGCGCCCGCCGCCTTGAACGCCTCGAAGCCCTTGCGGTAGCCCTGGCCCATCGCCTCGTGCGCGGCGGCGAACTGTTCGACGAGCGTGCGCGCTTCGCCATCGGGCAGCTCCGTTTCGAGCGCGGCCGCGAGATCGTTCACCGTGCGCTCGCGCTTCTGGAATGCGGTCCAGTAACGATCGAGTTTCTGCGGGTCCTTGCCGCGCAGGAGCGTGTCTTTCCACTCCTGCACTTGCAGCTTGAACTCGACGAGCGTGGCCGACACCATGCGCTCGTTCGCGGCGGCGTTCTGCACGGTGGTGCGATAGGTATCGATCGCCTGGTTGAGCGTGTGAATGCCGTATAGCGCGCCCGCCGACATGAGGGTGAGCGATGCGGCGAAAGCGAGGGGAATCTTGCGGCTGAGCTTCATAGGGGGCGGATGACTGAGATCGCAGGGCGCATGGCGCGCCGACCCCCGTATTACGGCGCGCGCGGGTCCTTCTTTAGTGTTCTCTCATTACGCCGTCTTTCGTCATACGGAAGACGTTGCAAGCATCTTTCTCGCGCGGTGCTGGCGATCGAAATGCTTTTAAAAAAGTCCGACTATTCGGAGCCTTTTAAAAGCGTGTTGTGGCGAGGCATGACGGGATCAAGGATAATAGTTCGGTATGCTTGGTAAAATGGCAATCTCGATCATCCACTTCTGTTCCACCGCTTCCAATGGGCAGCGCGCGCTTTTACGGACGGTTGATAGAATTGCGCAACGCGCAACCGCCGATTCGAAGGAGCCAGTCTGAATGTCACCGCACACGGATACCGAACTTTTCCGTCTTCTCGCGAACAGCTATCGCCGCCTGTTAGGCGTCGCGCTCGTACCCGAAGGCATGAGCGAGGCAGAAGGCGCGGCCTGGCTCTACGAGTGCGCGCCGTTCGGCTTGCTTGCGCATGGCACGCAGGCGGACCCGGTCTTCATGTATGGCAATCGTCGCGCGCAGGCGATCTTCGGCTACGACTGGCACGAAATCACAGCGCTGCCTTCGCGTCTTTCGGCGCAGGCGCCCGAACGTAGCGAGCGGCAGGCATTTCTCGACTCGGTTACGCGCGAAGGCTTCGTGAAAGACTATCGCGGCATTCGCATCACGAAGGCCGGGCAGCGCTTCTGGATCGAGCGCGCGATCGTCTGGCAACTGATCGACGAAGCGGGGGGACTGCACGGGCAGGCTGCCATGATTCCGCACGTCGCGCCTTGCTGAGGCGCACGCGCGCCAGCGAAGCGCGGATCATTGCGGGCGCTGCGTGCCCTTCAAGCTCGCTCGTGGCTCCGCCACCGCATAGCCCGCGAGAAATACGTCGACCGCCCGGTTGACCACCTGCTGCAATTTCGCGCGCGAGGTTTTCACCTCATAGCCGAGCGTTGCGATTTCGACCAGTTCCGCCTCGAGCAGCGCCAGCAAATGGTGCGCCGCGACGCCCGTGTCGCACGGCCGAAGCGCGCCCGACTCGATCGCGCTGGTCAGAAAGTCGCGCACGTGCATCAAACCGAGTTTCGGGCCCGATTCGTACAAGATCCGGCCCACGTTCGAGCGGTCGACCTCCTGATGGCACAGCCGGCGTATCGCGAGAAAAGAGGGCTGCAGCACTGCGCTCAGGTAGTGGAGCCCGAACGCGACGAGCGACTCGTCTAGCGGTGTATCGAGTGTCAACTGACTGAACGCGTCGCGGATTTCCGTTCCGGCGCGGCTCGTCATTGTTTCAGCAAATAACGCCTCTTTCGACTCGAAATAGCTATACAGCGTCGCCTTCGACGCGCCGGATCGCGCTGCGATTTGCGTCATCGACGCCTGCTCGAAGCCCTCGTCCCGGAATACTTCCAGCGCGGCTTCGATGATGGATTGGCGCTTTTCTTCCGTCTTCTTTCTCATGCAGTCTCCCTGCCTCGCTCGCTCGCCTGGCTGGGACGCGAGCATCCACCCAAACACGCCGGCCAGTCATGGATGGAAACATTCGTGACCGGGTAATGTAATTGACAGCCATCAGTCGTTCCATTATAAACCATACCGTTCAGTTTAGTTATGTGATCGGGAACACGACAATCAGGGCTGGACGGTGACGCGTACCGAGGCATCGCCATTCCGGGCCACACGATTTCAACCAATTAGTAGTACGAGTCAATTGCTTCGCGCCTGTTCATGTTCCGGCAAGGCGATTCAATGCCCGATTCGATGGGATATATGTCACTACAGATTCATGCAAGGGATGGATCGAGCAGGAAAAGCCGCGGCTTTCGCGCAGCGCTTTTCTGCTTGACCGCAATCGCGATCGCCGGCTGCCAGGGTCGCGACGGCGCAATGCCCGCTCACTCCGCCGGCCAGAGCGTTGAAGTCGGCGTCAAGACGCTTGCACCGCAACGCATCGTGATGACGGCCGAGCTTTCGGGGCGGCTTTCGGCCCTGAAGGTTTCGGATGTGCGGCCGCAGATTGGCGGCATCGTGCAGAAGCGGTTCTTCGTCGAAGGCTCGGACGTGAAGGCCGGCCAGGTGCTCTATCAGATCGACCCTGCCACCTACCAGGCGACCTACGATCAGGCGCGCGGCACGCTCGCCAAGGCGCAGGCTACGCTCGCTTCCGCGAAGACGAAGGCCGACCGCTACGCGCAGCTCGTGAAAATCAACGCGGTCAGCGCGCAGGACAACGACGATGCGATTGCGGCCGTTCGCGAGGACGAGGCCGACGTGATCGCGGATCGTGCGTCGCTCGAATCCGCGCGCATCAATCTCGGCTATACGCGCGTCACGGCGCCCATTTCAGGCCGTATCGGTGCTTCTTCCGTGACCGAAGGCGCGCTCGTGACCTCCGAGCAGACCACGGCGCTCGCCACCATACAGGCGTACGACCAGATGTACCTCGACGTCACGCGATCGAGCGCCGACTGGCTGCGCCTGCGCAAGGCATTTGCCTCGGGCCGCCTCAAACGCTCGGGCACGGGCGCCGCCGTGCAGCTCGTGCTGGAGGACGGCACGCCCTACGCGCACGCGGGCGTGCTGCAGTTCTCGGGCATCACCGTGGACGCGACAACGGGCTCGGTGACGTTGCGCATGGTCTTCCCGAACCCGGAGGGCGAACTGCTGCCCGGCATGTTCGTGCGGGCGCAGCTCGACGAGGGCGAGAGCACGAGCGCGCTGCTCGTACCGCAGCTCGCGGTCACGCGCGCTTCGGATGGCGGCGCGAGCGTGTGGGTCGTCGATGCGACCGGACACGCGAAGCAGGTCGCGGTGCAGGCGGACAGCGCCTATGCCGACCAGTGGATCGTCACGAGCGGGCTGAAGACCGGCGAGCGCGTGATCGTGAGCGGGCTGCAAAAGGTGCAGGCCGGCGTCGCTGTTCACGTGGCGGCGCAAGCGGGTGAGCCCGCTGCCGCCTCGGGCGTTTCGCTAACGTCCGCGGCACCGTCACCGGCAAAGTCGTAAGGAGGGCGCATGGCAGGTTTCTTCATCCAGCGCCCGATCCTCGCGTGGGTTATCGCGATCGTCATCATGTTGATTGGCGGCGCGGCGACCACCACGCTGCCGATCGAGCAATATCCGACCATCGCGCCGCCTTCCGTGCAGGTCACCGCGACCTATCCGGGCGCCTCCGCCGACACGGTCGCGAAGACCGTCACCCAGGTGATCGAGCAGAAGCTCTCCGGCATCGACAACCTGCTGTACATGTCGTCGACGAGCAGCGGCGCGGGGCAGGCCACCATCAACCTGACGTTCAAGCCGGGCACCAACCCGGATATCGCGCAGGTGCAGGTCCAGAACAAGGTGACCCAGGCCACGGCCTCGCTGCCGGAAACGGTGCAGGAGCAGGGCGTGCAGGTAGCGAAGGCGTCGAGCGACTTTCTAATGATCGTCGCACTGTCGTCGCCGGGCGGCACGCTCAATTCGATCGATCTGGGCAACGTCATCGCCACGCAGATCGAGGACCCGCTTACACAGATCAACGGGGTGGGCGACGTCACGCTTTTCGGGGCGCAGCATGCCATGCGGATCTGGCTCGATCCCGTGAAGATGCGCAGTTTTGGCGTCACCGCGTCCGATGTGACGACGGCGGTCACCAACCAGAACGTGCAGCTTTCCGTCGGCGAGTTAGGCGGGGCGCCCGCTACGGACTCCCAGGCGATCAACGCGACGATCTCCGCGTCGAGCCTGATGACGACGTCCGACCAGTTCGGCGGCATTCTCCTGCGCGTGAACAGCGATGGCTCGAAGGTGCTGCTCAAGGACGTCGCGCGCGTCGAGGTGGGCGGCGACTCGTACGATACGTCGTCGCGGCTCGACGGCAAGCCGGCGGCCGCGCTGGCCGTGAAGCTGTCGACCGGCGCGAACGCCATGGCGGTTGCGAAGGCCGTGCGCGCCAAGCTCGCGGAATTGCAGCCGCAATTGCCCAAGGACGTGGCGATTGCGTATCCGTACGACTCGACGCCGTTCGTGAAGATCTCGATCGAAGAGGTCATGAAGACGCTCTTCGAAGCGGTGATCCTCGTGTTCCTCGTGATGTACCTGTTCCTGCAGAACCTGCGCGCGACGCTGATTCCGACCATCGTCGTGCCGGTCGCGCTGCTCGGCACGCTGGGCGTGATGTCGGCGATCGGCTTCTCGATCAACGTGCTGTCGATGTTCGCCATGGTGCTCGCGATCGGCTTGCTCGTGGACGACGCGATCGTCGTTGTGGAGAACGTCGAGCGGATCATGGCAGAGGAACGGCTCGACGCGAAGGCGGCAACGAAGAAGGCGATGAGCCAGATCACCGGCGCGCTCGTGGGCGTGACGACCGTGCTGACCGCCGTCTTTATCCCCATGGCGTTCTTCTCCGGTTCGACCGGGGCGATCTATCGCCAGTTCTCGGTCACCATCGTTTCGGCGATGGTGCTCTCGGTGCTGCTCGCCATGACGCTCACGCCCGCGCTGTGCGCGAGCTTGCTGAGCCCGTCGGCAGTCGAGCACGCGCAAAGCCGCGGTTTGCTCGGCGCGTTCAACCGCTTCTTCACGAAGAGCAACGCGCGCTATAGCGCGACGCTCTCGCGCGTGGTGGCCAAACCCGCGCGCTGGATGCTGGGCTATGCGCTCATTGCGGGCGTGGTCGGCATTCTGTACGTGACGCTGCCTTCGTCGTATCTGCCGGAAGAGGACCAGGGCTCGATCATGGTGTCCATTTCGGCGCCGGTCGGCACGCCTGCTTCGAAGACGCTGAAGACCGTGGCAGAGGTCGAGCAGTATTTCCTCAAGCAGCCCGCGGTAACGCACGTGATGGCCGTGAACGGCTTCAGCTTCAACGGACAAGGGCAGAACAACGCGCTCGCGTTCGTGCAGTTGAAGGACTGGAGCCAGCGCGGTTCTAACGAGAGTGCGCAAGCGGTGATCAGTCGTGCGAACGCCGCCTTCGCGAGCAATCGCGACGCGCAGATCTTCGTGATGAACGAGCCCGCGATTCATGGCCTCGGCACGCAGAGCGGCCTCGACTTCGAGATCGAGGACCGTGCGGGCCAGGGGCATGACAAGCTGCTGAAGGCGCGCAACCAGTTTCTCGCGCTGGCGGCGAAGGATCCGTCGCTTGCGATGACGCGACCGGCGGGCCTCGAAGACACGCCGCAGCTCTACGTCGATATCGACCGCGAGAAGGCGAGTGCGCTCGGGCTGTCGATCGCCGATGTCGACACGACGATTTCCACCGCATTCGGTTCGGCGTACGTGAACAACTACATCGATACCGGGCGCATCCAGAAGGTCTACGTGCAGGCGGACGCGCCGTACCGCATGATGCCGGACGATATCGGGCAGTGGTATGTGCGCGCGGATTCGTCGTCGTCGAGTAGTTCGTCATCCTCAAGTTCGTCTACGTCTACGTCTTCGTCTTCGAGTTCGACATCGACATCGACGTCGACATCGACGTCGTCGGCGGCGACCTCGGGCTACGACGGCCAGATGGTGCCGTTCTCCGCGTTCGCCACCACGCGCTGGACCTTCGGGCCGCCGCAGATCGAGCGCTATAACCGCGAACTGGCGATGCAGATGAGCGCGCAGCCCGCACCCGGCGTGAGCACGGGCCAGGCGATGGCGGCCGTCGAAAATATCGCGAAGCAGTTGCCGGCCGGATTCGGTATCGAGTGGACGGGGCAGTCGTATCAGGAAGTGCTCGCGGGTTCCCAGGCTACGTATCTGTATGCCATTTCGCTGATCGTCGTGTTCCTCTGCCTCGCGGGGCTGTATGAAAGCTGGTCGGTGCCGCTTGCTGTGATTCTCGTGGTGCCGATTGGCGTGCTGGGCGCACTGCTGGGCGCGCACTTGCGCGGCCTGTCGAACGACGTGTATTTCAAGGTCGGTCTGCTGACGACAATCGGTCTGGCAACCAAGAACGCGATCCTGATCGTCGAGTTCGCGAAGGACCTGCAGGCACAGGGGCGCGGGCTTGTCGAGGCCACGCTCGAAGCCGCGCACCAGCGGTTGCGGCCGATTCTCATGACGTCGCTTGCTTTCGTGTTCGGCGTGCTGCCGCTCGTGATCAGCACCGGCGCGGGCTCGGCCGCGCGCCATGCGATCGGAACCGGCGTTGCCGGCGGGATGATCGCGGCAACGGCGCTCGCCATCTTCTTCGTGCCCGTGTTCTTCATCGTGGTACGCAGACTGTTCAAGGAACATGGCGAAGCCGCGCAGCTCGCAAAGGACCCTGAATGAAATTGAAACTTCTCTCCGTGCTCTGTGCGGCGGTATTGAGCGCGTGTTCGCTTGACCCGGTTTATCAACGGCCCGCAGCGCCGGTCGAGACCGCGTGGCCAACGGGCGCCGCGTACGGTGCGAGTGCATCGGCGGCAGCGGCGCCGGCGTCGCCGGCGTCATACGCGGCACCGAACGCCGCCGACGTCGGCTGGCGCGAGTATTTCAAGGACCCGCGCCTGCAGGAGCTGATCGCGCTCGCGCTCGGCCACAATCGCGACTTGCGCGTCGCGGCGCTGCAGGTGGCCGAGTACGAGGCGCAGTACCGCATCACGCGCGCGGAACTCGCGCCGACGATCGACGCCGGCGGCTCGGTCACGAACACGCGCACCGACGGCGCGGTGAGCCACTCGAATACCGTGTCGGTCGGCACGACGTCGTGGGAAATCGACTTCTTCGGGCGCATCCGGAGCCTGAAGCGCCAGGCGCTCGAAAACTATCTGTCGACGCAGGCCTCGCGCACCAGCACGCAGCTTTCGCTCGTGGCGGACGTTGCAACCGATTATCTGCAGTTGCTCTCCGACGAGACCTTGCTGAAGATCTCGACCGACACCGCCACGGCCAACCAGCGCACCTACGACCTCACGGTGAGCATGATGAAGATCGGCAGCGCGTCGCTTCAGGACGTGCGCGAGGCGCAGACTACGCTGGCGAGCGCGCGTGCGAGTGTGGCCTCGTACACGCGCGCGGTCGCGCAGGACCGCAACAATCTGGTCGCCGAAATTGGCTGTCCGCTGCCGGATGACTTCAGCACGGGGCCCACGCTGCTGGACAGCGACGCGATGTTGGCCGACGTCGATGCGGGTATCCCGTCCGACTTGCTCGCGCGCCGGCCCGATATCATCGAGGCCGAGCATACGCTGAAGGCCGCGAACGCGAATATCGGCGCCGCGCGCGCGGCGTTCTTTCCGAAAATCGAGCTGACCGCGAGCGCCGGCACCGCCAGCACGAGCCTCTCGCAGCTGTTCAAGGCGAGCACGGGCGCGTGGACGTTCGCGCCGTCGATCACGATGCCGATCTTCGACTACGGCAGCAACAAGGCGTCGCTCGACGTTGCGAAGATCGAGAAGGATATCGACGTGGCCGACTACGAAAAGGCGATTCAAACGGCGTTCAAGGAAGTGTCGAACGCACTGGCGGGGCGCGCGACCTATGTCGATCAGGTTGCGGCGGACCGCGACTACGTGAAATCGGCGCAGGACTACTACGATCTCGCGCAGGCGCGCTACAAGACCGGCACGGACAGCTTCCTGACCTTGCTGACGGCGCAGCGCACGCTCTACACCGCACAGGAGCAACTGGTGACCGACGAGCTGGCGAAGCTGTCGAATCAGGTCACGCTCTACAAGGTGCTGGGCGGCGGCTGGTCCGAGACGGGCGTGCAGGAACAAGCGGCCGCAAGCGACGCGGCGCGCTCCTGAAGCCTGTGAGGCAAAATGCGAGCGCAGCGCGCAACCCGCTAGAATTGCGATAGTCGCCGCTGCTGTGAGTACCATGAGCGCCGGCGTTCGCGATTTCCTTGCCATTTGCCATTCAATTCACGCGTGAAGACCGCCTCCCTCGAACAACTGCGTGACGGGCAGCTCGCCGGCGCACGACAGCTCAAGCTCGCCTGCGAGTTGACCGAATTCCCGCGCGAGATCTTCGATCTCGCCGACACCCTGGAGGTGCTCGACCTCTCGGACAATGCGCTCACGTCGTTGCCGCACGACCTGCCGAGGCTGCGCCATCTGCGCATCCTGTTCGCCTCGAATAACCCGTTCACCGAGTTGCCGCCGGTACTTGGCGAGTGCGAGTCGCTGAGCATGGTCGGCTTCAAGGCGAACCGCATCCGGCGCGTTTCAGGGAGTGCGCTGCCGCCGCAATTGCGCTGGCTGATCCTCACCGATAACGACGTCGACGCACTGCCGCCCGAAATCGGCGAGCGTCCGAATCTGCAGAAGCTGATGCTGGCCGGCAACCGGCTGCGCTCGCTGCCCGAGACGATGGCCTCGTGCAGCCGGCTCGAATTGCTGCGGATCGCGGCGAACCGGCTCGACGCGTTGCCCGACTGGCTGCTGCGCCTGCCGCGCCTCGCCTGGCTCGCTTACGCGGGCAATCCGCTGAATACCATGCGCGAGCAGGTGGCGCTGGCCGACGCGCCGGTGCCCGACATCGACTGGCATGCGCTCGCGCTGGGACAAACGCTCGGCGAGGGCGCCTCGGGCGTGACGCATCGCGCGACGCGTCTTTTGCGCGACGGGCATCCGGTGGAGGCGGTCGCCGTCAAGCTGTTCAAGGGCGCGGTGACGAGCGACGGCTTGCCGGAGCTTGAAATGGCCGCGTGTCTGCAAGCCGGTTCGCACCCGAACCTCATCCCGGTGCACGGCAAGACCACGGGTCATCCGTTGGGCGAGCACGGCCTCGTGATGGCGCTGATCCATCCGTCATTCGGCAGTCTCGCCGGGCCTCCGAGCCTCGACTCGTGCACGCGCGACGTCTACGCGGCCGATGTGCGGTTCGACCGGCCAGTGGCGTTGCAGATCGCGCGCGGGATTGCTTCGGCGGCGCGGCATCTGCACGGGCGCGGGATCATGCACGGCGATCTCTACGCGCACAACATCCTGCACGACGGTGCAGGGCACGTGCTGCTGGGCGACTTCGGCGCGGCGTCGCTCCATGACATCGACGATCGCGCACGCGCGCAGGCGCTCGAACGTATCGAGGTGCGTGCGTTCGGCTGCCTGCTCGAAGAACTCGCGCAACGTTTGGCCGGCGAAGCGCATGATCGCGCCGCCGGGTTCGACGCGCTCATAGCCGACTGTTTCGCCGGGCAGGTCGAGATGCGGCCCTCGTTCGACGAGATTGTCGAGCGGCTGTCTGCGTTGAGCGCTTGAGCGTCTGAGCGTTCGTTCGATCGAGCACAAGCAGTTTGCGCCCCGAGGCGCTTTCCCCCTGCGACGCAGCAACGGATCGCGAACGCATTCAGCGGCGCACGGCGGGCCATTCAAAATGACGGTGGTCTGCCCGTGACTTTCATCTACGCACTTTGTGGCGACGACCGGCGTGGGCCGGTCCGTCCCGCAAGTGCGGCAAGCGCGGTACGCGGTAATTCTTCGGTGGCCAGCGCCCACAGCGAATACGCAACGCCGCGCTGAAACAACAAGCTGACAGCAGTGCGAAGCTCGCCCCTGCCCAGCGCATAGACCGATTCAGTGACGCCCATCGCACCGTGCATGAGGACGCTGGCATGGCGGTAGCAGCCCATCATGCAGGCGTTGCAGGGTTCCCGTTGATCGGGCAGGCGGTCGAGGTCGAACACGGAGCCCATCGGCTCATGCCACGGCCCGCAGCGCCAGACATCGAGGTTCCAGTCGATATAAAAATACTTGCTGCCGGCAATACACGGAATGCGTTGCTGCTCGCCGCGCACGAAGCGTGCAACCTCGCTCAGCGCGGCGCTCGGATCCATCACGCGAAAGTGCTTTTTGAGGCGCTCGATTGCACTCAATGCTTCGAGCAGTTCGTCTCGGCTGAGGTCGACGAGCTTCGAATGTTCGTCGTACACGAGTGACGTGGAACCGAATGCGTCGCGCCTCGGATAGGAGAACACCACGGAATCGAAGCCAAGCCGATCGAGCGTTTCAGGAAGCGATTCGTAATGGACCAGATGGCTTACCGTAACCGTCGCGCAGACCGGAATGCCGAATCCATGCGCTTGAGCGATGCCCTCGCGGATGCGGCCCTCGAGGCCTGGCAGGCCGCGATTACGCTCGTGCTCGCGCATGTCCGCGCTATCGATCGAGATCAGGAGACGCTTGAGGCCGGCGCCAGCCAGTTGCTTGATATGGCGAGGCAGGAACCAGCCGTTCGTGATCACGCCGCACTGGATGCCGGCTTGCGTGGCCGACGCTACGAGCGATTCGATCTGCGGGTGGACCAGCGGCTCGCCGCCCTGCAGCGTCATGTAGCGAATCCTGCGTTTGCGCAGCATCGGCATGGCACGCGCGAAGTCATCGGGGTCGATGTAGCGGCGCGGGCCCGCGAGTTTCTTCTCGCGTGAAAAGCCGCAGAAGTCGCACGCAGCGTTGCAAACGTTCGTAACCGATACGTCACAGACCGCAGGCAATGGACTGCGCGGTTCGATCGCGCTGCTTACATTTGGCAGACTGCGCCACTTGATGGTCCGCTCTGTCATGTCCATGGTGTCCTCATGGTTGCTGACTCACTGCGCACGAACCATCATAGGCCACGCTCGGTACCCGCACCGGATCGCATGTGATATTCGTCCAAAAATGGATTGAACACATCCGGTTTGACAGGCTGGTGTGAGGCGCCTTCAATTGCCATACTTGATGTGTCTTACCGGGAAGTCGGTTGCAGGCGAGTCTGCGAACGCAATGCACAGATTGCAGGAGGAAAGTGAAATGGTTGATACCGCAACCACAAAGCCGCGCGCGATCGGCTTCAACCACGTCGCGCTGGAAGTTGGCGATATCGAGGAAGCGCTGGCGTTCTATGGTCGCATCTTCGACTTTCAGTTGCGCGGCAAGAGCAGGACGATGGCCTTCATCGATCTCGGCGATCAATTCATCGCGTTGCAGGCGGGACGCAAACAGGCCGCCGACGACGGCCGGCATGTCGGCCTCGTTGTCGATGACAAGGAGGCCGCGCGGGCCGCCCTCAAGGCGGCGGGCGTCGAGTTGCTCGGCGGTCCGTTTCTGGATTTTCGCGACCCCTGGGGCAATCGCATCGAGATCGTGGGCTATGACAATATTCAGTACACCAAGGCGCCGAACGTTCTGCGCGGCATGGGCCTCACGCATTTGACCAAGAACGAAAGCGCAAAAAAGGAACTGGCGGAAAAAGGGATGGCGCCGAGCTAAAGGTCGGTTGCCGACGATGGCTTGACGGCAGCACTGCGGCTTCGCTCAGTTCGACTGTTGCGGAGTTTGTGGTTGCTGCTGCTGCGGCGGTTGCAACGGCAGCGGCAACTGAGGTTGCGGCGCCGTGATCGGTTCGAGACCGCTGCGCATGATTGCGGGTGCCGCATCCGGCGAAGACAGAAAGCGGATCAGCGCCTCTGCGCCAGCCGGATTTTTCGCAGTGGTGGCGACGCCCCCGGAGTACACGACGTAGTTCTGCAATTCCGCGGGCAAACTGCCGACCACCGTCACTCCCTTCACTGGCAACAGTTCCACGACCTGCTGAAAGCCGATCTGCGCATCGCCATTCGCAACGACAGTGGCGACGCGGTCGGCGGGAACCATGCGGCTCTTGCTTTTCACACGCCCTTCAATGCCCAGACGCGAAAACAGTTCGTTGGCGATATACGCGCCGCTCGCGTTTTGCGGGAAAACAATCGACTTCGCTTCGAGCAGCGTGCGGCGCAAGGCGTCGACAGAACTGATGTCCGGTTTCGGCGCACCCTCGCGCACCACCATGCCGATGGGCGAGCGCGCGAAGTCCACCTTGCTGCCGGGCACGACATTGCCCGCGTGAATTTGATCGTCGAGCGCATAGCTGACCACGATCAGCACATCGGCCCACTCGCCGCGCGCGAACCTCACGGGAATGGCAGTGAGGGCCGTGCCCGCCGCGGCCCCCCAGACCGTGACCAAGGTATTGCCGGTCTCGTCCTCGAAGAGTGGACCTAACTCGCGATACGCGGGCGCAAACCAGCCCGACATCATGACCTTGACCGGGTCCGCCAGACACGCGCAGGGGCCGAGCAAAGCGAGCGATACGCAGAACGCGAGTATGCAAAGCCTCAGCTTGTGGATAGTCATGGCCAACCCGGCGCGGACATGCATCGATCCCCATTTGCGATGAAAGCGTGTGACGAAAGCGCGCGATGAAAGTGCGTCGTATTGCGACCGTTTTGCATCGTTTATACAACACGTTCGTTTGTGCACACACTGGTTTTCTTCGCCTCTGATAGTCTTTTCCCAGCGACAGTTCGGGCAGTTATCAAACTTGACGCGTGCGAAGCGTGAAATCGAAGACAGGGGGGCTTATCCATGTTGCATTGGCTTTCAAACTTGATTGCCCACAATGCCGCAACGCCGGAGAAGCAGGCTCAACGCGCGCTGGGTGAATTGCGCATGGCGCTGTTCCAGGCTGAACAGCGGGTTCTGGATGCGCAACTGCAGGCCGAGTATTACCGCACGCGAATCGCCTTTTGCGAGGAGGTGCTGAAGGCGGGCATCGAACAGGTGTCAGATCAGCGAAAAGGGCAGCGTGAAGCGGTTACGCACGACTTGCGTCCGAACCTCAAGCTCACGACTTCGTAATAGCCGGGCACGGCGATTTGGGGACATGGCGCGTGGCCGCATGGCGGTGCGCGATGGTCCACACGCCGCGGCAGAAGTGGCGGGTGCGGCACCAAACTTGCGCAATCGGTGTGTAGGGACCCCTATTGGTCGAACAAATAGACCCTACAATCAGGAGACGATCATGGATAACCATGAGTATGCCCACCGCCAGGCGTTCGAGCAGAGCGACGCTGATTCCGCGAACGAACCTTATGAGCACCCGTATCGTGCGTTGTTGCACGAGCCCACCGTTGCGCTGGTCGGCAACCCCAGTGACCGCGCCGACGTCGCTACGTCGGCGATATTGGGCTATAACTGACGGCGGCTTTTTTTAATGGCCGCCGATCCACATTCACATACTCTGCATTCCGAACGATTCGATCAACCGAGGCGGGGTTGACGACAAGCGGCAGATGCGCGCCGGGCAGGGGCGCATCGCGCTTTTCGGCCGCTTTCTTCCGGCATTCAGCACGGACCTCGACGAACCGCTAGATGCGCGGTAGATCGTCGATAGATTTTTCGACGTTGCCGTCCGGCACTTCCAGATCGATTCCATCGACCCCGTTGGGATGCGGCACCGGCTTGATCTTCGGGCCGAGAAATCGCATGCCGCCCAGCGTAAATACCGAATAAACCACTGCGCCCGAGCGGATGTCGTGCGTGACGGCCGCCACCTCGGAGATGGCGGGTGTCGAGAGCCAGTCGTGCGTCTGGGGGTCGATTAGCGCCCAGCGCACGTGTGTTACCCGGTCCGTTGAGGAACTGATGCGTACGCCGTCGACACCATAGGTAGCCATAGCCGTCACCCTCGAGACGAGACTTCAATGGTAGTCCGTTCGCTGCGCGGGTGGTAGCGCACCGTTGGCGGCGCCGGGCGCCTTCCACGCGCCGGTGCTTACCGCACCGCCTGGCTCGTGACAGCCCGCTCCCAGTCCCGCTAATCAAGGCCCGCTGCTGCGTGCCGTGCGTACGGTCAAGTGGTTGGACACCGACGTGACGCCGCTTACCGACCCAGCCGCGTCGCCGGCCCGCGCGATCTGCGATTGATGCGGTACCGACCCCGTCAACGAAACGACGCCGTGATGCGCCGTGACGTGGATGTTGGCGAAATTCAGTCCCGTTGTGCGCGTGAAGGCGCGGCGCACGTCACGCACCAGCGCACTGTCCGACCGGCCCGATTGTGCGGGCGCGCCTTCTTGGGCGGATGTCTCGCCAGGCGCGCTCGCGGCCGTTTGCGCGTGCGCATAACCCGCGCAACTCGCGATGGCCACGAAGACCAGCGTGCGGACGATTTGGCGTTTGCTGTTAGTTTTCATCCTTCTTCCCTATGCCAGGTTTTCCAGGTTTCCCGACAGCCGCCAGACAGTACTGAAAACAAGCGGCGGATCAGTACGTTGTAGGTGAAATCTCTGGCGAGGAGAAGAAGGCTGCCAGGAGGTCGCCGGCAACACAGGGGGCATGCGTGGACGGCGCCTCCTTCGTTGCGCTTATTTCCCTTGCAGCAGCAAGCCGAGCGGCGCGAGCGGGCCCACCGGCAGCAGATCGAACGCGAGGATGCCGGCCTCGACGAGCGGCAGCGTATCCAGCGTGGCCTTCACTTCGTCCACCGCGCCCGAACTCATGAGAAACACCACGCCCGGCTTGTCCTGGCGGAACCAGTACTGCTCGATTTTGCCATCCAGGTAGAGCTTGAGCGTGGCCGGCACTTCGTGCGGCATGATCTCGTCGCGCTGTGCAGGCGTGAGTTCCTTGACGATCGATCCAATGGCGAGAACCTTCATGACAACCTCCGTGTTCAATGTGTGTTGCGACTTGCAACGCGATTGAGTGTATCGTTGGGGTCTCGTCGGCTGTACTGTCACAAACGACAACTTTAGAGGCATTTACGCCATGCGAATTTCTGTACTGGCTCTCGATGGCGTGTTCGATACCGGGCTCTCCGTCACGCTCGACGCGTTCTCGGCCGCAAACAAGCTTTCGGCGGCGACCATGGGCGGCGTGCCGCGCTTCGACGTTACGCTCGTGGGGGTGAGAAAGCGGGTGCGGTCGGCTCACGGCCTGGCCGTGCCGGTGCAGCCGGTCGCGCAGGACATGAAGCCGGATTGGGTGATCGTGCCCGCGTTGGTGACGTTGTCGCCGCAGGAGCTGCTGCAGTCGTTCGAGCGCGCGGACGTCGGACAGGCCATGGCGCGTTTGCTCGAATGGCAAGCAGGGGGCGTGCGGGTCGGCGCGTCGTGCGTCGGGACGTTCATCCTTGCCGAGGCGGGGCTGCTCGATCACCGCGAAGCCACCACCAACTGGGCACTCGCGCCGTTCTTCCGGCAGCGCTATCCGCACGTGCAGCTCAACGAATCGCGCATGCTCGTGCCTTCGGATATCGGCGTGACGGCCGGCGCGGCCATGGGGCATCTCGATCTCGCGCTCTGGCTGATCCGGTCTGCGAGCCCGGAACTGGCTTCGCTCGTTTCGCGCTATCTGCTGGCCGACATCCGCTCTTCGCAGGCGCCGTACATCATCCCGAATCATCTGGCGCAAGCCGATCCGCTCATTCAGCGCTTCGAACAATGGGCAAGGAAGAATCTCAGGTCGGGATTTTCGCTGCAGGACGCCGCAAAGGCGCTGGCCACCAGCTCGCGCTCCTTGCAGCGCCGGTGCCAGGAGGTGCTCGGCAAGTCGCCGCTTGCGTACTTTCAGGACTTGCGGGTCGAGCATGCGCAGTCGCTGCTGCGCAGCGGCAAGCTCGACCTGGAGAGAATTGCGGCCGAAGTCGGTTACGGCGACGGCGCGACGCTGCGCAGCCTGTTGCGGCAGCGGTTGGGAAGAGGGGTGCGGGAACTGCGTGCCGACTTGTTGTAACGGTGCGGCCTTTTTAGGGCGAGAGGCCGAGCACCGTGAGATGCATTTCGCGGCGCTCGACAAATCCGAGCGCGCGATAGATCGAAATAGCACTGTGATTCGAGGTCAGCACGTGCAGGAAGGGTGTCTCGCCGCGCGCGCAGATCGCCGCCATCAGCAGCTTCATGAGACCCGCCGCAAGCCCTTGCCCCCTAAAGGCCGGGTCCACGCACACGGCGCTGATTTCGGCGTGGCCTTCGATCTTCATGCGCTCGCCCGCCATGCCGACGAGCTTGCCTTCTCTGCGTACGCCAACGTAGCCGCCGAATTCGATGGTGCGCGGACCAAACGGGCCGGGCTGCGTTGCTGCGGCCAACGCGAGCATCTCCGGCACGTCACGCTCCGTGAGTTGCACATGCTCCAGCGCATTTGGGGCATGCGGCGCGCCTTGCCAGACCATTTGCAGCAGCGTGGCATGCCTGATCAGCGCGAAGCCGGCGGGAGGCTCCACGGCATCCAGTGTGGTCAGGGCAACGGGGGCATGTTCTTCGATCAGTCCTCGCAAGGCGTCGAACGATGCGGGCGTGGCGTCCGCTAACGCCGCGAAAGGGGCAACGGCGGGCGCATACCGTATTGCGCGATCGTTCCCAACGGCAAGTTGGCGCTGGCGGCCGGTGAGCGCGTGCCATACGGTGTTGTCCAGCGCAGGCGTGCTGCCCGTGGGTTTCGTTGCCAGCACATCGAGCATGATTCGCGCTTCCTTGGAGAATGTGGATGGTTTGGGACGATAGTCTAGACGCGGCGCGTTCGGCGGACCACGGCCGAACGCGCCAACTTTGGCGTCAATCGCGCCAATGCCATGCGTCACGCACCCATCACGCACCCTTTACCAGCGCATCGAGCACGGTGTCCAGTTCGACTTGCCCGCGGACGATTTCATGGGCGGGCTTGTCGAAGCAGATCCAGCCCTCGTTGAATCCGTCCAGCATGCGCATACGTGGCTGGGGATGCTGCATGCCCTGCGAGATAAAGCGCGATTCCCAATCCCGCCGGTTCACCGCCACCGCGCGCACCGGCTTGCCAAGCACACGGGCAAACGCGGAAGCGATGTCGTTCGCGCTCACGCGGCGCGGTCCTTCCAGTTCGGTCACGCGTGTGCCGCTCCACGTTTGCTGGAGCAGTTCAGCGGCGATGCGCCCGACGTCTGCGGTCGCGACCATCGGCACGCGGTGGTCGAGCGGCTGCAGGTAGCTTTCGATCACGCCGTCGTCGCGCGCGGCCGCGACATCCCACGCGGCGTTCTCCATGAACCAGCCGGGCCGCAGGAAGGTTACGGGCAGAGGCAGCGCAGCAAGCGCCTGCTCCATCAACGAGAGTTGCGAGAGCAGGTTGCTTTCTTGCGCCTGTGCGCCGATCGTCGAGAGACAAACGACTTTGCCGGGCTGCGCGTTACGGATCGCGGCGCACACGGCTTCGATGACCGCCCGAGATTCCGGAAAGCCAGGCGCGGGATCGAACTGCGGTGGGAGCAGGATGAACACGCCCTGCGCGCCGCTGAACGCAGCGGTAAGCGCTGCGGGGTCTTCCATGCTTGCCGTGGCCAGTTCGCATCCCTGAGCTTGCCACGACGCGGCGCGCGCAGCGTCGCGCACGACCGCTCGCACCGGTTGCCCCGAGGCAAGCAGCGCACGTGCGAGCGCGCCGCCCACTTTTCCGGTAATGCCTGTAATTGCGTACACTTGAAACCCTCCGAATGCGCCGACGAGATTGTCGAAAAGCCCGAACAGGAAGTCACGCGTTGCCTGATGCCGTTTGATTCCGTTTCGGTGAGACGCATTCTGGACGCACGGCGACCGAAGCTAAATGCCGCGCAGGGTACGAGATCAGTGACTCGCGCGCACGAATCGGATTGCCGATCCCTCATCGCCAAAGGCTGCCACGGGCCGCCGCACTGGCTGCGATTGAACGACGACATTGAGAACGACACTCGAGAACATTTCCGGCGCGATCAGCGTGTTTGCCGCCGTCGTCGACGCGGGGACGTTCGCCGCCGCGGCGGACGTGCTCGGCATGTCGCCGCCTGGCGTGAGCCGCGCGATTGCGCGGCTGGAAAAGCGGCTCGATATCCGTCTATTCAATCGCACGACGCGATCGATTTCACTCACGGAAGGGGGCCGCCGCTTTTACGAACAGGTCGTCCCGCATCTCGCGGGGCTCGAGGAAGCGGCGATTGCGGCATCTGGCAATGCGTCGGCGGTGCGGGGCAGGCTTCGGGTCAACCTGGACCCGGTGTGCTATCGCGCGATTCTCGGCACGCAACTCGACCGTTTCATGGACGCCCATCCCGAACTCGAGATCGAACTTATCGCGAGAGATAGTCTCGGCGACCTGGTGGCGGAGGGCTTCGATGTCGCGATGCGCTTCGGCAAGCCGAGATCGTCCACGCTAGTCGCCCGCAAGCTGCTCGATACCGCCGTGGTGACGGTCGCGGCTCCGGCCTACCTCTCGCGCCGGGGAAGGCCGCTGCGTCCCGAAGATCTCGAAGGCGCCGCTCACCGGTGCCTCGAATTCCGCGACCCCGAAACCGGCAAGCCCTATCCCTGGGAGTTCCATCGCAAGCGCAGGCACATCGTGGTGGCGAACCTTGGGCGGCTGACCGTGAACGATCCGGGCGCATTGCTCAATGCGTGTCTGGCCGGTTCCGGCATTGCGCAAATGCTGCTTCTCGGCGCCGAGCCGTTGATTGCCGATGGCAGCCTGGTGAACCTCTTTCCCGACTGGCCTGACGAACGCTTTCCGCTGTACGTCTACTATCCCTCGCGCCAATACATGCCCGCGAAGACGCGCGCTTTCATCGACTTCATCGTCGAATGGGCCGCGGCGCATTGATTCCGATACCGCTCGGCGGCACGCGTTGCGCCCGGATCGTTGGCACGAGTGCCCGCAGCCGGCGCTCCCGCATCAACGGGAGCGCCGTTGCCTCGCGAGTCATCCCGGCACGATGCGCGCTCAATGCTTGTGCGGAAACGAGAACGTCGCGCGCGCGCTGCCGTTGCCGGCGACGTTCACGCGCTGCGTCCGCGTGACGTCGTTATAAGTGGCGCTGACCGTATAGCGGCCGCTGGGCAGCCGCACGAGCATGTACGGACCATGCGAACGCGTGTCGAGCACGGTCGCGCCGCCGGCGCCGGTGATCTGCACCTGCACGTCCGCGACATAGCTCGAACCGGGACCGGTAAACAGCAGCGAGAGCGGCCACTGGCTGCGCGCGTGCCGCAGCGCCGTGGACTCGTCGCGGCCAACCCCGCCGGACACGAATGAAATGTCGCCTTGCTGTTCCGTTTGTGGCATGGCCGATTGCGCAAGTGCGCCGCTTGCCAGCGCGAATGCACACGCCGCGACGAGCAGGGTCGAAGCGATTCGGGGAGCCTTGCGTTGCCTTTCCATCGTGCTCACTCCTTACAGTGATGTCGATTTCGCGCGCGGCAGCGCGAGCACCGCCGCTCGCGCTGGCCGCTCAACAGAGTAGCCTTTTTTCGGCACGCGATGCGCACTGTACGCCGCATCCACTGGACGCGCTGCGTATTCGCGAGCGTCATGCCAATCACATCGATTGCCGATTTTCCGTTGTATTCACAACAATCTCGTTACTCGAACATTACATTTAACTGTCGACTTCGCACCTTTCATGCGTGTTAGCTACCGCCAGCCGGGAAAATACTGAGATAAAAGCCCGTAAGGCTACTCAATAGTTTTTGTATGATTATTTGGAGTTTTGCTACATCAACGGATGAGCCCGGCACACAAGCACGCAAGCAAACGTTTGCGCGTAGTGGCTCAACCCGTTTCCCCCGCAGAAAGTTAGTCGGCGCCTGATGCGGCCGGCCGCTCTGCCAGACCCTGTTCACCGCTCTGATCAGTACTCCAAAACGTATTCGAACTCCCGGAGAGACATATGAGGATCACCCGTTGGCCCACCGCCGCCGTACTGGTTGCGATGGCCGCTACCGCCCATGCCGGCGACAGCAGCAACGACGTACCTTATCCATTGCCGATGCCGTTGATGGCCGTCCCCCAGAATCTCGGCGCGCACGTACGCGCGGACTTGCTGGTCAAACGCATGACACAGGACGAGAAACTCCAGTTCATCCATTCCGAATATCAAATGAGCGCCGTGCCCGGCGGCGGCGCCGGCTATATACAAGGCGTGCCGCGTCTGGGCATTCCCGATCTGAATATGGTTGATTCCGCAACGGGCTCTGGCAGCACGAGCCAGAAGAGCACGACTTTTCCGGCGACGATCGCGCTCGCGGCAAGCTGGGACCCGTATCTCGCGCGCGACTTCGGCGCGCGCATAGCCGACCAGTTGCGCGAGCAAGGATTCGGCATGGGTCTGGGCGGCGGCACGAACCTGGCGCGCGAACCGCGCGGCGGGCGCCTGTTCGAGTATCTCGGCGAAGACCCCGTGCTGGCGGGCGAAATGCTGGCGGCGCGCACCATCGGCACGCAAAGCCAGCAGGTCATCGCCACGATCAAGCACTACGTCGGCAACGAACAGGAAACGGGGCGGCAGGGCGGCAACAGCCAGATCGATGAGCGCACGCTGCGCGAACTCTATCTGCTGCCGTTCGAGATCGCTGCGAAGGAAGCGCGGCCGGGCAGCGTGATGTGCAGCTATAACCGCCTGAACGGCACCTACGCATGCGAGAACACGCATGTGCTGACCGACGTGCTGAAGAAGGACTGGGGCTTCCAGGGCCAGGTGCAGTCGGACTGGGGCGCGACGCATAGCACGGCCCCGGCGATCCACGCGGGTCTCGACGAGGAAGAGGACGTGGGCCCGACGGTCTACCTCACGCCCGATCTGGTCAAGCAGGCGATCGCCTCGAAGGCCGTCTCGCAGGACCGTCTGGACGACATGGTGCGACGCAAGCTCTATGTGATGATCAGTACCGGCGTGCTGGATCATCCGGCCCAGGGCGGCGCCACGATCGACTTCGCGAAGTACAACGCGTTCACGCAGGCCGCAGAAGAGCAATCCATCGTTCTCCTGAAGAACGACAACGGCCAGTTGCCGCTTGCGGCGCCGAGCCTGCGCAAGATCGCGGTGATCGGCGCACATGCCGATACGGCCGTGCTGAGCGGCGGCGGTTCGGGCAACACGCGCGATCCGGTGACGGGCAACTTCTCGGGCTGCGGCGGACTCACGTTCGCTTCGTCCACGGGCTGCGGATGGTGGACCAACCCGTGGCTCAAGCTCAATACGCCGATCACGCAAGCGATCCAGCAACTCGCGCCTTCGGCGCAGGTGAGCTTCGCGGGCAACACCGACCAGACGCAACCGTTCCGCGCCTATACGCAGCAGGAAATCACCCAGGCCGCGACGCTCGCGAGCCAGTCGGACGTCGCGATCGTCGTCGTGGCGCAGCCTGCGGGTGAGGACTTCGGCGATCTGCAAAGCCTGGGCCTCGCGAATCCGTCGAATCAGGATCAATTGGTCGAGGCCGTTGCGAAGGCCAATCCGCGTACGATCGTGATCATCGAGAGCGGCAATCCGGTGCTGATGCCGTGGAAGGACCAGGTCGCGGCGATCGTCGAGGCATGGTATCCGGGCGAGGGCGGCGGCAAGGCGATTGCGAACGTGCTGTTCGGTCAGGTGAACCCTTCGGGCAAGCTGCCGGTCACGTTCCCGGTGCGCGATCAGGACACTCCGACGTGGGGGACGAACGGCGCCTTCGCGACCGATCCCGTCTACGCCGAAAAGCTGAACATGGGCTATCGCTGGTATGACGCGAACAACATCACGCCACTTTACGAGTTTGGCTATGGCCTGTCGTATACGCACTTCAGCTATTCGGGTTTGACGGTGAAGCAGGGGCCGGGGCATACGCTCACGGCGTCGTTCACGGTGCGCAACGATGGCCGCGTGGCCGGTGCGGAAACGGCACAGGTGTATTTGGGCGTGAGCTACGCCGGCGAGCCGCCGCATCGTCTGGTGGGTTTCCAGAAAGTGTTCCTGAAGCCGGGCCAGTCGCAGCCGGTGCGTGTGACGATTACCGAGCGCGCGCAGAGCGTTTGGGACACGACGCGTAGCGACTGGGCCTATGTGCCTGGCAGCGCGGTCTATGTGGGTGCATCTTCGCGCGATATTCGCCTGCAGAGCCGATAATCAGGCGGGTACATGGAGGCTGCATGGAGGGTGCATAAGCAGCCTCCATGCTTCAAAACGTGAGAATGCTCGGCTCGCGAACGTTTGCGAGCCGATTCAAAATTCTATTCGCCAATCTTTCCGTATCTATCATTCGCGCACGCAAGCATGCGAACGCCAATTCCCGCAAACGTAATTGACTCCCGCGGGTAATCCCCATTCATTCTGAATAGGGAAACCGGATAAACTGACCCACCCGTCCGTGGGCCTTCCTCCGTTTGCGCGTTTTTCAGACACACACTGTGACGCTGTTTCGTAGTGCCACGCGCACGCGACGCATGGAAGCTGAACCAAGAAGAATACTAAATCAGCCATGAGACTGATCACACGCGCAGTGAACTGGCTTACCGAAGGCAACCGCCGCGGTCGAATCGTTGTGGCGCTCGTCCCTGCGTGGGTGAGTGCCGTGGCGGCGGCCGTGCTCGCGCAGCACGCCCGCGCCGCAGCCGTGTGGCTCGCGATGGTGCTCGCTTGCACGACGGTGCTGCTGCTGCGCGTCGCCCAGCGCCTTGGCGCCCGTTTGCGTTTGAGCGAAGAGCGCCTTAGCCTCGGGTTCGAAGGCATCAATGCCGGACTATGGGACTGGGACCTTGTGAGCGACCGTGCCTACTATTCCCGCTATCTGTACCAGCAACTCGGCTATGGCGACGGCGACCTCCCGATGGACACCCGCGCTTTCAACGCACTCGTGCATCCGGCGGATCTACTCCACTTGCGCGAGACTATCGTCAATCACTTGAAGCATGACAGCCTCTACGATGTCGAGTACAGGCTGCGAATGGCCGATGGTCAATACCTGTGGTGCCGGGGGCGCGGCAAGGCCATACGCGATGAGAGCGGGCGGGCGACGCGCATCGTTGGGTGCCTCTTCGATATCTCGGAGCTCAAACGCGCGGAGGCGGCCGCCGCGAAGGAAAAAAGCCTCACTGAAGCGACGCTTGCTTCGATCGATGACGGTGTGATCCGCATGGACAACGAGGCGAGCGTGACCTATTGCAACGCCGCCGCCGAGCGCATGCTCGGACGTGCCTCGCACGACATCTACCAGAAGCCGCTGTTCGACGTTTGCGATCTCTACGACGAGCGCTCCGGCAATATCGTCACCGCTCAATGCCTGCACAACCGCGCAGCGGCGGCCAACGACGCGCAGAGCAGACTTTCGGTGACGCGCCCGGATGGCTCGCTCTTGCCCGTGGCGTGTTCCGTGGCGACGATCCGCGACGCCGAAGAGGAAATGCTGGGCACGGTCATGGTGCTTCGAGACGCCAGCACGGAGCGCAAGCACGCTGCCGAACTCGAATATCAGGCTACGCACGATCATTTGACCGGCTTGCTGAATCGCCGCGAATTCGAACGCCGACTATCGGGCTTGCTCGCGAAGGCGGGGGCGCGCCCGCATGCGGTGATGTTCCTCGACCTCGATCAGTTCAAGGTCGTCAACGATACGTGCGGCCACGCGGCCGGCGACGAATTGATTCGCAGCGTCGGCAACGCCTTGAAGCAGCAACTGCGGGCCGCGCATATCCTCGCGCGCCTGGGTGGCGATGAATTCGGTGTCGTGCTGCCGGAGTGCTGCATCGACGACGCCTTGCGGGTCGCGGAGGATCTGCGGGAGGCCGTGACGGTCATTCGCCTGCCATGGGACCAGCGTTTGCTGACGACCGGCGTGAGCATTGGCGTCGTGGACGTAGACGTCACGCAGACCTCGACATGGGACATCATGAAGGCGGCCGATGTCGCCTGTTATATGGCCAAGGAAAAAGGCCGCAACCGTGTGCATCGCTACTGCCTCGAAGATCAGCTTCAGTCGACCACTCATACGCAGATGGAGTGGGTGGCCCGCGTAAAGGCGGCGCTCGAGCACGACCGGTTCCGTCTGTACGCGCAACAGATCAAGTCGCTTAAAGAGGGCGCCGCCGGTGAGGAAGTGCACGTCGAGTTGCTGTTACGCATGGTTGACGAGTCGGGCGGAGTGATTGCCCCCGCGTACTTCATCGGGGCGGCCGAGCGCTTCAACTTGATGCCCCTCGTCGACCGGTGGGTGATCGGCCGTGCGTTCGAAGCCATCGCGGCGGGCCAGCTTGCAGCAAATGTCTGGTCGATCAACCTCTCCGGCGCGTCGCTCGGCGACGAGGACTTGCTCGCATATATCGTGCAGCAGCAGCAACGCTGCGGGATCAGCTTTGAAAGCGTTTGCTTCGAGATCACGGAAACAGCCGTGATCACCAATCTGTCGAAAGCGATTGCCCTCATGGAGAGTCTGCGCGCGCTCGGTTGCCGATTCGCGCTGGACGATTTCGGCTCGGGCATGTCCTCGTTCACTTACCTGAAGCGGCTGCCCGTGGACTACCTGAAGATCGACGGCAGTTTCGTGCGCGGCATTGCCAGCAGCGACCTCGATCGGACGATCGTCCAGTCGATTCACCAGGTGGCCCACGCCGCAGGCAAGGCGACCATCGCCGAATTTGTGGAAAGCGAGGCGATCATCGGACGCCTCAGCGGGATTGGCATCGACTACGCGCAAGGGTTTTGTGTCGGGCTGCCCGAGCCGCTTCCGGAGAGAGTGGCCGAGACCGTCAGCGCTTAAACATGGCGGTTGCCGAGGCGATGCGACTCTAAATAGTCGGCGTAGCGACCCTCAAAATAATTTTTCGAAAGTCGCTTGACGATATCCCAAATGACCCGCATAATTCGCCTCCTTCGCTGATCGCTGCGAACGAAAACGAAGCGATTAAGACGAATTGCTCTTTAAAAATTTACAGCCGATAAGTGTGGGCGCTTGATGCGGTGGCGACCCGGATTCGTTCTTCGGAATGAAGCCGGGAGCAGCAAAAGTATCAAGAGTCTCACACTAAAGTAAGTCAGGTTTTTGAATTTATTCAATGACCTGTCAGCTTTGAGTGAGCGACCGGTTCGAGAGAACCGAAAACAGTAACAGGTTTAAACTGAAGAGTTTGATCCTGGCTCAGATTGAACGCTGGCGGCATGCCTTACACATGCAAGTCGAACGGCAGCACGGGTGCTTGCACCTGGTGGCGAGTGGCGAACGGGTGAGTAATACATCGGAACGTGTCCTGTAGTGGGGGATAGCCCGGCGAAAGCCGGATTAATACCGCATACGATCTACGGATGAAAGCGGGGGACCTTCGGGCCTCGCGCTATAGGGGCGGCCGATGGCGGATTAGCTAGTTGGTGGGGTAAAGGCCCACCAAGGCGACGATCCGTAGCTGGTCTGAGAGGACGACCAGCCACACTGGGACTGAGACACGGCCCAGACTCCTACGGGAGGCAGCAGTGGGGAATTTTGGACAATGGGCGAAAGCCTGATCCAGCAATGCCGCGTGTGTGAAGAAGGCCTTCGGGTTGTAAAGCACTTTTGTCCGGAAAGAAATCCTTTGGGTTAATACCTCAGGGGGATGACGGTACCGGAAGAATAAGCACCGGCTAACTACGTGCCAGCAGCCGCGGTAATACGTAGGGTGCGAGCGTTAATCGGAATTACTGGGCGTAAAGCGTGCGCAGGCGGTGATGTAAGACCGATGTGAAATCCCCGGGCTTAACCTGGGAACTGCATTGGTGACTGCATCGCTGGAGTATGGCAGAGGGGGGTAGAATTCCACGTGTAGCAGTGAAATGCGTAGAGATGTGGAGGAATACCGATGGCGAAGGCAGCCCCCTGGGCCAATACTGACGCTCATGCACGAAAGCGTGGGGAGCAAACAGGATTAGATACCCTGGTAGTCCACGCCCTAAACGATGTCAACTGGTTGTCGGGCCTTCATTGGCTTGGTAACGTAGCTAACGCGTGAAGTTGACCGCCTGGGGAGTACGGTCGCAAGATTAAAACTCAAAGGAATTGACGGGGACCCGCACAAGCGGTGGATGATGTGGATTAATTCGATGCAACGCGAAAACCTTACCTACCCTTGACATGTACGGAATCCTGCTGAGAGGTGGGAGTGCCCGAAAGGGAGCCGTAACACAGGTGCTGCATGGCTGTCGTCAGCTCGTGTCGTGAGATGTTGGGTTAAGTCCCGCAACGAGCGCAACCCTTGTCCCTAGTTGCTACGCAAGAGCACTCGAGGGAGACTGCCGGTGACAAACCGGAGGAAGGTGGGGATGACGTCAAGTCCTCATGGCCCTTATGGGTAGGGCTTCACACGTCATACAATGGTCGGAACAGAGGGTTGCCAAGCCGCGAGGTGGAGCCAATCCCAGAAAACCGATCGTAGTCCGGATCGCAGTCTGCAACTCGACTGCGTGAAGCTGGAATCGCTAGTAATCGCGGATCAGCATGCCGCGGTGAATACGTTCCCGGGTCTTGTACACACCGCCCGTCACACCATGGGAGTGGGTTTTGCCAGAAGTGGCTAGTCTAACCGCAAGGAGGACGGTCACCACGGCAGGATTCATGACTGGGGTGAAGTCGTAACAAGGTAGCCGTATCGGAAGGTGCGGCTGGATCACCTCCTTTCCAGAGCTCATCGCTCACACGCGTTTTAAGCGCTCACACTTGTCGGCTGTAAGAAAGACAGACTCAGGGGTCTGTAGCTCAGTCGGTTAGAGCACCGTCTTGATAAGGCGGGGGTCGATGGTTCGAATCCATCCAGACCCACCACTTTGTCTGCATAAGGCGAAATGATCCCTCGAGTATGTGTGACTGGGGGATTAGCTCAGCTGGGAGAGCACCTGCTTTGCAAGCAGGGGTCGTCGGTTCGATCCCGTCATCCTCCACCAATCCTCAATGCCTAGTGTCCGGTGAAACACAAACCGGGGATTACGCATTGGCGATTGAGCCAGTCAGAGCGGTATGTGAAAACGTATCGGCTGTCGTTCTTTAACAATCAGGAAGAAGTAGTAAAGAGATTCATCCAAAAATGTCTAGAGATGGGCATGAGTAGGTGAATCAGGGTTGTGATTGTATCAATGTATTTTTAAGTGATCGAAAGATTGCCTTGAAATACGGCGCAACACGAATACTCAACCTGTAGCGGATGTGAATCGGAAGAGACACACCCGTTATAGGGTCAAGCGAACAAGTGCATGTGGTGGATGCCTTGGCGATCACAGGCGATGAAGGACGCGGTAGCCTGCGAAAAGCTACGGGGAGCTGGCAAACAAGCTTTGATCCGTAGATGTCCGAATGGGGAAACCCACTCCGAATGGAGTATCCATGACTGAATACATAGGTCATGTGAAGCGAACGCGGTGAACTGAAACATCTAAGTAACCGCAGGAAAAGAAATCAACCGAGATTCCCAAAGTAGTGGCGAGCGAAATGGGACCAGCCTGCATTCTTTATCTGTACCGTCAGCCGAACGCTCTGGAAAGTGCGGCCATAGTGGGTGATAGCCCCGTAGGCGAAGGCGGAATGGAAGAACTAGGTATGCGACAAGTAGGGCGGGACACGTGAAATCCTGTCTGAAGATGGGGGGACCATCCTCCAAGGCTAAATACTCGTGATCGACCGATAGTGAACCAGTACCGTGAGGGAAAGGCGAAAAGAACCCCGGGAGGGGAGTGAAACAGATCCTGAAACCGCATGCATACAAACAGTCGGAGCCTCGCAAGGGGTGACGGCGTACCTTTTGTATAATGGGTCAGCGACTTACATTCAGTGGCAAGCTTAACCGAATAGGGCAGGCGTAGCGAAAGCGAGTCCGAACAGGGCGTCCAGTCGCTGGGTGTAGACCCGAAACCAGGTGATCTATCCATGGCGGGTTGAAGGCACGGTAACACGTGCTGGAGGACCGAACCCACTAACGTTGAAAAGTTAGGGGATGAGCTGTGGATAGGGGTGAAAGGCTAAACAAACCTGGAAATAGCTGGTTCTCTCCGAAAACTATTTAGGTAGTGCCTCGTGTATCACCTTCGGGGGTAGAGCACTGTCATGGTTGATGGGTCCATTGCGGATTACGTCGCCATAGCAAACTCCGAATACCGAAGAGTGCAATCACGGGAGACAGACATCGGGTGCTAACGTCCGGTGTCAAGAGGGAAACAACCCAGACCGCCAGCTAAGGTCCCCAAATATGGCTAAGTGGGAAACGAAGTGGGAAGGCTAAAACAGTCAGGAGGTTGGCTTAGAAGCAGCCACCCTTTAAAGAAAGCGTAATAGCTCACTGATCGAGTCGTCCTGCGCGGAAGATGTAACGGGGCTAAGCCATATACCGAAGCTGCGGATGCACATTTATGTGCATGGTAGGAGAGCGTTCCGTAAGCCTGCGAAGGTGCGTTGAAAAGCGTGCTGGAGGTATCGGAAGTGCGAATGCTGACATGAGTAGCGATAAAGGGGGTGAAAGGCCCCCTCGCCGTAAGCCCAAGGTTTCCTACGCAACGTTCATCGGCGTAGGGTGAGTCGGCCCCTAAGGCGAGGCAGAAATGCGTAGCTGATGGGAAGCAGGTCAATATTCCTGCACCATTGTGAAATGCGATGGGGGGACGGATCGCGGAAGGTTGTCCGGGTGTTGGAAGTCCCGGTCCTTGCATTGGAGAAGGCGCTTTGGCAAATCCGGGCGCGGAATTCAAGGGTGCGAGGCCATTCACTTAGGTGAAGAAGCAACTGGAAGTGGTTCCAAGAAAAGCCTCTAAGCTTCAGTTTCACAGTGACCGTACCGCAAACCGACACAGGTGGGCGAGATGAGTATTCTAAGGCGCTTGAGAGAACTCGGGAGAAGGAACTCGGCAAATTGGTACCGTAACTTCGGGATAAGGTACGCCCTGGTAGCTTGACTGGCTTGCGCCAGAAGGGTGAAGGGGTTGCAATAAACTGGTGGCTGCGACTGTTTAATAAAAACACAGCACTCTGCAAACACGAAAGTGGACGTATAGGGTGTGACGCCTGCCCGGTGCCGGAAGATTAAATGATGGGGTGCAAGCTCTTGATTGAAGTCCCGGTAAACGGCGGCCGTAACTATAACGGTCCTAAGGTAGCGAAATTCCTTGTCGGGTAAGTTCCGACCTGCACGAATGGCGTAACGATGGCCACACTGTCTCCTCCCGAGACTCAGCGAAGTTGAAGTGTTTGTGATGATGCAATCTCCCCGCGGCTAGACGGAAAGACCCCATGAACCTTTACTGTAGCTTTGCATTGGACTTTGAACCGGTTTGTGTAGGATAGGTGGGAGGCTGTGAAGCGGGAACGCTAGTTTCCGTGGAGCCGTCCTTGAAATACCACCCTGATCTGTTTGAGGTTCTAACCTTGGTCCGTGATCCGGATCGGGGACAGTGCATGGTAGGCAGTTTGACTGGGGCGGTCTCCTCCCAAAGGGTAACGGAGGAGTACGAAGGTACGCTAGGTACGGTCGGAAATCGTGCTGATAGTGCAATGGCATAAGCGTGCTTGACTGTGAGACCCACAAGTCGAACAGGTGCGAAAGCAGGTCATAGTGATCCGGTGGTTCTGTATGGAAGGGCCATCGCTCAACGGATAAAAGGTACTCTGGGGATAACAGGCTGATACCGCCCAAGAGTTCATATCGACGGCGGTGTTTGGCACCTCGATGTCGGCTCATCTCATCCTGGGGCTGTAGCCGGTCCCAAGGGTATGGCTGTTCGCCATTTAAAGAGGTACGTGAGCTGGGTTTAAAACGTCGTGAGACAGTTTGGTCCCTATCTGCCGTGGGCGCTGGAAGTTTGAGGGGGCCTGCTCCTAGTACGAGAGGACCGGAGTGGACGAACCTCTGGTGTACCGGTTGTGACGCCAGTCGCATCGCCGGGTAGCTATGTTCGGAAGAGATAACCGCTGAAAGCATCTAAGCGGGAAACTCGCCTCAAGATGAGACTTCCCCGGGGACTAGATCCCCTTGAAGGGTCGTTCGAGACCAGGACGTTGATAGGTCAGGTGTGGAAGCGCAGTAATGCGTTAAGCTAACTGATACTAATTGCCCGTAAGGCTTGATCCTATAACAGGTGTGCCTCGCTCCCGCAGTGGAGAGCAGGACGCACAGGTTGAGAGATCGGTGTTGTGCCAGAAACAACACAACCCCAATTCAGCAACACCTCTTTACGCTTCTTCCCGATTGGCTGTGGCGCCAGGTTTAACCAGAACCCGCGCGACGCAGCAACCCGTCATGCCTGATGACCATAGCGAGCTGGTCCCACCCCTTCCCATCCCGAACAGGACCGTGAAACAGCTCCACGCCGATGATAGTGCGGATTGCCCGTGTGAAAGTAGGTAATCGTCAGGCTCCTTATGCAGTAACGTCCAGAACCCCGGTGTCTCCGAAAGAGAACCGGGGTTCTGGCGTTGGGGCGTCGTAAATCCCGGCCCTGACGAAACACTCTGCACGTCGATTACGATCAGAGCGCAGGTCGTCAGCCTTCTCCCAGCATCAATTCACGGATCCGCACGTTCCCTGACGAATTCCGCACGGATGCTCATGTGTACGTCGTCCCCGACAGCGGAGGACCAGTTCGTGAGCCCGAAAGCTGAACGGCTGAAGTGGCCGTCGGCGGAGAAGGCCAGCGTTTGGCGAGTGCCCGGCGGCGCGTGCGGGTCTGCGTCGAAGGTGACAGCGAGCGTGACAGGACGCGTCGTCGTGCGGATCGTTAGGTCACCTGTCAAAAGGCAACTAAGCGGACCGGTCCGGACAAGGCGAGTGCTGACGAAACGGATGTCTGGATAGTGCATCACGTCCAGCATGCCACCGCCTTCGACGATTCCGGTGACAAACGGCGCGTTCGCTTCGAGGCTGGTCGCGTCGATCGTCACCATGACCCGGCCTGAAGCCACGCCCTCGAATCCATCGAGTTCAGCGCCTATGCGGCTGAAACGCATCGTGAGACTCGAGTGCCACGCGTTCGTGACGTCGAACGTAACACCCGAATGGCCTGTATCGAGTCGATACTGTGCCAGCGGCGAAGACGTGTCGACCGGATCGGCACCCACCCCTGAAGCCACACACGCAGCGCAGGCAAACGTCGCGATCGCGACTGCGCGTGGTTTTAGACGACCGATGGACACGCCACGTCGACCGATCGGGTGACAATCCAGCACGCTACCTCCGCTTATCGCGATGTCCGCCAGGCGCGCTGCCGAGATCGACAGCTATCGCACGCAATTTACCCTCGTCCATCCGGGCTGAGAGTACGTAGCCCGTGGGGTCGTTTGCCCAACTGCACGTGCGACGACGTGGCATTCACCTCGACCGACAACGCCGCTTGTGCGCGTAGACCACGTAAGCGAGGTCGGCTTGCTCCGCAAATGCCGGTGCCGAGCGCCGCCGCACGCAACTCCGGATCGCCGAAGCCTGAAGCCACACCGGAAACGCAATCGTCGCCCAGCGCGCTTACGTAATGCTGCCAACGCCGCAGGACTGTAGCGCTGTGAGCATCAAGCGCACGCCCCCAAGTCACCCGTATTACGCGACGTATCGCGGACACCGGGAAAACGCTCCGCATGCACCCTTTATTCCGCCGCGTTTGAACGTCGACACGTCTTGTTGGATAACTGTAAGAAAAATATTCTCGGCAGCAGTGGAATAGGGGCGCACTTGCGAGGTTTACCCACCCATACGGTGCGACCTCGGAACGATCGAGCCCGGTCAGATCCAGACGAATCACTTCCACGAAGCCTGCAAATGAGCCGAACGATAATTCAGCCTCTCTGGGTCCGCACGACACACTGGATCAACGCAGTGGCGGTCGTGCTGATGGTGGCAAGCGGCTGGCAGATCTACGACGCCTCGCCCATTTTTACGCGACTGAAGTTTCCCGCGGGCATCACATTGGGCGGCTGGCTGGGTGGCGCATTGCAGTGGCACTTCGCGATCATGTGGTTGCTGGTCGCGAATTATCTCGTCTACATGTCCCTCAATATCGTTTCGAAGCGGCTCTGGAGAAAGCTCCTGCCGATCCGTTTCGGGGCGCTTGCAAGGGACCTTGCTGCCGCGCTGCGCGGCAAGCTGAAGCACGAGGATCTGGCGCGCTACAACGCCGTTCAGAAGCTGGCATACGTGGTGGTTATCGCGGATATCGCGATCGTGATCCTTTCCGGGTTGGCGGTCTGGAAATCGGTGCAGTTCCCCTTGTTGCGAACGCTGATGGGCGGATACGACAACGCACGTGTCGTTCACTTCTTCGCCATGAGCGTTCTCGTAGCGTTCTTTGTCGTGCACGTCGTGATGGTCGCATTCGTGCCGCGCTCGCTGCTGCTCATGATTCGCGGACGGTAATCGCTCATGCGCTCCGGCAAAAAACAACCCAATGCCTTTCTCGTCTCGAACGCGGATTCGATCATCAAGGACGCGCGCAGCGAATTGAAGAGTCCCGCGCGCAGATTGCTAGGCAGACAGATCCTCACGCTCGGCGGCATTGCCATGCTCTCGGGCTGCGATCTGTCGAACGACAAGTCGGTGAATACCATGCTGCGCAAGATGTCGTTCTTCAACGACCGCGTGCAGGCGCTGCTCTTCGATCCCAACAAGATGGCGCCGACGTACCCGGAGTCGATGATTACGCGGCCGTTCCCGTTCAACGCGTATTACGACATCGACGACGTACCGGAAGTCGATCCCGCGACCTGGCGGCTTCAGGTGGGCGGTCTCGCGAACGGCAAACGCTCGTGGACGCTCGGCGAACTGCAAGCGATGCCCCAGGAAAGTCAGATCACACGTCATATCTGCATCGAGGGATGGAGTGCGATAGGACATTGGGGCGGCGTGCGTTTTTCCGAGTTCCTGCGTCGCGCGGGGGCGGACACGACTGCGAAGTACGTCGCGCTCCATTGCGCCGATAACTACTGGACCAGCATCGATATGCCGACAGCGCTGCACGCGCAGACGTTGCTGACGTTGACCTACGACGGGGACGTGCTGCCGCCGAAATACGGCTTTCCCGCGAAGCTGCGGATGCCGACCAAACTCGGCTATAAAAATCCCAAGCACATCGTCGCAATCACCGTGACGAACGAGTATCCCGGCGGTTATTGGGAGAACCAGGGATACAACTGGTTTGGCGGTTCCTGAAGTGCAATCGACCTTTCCTCAACGCATATCTGCTAAACGGAGTATTCATGACCATTCGACTGAAAGTTGGCGCGGCCATTGTCGCCATGGCGCTTGCCGGCGGCGCGCTGGCACAAACGCCTGATGCGAAGCCAACGCGTATTCGCGGCAATATCGTGTCTCTCGACGGCGATGTTCTCAAGGTCCACCGCCGCAGTGGCGATACGGTCTCGATCGCCCTCGCGGAAAATGTTCCCGTGTCGGCCGTCAAGGCGATGCAACTCTCCGACATCAAGCCGGGCACGTTCGTCGG
Organism: Paraburkholderia acidiphila; assembly: GCF_009789655.1. GTDB lineage: Bacteria > Pseudomonadota > Gammaproteobacteria > Burkholderiales > Burkholderiaceae > Paraburkholderia > Paraburkholderia acidiphila. The sequence goes on from NZ_CP046911.1 coordinate 783,036, forward strand.
CACGGCCGCGACAACGGGCACGGACGGCAAGCTGACTGCGACGGAAGTCGTCGTCTTCCCGGAAGCCGCACGCGGCACGGGCGAGGGCCACTACGCGTGGGACCTCGGCCCAAATAGCACGATGACCAATGCGAATGTCGATACCGTCGTGCAGGGCACGGACGGCCGCAATCTGAAGCTGTCGTACAAGGGCGGCAGCAATGAGGTCACGGTGCCGCCGAATGTACCCATCGTCACGTTCATGCCGGCGGCGCGCTCGGATCTGGCGCCGGGCAAACAAGTCTTCGTGGTCGCGAAGCCGGCGGCACAGGGCACGTATGCCGCGCTGCGCGTGGTGGTCGAAAAGGACGGCGTCGTCCCGCCCATGTAAGCGACAGCGTTGCGGCTCTCCCGCCTGGGCGATGACTTTTGCCGAAGGCATGCTCATCGCCAGGCCGGAATGAGGGATGCTGCGAGCAGCACGCCCATTGCGAGATTGAGCATGCGCCAGTGACGCGGCGTTCGAAAGCACCGTGCGAGCAGCACGCCGAGCGCGCACCACAGCGCGAGCGACGCGCATGCAGCCACACCGAACGCGGTGGCGAACAATATTGCCAGGCGGTTCGGACTGCTTGCGAGTAGCGCGAACGACGCCGCCGCGCCGACCGTCATTGCCCAGCTTTTCGGGTTCAGCCAGAGCAGCAGCAAACCGTTCACGAGCGTAACCGGGCGCGCGGGACCATTGCCTGCGCCTGGCGGCCCGCTGCGCGCGATGCGCCACGCGAGCCACAGCAGATACGCGGTGCCGAGGGCTTTCACCGCCGTTTGCAGCGAAGGCAGCGCGATCAGCAGACCGCCAAGCCCAAGCGCGGCGACCGCAGCGAGCAAGGCGAGGCCTAGCGCGATGCCGAGCATCAGCGGGATCGAGCGAACGAAGCCGAAGCGTGCGCCCGAGGCGGTGGCGAGCGTGGTCGCTCCGCCGGGCGTAACGGTCGAGACGGCGACGAAGAGTACGAGCGGCAGAATCGAGGTCATGGATGCACATCCGCGTGAGTGAGATCTGCACTGTACGGATCGACGACGCATCCTGAAAGGTAATAATATTGATGCGCGCCATTACGCGGAATAATGCATAGATGAGCCGTAACCTGGACCTCGATCTGATTCGTACGTTCGTTGCCGTTGCCGATAGCGGCAGCATGACCGTCGCCGCCAATTTGCTGCACATGACGCAAGGCGCCGTGAGCCAGCAGGTGAAGCGCCTCGAAGACGTGCTGGATTGCCTGTTATTCGTACGCAAGACGCGCAAGCTGGCGCTTTCGCGCGAGGGTGAGGCATTTCTCGCGAAAGCTCGCCAACTGCTGCGGCTGAACGACGAAATCTGGGCCGACATGACCGGCCAGTCGCTGCGTGGCGCCATGCGCGTGGGCGTGCCTTACGACCTCGTGACGCGGCTCTCGCCCGCGCTGAAGGCATTCGCGGCAGCCCATCCACACGTCGACTTATCGCTGGTCTGCGCGGCTTCACCGGAGCTCGGCGATGCAGTCGACAGCGGGCACGTGGACGTGGCGTTGCTCGAATGTGTCGCGAGCGAAGCGCAAGGCGAGGTGGTCTGCGTCGAGCCCCTGGTGTGGGTCAATGGGCGCGGCAGCGATGCGTGGCAGAAGCGGCCGTTGCCGCTCTCGATGGTGGACGAGCATTGTGCGTTCCGGCAGGTGGTACTCGGCGCGCTCGCGGACAAGGGCATTGCGTGGCGCACAGTGTTCGAGAGCGGCAACATCGAGGCGACCGCTGCGACGGTGCGCGCGGGCCTCGCGATCACGACCTGGCTCGCCTCGACTGTGCCGGACGATGTGCAAACGCTCACGCCTCAGGCAGCAGGCTTGCCCGCGCTGCCCGAATTCGCGATCTGCCTGCGATTTCCAGCGACGGTTCAACCCGCAGCACAGGAATTCGCGCGCTACGTGCGCGAATCGATGGCACATGACGCAGGCACTCGGCGCGCTCAGCCACTGAAGATGGCGTGACGTACCCTACAAGCGCTGCGGCAGCGCCGCCGCAAAGAAGTCGGTGACCTGGCGCACTCGCGCAGGCACGAAACGGCGCCTCGGCCAGACGATACTCACATCGCGGGCGTCCCCAATGAATTCGTCGAGCACGGTCACGATGTCGGGATGCTTGAGTTCGTCGGCCAGCGAGAGCTTCGCAAAGAGTCCGATTCCCACACCCGCGAGCACGGCTGATCGTATCGTCTCGACGCTATTCGACGACAGATTGCCTCGCACCGGTACGCTGAACCGGCCGCGCGGCCCGTGAAACGGCCAGTTCGCTGATTCCAGCAGACCGCCATAAAGCAGGCAATTATGATTGGCGAGCTCCACAGGGTCCTTCGGTATGCCGTGTTGCTCGAAATAGCGCCGCGATCCGACGCAGACCAGCGGCGTGCTGGCGATACGCCTGACGACCGAGTCCGGATCGTTGACGGCGCCCACTCGAATCGCGAGATCGATACGATCCTCCACCATATCGCGCACGAAATCCGACAACACAAGATCGACCTGAAGACCTGAATGGCGCGAAAGCAGTTCGGGAATGAGCGGCAGAACATGCAGGCGGCCGAACGTCGAAGCGGCGGCGATCCGGACAAGGCCTGAAACGTCCAGCGTACTGCGGGTCACTTCGCTGTCGGCCAGTTCGATCTCCTCCAGCAACGGCCTGGTCCGCTCATAGTATTTCTGCCCCTGGTCCGTCAACGTCACGCTGCGTGTGCTTCGGTTGAACAGCAGCACGCCGAGGCGCTTCTCCAGCGCGCCGATCGCCTTGCTGATGGCGGACTGCGACTCGCCGGTTCTGCGCGCCGCGGCGGAAAAACCACCCGCTTCGACAACGGCAATGAAGGCGTTCAATTCGTGAAACCGATCCATTGCAGGTCTCTCGTGCAACCTATTCTTTCGGAGAATGAATCTTATGATAACTCCGCTAATTATCATTCGCAGGGGCGGGAATTACGATGGCACTACCGTTCACCATCAGGCAGAAGGTTCCAATGTCCACTCTCGCAGGAAAGGTTGCCGTCGTTAGCGGCGGAACAACGGGTATCGGCCTGGCGATCGCGCAGCGGTTCGTCGCCGAAGGCGCTCATGTCTTTATCTTCGGCCGCCGGCAAGGCCAGCTCGACGAGGCCGTCAATCTGATCGGACGCAACGTAACCGCTATCCAGGCCGACGCAGCGGACCTCGATGACCTCGACCGCGTCGCAGCAGCCGTCAGGAACGAAAAGGGTGTCGTCGACATCATTGTGTCGAATGCGGGCTATACCGAGCAGGCTTCGATCGACACCATCACGCCCGAGCATTTCGACAAGGCATTCAATCTCATGGCGCGTGGCCCCGTTTTTCTGGTGCAGAAGCTGCTGCCGATGATGACAGGCAGTGGATCGATCATTCTGGTTTCGTCGGCCATGCACGTGATGGGCATTCCTGGCCATACCGCTTATGCGGCGACCAAGGCCGCATTGCGTTCCTATGCCCGCACCTGGGCCGCCGAATTCAAGGATCGCGGCATTCGCGTCAATATGCTCAGTCCCGGTGTCACCGACACCCCGATTCTCGACGCCCAGTCGGCGACACGCGAGGACCTGGTGAGCATGTACAAGAGCATGGTCCCGATCGGCCGACTCGCCCGAGCCGAGGAGATGGCAAGCGCTGCGCTCTTTCTCGCTTCCGACCAGAGCTCCTATATGACGGGCGCGGATCTGATGAATGACGGCGGCATCGGCCAGGTCTGAGCAAAGAGGGTCGACGGTCCCACTGCGATCTTCAATTTATAGAGGATGACTAATGGAAAATTCAACGAGCTACGCAATCATCGGGCTTGGCAAGATTGGCACCGCCATCGCGCAGGCTTTCGCCGATCAGGCCATCAAGGTAGCCGTGGCGGGCAGGCGGCCGGTGGACGCGCTCGCCGCGCAAATCGGGCCGTCGCTCGTTCCACAGCGGATCGAGGACGCGGTCAAGGCTGACGTTGTCATCCTGGCTGTCCCTTTCGGTGCGCACGAAGACGTCGCACGGGCTGCTAAAAGCTGGCAGGGGAAAATCGTGATCGACGCAATGAACGCGTACGGCGTCCCTGTGAAGGAGCTGGACGGTTTACCTTCGAGCGCGGCCGTGGCAAAAGCGTTTCCGGGCGCGAAGCTGGTGAAGGCGTTCAACCACTTGCCAGCCGCCACGCTGGCACAGGGACCGACGCCGCCGCATGGCGGCCGGCGGGTCGTGTTCGTCGCGAGCGACGACGACGCGGCGAGCGCCTCGGTGTCGGCGCTCGTCAACCGACTCGGCTTCGCGCCGGTCGAACTCGGGAAGATAGGCGAGGGCGGTCTCCTGGTCCAGGCACGCGGCAACACGTGGGCCCAGCTCATCTTCCAGGATCTGGTCAAGTTCGACTGATAGACGGCGCGCAAACGCGCCGGACGGAGCGGTTATGAGTCACCCAACGCTGTTCACGCCGATACAGGTCGGCAACCTGAACTTAGCCAACCGCATCGTGATCGCCCCGATGGCCCAATACTCGGCCGAAGAAGGGCAGATGAGCGACTGGCACCTGATGCACCTCGGTCATTTGGCCATTTCAGGTGCGGCGGCGCTAACCATCGAGGGGACGGCGGTCACCCCCGAGGGACGCACCAGTTACGGTGACGTGGGGCTCTACTCGGACGCGTGCGAAGTCTCGATGGCACGCGTGCTTCAGAGCGTGCGGCGATGGTCGGACACGCCCGTTGGCATCCAGCTCAACCATGCGGGCCGAAAAGGGTCTCGGCAAAAGTTATGGGACGGCGGCGCACAGATCCCATCTGGCCACGCAAATGGATGGAGCACGTACGGCCCATCCCCGGTCGCTTTTGCAGCCGGGGAGACACCTCCCACCTCCCTGGATCGCAATGGTCTGGCCGCCATCCGCGACGCCTTCGCGGCCGCCGCGCGACGCGCCTCGCGGCTTGGGTTGAATTTCATTCAAATACTCGGCGGCCACGGCTATCTGCTCCATCAATTCCTCTCGCCCCTTTCAAACCACCGGGACGACGAATACGGCGGCTCACTGGAAAATCGAATGCGCTTTCCACTCGAGGTTTTCGAAGCCGTGCGAGACGCGTTTTCACCCGATCGCCCCGTGACGATGCGGGTATCCGCTACGGATTGGGCGGAGGGCGGGTGGTCCCTGCAGGACGCGATCGCCTTTGTCCAGGCACTGGAGGCAAGGGGCTGTGCCGCGATCAACGTCTCGAGCGGCGGGTCGAGCCCGGCCGCGCAAATTCCGGTCGGGCCTGGCTATCAGGTTCCGTTCGCGCGGGCAATCAAGCAGGCGACGACGCTCCCCGTCGTCGCCGTCGGCATGATCACGGAGTTCGAACAAGCCGAGTCCGTTCTCAGCGCGGGAGACGCCGACCTCATCGCGCTTGCCCGGGCCGTGCTTTTCGACCCTCGCTGGCCTTGGCACGCTGCCGCCCACTTCGGGGCGCAAGTGAAAGCGCCGAACCAGTATCTTCGCTCTCAACCCAGTCGGCTGCGCAAGCTGTTCGTTTGAGTCGGTCTCGTCACTCGCATTCGAACCGTCAACTCATGCCTTCCTGTATTTGCGGATTGCCTCCGGGCTGACAGGCGTGAAGAAGTTGACCAGATTGCCGTCCGGGTCCCGAAACAGCAGCGAACGATTGCCCCAGGGCTGGGTGGTGGGCGCCTGGACGACGTCCTTGCGGCAGGCTTCGAGCGTGCTGTATGCCTCGTCGACGTCGTGCACATGGAATTCGAGAATGAGCGAGCGATTGCTTCCTGGTGTCGCGGCGCCCGCACCGAACATGTCCATGGTGCGCTTGCTGCCAATCGCAAGCGCGCAGGTGGAGGTGGACAGTTCGGCGAAATCCTCTGTGTACCAGACTGCCTGCAGCCCGATGTCCTCATAGAATCGCACAAGCCGCTTGATGTCATCGGTGATAATGCGAGCGGAGACGAAGTCCATTTTTGTGTCCTTTAGCAGTTGAACCCGTAGCCGGGCGTGGCTTTGACAAGCCCCGCGCCCGGCGATCACGTCACCGCCGAAGCGGTAGACGACCTTCCGGCATCCTACAAAAGGCCTGCTGCCAGCATGCTGTCAGCAGCGAAACTCCGTCATGCGGCGAGCAGATCGACTCTTCCAGATCATCCAGATTCTGCGACGCGCGAAGCGTCCGGTAACCGCGCGCGTACTGTCCGAAGAACTCGAGGTCTCCATGCGGACCGTTTATCGCGACATCGCCGATCTGATGGGGCAACGCGTTCCTGTTTCAGGTGAGGCAGGCATTGGCTACGTGCTCGATCGTGATTACGACATGCCGCCCCTCATGCTGACGCCAGATGAGCTGGAAGCGGCGGTGCTCGGCGCGCAATGGGTCGCGCAACGAAGCGATCCGGCGCTGGCCAGAGCGGCGCGCGACCTGATCGCAAAGATAGCGGCGGCACTGCCGGATCCGTTGAGGTTGTTCATTGCAGAGCCCACAGTCAGCACGCCGCCGCCGCAATCGCTGTGCGTCGATACGCTGAGCATCGCGCAGGTTCGCGAGTGGATTCGCGCGGGTCGCAAGCTTCGAATCCGCTATCGCGACGAACTCGGTCGCGTGAGCGAACGCACCATATGGCCGCTGCTCATCGGTTACGCGGATGCAGTCCGGCTACTGGCTGCATGGTGCGAATTGCGTCAGGCGTTTCGTCACTTCAGGACAGACCGGATTGTCGAGGCCGCCTTTCTCGAGGAAGAGCATGAGGGGCGCAGAAGCGTGCTGATGGCACGGTGGAAAGCACATATGAAGGAATCGCGCGGCGTCGATCTTTCGGAATAGTTCGCCCCGGTCCATGGCGGTCGCCGCCTGTATGCCTTCGTGGATCTTGGCATCAAGCCTCTCGCCGACTAAGGCGCTATCCAGGCCCCGCGCCATTTCCCTTCTTCAAACACGAGACTGGCCCGTATATGCCCCGAGGGATTTAGATCGAGGTAGTCGATGCTCGATACGCTCACTTCAATCAGGCAGAAGTTCTCGAAGCCGGCGGATGGGTCGACATTCTCGTCGTGCTTCGTTGCATGCGCTTCAGCCGGAGAAACAACCGGCGTCGCGGGCGCAATCGGCGTGCGGTAGACGATCAACGTTCGCGGTCTGCTCGCGTTCCAGACCGCTCTCGTTTCCGACGGCGCCTCGACGATTCTCGCAGCGCCATGCAATCGTATTTGAACGCCGCCGTCGAGATCGCAGCCGACCAGCGAGATGCGCGGGTCGCGCCTCAATTCGGCCACCTTCGTAGAGCGCACGTCGGTATGAAACATGACTGAACGCTGCTCGCGAGAGGCGCGCCGCAGCACCACCGTGCGCACGGCGGGCGCACCGTCCAGGGCGATCGTCGCGGCCTGCAGCATCGTAAAGGGCGAGCGCTCCTTGCCGGCGTTCGCGCCGGCGTGCAGGTGCGCCCAGACCGCGTCGACGATCTGATCCATTGTCGCGTTACAGTCCACGCACGATACCGCCATCAACACGGATATTTTGCCCCGTGATGTACCCTGCGGCATCCGACAAGAGAAACGCGACCGTTTGCGCGATTTCCTGTGTCTTGCCGAAGCGGCCAACCGGAATACGAGCGACGATCTCGGGCGTTTCGGGCCAGCTGTCGATAAATCCAGGCAAAACGGAATTGATTCGAATATTGTCCCTGGCGTAGCGATCGGCGTAGAGACGCGTGAACGAACTCAACGCGGCGCGCAGCGCGGAGGAAACCGGCATGGCCTGTTCTGGCGCATCGGCGGCAAAGCTCGAGATATTCACCACCGCGCCGCCGCCCTGTGCGAGAAACGCCGGCGTCACGCGGCGCAGCACGCGAGCGACATTGAGCACGATGAGATCGAGCCCGAGATGCCATTGTTCATCGGCGATAGCAAGCAGATCGCCCTTCGGCGGATGCCCCGTGTTGTTCACCACAGCATCGATGCGGCCGTACTTTTCGAGCGTTTCGCGAACGAACCGGTCGATACAGTCGGGCTCGGTTACCGAACCCGTAAAGCCGAACCCACCCAGCTCTCGCGCCAGTTCGGCCGCGCTGCCGGAGGGCGACATCAAGGCCAGACGGTAGCCGCTGGCTGCCAGTTCGCGCGCGATTGCCGCGCCCATGCCCTTGCCGGCTGCCGTGACGAGTGCTACTTTTTCTACTGCCATGTTGCTCTCTCCTTGAATGGATTCAGCGCCGCTGAGCCGCGCCGCATGGGACTTCGTGTAGAAACTGTATGGCGTTATGATGGGATTGTCGAATGATGTTTCTTATAGTCTGACAATAAAATTACTACTGGCTCGCGATTGAACGGCTGTTGGCGAATTGCCGGCTCATCCATGGCCAATATATCCGTTGAAGCACTCATTGAAACCACGCCAACTGCCGCCGCTGAATGCGCTCCGTGCGTTCGACGCCTCCGCCCGGCACCTCAATTTCCGGCTCGCGGCCGAGGAACTCGGCGTGACGCAAGGCGCTGTTGCGCAACAGGTACGGGTGTTGGAGGAAGCCCTGAATTTGCCCCTTTTCGCAAGGGGGCCGCGCGGTCTCGCCCTCACGGCTGAGGGGCAAACTTACTTCGCTGCCGTTCAACGGGCGCTCACGATCGTCGCCGACGCGACCGAGGCGCTGAACCGGCGTTCGACGTCCCTCACGATCAGCACGACGCCGTCATTCGCTTCGAAATGGCTGATACCGAGGCTGGCCGAGTTTGGCGAGATGCACCCGGAAATCGATGTGCGGATTATTGCAGACGCGGCGCTGTGCAACTTCAAGTCCGATGGCGTGGATATCGCGGTTCGACTCGGCAAGCCGCCGTTCGCGAAAGGTCTCGTCAGCGACCTGCTATTTCCGCTGCAGGTGTTCGCCGTAGCCAGCCCGCAACTGCTCAAGCCCGGCTACCCCGTGCGCACAATCGCGGACCTGGAAAATTATGTGCTGCTGCACGATTCTCATGATCTGTGGCCGGAGTTTTTCAACGCGCTGGGCCGCACAAGCGACATCGGCACGCTGAAAGGGCCGCAGTTCAGCCAGTCGTCGCTGGCCATCGACGCCGCCATCGCGGGGCAGGGCATCGCGCTCACGAGCGAGCATCTCGTTGAGCGCGATATCGCAGCCGGAAGGTTGCAACGCCTGTTCGACTTTTCGTTGCCACTGTCGCTGGGCTATTACGTTGTCCTCCCCCAGGCCAGCGTCCGGTGGGAAACGAGCCAGAAGCTTCGCACCTGGCTGCTTGCCCAATTCAATTGCGCTTCGAAAGCGGCACCGTTATCGCGTTGAAGCGGGCGTTCGCAGCCAGCAAATTCTGCGCCAACATTCGCATTGCAACGCAGCGCGCGAGCGTGCAACGCCTCGTCGTGGGGCAGGTCGTGCGCACGCGTTCATCGTTCGATCACCTTGCCGGTGCATAATGACCGAACCGCCGATGCAGTCGATGACTATCCGCCAAGGAGTTCGTCATGCTAGCGAGGAACGAAGAATTCGTCGCCCATCTGCTCTCCGACGTCATGGAATTTGCGCGGGCGCGTTTGCCCGAGCCTACGTTCCAGATCGTCGAACCCTTCCTGCGCCACTACTACGATTTCGCCGACGCTGAAGATCTGCGCAGCCGCAGCATTGCCGACCTCTACGGCGCGGCCATGGCCCATTGGCGAACCGCTCAGCGCTTCGTGCCGGGCAGCGAGCGCATGCAGGTCTACAACCCGATCCTCGAACAGCACGGTTGGCACTCGGACCACACGGTCATCGAAATCGTGAACGACGACATGCCGTTTCTCGTCGATTCGGTTTCCATGGCCGTCAACCGGCTGGGACTCGCGCTGCATTCCGCGCTGCACCCCGTATTCCGCATCTGGCGCGACAAGGACGGCGCGATCGCGCGCGTCGACGAGGGCAGCGCCAACGCAGGCGAGGGGCAGTCGCAACTCGCCTCGTTCATCCATTTCGAAGTCGATCGCTGCGGCGACGCAGCAAAGCTCGACGAATTGCGCCGCGAGATTACCAAAGTGCTTGGCGATGTGCGGGCATCCGTAGAAGACTGGCCGAATCTCCTCGAAGCGGCGCGCACGACGATCAAGACGATGAAAGCGCGCGAAACGAGCGCCGAGGACATCGAAGCGCGCGCATTTCTCGAATGGATGGTGGCCGACCATTTCACCTTCCTCGGCCAACGCGATTACGCGCTGGTTGCGCACGACGGCGGTTACGCCCTGCGCGGCGTGGAAGGTTCGGGTCTCGGCATTCTGCGCGAATCGCTGCGCGCGCCGGATGCGCCTGACATCACGCCGTTGCCTCCCGCGGCGCAAGACATCATCAGCGGCGCATGGCCCATTTTCCTGACGAAAGCAAACTCGCGCGCGACCGTGCACCGGCCCGGCTATCTCGACTATGTGGGCGTGAAGCTCGTCGGCGCGGACGGCAAGGTGTGCGGCGAGCGCCGCTTCGTGGGCCTCTACACCTCGACCGCGTATATGGTGTCCACCGCCGAAATCCCGATCGTGCGGCGCAAATGCGCAAACATCGTCCGGCGCGCGGGTTTTCTGCCTAAAGGCCACCTCGGCAAATCGCTGGTGACGGTGCTCGAAACCTATCCGCGCGACGAGCTGCTGCAGGCGAGTGAAGACGAACTTTTCGACATCGCGCTTGGCGTGCTGCGCTTGCAGGAACACCAGCGCACGCGGCTATTCGTGCGGCGCGACCGGTTCAATCGCTTCGTTTCGTGCCTCGTGTATGTCTCGCGCGACAAGTACAACACCGATTTGCGGCGGCGCATTGCGAACCTGCTCGTGGATGCGTTCAATGGCGTTTCCGTGGAGTTCACGCCGCTGCTTTCGGAGTCGGCCATCGCGCGGATTCACTTCGTCGTGCACGCCGAGCCCGGCACGATGCCTGAAGTCGACACGAACGAACTGGAAGCGCGGCTCGTGCAGGTCACGCGCCGCTGGCAGGACGATCTGGCCGACGCGCTGCTCGACGCCTTCGGCGAAGAGCAGGGCACACGTCTGCTGCATCGGTACGCCGATTCGTTTCCGCCCGGCTATCGCGACGACTACCCCGCGCGCACGGCGGTACGCGACATCGAACTGATCGAGCGCGTGCAGGGAACGCAGCGCATCGCCATGAATCTGTATCGCCCCATCGAGGCGGGGCCGCGTACGTTCCGTTTCAAGGTCTATTGTGCGGGCGACGCCATTGCGCTCTCGCGCAGCCTGCCGATGCTCGAACATCTCGGCGTGCGCGTGGATGAAGAGCGCCCCTATGTGATCGAGGCGCCGTCCTGTGAGCCTGCGTGGGTCCACGATTTCGGTCTCGAACTCGCGGACGATGCCGAATTCGATATCGAGCGCGTGAAGAGCCTGTTCGAAGACGCGTTCGAAAGCGTCTGGACCGCGCGCATCGAAAACGACGATTTCAACCGGCTCGTGCTGCGCGCCTACCTGAGCGTGCGCGAAGTCACGATCCTGCGCGCCTATGCGAAGTATCTGCGCCAGGTGGGCTCGACCTTCAGCGATGCCTATATCGAGCGCGCGCTGACCGGCAATCCCGCGATCGCAAGGCAGTTCGTCGAATTGTTCGTACTCCGGTTCGATCCGCGTGATTCAGAGGCGCGTGAGGAACGCACGGCGCTCATGCTCAAGGCCATCGAAAGCGCGCTGGACCAGGTGCCCAATCTCGACGAAGACCGCATCCTGCGCCAATTCCTCGGCGTGATCAACGCCACGGTGCGCACGAACTATTTCCGGCGCGAAGCCAATGGCGCCGAGCGGCCCTCGCTCTCGTTCAAATTCGATCCGTCGAAGGTGCCCGGCCTGCCCGAGCCCAAACCCATGTTCGAGATCTGGGTCTATTCGCCGCGCGTGGAGGGCGTGCACTTGCGCGGCGGACGCGTTGCGCGTGGCGGCCTGCGCTGGTCGGATCGACGCGAGGACTTCCGCACCGAAGTGCTCGGCCTCATGAAAGCCCAGATGGTGAAGAACGTCGTGATCGTGCCCGTGGGGTCGAAGGGCGGCTTCGTCGTGAAGAACCCGCCGCCGGCGAGCGAGCGCGAAGCATGGATGCGCGAAGGCGTCGCGTGCTATCAGACCTTCCTGCGCGGCCTGCTCGACCTCACCGACAATCTCGTGAACAACACGATTGTGCCGCCGCCCGACGTCGTGCGCCACGACCCCGACGACCCGTACCTCGTCGTGGCCGCCGACAAGGGCACGGCTACGTTCTCCGACTACGCGAACGCGATCTCCGCCGAATACGGCTTCTGGCTCGACGACGCATTCGCCTCGGGCGGCTCGGTGGGCTACGACCACAAGAAGATGGCGATCACGGCGCGCGGCGCGTGGGAGTCGGTCAAGCGGCATTTCCGCGAAATGGGCGTGGATACGCAAGCCACCGATTTCACCGTGGTTGGCATCGGCGACATGTCGGGCGACGTGTTCGGCAACGGCATGCTGCTTTCGCCGCATATCAAGCTCGTCGCGGCATTCGACCACCGGCACATTTTCCTCGACCCCAACCCCGATCCGGCCGTGAGCCTCGCCGAGCGAACGCGGCTTTTCGCGCTCGAACGCTCGAGCTGGGCCGACTACGATCCCGCTACGATTTCAGCGGGCGGCGGCGTGTTCGCGCGCACCATGAAGACAATCCCGCTCTCGGCCGCGGTACGAACGGCGCTCGGCATCGAGGCGGCGGCGCTCTCGCCAACCGAGTTGATCCGCGCGATCCTGCTGGCGAACGTCGATCTGCTTTACAACGGCGGCATTGGCACTTATGTGAAAGCCGCGCGCGAGACCAACCTGCAGGTCGGCGACCGCGCCAACGACGCCGTGCGCGTGAACGGCTCGGAGTTGCGTTGCAAGGTCGTGGGCGAGGGCGGCAATCTTGGCGTCACGCAACTCGGCCGCATCGAATTCGCCCAGCACGGCGGCCACATCAACACGGATGCAATCGACAACTCGGCAGGCGTGGATTGTTCGGATCACGAAGTGAACATCAAGATTCTGCTCGGACTCGTGGTGGCCGACGGCGAGATGACGACGAAGCAGCGCAACACGTTGCTCGCGGAAATGACCGATGAAGTCGGCCTGCTGGTGCTGAGCGACAACTACTACCAGACGCAGGCGCTTTCAATCGCGGGCCGCTACGCCGTGGAACTGCTCGATGCCGAGTCGCGCCTGATGCGCTGGCTCGAACGGGCAGGACGTCTGAATCGCCATATCGAGTTCCTGCCGAGCGACGACGAAATCGCCGAACGCCAGGCCGCCAGGCTCGGGCTCACGTCGCCTGAGCGGGCCGTGTTGCTCGCGTACAGCAAGATGTGGCTCTACGATGCGTTGCTCGACTCCTCCGTGCCGGAGGACCCGCTCGTGGCCGACCTGCTGATCGATTATTTCCCGCAGCCGCTGCAGCAGCGCTTTAGCGAGCCGATGCATCGACACCCGCTGCGGCGTGAAATCCTGGCGACGCATCTGACGAACGCGCTGGTGAACCGCGTGGGCTGCGAATTCGTCCACCGCTTGATGGAGGAAACCGACGCGCAGCCCGGCGAAATCGTGCGCGCGTGCATCATGGCGCTGGACGTCTTCGGCCTCAACGCCATCTGGCGCGCCATCGACGCGCTCGACAACCGCGTGGCCGACGACGTGCAGGCGCGCATGTTCGTCGCCATCGCGCGGCTGCTCGAACGCGCGGCGCTATGGTTCTCGCGCCATCTACAGGTGGCCGCGGTTAGCAGCGACGGTGTGAGCACGCTGCTGGCGCGTTGCCGCGACGCCGTGCAGCGCCTCGCGCCGCAATTGCCGACGCTGTTGCCCGAGGCGGATCTCGAAGCGCTCTTGGCACGCCAGAGTGAGCTTGTGCAGGCGGGCGTCGAAAACGCGCTCGCGCTGCGCGTGGCAAGCGGCGATATTTCAGTAGCACTGCTAGACATTGCCGATGTGGCCGCCGCGTGCGACCAGCCGCTCGAGCGCGTTGCGGCGGCGTATTTTGCCTTGGGCACGCGGCTCAATTACGGCTGGATCAGCGAGCGAGCGGCGACGTTGCCCACGCCGACACATTGGGACACCATGGCGCGCGCGGCGGCGCTCGCCGAAGTGGCGCACCTCAAGCGCGCGCTCACCACGAGCGTGCTTGCGCAAGGCGACGATTCCGCGGATCCGCAAGCGCTCGTGGACGCATGGTGCGCACAGCACGAGGCAGCGCTCGAGCGCTATGCGCAGCTGCTGACGGAACTGCGTGCTTCCACCGGCGTGAGTCTCTCCGTGCTGCTCGTCATCGTCAGGGCGATGGCGGCGCTCGAACGGGCCTGAGGACCCGAAAGGCGGCGTGCCGGGCGGCCGCTCAGGCGGCGGCCGCTTCGGTCAGCGCATGTGTGCTCGCCACGGCCGCCGCATGCTCGCGAATCAAGCGATAGACCGTTTCGCCGGGCACGGTCTCCGACGCGAGCAACTGATCGGCTATCGCGCGCAGCACCGGCTCGTTCGCACGCAGCAACGCGAAACACGCGTCGTTGAGTTCGTGCAGCAGCCCGTTCGCGTGCTCGATCGCGGTCTTCAACTGCAAGCCCGCGACTTGCTGTGGCAGCGCCGCGAGGCTGAACAGATTGCCATCCGCGTTGAAACCGTGCTTCGACACCATGTCGAGGCTGATGCGGGAAGCCTCCTGCAGATCCTGCGCCGCGCCGCTCGATGCCTCGTTGAACATAAGAAGTTCCGCGTTGCGGCCGCCCAGGAGCACCTGGATCTCGTTGCGCATTTCCGTTTCGCGATACAGATACTTGTCCTGCATTTTCGTGATCAGCGCGACGCCCAACGCGCCGCCGCGCGGCAAAATCGTCACTTCTTCGAGCACGCCGGTGCCGAGGAGGGCGGCGACGAGGCCGTGTCCCGCTTCATGGATCGCAATGCGCGTGCGCTCGTCGTCCGAAAGCGCGCGCTCGGCGCCGTTCACGTCGCCAATGCGCGCAATCTTGATGGCCTCGAGAAAATCCACCGCGGCGACCTCCCGCTTGCCCGCCTTGCGCGCGACGAGACCCGCCTGATTCACGATCATCGAGAGCGTGGCCGGAGAAAGGCCGGTAGTCAGCCGCGCGAGCTGGTCGAAATCGATGTCGTCGGCTTTTGTCTTCAGATTGGCGGCGTAGAAGCGCAGAATCTCGGTGCGATCTTCCAGGTCGGGCAGGCGCACCTGCACCGTACGGTCGAAGCGGCCGGGGCGGCGCAGCGCTTCGTCGAGATTGTCCGGGTGATTGGTCGCGGCGACGACGATCACGCCTTCGTTCGATTCGAACCCATCCATCTCCGCGAGCAGCTGGTTGATGATGCGGTTGCTTTCCGCCTCGACAGGGCCGCCGCCGGTATCGGTGCGCTTGCCAAGGCCGTCCGCCTCGTCGATGAAGATGACCGTGGGCGCGTTCTTGCGCGCGAGTTCGAACAGGCGCTTGACCTTCTGAATGCCCACGCCGTAATACTTCGCGCTGAAATAGCTGCCCGTGATGGCGATGAAGTTCGCACCGCATTCGCCCGCAAGCGCCTGCGCGAGGCGCGTCTTGCCAACGCCCGGGCCACCCGTCATGAGCACGCCGCATGGCGCGCGCACGCCCATGCCGGTGAACTGCGCCGGCTCGGTCAGCCACGCGCGCACGTCGGCGAGCGCGGCTTTGGCTTCGCCCGCGCCAATCACATCGTCGAAGCGCAACGTGGGGGACTCGCCGAGCAATTGCGCGCCGCCGCCCATTTCGCGGCGCATGAACCAGAACAGACCGCCTAGCATCAGCACGGGAAGCAGCAGACTGAGCGCGTCGCGCAGGTGGTCCAACGCTTCGGTCCAGCGCGCGGCGCCGACGCGCACGTCGGCGTGCGGCAGCCAGACGAGCTGCCAGGGCGGCGTGGCGCCCGGCTTCAGATCGCCGAGCAGCAGGGCGTTTGCAAACGCGCCGTTATGGTCGGCCACATAATACTTATCGCCTTTGAGCGTCGAAACGAGAATGGCTTCGCGGCTCACACCGATGGCGGCGACATCGCGGTCGTTGATATCGCGCAGCAATTCCGAGGCATCTTTCTCGCGCTTCGTCCAGGGCGACGCATCGTGCCGCATTTCGCTGGCGACGCCGCCAGGCGTCGCAGGCTGGGACTGCACAGCATTCGCGTCATGCCGCCAGTAGAAGAAGGCAGCCGTTGCCGCGACCGCGGCGGCGCAAACACCTAACGCGATGTATCGGCCAAAGCGTGACCACCGCGAGTTCCTTGCCGGTTTCATGAATCTATTCCTGTCTCGCGCCGCGACGGCGACGCCAGAAAACCTATCGTGGGACGGGAGGCGCAAGAACGTCTCGCCTTGCGTAGTCCTTAGATATTCAGGAATACGAAAACGACCCTTTTTATCGCGCTGCTCCTCTGGAATTATGCCTGCGTTGTGCGGCGCGCGAAAAAAGGGATTGGTGGATAAATACCTTTTAATCCGGCGATTTAGCGGGGTCGCGCGGATTTTTAGGGGCGCGATCGGCGCGTTTTCGAGGGGGATTCGACCCACTTGGCCATCGAGTGCCGCGCCACTCCATCTCGACTATCCGACGGCCATCAAGGTCGTGGGTTCGAAATCTATCCAGCGATTGAAAGCCGTTTCGTCGATAGAACGCGAGTGCCGATCCAGTGTGACACCAGAGGCGAATGACGGCAGCAGGCGAATCCGCTCTTGCCCATGTGACGACCTGTTGCGCCAGCAAGCTCCCAAATCCTTTTCGACGGTGAGCCGGATCGACCCAAAGGCCCCCGACGCTATATTCGTCATGGTCCTTTTTCACGCCGAAAACAAAAGCGGCAACGATTTCCGCATGCTCGACGATAAACATTCGGGACCCCTGGGGCGTCGTGACTCTGCTGGCGCAGGTATTCCAGTACAGGTCGTCGCGAGCGCTGGCTTCATCCACCGTCTCCCAGTACGACTCAGGGTCGCAAGCAAGCGCTCTTAAACGAAGCGTTTTTAACAGACGCCATTCGTCCGGCTGCAGGCATCGGATCATGACCTTGGGGGTGGTCACGGCAAGACCTCGCCTTTCCCGCGCTCTGCGTGCGCCAACGCCAGCGCCAGCCGCGCCCCGACCTCGGCATTGTGTTTCACGAGCGCGATGTTTGTCGCGAGGCTTCGGCCACCGGTCAGCGCCTTGATGCGCGCGAGAAGAAAGGGGGTCACCGCTTTGCCGGTTATGCCTTGCGCCGTGGCCTCGTTGAGCGCCTGCTGAATCAGCGCGTCGACTTCTTCAGAAGGCATCGCCGCCGCTTCCGGCACCGGCGTGCTTAACACGACGCCGCCCTTGAGGCCGAGGTCCCACTTGGTGCGGATGAAGCGCGCCTGCCCGGCTGCGTCGTCCAGCCTGAAGTCCGCGCGATAGCCGCTGTCGCGCGTGTAGAAGGCAGCGAAATTGTCCTGCTCGCAACTGAGCACCGGCACGCCGTGCGTTTCCAGATATTCCAGTGTGAGCCCGATGTCCAGGATGGACTTCGCGCCGGCGCAAACCACCGCCACGGAGGTCGTCGCCAATTCCTGCAGGTCGGCGGAGATATCGAAGGTCTGCTGGGCGCCCCGGTGTACGCCGCCAATGCCTCCGGTGACGAAGACTTCGATGCCGGCCAGCGCGGCACAGATCATCGTGCCAGCCACGGTTGTCGCGCCAAGCCCGCCGCCCGCCAGCACGGCTGGCAGGTCGCGCCGGCTAACCTTGTGCACGTGGTCCGAGCGCCCGAGCAGTTCCAGCTCGTCGTCGGACAGGCCGATGCGGATTCGCCTTCCGATCAGCGCAATCGTAGCCGGTTCGGCTCCCGCCGCGCGGATCAGGGACTCCACCTCGCGCGCAGTGCGAATGTTCTCCGGATACGGCATGCCGTGAGCGATGATGCTCGACTCTAGCGCGACAAGCGGGCGGCCGGCGGCTTTTGCAGCGGTTACAGCGGTGCTGAATGCCAACCAGGCGTGTGCGAGGTCTGCAACCATGTGCTTGAGTCTTCGGGTATCGTGGACTTGAGTATGAAGCATAGGACGGCTCGACGGCGGATCGCTTTCCTGCTTGCGCCTTCACAACGATGAAATCCCGCTCTATCCCGCCTCAGGGCGAACACTTCTACATCCTCGATGCGAAGAACCGGCCCGTCGAGGTGTTCGATCGCAGCGAGTGGTCGCGCTGGCTGGCCGGGAACGAATTGGTTTTTCGCCGCACGCTGCTGGAAGAGTCCGGCGTGACCGTCACGACGCGCTTTCGCGGGGTGGCCGCGGCGAGGACCGGTGAACCCGCGCTCTTCGTGACGCGCATCGCCGGCATGAAAGCGCGCGAGGAAAACGAAAGCTTTGGCGCCAGCACGCTCGCTGAGGCGCTCGAGCGGCACGAGCGCATCGTGCAGAAAATCCTTCGAAAGCTGAGCGGGCGGTGATCGGCGCAGGACGACCCGTGGTATGTCCGTTTCCATTGCCTAAAATGAAGTGTCGCGGGGGCCGGGTGCAGCAGCGCCCTGTTTCACGCGGCTGACCCGCAGCGTTTGCTTATCAAGGCGAACCGTGGTGGCGACTTATGTAGTGTTCACACCATTCACCGCTCAGGGCATCCCCGCCATCGAGAACAGCCCGCAACGGGCTGGCCAGGTCATGTCAATGACAGGGGAGTTGGAGTGCGCGATTGGCGCGGCGAACGTCCGCACGTGAGCGCGGCGAGCCTTCAACAAGAGCGAGCCCGGCGCGACCATCGGCTTGCCTTGATCCGTGGCCCAGCGAGCGCGTAGCCCATGTCACGCCACGGTGCGGCACGGGCGACGCTTCGTGTGTTTATCTATTGAGGAGGTCAAATGAACACCAAGGACAAAGGCGACGTGCGCGCATTCGTGCAGACGGCCGAACAGATCGGCGGCTGGGTGTGGGTGATCTCGCTCGTCGACTTCGATGCACGCGAGGTGCGCCGCTCGCTCGTAGCCGAAGAACCCTACGCGACGCAGCGTGCGGCTCAAGACGCGGGCAACGCCCGTCTCGAAGCGCTGACACACGATCAGTAGTTGCGCGGGGGCGCTGACGTTCGAGGTATCCGTCGACGCCGGCAGATATCGCGTTTCGCGTCCTGACCGCCCGCAGCTGCGCGAACACAAGATCCAGATCGTCGATCTCAAGTTCACCGATCTGCCTGGTCTTTGACAGCACTTTTCGATCACGCTGCCGGAGGTGCATGAAGACCGCTTTCAAAATGGCATCGGCTTCGACGGGTTCGCGCGATCCGCGCCACATCGCGAGAAAGGCCGCAACGTACCTGCGGCGGACCACTTTCCCCGGTGACTACACGGGCTTTGCGAACGCTCCCCATCCTTCGCGGGCAAATCGATGGCATCGGCGCGCAAATGCCGGTCCTCTATGGGAGACGACCATGAAAAAGGAGAGAAAGACTGCCAGACAAATGCTGTCCGGGAACCCTCGGGAGGTGATTTCGGTCGGCCCCGCCGACGCGGTGCTCATGGCGCTGCGTCTGATGGCCGACCAGGATGTCACGACCGTGCTGGTGTTGCACGGGCGCGATCTCGTCGGCATCCTGTCTCAGCGCGATTACGCCCGCAAGGTCGAACTGGCCGGCCGCAGCGCCGCCGGGACGAAGGTTGGCGAGATCATGACCACGGAGGTGTATTACGTCACGCCCCAGCACACCTGTGAGCAATGCCTGACGTTGATGCATGCCCGGCGGATCCGGCATCTGCCGGTTATCGATGCAGGACAGGTGATCGGCGTCCTTTCCAGCGGCGACGTTCTTGAGGAACTGATCCAGGAGGACGAGCGCTTCATCAGCATGCTCGAGCACGACATGCTCTACCTGACTATCGACACTGGCGGCGCCTACTGAGCGCGCGCGCAAGGCGCCGCTCATAGCCGATTCAAACCGTTTTCAGAATGCGCGGCCGCAAGTCGCTACCCGACGCGGCCGCGCTTGCAGGCGCATCTTCCTTCGCAGAGCGTAATGACAGATACCGCAAACAGCACACCCGCAGAAACGATGCGAAGTTGGTCGGCGGCTCGCCGCGCAGCGCAATCAGTTCGTCGTACAGTTTCACCGCAAACTGGCTCGTCGTCATGTTTTCGCGCGCGGCGATTTCCTGCAATACATCCCAGAACAGATTTTCGAGCCTCACGGTTGTGATCACGCCGTGAATGCGCAATGATCGCGTGCGCGATTCGTAAAGGATCGGGTCTGCGTTGACGTAGATTCTGCACATGCTCGATCTCCTTCAGTCTTGATTGGGAGAAGTCTTTCCCTGCGAACATACGCGCAAGTTCCCCGGCCGGAAAACGCAGCCCTCCCGTGCTGCGCTCGTCCGCCAGGGCTGCTTGTGCTGTTTGTCATCAGATCGCGTGGCGTTTCATCTGTCCGGCAATGTAATCGGACTGGCGGATCGCGAGCGTGACGATCGTGAGCGTCGGGTTTTCGGCGGCGCCCGTGGTGAACTGGCTGCCATCGGAAACGAACAGATTGGCCACGTCATGCGTCTGTCCATGCGCGTTGCACACGCCATCCTCTGGCCTTGCGCTCATCCGGCAGGTGCCGAGATTGTGCGTGGAAGGATAGGGCGGCACGCGGTAGACCGTCTTCGCGCCTACCGCTTCATACACGGCGGAGCCCTGCTTGAACGCATGCTCGCGCATGGCTTCGTCGTTCGGGTGATCGTCGAAATGGACGTTCGGGACGGGCTGGCCATACTGGTCCTTGACGCTGTCGTTGAGCGTCACGCGATTGTCGGCGCGCGGCATGTCCTCGCCGACGATCCACATGCCGGCCGTGTAGGCGTACTGATCCATGGCTTGCGCAAACGACGGTCCCCAGGCGCCCGGATTCAGGAAGGCGGCATAGAACGGCAGTCCGAGCGAGATGGTTTCCAGGTGGTAACCGCCGACAAAACCGCGTTTCGGATCGTTTTTCGCCTCGTCCTCGATGATGCCGGCCATCGTCGTGCCCTTGTACATTTCCACCTTCTGGTCGAACGTTGCATACACGGAGCCCGTTGTGTGCCGCATATAGTTGCGCCCGACCTGCCCGGAAGTGTTGGCGAGGCCATCGGCAAACTTTCCGGAATGCGAGTTCAGCAACAGACGCGGCGTCTCGATCGAATTGCCCGCGACTGCCACGACTCGCGCTTTCTGGCGTTGCAGCTTGCCCTGCGCGTCGTAATAGACGACACCGGTGGCTTTGCCTCGCGTGTCGTGCTCGATGCGCACCACATGGGCTTGCGTGCGCAGTTCAAGATGGCCCGTGGCCTGGCCGCGCGGCAGTTCCGTATAGAGCGTCGACCATTTCGCGCCGGTGCGGCAGCCCTGAAAGCAGAAGCCACGCTGGAAGCAGTGACTGCGATCGTCGCGCACCACGCTGTTGATCGCCATGTGGCCCGTGTTGCATTGCGTGTAGCCGACTTTCGTCGCGCCAGCCGCCATGACCTTGAAGTTGTTGTTGCCCGGCAGGCCCGGCAGCCCGTTGGTGCGGGTGACGCCAAGCTTCTTCTCGGCGCGGTCGTAGTACGGGTCGAGTTCCTCGCGCGTGAGCGGCCAGTCGAGCAGCGTCGCGCCTTGAATGTCGCCATAGGTCGTGCGCGCCTTGAATTCGTGCGGCTGGATTCGAAGGCTCGCACCGGCCCAGTGCGTTGACGTGCCGCCCACCGTCTTGCAAATCCACGCGGGCAGATTCGGGAAGTCCTTGGCGACGCGCCACGTGCCCGAGGTCGTGCGATTGTCCAGCCACGAGAGCAACTGGAACGAGCCCCATTCGTCGGTGACGTAGTCGGCCTGGGTATGCATGGCGCCCGCTTCGAGCACGACGACGTCGATGCCTTTCTGGGCGAGTTCGTTCGCGAGCGTGCCGCCGCCCGCACCCGAGCCTATGACGACGACCACGTTGCTGTCGTTGAGCGGGAAGCGCTTCTGGTTCAGATCCATGTTCGGTCTCCTGTGCTCAACTGTCTTTGGGAAGCGGGCCGCTTTCGTCGGCCGGGGGATTGGGCAGCCACGACAAGTTGTTGAAACCCTTGTACAGGTAGCCGCCGTCGCCCTCGGCAGCCCCATAGCCGAAGTGCTGGTAAGCCAGCGTGTTGCTGTACAGCGAGACGATTGCCGTGCTGCGCACAGTCGTGAAGAATGGCGTGCCGGCCAGCGCGGCGACGTCGCGCGCCTGTGCCGCGTTATCGCGCTTCGCCCAGTCCGAGCCGCCGGCGGTCGCGTCGAGCTGCTTCACGCCGTCGGCCAGTTGCTTGCGAACGGCGGGGTCCTTTTGCGCCTTCGCATCGAGGTCCTTGACGACGAGTGCATAGACCGCGTTGTCCAGCGTGGGATGCGGATAGAGCTGGCGCGTGAACGCGAGCAGGACGTCGCCCTGGTGCGTGTCGAGGCCCTGGAGTTCGAGTGCCCACACCCGGCTGGGCGCGAACATCGCGAGCGTGGAGGACAGCGCCAGCGTACCCGTCAGGACTCCTGTGCCTTTGAGCAGCTCTCGTCGTGTGAGCTTGATGCGCATGGCGCTCTCCACCGCGTGAGCGTCCGGTTCGTGCTCTATCGGTATGATCGTGGGGCTCATTGTTGTCTCCTGTATTGGTCTCATGCCATGCATCAAACAAACAAACGCGGCCCTGCGCACGGTCGCTACTGATAGTGGCCATGCCTTTCCAGAACTTCGATCTTGTAGCCGTCCGGGTCCTGGATAAAGAAGTAACGGGCGATCAGCGAGCCGTCGTCCGCGTGGAATTCGCGCAGGTCGTTCGGCGCGAGGCCCATGTCGAGCAGGCGCTGTCGATCGGCCTTTGCGTCGTCGACGACGAAGGCTACGTGGCCGTACCCGTCGCCATGCGAATACGGATCGGCACGGCCCTTGTTCCAGGTGAGTTCGATTTCCGTGTCGGCCTCGTCGTTGCGCAAATAGGCCAGCGTGAAATCGGGGAAGTCGAGCCGGTGCGAGACCCTGAAGTCGAACACCTTGTCGTAGAAGTCGAGCGAGCGCGACAGGTCCTGCACGCGAATCATCGTGTGAACGAGCTTGGGCATGCGTTGTCTCCTCGGTCTGCGGCAGTGGCCACGCGCCTGGCTTGCGTTGTGCGCGGTAAGGTCAGCGCAGTGAGGTCAGTTTAGGCGCGCGAACGGCGTAAAGGTAATGGCCGGCTAAATCCGGGTCGGGACTTACCCTCGAATGCCAGCGGGTTCGGCTGCGTCGTGCGAAAACGTTCTGCGCGATGCGTCTCATTTTCGGACACCCTGTCGATCCTCACGTCGCTTGAGCGTCCGATTTTGCGACAGTTGGCCTGCGGATCCGCAGGTTCGCCGCCGCAGGCGACACCTCTTCCTTTACGCCGGCGCGTCGGCTGCGGACGGCTTCGTTGCCCTCTCCTCCTTTTGGCATGGACATTGCGTAATCGAGATCCGACGCGCGCCATCAATCCAGTCCCAATCGCTCGTGCGTTGTCCGGCCATTCATGAACGGAGGAGACAAAAAGTGAAAGCTGCCGTGCTGCATCAGTACGACGAGTCGCTGACTCGCGAAGAATTCGTGCGCTACGAAGAGGTGGACGATCCAAAGATCGTGCGACCCACCGACGTGGTGGTGAGGATTGGCGGCGCGGGCGTGTGCCGCACCGATCTGCACGTCGTGTAAGGCATCTGGCGCAGCAAGGTCGACGTGGCGTTGCCCTACATCATGGGCCATGAAAATGCCGGCTGGGTCGAAGAGGTGGGGCGCGGCGTGGAGAGCGTGAAGGTCGGCGACCCGGTGATCTGCCATCCGCTCGTAACGAGCGGACATTGCCTCGCTTGCCGGCGCGGCGACGATATGCATGCCACGGACAGCCGGTTTCCCGGCATCAACGCCAATGGCGGCTATGCGCAATATCTGCTGACGGGCGAGCGCTCGCTGATCCAGCTGCCGAAATCGCTCGCACCGAAGGACGTTGCGCCCTACACGGACGCTGGCTTGACCGCATACCGCGCCGCAAAAAAAGCATCGCGCCATTTGCTGCCCGGCCAGTTTGCCGTCGTGATCGGCGCCGGAGGCCTCGGGCATATAGGTATTCAGGTTTTAAAGGCACTCTGCGCGGCTGAAATCATTGTGGTCGATCGCTCCGATGTTGCGCTGCAGCTGGCGAAGGAATGCGGCGCGCATCACACGGTCAAGGGGAACGGCGAAGAAGTCGAGCGTGTGCTCGAACTCACCGGTGGCAATGGCGCGGAAGCCGTCATCGATTTTGTTGGCGAAGGCGACGCGATCGCCAAAGGCCTCGCCATGACGCGCAACGGCGGCTTCTACTACATCGTCGGTTATGGCGGAAAAATCGAATTGCCGACCATCGACATGATCACCAGCGAGAAAACCATTGTCGGCAACCTGGTCGGCACGTATCCCGAACTCGTGGAACTGATGGCGCTCGCCGACCGAGGCCTCGTCCATCTGTCCACACGGGAGTATCGCCTGAGCGAGGCGAACCAGGCGCTCAAGGATCTGCATCACGGGAAGGTCAAAGGACGGGCGGTGTTGATTCCGTAATGGCTTCGGCGGGATGACTTCAGCGTGGAGATTGCCGTGACCATGGAGCGCGACGCAGCCTCGCTTTTCGAGCGCATGCATTTGATCATTGCGCTAACCGAAGTGAATTCCCGCCATTTGCGCGGGGAAAGCCGGCGCGCGGGCGCGGAGATCGAACTGGCCTGCGCACTCGCCGGCGAAGAGCGCGACGGCGCTTCGCCAGAGAGGGCGGCGCATATCGAGCAATTGCGCGGGCGTTTTCGCGAGGCCGAAAACGCGTTGCGGGCGATCGAGTCCGACCGGGAGCGGCTTGAAAGCGATCTGGCCCGCCTCGACAGTCGAATGACGTCCGGCGCACAAGGGGGCTGGCAATGAACCGCATCCCGGTAACCGTGCTCACCGGTTTTCTCGGTGCCGGCAAAACCACCTTGCTCAATCGCATTCTGCGCGAGCAGCACGGCAGGCGTTATGCCGTGGTCGTCAACGAGTTCGGGGCCATTGGCATTGACGGGGCCCTCGTCGTCGGCGCCGAGGACGAAGTCATCGAACTGAATAACGGCTGCGTCTGCTGCAAGGTGCGCGGCGATCTGATTCGCGTCGTATCGTCGCTCGTCAAGCGCAAGGATGGCTTCGACGGGATTCTGATTGAGACTTCCGGGTTGGCCGACCCCGCGCCGGTGGTGCAAACCTTCTTCATCGACGATGAGATCCGGCAGCGCACGCGGCTTGACAGCGTGATCTGCGTGGCCGACGGGGCGCATCTGGCGGCGAGCCTCGCGGACAGCCGCGAGGCCGCGGAGCAACTCGCGCAGGCCGATATCGTACTGGTCAACAAGATCGACCTTGTCGATGCGGCCACCCTTGCTTCGGTTCGAGACGCCGTGCGGCGCATCAATCCGACTGCCGAGTGGTTGACTAGCGTCCGCTGCGAAATACCGCTTGCCGCGTTGCTCGATCGCGGAGCGTTCGATCTCAAGCGCTTGCAGTTGGTCGCGCCGCCGGGTGAAAGCAGCGCTGCGCCGCGCGGCGAATGGACTTACCGCGCCGTACCGCTTCGCGCCGGCGCGGCTGTCAGGCAAGGTCGCCATAGTCACGGCATCGATAGCGTATCGCTGCGTGTCGAGCGGCCGCTCGAGCGAACGCGCTTCCTCTCCTGGCTGCAGCAACTAGTGGCCGAGCAAGGCCAGGACCTGATGCGTGCAAAAGGTATTGTCGATCTTGCAGGATCGGAGCGCCGCTTTGTGTTTCAGGGCGTGCACATGACGATGGATACCGCCTTCGACCGGCAGTGGCGAGACGGCGAACCACGCGATAGCCGCCTGGTATTCATCGGCCGTCATCTCGACCGGCGCGAATTGCGCGAAAGCATTCGACACTGCGAGGTCGATGCATGAACGCGCCACATTTTCTGATCGATCTGCTTGGGGCGCGCTGGCAAAGCGACGCCCCTGTCGTCGATGTCGTGTGGGACACGTCGGGGCAATGCGCGGGATTCGCGCTGGGCGACGGTACGCTGGCGATCGCCACGGGCGTCTGGCACGGCGGTCCTCGACTCAAGCCACGCGAGAGCGGCGGCGTCGAGTTCGTGCAGGCGCAAGTGCCGCCCGCGCCGCTCGCACGCTTCAGCGTGCACGAGGGCACGTGCCTCGCCCTTGCCGCCGACCCAGGAGGGGGATTCCTCAGCGGTGGCGACGACGGTCGTCTCGTTCATCTGCGACTCGATGGCACGAGCGAATTGATCGCGCATGAGACCGGGGTGTGGATCGACCGGGTGGCCGCCAGTCCGGCCGGTGGCCGAGCGTATGCAAGCGGCCGCAGGGTTCATTGGCTGGGACCGAAACCCGCGTGTCTGACGCTGCCGGGATCGGCGACCTTCATGGCTTTCGACCCGCCAGGCAAGCGTTTGGCCATTTCGCATCGCGACGGCGTCACGCTATGGGCAGCTGACACGTTGCGCGAGCGTCAGCTCGAGTGGCCGGGCTATCACCGCAACATGGTCTGGAGTCCAGATGGCCGCTATCTCGTGAGCGGCATGGAGGAAAACGCGCTGCATGGCTGGCGGCTGCCAGACGGTGCGGACATCGAAATGGGCGGCTACCCCGGGCAGCCGCGTTCGTTATCGTTTTCCGCCGATGGGTGCTTTCTTGCCACGAGCGGCGGCATGCGCGCGGTGTGCTGGCGTTTCGATCCACCCAGAGCCAATGACGAGCCGCACGAATGCGGTATCACGGGCAAGACGCCGGTAAGCATCGCAGCCTGCCATCCCGTCGATCCGCTTATCGCAGTCGCTTATCACAGCGGCGAGGTGTTGCTGTGCCGGCCAGGCAGCAGCGACATCTTGCTCATCAAGGGTGCTGGCAACAGCGCGGTTAGTGCGATGGTCTGGGCGCCAGACGGTCGGCGCCTTGCGCTGGGAACCGAGGCGGGCGAGCTGGCGCTGGTGTTTCTGCCAGAAGAGTTGTTTCGCTTCGAACGAAGCAGGTAAGCGGGCAGTGCTCCCCCACCTATCCAGACAGGGACGACCATGAATACCGGACTCACTTCGAAAGAACAATGCTTCGAGCGCGTTGGCAAGCTGGCAGACGAAATGATCGAAACGTATGGCAAGGATTTCGCACTAGGTGTGCTCATTCTGACGGCACGCTTTGTCGCTGAAGGGAAATCTCCCGGAAACACCGGTCAAAGCGCGATTCTAGCGACTGAAAGCCAGGGTGGCATGGTCCGTTAACCGTGTCGTGTATTTCGTTTCGACATTCGTATCGTTAAATAAGGTATCCGAACTGAAATTCACGGTGGTCTTGGCCGAACGTCCCAATATCGGACAGCATCGTGAACTGGCGTTGTCGCAGAACAAAACATGGCGCACTGCGGGATTTTCCAGCCATAGCCTGTGCACGTTACCCGGCTTGAAGCGGCAAAAACAACTACGTCTGGCACGCTTATCGCTCTATAAGCGCAGGTCAATCCGAAAGCGTTGACGTCGAGAAACGCAAAACGAAAACAGCAGGAGACACGATCATGAAGTCAGGTCCGGCAGGCCTGCGCTTCGATTCCTTCTCCGCTCTTTTCGCTTGCCAACGAGACGGCCCGCCCGTGTTGTTGACTCTGGTCGCGGCGCTGGCGGGTCTGTCCGAAGCGCCGCATCGCGGCAGTTATCGAAATGAAACCAGGAGAGATCAATGTCTGATGGATTAACGCTCAACAAGATCACGTCCCAGCGCGGTATCAGCATTGGCGAAGCGGCTCGCCGCGTTGCCGATCTTGGCTGGACTCCGAGTTATGTCCAGGAGGCCATGACCTTCCCGACGGACTACAAGATCAGCAAGGCGCCACGCGACCCGATGAAACAGGTGCTGCGCTCTTATTTCCCGATGCAGGAGGAGAAGGACAACCGCGTGTACGGCGCACTCGACGCGGCATTGCGCGGCGACATGTTCCGCAACGTCGAGCCCCGCTGGGTGGAATGGATGAAGCTGTTCCTCGCGATCATTCCTTTCCCCGAAATTTCGGCGGCGCGTTCAATGGCGATGCTCGGCCGGCTCGCGCCGGGCGAAGACTTGCGCACCGGCTTTACGATGCAGATGGTCGACGAGTTCCGGCACTCCACGATTCAGATGAACCTGAAAAAGTGGTACATGGAAAACTACATCGATCCGGCCGGGTTCGATATTACGGAAGCCGCGTTTGGCAAGTGCTATGCCACCACGATCGGCCGCCAGTTCGCCGAGGGCTTCCTCACTGGCGACGCGGTGACGGCCGCCAACGTCTTCCTGCAGGTAGTGGCCGAAACGGCGTTCACGAATACGCTGTTTGTCGCGATGCCCTCGGAAGCGGCCCGCAACGGCGATTATGCGTTGCCGACCGTGTTCCTTTCCGTGCAGTCGGATGAAAGCCGCCATATCGGCAATGGCCACTCGCTCGTCATGTCGATCATCAACGATCCGGACAATCATCTGCTGCTCGAGCGCGACCTGCGCTACGCGTTCTGGCAGAACCATGCGATCGTCGACGCCGCTATCGGCACCTTCATCGAATACGGCACCACGGACCGCGACAAGAACAAGGAATCGTACGCGGAATTGTGGCACCGGTGGATCTACGAGGATTACTACCGCACCTACATGCTGCCGCTGGAGAAATACGGCATCAAGATTCATCACGACGACGTCGCCGCCGCCTGGGATCGCATCGTCAAGCAGAACTATGTTCACAAGGTCGCGCAGTTCTTCTCGGTAGGCTGGCCCGTCAACTTCTGGCGCATCGAAGCTCAGACCGAAAAAGACTTCGAATGGTTCGAGCACAAGTACCCCGGCTGGTACGCCGAATTCGGCGACTACTGGAAGTGGTACGCGAAGAAGAGCGTGCCGGGCGAAACCAACATGCTGTTCGATCAGGAAAACGGTTACGTCTATCCGCACCGTTGCTGGAGTTGCCTCGTGCCCTGCCTGATTCGCGAAGACTTCGTGGTCGATGAAGTCGACGGCCAGTTGTACACCTATTGCTCGGAACTGTGCCGCTGGACGCACAAGGTCGCGTTCGCCGACGAATACGAAGGCAGACCGACACCGGCAATGGGGCGCTTCAGCGGGCGCCGCCAATGGGAAGAGTGCTACCACGGCTGGGACCTCGCCGATTGCATCAAGGATCTGGGCTTCGTGCGCAGCGACGGCAAGACGCTCGTGCCGCAACCGCATTTGCGCTTCGACGACCGGCAGATGTGGACGCTCGACCATGTGCGCGGCTACACGATCCAGAGCCCGCTTGTCTTGCTGCGCGGCATGACACCGGAGCAGCGCGAGAAACACATTGCCGAGTATCGCGCCGGCTTCAAGATCAATCCGGTGAATTGACCAGGGTGTCCGCTCCGGTGGCGCGCAGTTCGCCGCCGGACGGATCAGGAGCACACGATGAGCGATACGCAAGAAGCGAGGCACGAGATGGCGGACCAGGGCGACGACAAGATATTCCATACCGTGTACTTCGAGCCGGTCGGCGTGCAGATGTCGGTGGCGGAAGGCGAAACCGTGCTCGACGCCGCGTTTCGCCAGGGCATCGCGGTGATGCATGGATGCAAGGAGGGGCAGTGCAGCAGCTGCAAGTCGCTGCTCATTGAAGGCGATGTCGAACTCAAGAAGTATTCGACCTTCGCATTGCCCGACTACGAACGCGAATCCGGCCATATCCTGCTATGCCGCACGCTGGCCTATAGCGATCTGACCGTCGAACTGCTGAATTACGACGAAGACTTGATGCGCCGCTCGATCGCGGTCAGCGAATATGACGCGACGCTCACGAAGATCACAGCGCTCACGCACGACATCAGGCTGCTGGAAGTGAAGCTTTCGAGACCGTTGCGCTTCTGGGCCGGGCAATACGTCGACCTGACGATTCCCGGCGCGGGCATCACGCGGTCGTTCTCGATGGCCAATACGCCCGATGGTGAATCGACGCTGCAATTCATCATCAAGAAGTATCCCAACGGGGCATTCTCGTCGCAACTGGATGGCGGGCTCAGTCCGGGCGACAGGCTGATTGCTAAGGGCCCGTACGGCACCTGCTTCCGGCGTGAGGATCAGCCCGGACCCATGGTGCTCGTGGGCGGAGGGTCAGGGATGTCGCCGCTCTGGTCGATCCTGAGCGATCACGTGCAAAGCGGCGAAGCGCGCCCGATCCGCTTTTTCTACGGCGCGCGCAGCCGGCGCGATCTGTTCTATCTCGACGAGTTCGCGGACCTGGAACAAAGGCTGCCGGACTTCCGCTTTATTCCGGCGCTTTCGAATGCCGAACCGGACGACGGCTGGACGGGCGAGACCGGCTTTATCCACGAGGTGGTCGGCCGCACGCTGCGAGAGGAAGCGCTCGCGGGCGAGATCGACGCTTACGCCTGCGGCCCCACTCCCATGATCGAGGCGGTGATGCCGGTTCTTCAAATGGCCGGAGTCGCGCCCGAGCGGCTGTATTTCGACAAGTTTACGCAGGCGGTTCGCTGACCGGATGTCCATAACCGAAACGTGAAGGAGGACTAAAATGAGTACGTTGGCAGAGCAGTCGCCGGTGAAATCGGGTGCGGCCGGCGCGGCCCAGTTTGCTGGCTGGGACAGCCGCAAGTACAACTATTTCGAGCCAAAAGGCCGCAAGGCCAGCCACTACGAAGACATGACCGTAGACGTGCAGCCTGATCCGCATCGCTATCTGCTGCAAGACTGGATTCTTTCATTCGCCGACGGCACGCCGACGTATTCGCAAACGTGGACGGCCGCGAAATGCTCGGACTGGCACAAGTTCCGCGCCGTCGATGAAGAGTGGGAGCGCACGCATTACCAGCGCCAGTCGACCATCGTGGGGATGATCAGCGGTGCGATTCAGAACGCGCGGCGCTCGGGAGCCGTGAAGCGCTTCGACAAAACGTGGGTCAAGGTGCTGGAAGCGCATCTGGGCGCATACAAGCATGCCGAGTTCGGTTTGGGCACGTCCACGATGCATGCGCAGCGCTACGGCTACACGCAGATGATCAATAGCGCGATCCTGACCAATGCGTCGTACAAGCTGCGCTTCGCTCAGGACTTGACACTTTACCTGGGTGAGATCGCGCTCGATCTGCCGAATCTCGACCTCGATGCGGGCAAGGAGCACTGGCTGACCGATCCCATCTGGCAAGACACGCGTCGTGCGGTGGAGACCATCGGCGGAGCCACCGACTTTCTCGAGAAGTACTTCGCCGTGAACGTTGTATTCGAGCCGCTCGTTGCCGATCTGTTTCGCAGCGGATTCATCATGCAGGTCGCGGCCGCGCAAAACGATTTTCTCACGCCAACCGTCGTGTCGGCTGCCGAAGGCGATTACGAGCGCAATCTGGCCAATGCGGTCGAACTGTTCCATATGCTCACGAACGACCCGCAGTACGGCGAAGCCAATCGCAAGCTCCTCGGGGAGTGGCTGGAGAAACACGGCGCGCTGGCCCTGGCGGCGGCGAAGCAGTTGCAGCCGATCTGGTCGATTCCACACGTGAAAACGGCCCAGTTCAACGACTGTCTGAACAGTGCGATAGAGCGGGCGGAGATGATCGCGAGAGAAGTCGGCGTTCATTTTCCTTCGTCGATCCGCGCCTGAGCGCCGCTCGAACCACACGAACCCACCGCGCAGAGGAGTACGTAATGTCAGTGCATACCGACAACATTTTCAAATCGATGAAGGACGTGCGTTTCGAGCAAACCATCTCGCACCAATGCGGTGTGACGATGAACGATAGCGTCGAGGCGCGGGCGATTGCCGAACTGATGGCTGCGAAACCGGGCATCACGGTGACGTATCTGCCAGCGATGATTCGCATCGACGGCCAGGGCAAGATCGAGTTCAAGATGGGCGAAATCAGCGAAGCGCTAGGCCGCGAAATGACGCCGCATCTGTTCGAGATCTCCACCTCGACCCACTACGGGCGCATGGTGATGGTCGACGACGAGACGGTCGTGCTGTTCGGCAATATGGACGATGCGATGGCCTACGAGTGAGCGAACCCACCACGATCCCACCATACGGCCCGTTCCCCGCCCGGGCGAAGGGCCGCTCGTACCACCACGGAGACGAATGCCATGTATCGAACCACGGACGGTGAAGAGATCTTCATCATCGACGGCCACGTTCATCTATGGGACGGCTGCAAGGCCAATGTCAAGAACGTGCACGGCCAGCAATTCATTGACTGTTTCTACGCGTATCACTCGAACCTGAGCCCCAAGGAGTATTTGTGGGCCAAGGAGAAGTTCGACAAGTACGGCGAAGAGGCGATGGTCGACGACCTGTTCGTCACGGGTTACGACGATATGGCGATTTGCCAGCCAACGTATCTCACCGACTTCTACAAGAACGGTTTCAACACGACCGAGGCCAACTACGTGTTGAAGAAGAAGTATCCGAATCGTTTTATCGTCAACGGCGCGTTCGATCCGCGCGATGGGGAAGCCGGCCTCGATCGTCTCGAGGAGCTTGCGTCGCTCTACAAGATTCAGGGCGTCAAGCTTTACACGGCGGAATGGCGCGGCGACAGCAAAGGCTACAAGCTGTCGGACCCGAGCGTGCAACGCTATTTCGAACGCTGCGAGAAGCTGGGGATCAAGAACATCCATGTC
The DNA here is from genome assembly GCF_009789655.1 of Paraburkholderia acidiphila. Lineage (GTDB taxonomy): Bacteria > Pseudomonadota > Gammaproteobacteria > Burkholderiales > Burkholderiaceae > Paraburkholderia > Paraburkholderia acidiphila. Next base: position 815,699 of record NZ_CP046911.1, read on the forward strand.
CACAAGGGACCGACGATTCTGCCACTGAATCGCGACGCGTTCGACGTGGCCGATGTCGACGATGCCGCGACCAGTTTTCAGAACCTCAATTTCATTGTCGAGCACTGCGGTTTGCCGCGACTCGACGACTTCTGCTGGATCGCGACCCAGGAGACGAACGTCTACGGCGGCCTCGCCGTGGTACTGCCGTTCATCCATACACGGCCGGAATACTTCGCGCATGTGATCTCGGAACTGCTGTTCTGGATTGGCGAAGACAAGATTCTCTACGGCAGTGACTACGGCATCTGGTCGCCGAAATGGCTGATCGAGAAATTCATGGCCTTCGAATTGCCCGAGTCGGTCAGCAAGGAAACCGGCGTGCAGTTGTCGTTGACGGCCAAGAAAAAGATTCTCGGGCTCAACGCGGCGCGCCTGTATGGCATCGATGTCGAGGCGCAAAAGGCGTTGCTGGAGGATGTCCGGCAACCGGCGGCGGCAGGCGCATGAGCGCGCCACTCTCTGTGCAAGCCCCGGCCGCCGTCGTGTCGAGGGTCGCCTCGAGCCGGGTCGCCGAGGTCTGGTCCCGGCTCGCGACGGTTGCCGACCCTGAACTCGACGAGTCGGTAACGGAGCTGGGTTTCGTCACGACGGTCGAGGTCGAGGGCGGCAGTGTGTCGGTTGGCTTCCGCTTGCCGACCTACTGGTGCGCGGCCAACTTCGCCTACTTGATGGCGGACGATATGCGGCGCGCGATAACGAGCCTGCCGTGGGTGACGAACATCACCATCACGCTCGACGAGCATATGTATGCCGCCGAGATCAATCGCGGCGTAGCCGCTGGCCGGTCGTTCCAGCAGACCTTTGGCAGCGAGGCCAATGGCGAGGTGGAGGACGTACGGCGCATTTTTCTCGTCAAGGCTTTCCAGCGGCGGCAGGAGGTGCTTTTAAGTTGGCTGCTGGAGCAAGGCAACGCGCCCGCAAAGCTGGTGCGCCTGAACGTAGCGCAGTTGTTGGAGCTTGCGGCCGAAAGCTTGGACGATGGGAAAACGCAGCGGCTCGTCACGCGATATTTCGATCGACGTTTTGTTGCGGGGCGTTGCGCTGTTGCCGAGGCAGAGCAGGGAGCGGCGCTGGCATTCGTCGACGCGAAAGGCGAAGCGTTGATTGCGGACGAACTGGGTGCCTACCTGCGAGCGTTGCGAAGGGTCGGCGTCAATGCTGAATTCAATGGCGCGCTTTGCCGCGGTCTCCTCGCTGCCCGCTATGGCGAGGGTTGTGCATCCGCTCCGGCAATCGAGATCAAACCGGTGCACTTCGTCCGCACTCGCGAAGCGAAGCCCAGCGGGGCGCTCGCGCCAGCACGAGAGGCGCCTCGCGCAGCAGAGTAAACAAGAGCAACCAGAACTAACCGGATCAGGAGGGACAGAATCATGCCGAATATCATGCTGCATGACGACGAAGCGCGCATGGCGCTAGGTCGGGGTATCGCGAAACTGGCCAAGGCCGTCCGAGGCACGCTGGGGCCGCGTGGAATGAACGCAATCATCGACCGGCCAATCGGCTCGCCGATCATCTCGCGGGACGGTGTGAGCATTGCCAGCGAGATCGAACTCGAAGATCCTTTCGAGAATATCGGCGCGCAAGTCGTGCGCGAAGTGTCGAGGCAGACCAACGAAGTCGCCGGTGACGGCACGACCACCGCCACTGTGCTTGCGGACGCACTGGTTCAGGAAGGGCTCGCGTGTCTCTCGCAGGGCGCCAATCCGGTCGAGCTGGTGCAGGGGCTGGAACTGGCCGTCAACGAGGCAATCGAGTCGCTCAAGCGCGCAGCTACGCCTTTGCGCAGCACTGACGAAGTGCGCGCCGTGGCGGTGGTGGCGGCCAATGACGCGTTCACGGGCAACCTTGTGGCGCAAGCACTGGATCGCGTGGGCGCTGACGGCATCGTCGATGTGGAATACGGCAATACCGTCGAAACCCGTCTCGAAGTGGTGGACGGGATGGCTTTCGATCGCGGCTACCTGTCTCACCACATGGTGACCGACATCGAGAGAATGCAGGTGGTGCTGGACAACCCGCTCATTCTGATGACCGATCAGCGGTTGCAATCGCAGGAAGAAGTCGCCGCGCTTCAGGCGCTCGCGACTCAGTGCAAGCGGCCGCTGCTGATCATTGCCGAAGAGGTCGCGCCAGCCTGCGTGATGACGCTGCTCGCATGGCGCGACAACGGCGGCATGCCCGTGGCGGCAATTCATCCACCGGAGTACGGACACTGGCGCAAGGCGATGCTCGAAGACATCGCAATCGTGACAGGCGGCAAGGTCGTTGCCCGCGACCTGGGCGGGAAGCTGGAAGCCACGCAATTGAGCGAGCTCGGGAGCGCGCGCCAGGTACGCATCTCGTCGAACCAGACCATCATCACGGCGGGCGGCGGCGATCCGGCGGCCGTGGCGGCGCGCCGGCAGCAGGTGGCGCGCCAGTACGAGATGGCGCCGGAGAACGTTGAGCGCGACAAGTTTCAGGTGCGGCTTGCCAAATTGTCGGGCGGCACTGCGCTGATTCTCGCGGGCGGTGCAACCCCGGTCGAACAGAAGCGGCGGCTGCATCTGATCGACGATGCGATTCACGCGGCGCGCGCGGCGATTGCCGAGGGTGTCGTGCCGGGTGGCGGCATGGCCTTGCTGCAGGTCTCATCCGAACTGGAGGGTGTCATCGCTCGCAGCCATGGCAGCGTGCAGCAAGGTGCGCGGCTCTTGCAGAGCGCCTTGGCGAAGCCGCTCTTTCACATTGCCACGAATTGCGGCCTCGACGGCGCGGCAATCGTCGGCGAAGCGGTGCGGGCAAAACCCGGAATGGGACTCGACGCGCGTCGCGGCGCCTTCGTGAACCTCGCCGAAGCCGGCATCATCGATCCGGTAAAGGTCAGTTACAGCGCCGTGCGAAATGCGGCCTCGGTAGCCGGGCTGATTCTCACTACCCAGACGCTGATCGCCAAAAAGCCGGAGACGATCGATCCGACCGCGGGACCCGCGTTGGGCGCCGGCGCCGAGCGGCTCGGCCGGGCATAGACGCATGTGACCGACGTAGCCGGCCTCCCGTATCCGGGGGCCGGCCTGGCATGGCATCGGCCCGCGCAGATCGGGCCGCCGCCGCGGTGGGGAGACGAACAATGGCGATAGATACCAGCCGTCACTTCGGTGCGACTGCGACGACGGTCCGGCATGCCGGCGCGATGCCCACGATGCGCGTGCTCAAGGTCACGCTGGGTTGGAGCATCACCGCGTGTGGGCTGTTGCTTTTGCTATGCGATATGAGCACAACGACCGCTGCGCTTTTGCACGGCGTCGCCAGCGCGATCCTGAAAGCCATCGCGTGATCGCCATACCTGCCTGCCCGGGAGGGCGCTCCTGCGAATCGCGGGAACAACGGGAGCGCACGCATGGATGATCGCGTTCGGCCAGAGAACCTGGCGACTTCGGGGGCAACAACAGCGCGCACGATGCTTGCTGCGCGAGAGGTACTGGAAGGGCGCCGTCGCGGCGCGTTCAAACTGCTGCCGTTTGCCGGTCCGGCCGTCGTCGTATCCGTGGCCTACATGGACCCCGGCAACTTCGCGACGAATATTCAGGCGGGCGCCAGATACGGCTACGCGTTGCTGTGGGTTGTGTTGATGGCGAACCTGGTGGCCATGTTGTTTCAGGCGATGTCGGCGAAACTCGGCATTGTCACCGGCAAGAATCTCGCGCAATTGTGTCGGGAGCGGTTCCCTAAACCGGTTGTGTTGTCGATGTGGGGGGCGAGCGAGATCGCAGCCATGGCTACCGATCTCGCCGAATTTCTCGGCGGCGCGATCGGACTCGCGTTGCTGTTCCATCTCCCGTTGCTCGTGGGAATGGCGATCACGGCGTTGGTAACGTATGGACTCCTGTTGTTCGAAAGCGCCGGGTTTCGGCCCCTTGAACTCGCTATCGGCGCCCTGGTGGGCGTCATTGGCCTCTCGTATCTCGCCGAGTTGTTCATCGCGCCGGTGGTATGGCCGAACGTTGTGCTCCATGCGTTTTCGCCGAGCCTGCCGGACAGGGATGCATTGACGATCTCGGTCGGTATCGTCGGCGCGACAGTCATGCCCCATACGTTGTTCCTGCATTCGGCACTGACGCAGGATCGCCTGGTCGCCCGGACCGGAAAGGAGCGCAAGCAACTATTGAAGTTTTCGAACCTCGAAGTGATCGTCGCGCTGAGCCTTGCCGGCGTCATCAATATGGCCATGGTGATCATGGCTGCGAGTGCGTTTCATCGCGGCCATCCCGAGGTCGCGGAAATCCAGGACGCGTACCACACGCTTGCGCCGCTGCTCGGCGCAGGCGCCGCGAGCATCTTTCTGATATCGCTGATTGCTTCGGGCATATCCAGTTCGGTGGTGGGCACCATGGCGGGCCAGATGATCATGCAGGGGTTTGTCGGTTGCCGATTACCGCTGTGGTTGCGCAGAGCCGTCACAATGGTGCCCGCGTTCGCGGTGGTGGCGCTCGGTGTCGACGCGACGCGTGCGCTGATCTTGAGTCAGGTGGTTTTGAGTCTCGCACTACCGCTGCCGATGGCCGCCTTGCTGTGGTTTACGCGTTGCCATGCTGTGATGGGCGACTACGCAAATCGCACGCTGACGACGGCCATCGCCACTCTGGCCGCGCTGTTGGTTTTATCGCTCAACCTCGTGCTGGTGCTGCAAACACTCGGCGTTGGTATGCCTGGTTGGGGGAGCTGACAAACGCGTGTGGATGAATGAAAGCGTCATGCAAAGCGGGCCATGCGCTGTGCTGACCGTGTTTCCCCCAAAAGACTTGTTGAACATTCAGGCATATACTGCGAGCGCGTTAGCTGCTGGGTTTGAAAAATAGAAGTCGGCAAGATTCGTCCAGCCACAATATTCTAGCTAGTCAAGACGAAGCCGGCCGCAGGGCCCGGCTCCGCGTTGACCCATCGCCCAGGAGGACGTTGTGGCGAGGAGACATCAGCTTGGCAGCATGCCGGACCCTGGTCATCAGGCTGCGATGCGTGGCATCGTGGCCAACGCGCAGCGCGCGAACCTCCGTCATTCCGATCGGGGCACGATGCTCGCCTGGGAGCGCTTTCTGGCGGGCGAATCCTCGACGTCCGCTCCCCCGGCCCTCATCGACTCATGGCAACGCAGCTTGCGCTCGGGCGTGAGTCCGACTGCGGTCTCGGCGCCTATCGCGGTACATGGTGATGAAGTGGCTGCGCTGCTCCGGCGCCATCGCGATTTGCTGGCTGCGGCTGATCGCCTGTTCGCTGTCACAGCCGACCTGTTCGCCGATTCGCACTCGATCCTGCTGCTCACGAATCAGGACGGCGTCATCCTGAAAGCCGCGGGCGATTTGCGCACGCGGACGGCAGGCGAAAAGATCCATTTGACGATTGGCGGCGACTGGTGCGAGGGCAGTGCCGGCACCAATGGTATCGGCACGGCGCTGGCAACGCGTGAGCCGACCTATATTCATGCGTCGGAGCACTTCTGCGAAGGCATCAAGTCATGGAGTTGCGCGGCCGCGCCAATTTGCGAGCCGGGCACCGGCGCGGTGATCGGCGTACTCGATATTTCCGGGCCGCCTTCCACCTATCAGATCAACAATCTCACGTTGGCCGTGACCGCGGCGCGTCAAATCGAAATGGTGCTCGCCGAGCAGGCCGCTCGCGAACATATGCGTTTGCTGGCGTTTTGCCTGCAGCGGGTGTCGTCGTCGGATGCGACCGGGATGGTAGCGATAGATCGCAGTGGCCGGCTCGTGCATACCACCGGCAGAGTCACATTGCCGGTCGGCATCGGCGAGCGTTTTCCCGGCATGAGCGAGACCTCGGCCGTTGAAGACTGGGCGCAACATTTGCCCGCGGGCTTGAGTGCCGAATGGTTCAACCCTGTCGTCGTCGACGGCGACCCGATCGGCGCGATGCTGGTCGTGCCGGCCAGAACGCGGCCCGTGAGTGTACGACTCGCGGATCGTCACGGAGAGGCTGATCCGCAGCGCAACGGCTTCGCGCAAATCCAGGGGCAAAGTTCCGCGATGCAGGCGGCCGTCAATCGCGGGCGTCAGCTTGCCCGCAGGCGTGTTCCGGTACTGATCGAGGGTGAAACGGGCGTTGGCAAGGAACTGTTCGCGCGCGCGATTCATGGTGAAGAGGGCGCAACCGGCCCATTTGTCGCGTATAACTGCGGGGCGGCGTCGAAGGAACTGATTGCCAGCGAGTTGTTCGGCCACGTGCGAGGCGCTTTTACCGGCGCGACAACGGAAGGGCGGCCTGGCCGTTTCGAACTGGCTCACGGCGGGACGCTTTGTCTCGACGAGATCGGTGAGATGCCGCTCGAACTTCAACCCGTTCTGTTGCGCGTACTGGAAGAGGGCGTCATTTACCGCCTGGGCGACACGCAGCCGCGCCGCGTGGATGTGCGTTTGCTGGCGATGACCAACCGCAATCTGCGCGAAGAGGTCGAGTCCGGGCGCTTTCGCCGCGATCTGTATTACCGGATTAGTGTGACGCGTCTCCATATTCCGCCGCTGCGCGAACGGGACATCGATATCGATCTGCTAGTCGAGCACTTCAACCGCAAGCTTGCCTTGCGGCATGGTGTGCCCGAACGCCAATTAGGCATGGAGGTCATGGCGGTGCTGCGTGCCTATTCGTGGCCCGGCAATGTACGGGAAATGCGCAACGTAATCGAGAATATGCTGCTGACGTCGAGCGAACCTGCCGTTTCGCTCGATGATTTGCCGGTCGAATTGCTCGATGAAATTTCGATGTCCGAAGTCATGCCTTCGCTGCGCGACGAGGCGGAAAGTCTCGAGGCGACCGAGCGTTTGGCCATTGCACGCGCGGTGCACAATACACACGGCAACCTCGCGCAAGCTGCACGCGCCCTCGGCGTTTCGCGAAGCACACTCTATCGAAAGATCGAGCTTTATCATCTGGAAGGCATCGTGAAACCGGCGGCGAGAGAATGAGGTTTGCATGAATTGAATGTTATGGTAATAAGGATTCCTGCGAATTGAAATGCGGATATTGCAGGGCGTGATACGGGTGGCCAGTGCCGATCGATTCGGCCCAATGCGTGGGCCCGCAGCCGGCCAGGTCAGGTCTGCGGCGCTTCCGCCGGTTCAGCGCCTATGCCGGTTGCGCTTTCGGCGGACTCGACGAGCCACACCATCTTCTCCATTTTCAGTTGCCCCATCCGCATCGAGGTCAACCGGGAGTCGACCAGACTCACGATGACGAGATCGAGTGATGGCACGACGATGGCGTACTGTCCGCGATAGCCGTCGGCCCAGTATGCCGGGCGCAGCAGTGCCGCTTTCGGCCCACGAGGTCCGCTCGCAGGCACGCTTGTCCACCACATGTAACCGTATCCTCCGGTTGGCGTGTCGGAATACGATCGTGTCGATTCGGCGACCCACTGCGCCGGAATGATCTGCCGGTCGCGCCAGCGGCCATCGTGCAGGTACAGCAACGCGAAACGTGCGAGATCCCGCGCACTCATATTGAGTGGATAGGCGGGATAGCGCGTGGCGTGGCCACCCGAAACGTAGTGCCCGTCCGATTTTCGGTAGTCCTGCATGCCAATTGGGGCCGCGATCTCCGATCCGAGCGATGCAAAGATGTCTTCGCCTGTCGCATGTTCGTAGATCGCTCCGACGGTGTTGAAATCCCAGTTGTTGTAGTACCAGAACGTACCTGGCGAGTGGCTGTAGCGCGGGGGTTTGGCCGCTTCCATCCCGGTGGTCTCGTAGACGGTCGGATGATAGATGCCCGAGCGCGCCTGCAGAAGCATGCGAACCGTGGCCTGCTTTTCCGCTGGAGACAGCGAAGGCTCGTTGTCGTCGATGTCTAGCTGCGCCAGCGTATCGTCGAGTTGCAGCTGGCCGCGTGCGACCGCGATGCCGATCAGCGCGCTCATGAAGCTTTTGCGTGCGGAGTGGAGGTTCGATTTTCTCGATACGTCGCCCCATTGGGCCACGACCTGGCCGTTATGAATAACCATTCCGGACGTCGAGCCCGCTTGTTTGGCGTAAGAAACCGCCCGGTCGAGCGCCTCCGGCGAGAAACCTTCTAGCGCCGGTGCGGCGACCGGCCATTCGGCGCCAGGGAAGGGCGACTGCGGGCTGTACTGTCCGATGGCGGAGCGCGGTGGCTGAACCGGAGTGCAGGCGCCAAGCATCAATGCGAGGCCGATTGCCGTCGCCATCCCTGCTGTTGCTCTCATAAGGTCCTTTCGCAACCTGTTTTTTTCAGACGGAAAGCGATGCCCAGGATCGGACCGTCGAACCGAATGCCACGCTGGCTCAGCGCGGCGAGACGACAATCGCGACCCGGCGGTTTTGAGCCCGGCCGGCGTCCGTGCGATTATCGCCCACCGGGTCGCGCTTGCCTTTCCCGATGATCTCGACGTTCCCGGCAGGAAGGCCGGTGTCGATCAGTTCGAGCGCCACGACCTCCGCACGGCGTCTGGACAACTCGAAGTTATAGGTATTCGAGCCCTCTGCGTCGCAGTAGCCATAGACTCGTACACTGGTGAGCCCCGCCGACATAAGCGTACGCCCGATGTGCTCGACTATCCTGCGGTCGTCGGGCTTGAGGTTGTAGCGGTCGAAGTCGAACAAAATGGGTCCGGTCGAGCCGAACTCGAAACCCTGCTCGGTCTCCTCGAAGCCCGCCGACGTGAGTGCATGGACTTGCGTCTGCGTGAGACCACGGTAAAGCGGCGGCGCCTTGCAGCCCCCAAGCAGGATACCCAGGAGCAGTGCGCTACCGATGCCCATCCGCCAGTGACCTGCAGGAGACGAGTGTTTCTTCATCGCATTCCCCTCGAGCGCCGGCGTTGCGCGCGCAGTTTCACGCAGTTTCAAATGCTTGCCCACATTCTTGCGACAGCGCTGGCTGGTGGATCATGCCACAACGTCAAGCCTGGCCGGCGACACCTTCAGCAAACTGCCACGAGCCCGGCCGCGCACGCTTGGCTCGGTACATCGCCGCATCCGCGGCTCGCAGCAAGCCGTTCGCATCGCAGGCGTGATCGGGATACAGCGCTATTCCGATGCTCATCATCGTAGCCACCGTGCGGCCATCGGACAACGCGATCGACGGTGTCATGCTGGACAGTATGTCCTCGGCGATGCGGGTGGCGCTGGCCAGTTCGCGCATCGGCGCCAGCATCACGGCGAACTCGTCGCCGCCGAGGCGCGCCACGAGGTCGACCTCGCGCAACTGGGTACGCAGCCGCGCCGCGATGCCGATCAGCACCGCGTCGCCGGCTTCATGGCCGAGGCCGTCGTTGATCTCCTTGAAACGGTCGCAGTCGAGATAGAGGACGGCGACCCGCTGTCCCGTCACCATGGCCTCGTCGAGGGCACGCATGAGGCGAGCCTCGAATTGCCAACGATTGGGCAGGCCGGTGAGCGCATCGTGGGTTGCCTTGTGTTCGAGCGACGCGTTTTCATGGCGCAGGTTGTTTTGCCAGTCTTCGAATTCGTCGAGCAAGGCGTTGAAGTCGTTGCCGAGCTCGTTCAGTTCAGCGATTGCCGCGGGCTCGACCCGCTGCTCGAAAGCACGCTCGCGCCGCACTGCGTGGGCGACGCCGGCCAGCGCGCGCAGCGGAGCGACGATGTTGCGCAGCACGCGCTTCGAGCTGACATACGCGCCCAGCACGCTAACGGCGAGGCAGGCCAGGATGCCGCCGACGCCGCCGAGCAGAAAGCCGAAGAACTGGTGCCCCTGGCCACGCACTTCGACGTAACCGACGACGACGCCGTCGTGGACCACCGGTACCGTAACGGGGCCAGGCAGCGCAATCCCGGCGACCGACCGCTCGAGCCTGGCGATCGCACTGGCGGTCGGGGACTGCCATGCCGCGAAGGGTCGGCCCCGGCTATCCGAGACGACGATCTCCGCCACGTCCTCTTCTTTGGCGATCAGCACGATTGCCTGGGTCGCTGCGATGCGGTCGCCGAACACCAACGCCGCCTCGACCGTATAGGCGAGCGAGCGGGCCAGCAGGTTCAGGTTGTTGCCGGCATAGGCACGCAATGCGATCACGGCGACCATGATCAACGACACGGCGGCCATCGTGACGGCGACGAACGCCAGACGCAGGTGCGCGCGGCGCAATACGCTTTGCAGCGTCGGGCGTCCAGGCAAAGCGGGGGCCGTGGGCTGTCTCATGGCGTCACCGGCCGCCGCGCGAGATTGAGTACATTGGGCTGGACTCGTACGCCGCTGCGCGCCACGGCGTCGAGATTGATGTCGAACGTCACGCGTTCGCCATCGACATTCAGGCAGAACATGCTGCCCGCGGTGCAGCTCGGATCGTGTTCCGCAATCGTCAGGACCGGGCGGCCCGCCACGGTGGCGCTGACCCGCTGTCGCTCGGCGCCGTCCAGCTCGCCGAGATAGACGACCTCACAGGCTACACCAAGGGCGGAATCATCAAAGTGGAGATGCTGCACCTCGAGCGGCGTCGAGCCCGCCAGCAGCGTGTCGACCAGACCCTGCGCGTAGTCGGGCCGGCCTGTCACGCAAAGGTGCAGGCGGCCGGGCGGCGTCGGCCAGTGAGTGAAGCTGATGATGCCCAGCACGACCTGGCGCACGGCGGCGTCTCGTGGCGAGACGGCAGGATCGGTTCGGCTCGCGGTGGTGACGGGGCGCGCCGTGTGGGCCGGATCGACTGTCGCGTCGGGGGTATCGGCGAGCGCGCCCGGTGCCGCGCCTAGCGCACATGCCACAGCGAGCATGGCGTGGCGAAGCCACGCCGACCAGCCAGGCAGGCCGGACGTCGCCACGCCTGGCCTGATTGCAGCCGCACGATGGGCGACCGCGGCGGGCACGCTCGCATGCATGATGAAAACACCCGTTGGCATTGATCCAGGCGCGGCCTTCTGGTTCCCGCCATTCGCGGGCGTGCCCAAGGTGATGCGCGCAGAAGTTCATCTTAGGCGCAAAGCCGCACGAGCAACCAGTCGGAAACACTCGATCGGCGATTGCCGCTTTGCAGCGAATTGATCAGTACATTGGAGGGTCAAAACTGCCGGCGCGAGCTGAGGTGAGATTATTCAGGATGTCGAAAGACAATCCCTCGCATATTCGAGGCGCAGGCGCGAGTTCCGGTCGAACCGTGCCACGCGATCGAGCCGTGCAACCAGCGGTGTCCCGTTGCGGTAACGGGCTGCGTGCGGCGCCTATGGGGTCACGCGACGGCGCGGATAGTGGCTCGATCTTGCGGTGTCCGGGTCGTGCTGGACTGCCTTGTTCGGTCCCCGGTGCTCACTGTCTTGAACCGTTGAAACCGAGTGCTTGTAGATCGTTTGCATGCCGGTGGGGGAATCGAGGAGAAGGACCCACTGGTCGTACGACCGTATCGTTCCGGAGAGGCGAATCCCGTTGACCAGAAAGATGTTGACGGGCTTATGCCCGGTGATCAGGCTGTCCAGAAACGACTCTTGATCCGCGAAAGACTCGTTCATTTTGTTGGCCCTCGCTGTCCAATGGATAGCCTATCGGGTTTCGGCGTTGTCGGCAGCAGGATTTTGGGGCAATGAACGCTCGCGAGACGGCATCCGCCCCGGCAAGCGGGCCAGGCACGATCCATGCAGTCACGCAAGGCCTGCGCTTTTCTGGCCGATCTCCATCAAGTGATGGAGGCCGGTGGGCGCCCGCGAAATTATAGTGAGAGGGTGGTCAGATTTCGCTGTCCTTCGGACTGACCGCGGCGGCAAGGCAACGGCTCGGTAGCGCGAGCGCGAGCAGAGCCAAATCAAGCCTGATCTTCGATCGTCTGACTGCGAACAGTCAGGCGCGGGTCAGCCACAGCAACCAACCAGGAGGTGGACAATCATGAAGACGTTAGTCCACACAGTTTGCGCAGTCGCCGTTATGGCTTTGCCCATTGCATCGTTGGCGCAGTCGGATGGTGGGTTGACGCGCGCGCAAGTGCAGGGGGAGATCGCTCAGCTTCAGCAAGCGGGCTTCAATCCGGCCAATGCGAATACCGTCGACTTTCCTGCCAATATGTCGGCCCCCATGGGTAGCGCGACAGACCAGAGCAGCGGCTACGGTCCTGCGACCAATGGTTCGTCGCAAATGGGCCACCCGGCCAGCGCGAGTGGAATGAGGCCGGTGTTCTTTGGCGGGTCGTAGGCCGTTTCGTCTGATCTGATTGGGCGATGGGTACCGATCTGCTGCAGGAATCCTGGGCAGGAATGAGTGTTAGTGTTTCGGAACAATTTCCCCAATACGAACGGGAGGTTGGTCATGAAACGCAGGCAGTACTCGGTGGAGCAGATCGTGGCGGCGCTCAAGCGGCCGAATTGGGTATGCCGGTGGCACGCCTGATTCGGCCGCTGTGCATTTCCGAGCAGACCTACTAGCGCTGGAATGAGCGGACAGCGGGGCCGCTCAGCGCCAGCAAGAAAATGCCGTGCGGCGAACGGCCTTTCTCCCCGTCCTGGATGAGGTGAGCGCCTTGCGCGATCTTGATCGTCGATCCGCCGGTGTCACTGCTCACCACAGGGGTGAGAAAGGTCTTTATTGCGCCCAGGGGATGTCAGTTGCCAGTGTGATCGACGAGGGGCGTTAGTGATCTCTCGCTTTGCCGGTTCAATCCTGCCTCTGCGTCTGCCGCATAAGACGCATGCGTCCCGGCGGTTCGAAATACGTGCCGAACCGTACCAGTCCAGACTTCTTCAGATGACAGGTCATCTCGAAGCTCACCAGCACACCGGGGTCATTATTGACCAGGATCGAGACATCGATTGACCGGATGCGTGGCTCGTACTTCAGCAGCGTGACCTGCATCTGGTCCCGGAGCTGGTGAGCGGACGCCGGCAACGCCATGTAGATGGTCGTCAGGTCTGGCAGACCGTAATCTGGAAGGTGTTTGAGCGCGCCCGCGCGCGTGTTCAGGATGCGCTGCACGTTCTGCTGCACGCTCAGGCATTCGAGCGTGCGATCGTCGTACGCGTCCAGGGACTCCCCGCCGATCTGGCCGAGGAGCATGTCGTAGAGGGATGGACCTGTAGGCATCGTGCGCCTCCTCACGCATCTGCGTGGGCAGGCGTGAGAGCGCCCACGGCTACCTGCCCGTGATCGACGAAATCAATGGTGAGGTTGCCGTCGAGCGAGCTGGACAGGACGATCTTCGCGGGCGCAGTGCCGCTTGCCATGCGCGTCAGCAGTTCACGGGAAACCGATGGCAGGATGCGCTGGTTGAGGAACGCGTCCACATTGCGTGCACCGGATTCTCGTGCCAGGCACAGGTCTGCCATCGCACCAATGAGTGAGTCATCGCAGACGAGCTCCACATCATGCTGCCGGCGCAGACGTTCGGCGATCTTCTCGAGCTTCAGGCGCACGATTGCAGCGAGCGCTTGCGCGTCGAGCGGGCGGTACGCCAGTGTCTGGAAGCGCGCGAGCAGGGCGGGCTGGAAGTGCGCGACGAGTTGTGGATGGATGGCCTCGAGTAGCGCCGCCTGTGCGATGTCCGGACTGGCGGTCGTTGCCTCGTCAATCTGCGCGCTGCCGAGATTGGAGGTCATCAGGATCACGCAGTTCCGGAAGTCGATCTCCCGTCCTTCGCCATCGCGCATCGTGCCGCGATCGAATACCTGATAGAAGATGTTGAGCACATCGCGGTGGGCCTTCTCGACCTCATCGAGCAGCACGACACTGTATGGACGCTGGCGTACCGCCTCGGTCAGCACGCCGCCGCGGCCGTAACCGACATAGCCCGGCGGCGAGCCCTTGAGCTGCGACACCGTGTGCGACTCCTGGTACCAGTTGCTGCTGGAGTACTTCACGTTTCGCGAGAAATTTCTCTTCGTCGATCTCGTGGGTCTCGACATCGAAAAGCTTCCGGCAGCCTCAACTCACTTCGAGCTGGAGATCGTGCTGCACGAGATGTATCCGGCCGACCAGCACTTCACGACGGAAAACATCCGGATGTACTGCGCGCCAGTCATCAACCTGTTCGAGGTCGATGCCGAACCAGTGACGATTGACCACCACCAGACGGAATATCGCGTCGTGCCGGCCGGACACGGCAGCAACAACATCGAGACCTACTCGGTGGACCGGGTCGCGGCGTTCGACCACCTCGACGCCAACCGCTACGAGTACGTCCCGTTTGCAACGTTTCGCCATCGTGGCGGCATGCTGCGCCACGAGGCGCCGGAGCGCTACTTCCATACGCGGGTACGTGCCGGCGTGACAGGGCTGCACGAGACATGGCTTGTACTTGGCGGTCACGCATGGGACACGCTCGAAAACCTGCCTGAGGAAAGCCTCTCGCTACAGATGACGGCGACGAACGGCATGCTGCCACGCAAGGGCCTGCGTGAGGCGAGCATCAATGAGCTCGCCGAAAGCACTCCGAATGTCGCGGGCGTGCGCAACCTGGTTGCCCCCACGCTGCCGCTATACCCGCCGACCGGCGACCGCTTCCAGTGGCGCGTGCTGTCCCATCTTGCGCCCAACTTCCTCTCGATGATGAACGCCGAGGTGCTGCGAGGTGCGCTGGCGCTCTACGACTGGACCAACGACGAGCTGAACCGGCGGCGCCTCGCCGGCATCCTGTGGGTTTCGCAGGAACTGCTCGAGGAAGTATCGGGCGGCTCGGTCGAGCGTGGCGTGCTGATCGAGGTGACGCTGGACTCGCACGCGTTCGCGGGCGAGGGCGACGTCATGCTGTTTGGCGAACTGCTGCACCGGTTCTTTGAGCTGTATGCGGAGATCAACCTGTTCACGAAACTCTCGATCGTCAGCCTCCCTTCGCAGGCGCGTACGGTCTGGCCGAGGAGCAAGACACACAGGGCTGCGCTATGAAGCCCAGGGACATGCCGGATATCGAGCCGCTGGTCGCCTCGCTGCTTGCACGCGCTCCGCAGATGAGCTTCATGCAGTTGTGCCGGCTGCTGGAGCATCGCGCACCAGACCAACCCGGGTTCGGCACGCAGGACACTCCGGCCGGCGAGCCGGTGCGGTTCCGGCCGCGGCCGCGCATGGGCTTTCCGGCCGGTGAGATCGCAGCGGTTGAGTTCGATGATGATAGGCCCGCCGCGCCGCCCACCGTGCGTACGACCTTCATGGGCCTCTACGGCGTCGACGCAGCGATGCCACCGCACTTCGTGGACGACATCGCGTTGCGCGAGGAAGGGCACGAGGCCCTCGAGGCGTTTCTCGACCAGTTCAATCACCGCAACGTCACGTTGCTCTACCGCGCGTGGAAGAAGTATCGCTACCCGGAGAGCTTCCGCGCGGGCGGCACCGATGATCACTCGCGCAACCTGCTATGTCTCGGGGGCTTTGGCTGGGGCGAGAAGCCCGCGCGTGCCGGTCTGCCGGATTCGCGCATGCTCGCGATGCTGGGCCTGCTGATCCAGCGCACACGCACGGCGGAGGGGCTCGCAGGCGTGATCGCACTGGCCGCGCCCGGTGTCGAGGTGCGCGTCGAGGAGTTTTACCCCGCACGAGCCAGTACCGGCGCGCCGCGGCCGCTCACCTCGAAGCCCGCGCCTCAGGCGGAACAGGCAGCGCGCCGCGGGCTGGGTTCCGGGTACGTGCTCGGCAAACGTCTCACGTACCGCAGCCGCGCCGTACGTGTGACGTTGCGCCCTGCCGGCGCGCAGCAGGCCCATGACCTGCTGCCTGGTGCATGGCTGCACCGGGAGGTGAAGGCCTTCGTAAAGCTCTATATCGGCAAATCGGCTGATGTGCATCTGCGCATGGAGCTGTCGACCCGGCTCGTGCCCGAACCCGTCATTGCATCCCTGCACGCCGAGGCCCCTCCGCGCCTCGGCTGGACTACGGTCCTGCCGGCGGACGAGGACCGCCTGATTACCATCGCGCTCGGCATCCATGAAGCAATTCCGGCGCCCGCGCCCAATCCGTACCTGACTCCACGACATGTCTGAACCTCTCATCTGGACTCCCAGGCGTCTTGCTGCTGCTTTCGCCCTTGCTACGCCGACCCTGCTGCTTTCGGGCTGTGGCGCCTGGCAAGCCGTTTCCGATACCACATCGAACGCGTTCCACGCGGTGTTCTACCGTCAGGTAAAAGTCCTCAACGTCGATCTGACGGCCCGCGAAGCCCTGAATCCGGATGATGCCGGCAAGGCCAACTCGGTCGCCGTGCGCGTCTACCAGCTTCGGGACCGAAAGGGATTCGATGGTGCGTCGTATAACGATCTGCTCAAAAGTGATCAGACGGTACTTGCGCAGGACCTCAACGCGAACATGGCGGCTGTGGTGAATCCCGGCGCATCGTCAAGCCTTTCCCAGCCGATGATCAAGGACACGAAGTACGTGGCGATCGTGGCGCTCTACAGGCAGCCTGGCACGGATGGCGCGTGGAAGCGCGTGATCGAGACAAAGAATCTGGACCCTGAAAAGCCGCTGGCGCTGGAGCTTGTTGCGAGCCGGCTGCAGTTACCGGGAGAGGGGAGTGGTGGAACGAGCACGAAATAGCGTGGTGGACCGGTCCGGTCAATGCGCTTCAGGCAGATGGCAACGCCAATGAAGAATTCGCTGCCAGCGCTTGTCGATGAACTTGACGTCCTGGATCGCAGGATTGGCCATGCCCGCCACAGTGAAGGCTACGCGGTGAGTTCTTCGGCCATATCCGACAAGATTCCGGCCGCCATCCGTCAAGGCGTGTGGCAGGCTCTCTCGACGCTGCCACAACGAGCCGGGCTCACCCTGCCGGAATACCGCGAGCAGACATTTGCCGGCGTGCGCGCCTTGGCACGGGCCTGGGGTGGTGAATGCCTGTCGCAGTGTTACGAAGGCTTCAAGGTTCCATTCCTGTTCAGATGTGCGACCGGGCATCATTTCGAAATGCTCGTCCACGGCTTGCGGCTCGGACACTGGTGCAGCGACTGCTTCTACGATCGCAGGATCATCTATTCGCTCGCCGACGCACGCGCCATTGCCGCGGAGCGCGGCGGGCGGTGTCTTTCGCGTCGTTACCGAAGTGTCCAGGAGAAACTGCGCTGGCGCTGCGGCTCAGGCCATACATGGGAGGCCAGCCTCGAGCACGTGGTCCGTGGCGAATGGTGCCGCACCTGCCATTTCGAGAGTATCAAGCCGCGACAGCAGACACTCGAGCGCGCAGCGGCCGAACGCGGCGGCCGCTGCCTGTCCGCGTATGTCGACAAGGAAACACCCGTGCAATGGCAGTGCGCACAGGGCCATACCTGGCTTGCGCCATGGTCTCGTGTCAGCAGCGGGCAGTGGTGCCATCTGTGTGCGGTCAAGGCCCGCACGCGCACGATTGAACAGATGCAGGCACTCGCGCGATCGCGCGGCGGCGAATGCCTGTCAACGGTTTATCCGGGCCCACACGGCAAGATCGAGTGGTTGTGCGAAAAAGGGCACGCCTGGCACGCGACGGTCAACAGTGTCTGGCGCGGCAGTTGGTGTCCGGAATGCGCGTGGGAACGCCGCCGTCATGCCAGACAGAAAAGGCGCGGGAAGGGCAGCGTGCCGATCCTGATTTGAGCATCCGGCAACGGCCACCCGGGGCCATGGACCGGGCTTTAAACCCGTCTCGGTCACTGCCTGGATCGCCTTGAGTCGGTCAAGCTCTCGCATCGTCAGTGTCACCAGTTCGCCTGGTCGCATGGCTGGCTCCGCAGTTCGCACGAGCCGACCAGCATGCCAGCGGTCAAAAACACGACACCTGTAAATGGCCAGAACACGACATTAGGATATAGCTGCTACACCTAAAAATGCGATAAATTATATTATGTAAAACAATACACGCATGTACGAATGCCCCTCGCAGCGTCTCACGCGTGAGCATCGAACTGCATTGCGGCATTCGCCGACGGCGCGAGTACAGACCGGCCTATCTCTCGCGCCGCCGGGTTGGCCTCAAGGACGGCTTGAGGCCAACCAGCGAAACCATTACTCCCCCTGTTGCTGAGCCGCCTGCTCAATGAGCGTAGCCACTTCCTTCGGATGCGACTCATACACCGAATGGCTGGCGCCATCGACTTCAACCGTCTGGGCGTGAGCGCGCTTCGCGTACATGCGCTCGAGGTCTGGGTTGATGATCTTGTCCGCCTTCGCGACCATATAAAACGTCGGTTTGATCTTCCAGGCCGGATCAGCGATCTGCGAAGCAAATACGCCAGCTGCAGTCGGCATTTGCTCATGAGCTTCGAATTCAGCCTGCGCGATCGGAAGGTCGGCCGCGAAATCCCGCGGATAGTCGGCCGGATTCAGATAAAGATAGTCGTCCGCCGTTTTCACGATGTCCCCGTGAGGCGTCGCGTTCGGATAAAGCTTGCCATTCGAGACTTCGGTTTCACCGACATCGAGCGCATGAGCGGCAATGTACACAAGCGACTTCACGTGATCGTCGTTGCCCGCTTCGGTAATGATGGCGCCGCCATAGCTATGGCCGACGAGCACGCACGGGCCGTCGAGGCTATCGACGACGCGCTTGGTCGCCGTCACGTCGTCCTTGAATGACGTCAGCGGCTCTTGCACGAGCGTCACGTTGTATCCGTCCTTCGTGAGAATGTCGTACACCGGACGCCATCCGGCACCACCCACGAAGGCGCCGTGCACGAGGACGACGTTCTTGATGGGCGCGGCCTGCGCGGTCGTAACGGCGCCAGCAACCAGACAAAGCGCAGCTGCTGCGTGTGCAATGGCGGAACGGAAAGTGGGGTAAGACATTGCGGCTCCTTGGAATAACGTGAAGTGGACCAGGCGATTAACAACATGGCCAGTCTAAAAAGCCGCCTCGAACGAGAGCGTTACCCACTTATTACGAAAAAATGACGCCGCTGCATCGGTGAGTCGGTTCAAAGGGACGGAAGGCTTGTTATTTTCTTGTAACGACTCGGTAACCCTGCCGATGGAGGCGCCTCCCTACACTGCAACCACGCAGTAACGCTTTGCCTCGCTTAGTCAAGTTTCAAGTTGTTCTTTCCTAAGCCTGTCTTCGCGTCCACGCACAGTCGATGCTGCGGCTTTTCTTTCTCGACTCATCTGATTGACAGATATATAGGAGTATTGATCATGTCCAAGCTTCTTCTCAGCGTTCTGGTTGCTGCCTCCGCCGTCGTCGTTCCGGCATATAGCTTCGCGCAGTCCACCCAACCCCTCACCCGCGCCGAAGTCCGTGCGGACCTCGTGCGCGTCGAGCAAGCCGGATACAGCCCGGGCCGCGGCGACGACATCAACTATCCGGCTGACATTCAGGCAGCCGAGGCCAAGGTCGCAGCCGGCCAATATGCGCAAAGTTCTGCGCAAACCGATATGGGTGGCGTGCCGATGGCGAGCACCTCGGCCGCGGGTTCACGTACGCGTATGCCTGCACCTTCCGAGTGTGTTGGCCCGGCCAGCTTTTGCACGGTCTTTTTTGGTAGTTGAGCCGGCGGGCGCACCGCCCTTCAGTGGTCCTACTGAGACGGTGCGCCCTCCAGCGGCGGCGCACCGATCTCGCCCGTCGCCAAAGCAAGCGTCGCGGCGGCGGAAAGCGCGGCGCTGTAGCTGTCCGCATACGCGTTCTGCGCGGCGAGCAGCTGGTTCTGCGTGAGGAGCGCGTCGGTAATCGTGCCGACGCCGTGCCGGTACGCGGTGAATGCTGCGTCGTAAGTTGTCTGCGCGGCTTCGACCAGCGCCTTCGCGGCGTCGTTCGATGCGAGGCTCGTCGAAAGCCCGTTCTGCGCGGCAACGATCTGCCTAACGGCTTCCTGCCTCGTGTGAGTCAATTGCGCAGAGGCACTGTCCGCGTCGTTGCGCGCCTGCATCAGCACGGCGGAACGCAAGCCGCCGTCGTATAGCGGAATCGTGACGCCAAGGAAGATGCTGCCGCTGCGCCGGCTCCCGTTCAGGTTCACTGTGGCGGCCTGATCGCCAACCGGGGGAATCGCCGTGATCGACGTCGTGCCGGTGCCGTACGCGGCCGTGGCCGAGAGGAATATCTTCGGCATGAACGCCGATTCGGCCGCGCGGATCTTCGCCTGGTTGGCCTGCTCCAGCGCGTAGGCGCCCTGCACGTCCGGCCGCCGCGCAATCGCATCCGCGACGATTTCGTCGACGCTCTGGTGCAGCGCCGGCGTGAGCGTGCGCGCCGGCAACGGAGCGACCACCGGTTTCGACAACGGCGAAATGCCGAGCGCGGAGACGAGGCTCAGATAGCTGTCGCTCACGGCGCCGTCGGCCTGCACCTTCAGCAGATTGGCTTGTGCGCGGTTCTGCGTGGCCTGCGCGACTTCGACCACCGTGCCCACGCCCTGCTTTCGTCGCGCGCGCGCGGCGCTGAGAATGCGGTCCGCATTGTCGAGCGCTTGCTGCGCGGTATGCTCCCTGGCGCTGGCGGCTTCATAGGTGTAGTACGCGATGCTCACGTCGTGGATCACGTGCTGATGAACCGATGTGAACGCGACGTTCGCCGCCACGGAAAGCTGCTTCGCTGCGTCGAGCCGCGCGTGCCTGCCGCCGAAATCGAATAGCAGCCATTGCAGCGAGATCACCGAAACGGTGCCGTGAATGTTCGAGCTGGTCGATGTGTTGCCGAGCAGCGGCGTCGATGTCGCGCCGCTCGCCGCCTCGTATCCGCCCATGGCGGTCGCGGTGAGCTGCGGCAAATAGGCGGTCTTCGCAACGCCCGCCGCGAGCGCTGCATTGCGCGCGTCGTTCCATGCGATGCGCGTGAGCGGGTTCGTGGACTCCGCGAGATCGATCAGTTCGGGCAGCGTGTAAGCGTGGTTCGCATCGAGCGCCGCGGCGGGTTCGATCGAGGCCAGCGCGGCGCTGCGCGGCAGCGTGTAGCCGACCTGCGCCGCGTCGCTCGCGCTGCGCGGCGACCCTGGCAGGATGTTGCCGTCGCCGTCCGTCTGCGGCTGCCACGGTCGGTCCGCCGCGGGTGGCGCGAGATCGATCGACGAGGTCGCGCAGCCCGTGAGATCCGAAATAACCCATGCGGCAACCAGCGCGGCGGCCAGTGCAATGAGCCGGGGCGTTGCTTCAGGGGCGCGCATCGGTCGTCGTCTCCTTGGCCGATGCTGGACGCGTCATGTCGGCGATCTGTCCGAAGCGCTTTGCGATGACATTCTGGAGCGCATCGAGAGCGGGGTCGGCAGTGCGGCCCTGCGCTACCTCGGCGGCATGCTGTGGGGCTTGCGCGTGCGTATCGTCGCCAGCCGCCAGACGTTGGGCGATTTCACCGAGCCGCGCTGCACCCGCCTGCCCTGCCGCGAGCACCAGCGGCGCCTCCAGCGCCTCGAGCTCCGCGAGCGCACGGCGCCGGCTTGCCACCCACTCCGGCTCGGGGCGCACCCACGAAGGCTCATAGTGAATCAGGCCGAGATCCTGGCGCAGCCCGCCATATTGGGCCAGTGCGCCGCCCGCGAGCGCGCTGCGCGTGCGGGCGTCCGTTGCGTGCGCGATGCGGGTCCACTGCGCGACGAGCGCTTTGAGCGTTGCATCGATGCGGCTCGCGATGCTCACGGGCCAGACGCGCGTGAAGACCAGATAGATCACGACGTTGCCGATCAGGATGCCGATCACGCGATCGCGTGCGAGCGTGAGGTCGAACGCGGGCGCCGCGCCCTGGATCACGCACAGGAAGAAGGCGAACGCGATCTGCATGCCCGCATACGAGATCCGTGCCGATCCCATCGCTACCCATGCCGCGAGCCACGCGCCCGCGAACACCAGCGCCATCAGCTCGCCCGCCGAGGTTAGGCGAGGAGTCACGAACACGATCGCCGCCGTACCGAGCAAAGCGCCGACGAGGCAGCCCGCGATCCGCAATGTCGACTTCTCGACGGTTTCGGCCGTGGTGTTGAGCGAGACCATATAGCAGGTAATGAAGCACGTATGGATGCCCTGCCAGTCGAGCTGCTGATACAGCACGTAGCAGAACATCGCCGCCGCCGTGGTCTTCAGCGCGTAGCGGACGTGATCGGGATTCGAAAACGCATCGGTGTCGAAAAAGCCGCTGCGGGCGGCCGGCCCGGTGGTTTTCTCAGGGGCGGGAAGCGGCGCTGCGGGCGGCACAGCGAAGCCCTCCAGCGCGGCGCGCAGGTCTGCGAGCACGAGCGCCTGTAGCGCGGTCCCCTCCGGCATATCCGGCACGTCGAGCGTGACATCCACGGGGTAGCCGCCCGCTTCGAGCATCGCGGCCATCTGCATCATCGTTTCGCCAAGCTGCGCCGCGCATGCATCGGGCAGGCGCGCGCCAGGTTCGCCCGCGGCGAATTCCGTTGCGACGAGGATCGCCGTCGTGGACGCCGCTGCCTGGCGCAGCGGTGCAGCATCGGCGGGTTTCAACGTGCCTTCGAGCTTCGAAAGCTTGAGCCACGAGAGGATCTGGTGGTCTCCCTCCCGGATGCAGCTTTCGAATGCGGCGCGCTCCTCGTCGGATGTCGTGTTCGTGAGGCGGCGCGCTGCGAGCCTCAATCGCCGCGCAAGCTGCGCGGTGGCGAGCCGGCGCGGCGACGGCGCGATCACGAGGTTCACGACGATCGCCACGCCAATCGGAATCGCCACCATGAGCCACGCGTACAGCAGGCCGCGCGTGGCCGCTTCGCCGACTGGCGCGAGACCTAGCTCGTCAAGCCCGAAGCCGACGATCATCGCAAGGATCGCGCCGATAGGCCGAAGCTTGCTCGCGGAAGTCGCGAATAGCAGTCCGAACGATAGCACCGCCATGCTGGCAACCCGCAGCGGCGGCTGATCGATGGTCAGGATGGCGAAGATCATCACGATTCCGATGATCACGGTCACGATCAGCATCAAGGCGAACGACATGACGATGCTCGTCATACGGTCGGGCCGGTTCAGGAAGAACACGATATACACGGAAGTCGCGGCATCGGGCGTGGCATAGCCGGTCGTCACGAGCACCGTGAGCGCGCAGATCAGCGCAATGCGCGTGACGATCGCGGCGCGCCCCGGGAACGGCGCGAGCAGCTTCGCGATTTCGCGCGGACCGGGCCGCCTGATGTCACCGGCAAGACTGGCCATGCCGGACCTCGACGATCGCGCTGGCGCCGATGCGCACCAGTCTGTTGACCGGCGCGTCGATGCGCACGCGAACCGGGAAGCGTTGAGCCACGCGCACCCAGTTCACCGACTGCTGCACATACGGCAGGCTGCGCGGCAGGTTCACGCGATCCGTGTCCAGGATCCCGGCGCCGATGCCGATGACCTTGCCGCTCATCGGCTGTTTGCGGTCGATCATCGAGTACACGGTTGCGCAATCGCCCACCTCGATCGCGCCAAGCGCTGTCTCGCGGAAATTCGCCACGGCGAACCATTCGCCCGAATGAATCAGCGTGAAGATGGACTGGTTTGGCGCGACCGTCTCGCCTGCGAGGATCGTGAGGCCCGTCACGTAGCCGTCGAACGGCGCGCGCACGACCGTGTCGTCGAGCGCGCGCTGGGCGATCGCGAGCGCCGCCTCGCGTGCGTGCAGCGCCGCGATGGCGTCGGCGTCGTCGCCGATGGTCTGCGCAGAAGAGCGCTGTTGCACCTGCGCCTGCGCGAGCGAGACGCTCGCGTCGCGCTGCGCCACGACCGCCTGGTCGAGCTGCTGCGCTGACACATAGCCCTGCGCGGCGAGTGGCCTCAGGCGGTCGACGCTGCGCGTCGCGAGGTCGTAGTTGTGCGTCGCGCGGCGGGTCTGGTCGGCTGCGATAGTCGCGTTCGAGGTCTCGCCGATCAGCGTGCGGCGGCGCGTGGCAAGCGAGGCGCGCGCCAGTTCCACTTCGGCCTGCGCCTGCGCGACGCCGAGCCGGTACGGCACCGGGTCGATTTCAAACAGCACGTCGCCCTTCGAGACATGCTGGTTCTCCTCCACGGGAACGCGGAGGATCCGGCCGCCCACGGGGGACGCGACGTGGACGACGTCCGCGTCGATGGACGCGTCGTCGGTGGACGGATAGCGCGATGAGCGATCGTACGCATACCAGAGCGCCGCCACGCCGAGCACAATGATCACGGCGGCGATCGCGCGCCCCTTCCATGTGTGTCGAGGAGTCTGGCCGGCCATTTTCATGTCAGAGCTGCCCCGTTCCCCACAACCACGCGAGCACCCCGACGACGATGCCGATCGCGGTGCACACAGAAAGCTGGTAAGGCACCTGGCGAACCCAGCCGGTCCCGACGAACACGCGATGCGCGACGATCGCGCCCACGATGCCGATCACGGCGCTCACGAGCCAGTACGGAAAGTACGCCCCGAAGAGCGACCAGGACGGCGCACCGCGGGCCACGCAACCCGCAAGCGGCATGAAAGCCAGGAATGAACAAACGACAGCGCTTCTGGGCCATGTACGTTGTTTCATCGCTTATTCAACGCTTCGTGACTGGAATAACTGCTGAATTCCACTCGTACGAACAACCCATACGCGCACCGATGGGTTGCGTCCCGCATTCCCAATTCAAGGCAGCCCATCATAGCGCGGTTTAGCGCCCTGCCGCCCTTGAGGCGGCCTACGGGTTTCTCCGCTCGCGCTGGCGCGGGAACACGAGCGTAAAGCGCGTCACGCCATTGCTGCTCGAGGCGTGCCACGTCCCGCCGTGCAGTTGCATGATGCTACGCACGATCGAAAGCCCGAGCCCGCTCGACTCCGACGAGCGATGGCGCGACGGATCGGCCCGGTAGAAGCGATCGAAAATCCGTTCGAGATGATGCGGCTCGATCGTCGGTCCGCGATTCTCGACATGGAGCGTCGTGGCCTCCGGACCCTGATCCGCCATGGTCGAGATTGCCGTGCCCGGTTCCGCATAGCGCAAGGCGTTCGCAAGCAGATTCCCCAGCGCACGGCGCAGCAGATCCGGATCCGCGCACACGTCGCCCTCGCCACGCCACTCGAGGCTCACGTTGCGGTCCTCCGCGAGACCTTCGAAGTACTCCTGCATACGCTCGAATTCCACGGCGAGCGGTAACGCCTTGCGCTCGATGGCGTTATCGGCCTGCTCGGTGCGCGCAAGAAAAAGCATGTTGTCGATCATCTTCGACAGGCGTTGCAATTCCTCGTAATTCGAGCCAAGCAGCCGCTGGTAATACGCGGTGTCGCGGGTCTGGTTCAAGCCGACTTCGGTCTGACCCAGCAGATTGCCAATTGGCGTGCGCAGGTCGTGCGCCATGTCTGCCGACACCTGTTTTAACTGCGTGAAGCCGCGTTCGAGCCGGTCGAGCATGCCGTTGAATGCCGCGATCAGGGCGTCGAGCTCGGGGGGCGCGGCGCGCTGCTCGATGCGCGTCGACAGCGTGCTGATGCCGATGGCCCCGGTTTGCGCAGCGAGCACGCGCAACGGCTGCATGTTGCGGCGCGCGAGGACAAACGCGAGCAACGCGACGATGGTCGCGCCTGCGGAGGCGAATAGCAGTATCTGGTTGCGGTAGGCCCGCAGCAATTGCGTGCGTTCGGTCAGCAAGCGGCCGGAGAGAATCTGCAGATCCTGCTTGCCGGCTGCGTCGTGCGCCGTAGCGGCGACGTAGATGAACGGCGTGCCATCGGCCGCGAGCGTATGGTGAACAGCGCCGAGCGTGAGCGGCAGGTTCACTGGCACAGGCGTCACGTCCGGCACCGCCCTGCGGCCCGGATTCACCGTAATGAGCGGCGCCTCACCCGGAAAGCCCACGATCAGCAACGATTCCGTATTGCCGAGCATGTTCGCGAAGAGATGAGGCTTGTCCCGAATCAGCTCGCGCACGTCGACGTCGTTCATGAGCGTGCGCAGCTGGTCCACCCGCGTTACCAGCGCCGCGTCGTCGCGCACCATCAGTTGCCGCTCCAGGCCGCGGTACAGCAAGGTGCCGAGCAGCGCCATCGCCGTAAATACGATGAGTGCGTATAACAACGCAAGGCGCGTGGTGAGCGAAAGCCGCTTCATGCTTCGTACTCGAAACGGTATCCCACGCCATGTATCGTATGAATCAGGCGAACGGGGAACGGGTCGTCGATCTTCTGCCGCAACCGGCGCACCGCTACATCGACCACGTTGCTGTCGCTGTCGAAATTCATGTCCCATACGCGCGAAGCGATCAGGGCGCGCGACAGCACCTGAGCCTGGTGCTCCAGAAAAAACGCCAGCAGGTTGAATTCCTTGTTGGTCAGCGTAATGCGCACGCCGCCCCGGTCGACGCGCCGTTTCGGCACATCGACGCGCAGATCCCCGACCTCGAAGACCTGTTCATCCTGCTTTTGCGGCTGACCGCGCCGCAATATGATGCGGATGCGCGCGAGCAACTCGGCAAACGAGAAAGGCTTGACGAGATAATCGTCGGCGCCGAGATCGAGGCCCTTCAGCCGGTCTTCGAGCGTACCGCGCGCGCTCAGAAACAGCACCGGGGTTTTGGTGCGCGCGCCGAGCTTCTTCATGACGGTCCAGCCGTCCATCTCCGGCATCATCACGTCGAGCAGGATCAGGTCGTAGCCCATCTCCTGCGCGAGGTGCAAGCCGTCGATGCCGTTCGTGGCCACGTCCACCACGTAGCCGGCTTCCGTCAAGCCGTTCTGGATGTACTCGCTGGTCTTGGCTTCGTCTTCGATGACGAGGATTTTCATGGCGTCCGATCCCTGCACTATATGGGCGTGTCACTGATTCTGTGCTCGTTTGCGCCCTTATACCACTCAGGCGTAATGGCAGTCTAAGCAGTGTGCGCCAACAGGACTGTTACCCAATCATTACAAAGAAATGACGAAGCGCAGCGCGTCCCTTCCCTGATATTTTTTTGTAATGACTCAGTCACGCTACTGTTTTTGCCGGGCGCCTAGACTCTGAATCCGTCGTACCGCAAACCGAATTACGCATCGGGCTGCTGGCGGTAAAAAACCATAGCCAGGATAAGCGCCTGCTTTTCGCGGAGTGCGATTCAACATCGGTACCGCACATTCCTCCAATGACTCAACTTAGGAATCCTCCATGGAAATCACGCAAAGCACGGCCAAATCCACCCAACGTATGACGATTGGCGACTTCCTCCTTCGCCGCCTGGGGGAAGCCGGTATTCGTCATTTGTTTGGCGTGCCGGGCGACTACAACCTCACGTTGCTGCAGCAACTCCACGATAGCGGCGTACTGGAATGGGTCGGCACCACGGGTGAATTGACTTCCTCCTATGCGGCGGACGGCTATGCGCGGCTGAACGGACTGGGCGCACTACTCGTCACGAACGGCGTCGGCGCCCTAAGCGCGCTCAACGGCGTGGCAGGCGCGTATGCCGAGCATGTTCCGGTCATCTGCATCAGCGGTTCGATCCCGCTGCGCTCCGTCGATCGCGGCCTCGGCATGCATCACACCATGGCTGACGGCAACTTCGACCACTTCCTGCGCGCCTATGCGCCGGTGACCGTGGCCCAGGCGCGGATCACGCCGCGCAACGCCGTGGTCGAGATCGACCGGCTGATCCTCACGGCCTGGCGCGAAAAGCTCCCCGTCTACATGGAACTGCCGTCGGATATCGCGTATCTCGAGATCGAAGTGCCGGTTGCCCCGCTCGTTCTCGCCCACGTTCCCAGCGATCCGGAACGGCTGCAGTCGTGCATCGCCGCGCTCGCGCAACACTTGTCCGCCGCCAGGTCACCGGCGATTCTGGTGGATACGGACGCCGACCGGTTCGGCGTTGTTCCCGAACTCGTCGCGCTGGCGGAAAAGCTGCAGGCGCCGCTTGCGGTAATCAACGCCGCCAAGGGCGTGATCGACGAGTCGCACCCGCAGTACGTCGGCATCTATGGTGGCAAAGGCAGCGAGCCTGGTGTATGCGAGACGATCGAGAGCAGCGACTGTTTGCTCGCTGTCGGCTACCGGCCGATCGAGGTGACCACGGGCGATTTCACGGCAATGCTGCCCGCCGGCACGATCCACGCGCGTGCGCACGCCGTGGACATCGGCGAAGAGAACTATCAGGCGGTGACGCTCAAGGAAGTGCTGCGCGGCGTGATCGAGACCGTGCCGCAGGTTGCAGCCCGTGTTCAACGTCCGGTTGATGCACCAGCGGCCCGCACGCACGTCGAGGCTGCCGCGAAGTTGACGCAAGCGGCCTACTGGAAGGCCGTTCAGGACTACCTGAAGCCCGGAGACGTCCTGTATGTCGACAACGGCACGTCGTTTTCCCTGCTCGGGCTGCGGCTTCCGCCGGGCTGCACCTTCATCGGATCGATCAACTGGGGATCGATTGGCTATTCAGTCGGCGCCCTGCTCGGCGCGCTGACGGCAGCGCCCGAGCGCCGCCACGTGCTGCTCATCGGCGATGGTTCGTTCCAGGTCACGGCCCAGGAGTTGTCGACCATTCTGCACCACGATCACAAGCCGGCGATCCTGCTGATCAACAATGGCGGCTACACGATCGAACGCGGCTACCTCGGCAAGACCGAACCATACAACGACATTGCGAACTGGTCTTACGCCGACCTGCCGAAAGTGCTCCGTCCCGGCGCATCCGTGCAGTCGTTCGTGGCGAGGACCTGCGGGGATCTGCAAGCCGCCCTCGCCGCGCCGAACGACAAACTGGTTTTCGTCGAATCGATCATGGACCCGTGCGACGCGCCCGCGGCGATTACGCGTAGCAGCAATCTGGGAGCCGAGCTCGACTACGGCCCACGCGGCCCGCAGCACCGCGAGAATCTTCAGCTCCGGACCAGCGCATCGCAGAGCTAAATAGCAGAACGCCGCCTCGCAAAGCCTCAGGTCTGCGATGGCGGCGTGTGTTATTTCTCGCGCAACAAGCGCGCTCGCAATCAATGCTGCGGAATCTTCCCACCGAGTTCATCGTCGACGAACGCGCGGACGATGTCCTTGAACGACGCATCGCCTTGCAGTCCAAGCTGCGTCGCGCGCGCGATGTCCCATCGCGCGGGCCAGCTGCCGACGATCTTCTCGACACGCTCGTCCGCCTTCCATTCGATCCGCGCCGCCACAGCCTCGCCCGCCACTTCGCGCAGTGCGGCGATCATTTCGTCGACCGTCACCGACACGCCCGGCAGATTCACCGTGCGCCGGTTGCCGAGCGCCGCGCCGTCGATCTCGCCGCCCGCGATCAGGCATTCGATCGCCTTGCGAGGCGACAGCAGCCACAGCCGCGTCGAACCGCTCACCGGGCACACCGCCGGCTGACCGTTCAACGGCTCGCGAATGATGCCGCTGGCAAATGAGGACGCCGCCGCATTCGGCTTGCCCGGCCGCACGCTGATGGTCGGCAGGCGCAGCACGCGGCCATCGACGAAACCGCGCCGCGAGAAGTCGTTGAGCAGCAACTCCGCAACAGCCTTTTGTGCACCATACGACGACTGCGGATTCAATGCGGTTTCATCGAGCACGACATCGGGCAGATCGCCGCCATACACGGCGACTGAACTCGTGAACACGACGCGCGGCCGATGCCGGCGCTCGCGGCACACGTCGAGCAGCAAGCGCGACGCGTCGAGATTGATGCGCATGCCGAGATCGAAATCCGCTTCCGCCTGGCCGCTGACGATCGCGGCGAGATGGAAAATCGCCGCCGTCCTGTCGTCGATCAGACGTTCGAGCACGCTACGCTCGGCAATGTCGCCGACTTCGACACGCACGCGCTCATCGTTCGGTCCCGGCGCCGCGACGACGTCAAGCAATACCAGTTCGGTGATCGGCTCGCGCTGTCCATTCGCGCCCCTCAGTTCGCCGCGAGCCAGCAGTTCGCGCGCGAGACGCTGGCCGAGAAATCCCGCTCCGCCCGTGATCAGTACTTTCATGTTCCTGTTGTTCCTCAGTGTGTCTGTCGAATGCGCTCAGGCGCGCGCCTTCACATACGGCCGGATCCATCCAAGCCCTTCCGACGTGCCCGCGCGCGGCCGGTATTCGCAGCCGATCCAGCCGTCGTAGCCAAGTTTGTCGATCAGCGAGAACAGATATGGGTAGTTCACTTCGCCGATATCCGGTTCGTGCCGCTCGGGCACACCCGCAATCTGGATATGCCCGATGCCCTTCATGTCGCGCTTGAGCTTGACGGCGAGATCGCCTTCAACGATCTGGCAGTGGTAGAGATCGAACTGCACTTTCAGGTTCGGCGCGCCGACTTCCGCGCAGATCGCCTGCGCGTCGTCTTGCCGGTTCAGAAAGAAGCCGGGAATGTCGCGCGTATTGATCGGCTCGATGACGACGGTGATGCCGTCCGCCTGAGCGACCTTCGCCGCATACGCGAGGTTCTTCAGATACACGTCGCGGTGCGCGGCGCGCGATTGCTCCGGCTTGATCAAGCCGGCCATCACATGCAGCTTGTCGTTGCCGAGCACGCGCGCGTAGTCGAGCGCCGTCTCGACGCTGCGGCAAAACTCGTCTTCGCGGCCCGGCAACGACGCGATGCCGCGCTCGCCCGCTGCCCAGTCGCCCGGCGGCGCGTTGAAAAGCGCCTGCGTGAGGCCGTTTTCAGTCAGCCGCGCCCTGATATCGGCGGCCGGAAACTCATAAGGGAACAGAAACTCCACGGCCTCGAAACCGTCGCGCGCGGCGGCGGCGAAACGATCGAGGAACGCGTGCTCGTTGTACATCATCGACAGATTGGCGGCGAAGCGTGGCATCGAAGCAACTCCTTAAATACGCGTGTTTAGCGGTTCACGAGCCGCGCGGGCGTCAGCCAGACGGCGAGCGCGCCGATCACGAGCATGGCGGCCAGCACGTACATGCCGGACTGCGTGCTGTGCGTGAGATCCTTAAGATAGCCGATCATGTACGGGCTTGCGAAGCCCGCCAGATTGCCGATCGAATTGATGATCGCGATACCCGCAGCGGCCGTCGCGCCGGACATGAACGCCGTGGGCAGCGACCAGAAGAGCGGCGCGCAGGTCAGCACGCCCGCTGCCGCGATCGAGAGAAACACGATCGACACGGCCGTGTTGTTCGCGAACGAAGCCGCGACCGTGAAGCCGACCGCGCCCGCGAGCGCCGGCCCGATCAGATGCCAGCGACGCTCGCGGCGCTTGTCCGCGCTGTGGCCCATGATGTTCATCACGACGATGGCGACGAGAAACGGAATCGCGCTCAGCAGGCCGATTTCGAACGCGCCCGTCACGCCGGTCGACTTCACGAGCGTCGGCATCCAGAACGTGAGCCCGTACTGGCCCGTAACGAACGCGAAATAGATCAGCGACATCCACCACGTGCGCGGGTCGCGAAACACCGCGCCGAGCGAATGCGCCTTCGCCTCTTCCTGCGGTTGCGCGGCGATTTCGTCGGCGAGCAGTTGCTTTTCGCGCGACGTCAGCCATTTCGCGCTGGCAATGCCGTTGTCGAGATACAGGATCGTCGCGATACCGATGGCGATGGCGGGCACCGCTTCGATCAAGAACATCCATTGCCAGCCTGCGAAACCGTGATGGGAATCGAAGGTCTGCATGATCCAGCCGGACAACGGATTGCCGAAAATGCCCGAAACCGGAATCGCCGACATGAACACCGCGATGATCTTCGCACGGCGATGCGACGGGAACCAGTAGGTGAGGTACAGAATGACGCCCGGATAGAACCCGGCTTCGGCGAGACCGAGCAGGAAGCGTAGCACGTAGAACTGCGTTGGAGTCCGAACAAATACGAACACGGCGGAAAGCAAGCCCCACGTGATCATGATGCGCGCAATCCAGATGCGTGCGCCAAGCTTGTGCATCAGGATGTTGCTGGGCAGTTCGAAGAGAAAGTAGCCGACGAAGAACACACCCGCGCCGAGTCCGAACACGGTCTCGCTGAACGCGAGGTCCTGCGACATCTGCAGCTTCGCAAAGCCCACGTTGACGCGGTCCAGATACGCGACCACATAGCACAGCATCAAAAACGGCACGATGCGCCAGAACACCTTGCCATAGGTGCGTTCGATTTCGGCTGCGCCGGGTTGCCCTGCTGCTGCTGCGGCGGATGCAGGGCGAACGGATGCCGCCTGATAGCTTGTCATGCGTTGTCTCCTTCTGGGTGGCGCTGGTTTTGGGCCGCCCGCTTTGTGGCGGACAGCCCTCCGGCTTTCTGTCTAAGGTAGGTGATACGGAGCGTGCGCCTGGGTGCGCGGAAAGCTCGATGGGCTCGAACGCGCTACCAGCGCGCGCCGAACACCGTGCGCAACTCGTCTAGCGCGGTCTCGTCGAGCGGCGCGGGACGCGGGTTAGTCATCAGCCACAAGCGCGCCGTCTCTTCCAGCTCTTCGATCACGTACGAAGCCTGCGAAACGGACCGCTCCCAAACGACCGGCCCGAGCCGTTCGAGCAATACGCCGCGCACGCTTTCGGCCAGCGCGGCGATTTGTTGCGCGACTTGCGGATCGCCCGGACGCCGGTAGCGAATCAGCGGAATGTGGCCGACTTTCATCACGTAGTACGGTGTGATGGGCGGCAGCACGTCGGCGTCGCTCCAGACGCCCGCAAGCGTCAGCGCGACGAGATGCGTCGAATGCGTGTGCACGATGCCGCGCACTTCGCGGTTGCGCTCGTACACGCCGCGATGCAGTGCCAGCGTTTTCGACGGCTTGCCGCCGGAAACCGCGTTGCCATCGAGATCGACCTTCGCGATCTCGGCGGGATCGAGCCGGCCGAGGCAGGCATCGGTCGGCGTGATGAGCCAGCCGTCGTCGAGCCGCGCGCTGATATTGCCCGCGCTGCCGACCGTGTAGCCGCGCGCGTACAGGCTCGCGCCCGTGACGCAGATTTCTTCGCGGACCTTCGCTTCGCCGCTCGTGTGAATGGCGGCGGTCATTGCGCGCCCCCGTCGAGCTGACGCAGCGCTTTCGCGAAGAAGTCGACCGCGCCGAAGTTGCCGGACTTGAGCGCGAGCGCAAGCGGCTGCCCGCCGATCGAGGCGGTTGCGGGCACGCCCGGATCGATCTGCTTGCCGATGCGCAGCATGTCGACGTCGAGCGCTTGCACCACCGCGCCCGACGTTTCGCCACCGGCAACGACGAACTTGCACACGCCGAGATCGCGCAGACCCCGCGCAATCGATGCGAGCGTGCGTTCGACCAGCTCGCCCGCGTGTGCCACGCCGAGTTCGCGCTGTGTCGCCTTCACTTCGTCGGGCGACGCGGTTGCGTAGATCAGCACGGGCTGCGGCTGCGCTGCGCTCATGTGTTCGCGCGCAAAGGCCAGCGCGTGTTCGACGACAGGCTCGCCACGCGCCGCCGCGAGCGGATCGACGCGGAACGCGGGACGCGTTTCGCGCCAGGCGGCCACCTGGGCATTCGTCGCCTTCGACGCACTGCCCGCGAGTACCGCCGACGCGCCTTCGATATGCGGCAGCTCGCCTGCGTCGGCGGCATTGGCGAGCAAACCGGCGCGACGGAAATT
The DNA here is from genome assembly GCF_009789655.1 of Paraburkholderia acidiphila. GTDB lineage: Bacteria > Pseudomonadota > Gammaproteobacteria > Burkholderiales > Burkholderiaceae > Paraburkholderia > Paraburkholderia acidiphila. The sequence goes on from NZ_CP046911.1 coordinate 849,004, forward strand.
CGCGGGCAAACCGAGCGCGACGCCCGAGCCGCCGGTGATCAGCGGCAAGTCCGCGCACGCTTCGCCGAGCGTGTAGAGATCGGCGTCCGAAACCGCATCGGCAATCGCCATACGCACGCCGTCGGCGCGCAACGCGTCGATCGATGCGCGCACTGCTTGCGCGCCTTGCGCCACTGCGTCGTAACGCACGAGGCCGACTTTCGAGCGCGTCTGCCGCTGCAGCACGCGCACGAGGTTTGCGTCCGTCATCGGCGTAAGCGGATGATGCTCCATGCCCGATTCGTTCAGCAGCACGTCGCCGACGAACAGATGCCCGCGATAAATCGTGCGGCCGTTTTCCGGAAACGCGGGGCAAGCGATCGTGAACGGCGCGCCGCCTTCGAGGGTCGAGAGCGCGTCGAGGAGCGCGTCGGCCACGGGGCCGATGTTGCCTTTATCCGTCGAATCGAAGGTCGAGCAGTACTTGAAGAAGAACTGGCGGCAGCCTTGCGCGCGCAGCCATCCGAGCGCAGCCAGCGACTGCGCCACGGCGTCGGCGGCGTCGATCGTGCGCGACTTCAGCGCGACCACGAGCGCGTCGGCTTCGATGCGCGTGTCGGTGCCGGGCACGCCAATCGTCTGAACGGTGCGCATGCCGCCGCGCACCAGCATGTTCGCGAGATCGGTCGCGCCCGTGAAATCGTCAGCGATGCAGCCGAGCAGCGGCTTGCTGGCGGAGGCCTTCATGTTCGTCATGTCGTGGCGCCCTTCCCGCTTATCGCTTCGCCGGCACGTCGATGCCGGGAAAAATCTTGATGACGGCGGAATCGTCCTCGCCGCCGTGACCCGCCGTCGAGGCCATCATGAACATCTGGTGCGCAGCCGCCGAGAGCGGCAGCGGAAACTTCGAGCGTCGCGCGGTATCGAGCACGAGGCCGAGATCCTTGACGAAAATGTCGACGGCGGACAGCGGCGTGTAGTCGCCGTTGAGAATATGTGGCACGCGGTTTTCGAACATCCACGAGTTGCCGGCGCTGTGCGTGATCACGTCGTAGAGCGCGTCGGGATCGACGCCTTCGCGCAGACCCAGCGCCATCGCCTCGGCAGCGGCGGCGATGTGCACGCCCGCGAGCAACTGGTTGATGATCTTCACCTTCGAGCCCGCGCCGTGCTGCTCGCCCAGCCGGTACACCTTGCCCGCCATCGCGGCGAGCACGTCTTCGCACGCGGCATAGGCGGCAGCGGGCCCGGACGTCATCATGGTCATTTCGCCCGAAGCAGCGCGCGCCGCGCCGCCCGACACGGGCGCATCGAGCATGTGCAGACCGGCCGCTTCGACGCGACGACCCAGGTCGACTGCGAAGTCCGGTGCAACCGTTGCGCACGCAATCACCACGTCGCCCGGCTCCATCGACTTGACCGCGCCCTGCTCGCCGAACAGCACCGTTTCCGTTTGCGCTGCATTCACGACGAGCGTCACGACCACATCGCACTGCGCGCCAAGCTCGGCGGGATTCGCGCAGGCCGTCCCGCCATCGGCTACGAACTGATCGAGCACTTCGCGCCGCACGTCGCACGCATGGACGTTGAAGCCGCCGCGCAGCAGCGAACGCGCGACACCCATGCCCATCGCGCCCAGACCGATCACTCCGACATTTCTCGACATAACCTTTCCTCTACGAACAGTGCAGACGCGCCGCGCATGGCGCGAGCGAATGCGTCTGCGAAATGTGTCTGCGAATTCAGCAGATCCCGGCTTCGGCCAAACGGCGCGCCGCGTTGTACATGTGGGTTTGCGCGGCGTTGCGCGCGGCCATCGGGTCGCCTGCGCGGATCGCCGCGGCGATTGCCGCGTGTTCGTCGCGCACCTGACGCGAGAAGTCTTCGCGCAACGCCTCGTTGCGGCGCGTGACGACCGTGCCCGCTTCGAGGTACTGATTGAGAAACGTCAGCGTCTTGAGGAAGTACGGATTGCCCGTCACGGTGGCAATCGCGCGGTGAAACGCGACGTCTTCCGCAACGCCGTCGCGGCCCTCGGCGACGGCTTCATCGATCCGCTTGAGCGCGGCGTCGATGACCATCATGTCGGCGTCGGTGCGGCGCATCGCGGCTTCCGCCGCGACTTCGGCTTCGATTGCCCGGCGCACCGCGAGAATCTGCAGCACCGAGCCGCCTTCCATCGCTTCCGCATAGTCGATGCGCAGCGGCCGGATCGCGCCATGCGCCGATACGTAGACGCCGCTGCCCTGGCGCGGCTCGACCACGCCTTCGTTCTTCAAACGCGAAATGGCCTCGCGGATCACCGTGCGGCTGACGCCGAACTCCTGAGCGAGTACGGCTTCCGTCGGCAGCTTGCCGCCGCGCGCGAACGTGCCCTTGTCGATCTGTGCGAGCAGCTGTTGCGCGACGGTGTCGCTCAGCGCCCTCGTGGGAATTTTCTCGAACATATCATCAGATTCACCATGTCATCGGGTCATCATACAAATTTTGAGGCATGAGAAGGCACCAGGGTGAACCCTTGATATGCTTGCCGGAGGCTGTTTCAAAGGGAGGCGGCCCGTTTCTCTAAAGGCGCCCCCTTCCACTTATTCGGGTAGCTCGTCCACTTCGATATCGAGCAGCGCCATGCTCATCGACTTGCCGTGCGCGTCGAGCGCCAGCGACCGCGTGACGCCTCCGCCGAGCGCATTGCCGAGCACAAAATTGAATGCGCCCAGAAGCGGCAGTTCGTAACGGACGACGTCCCCTTTAACCACGTCGGCGAGATGAGCCTTGACGCGCTCCGGCGTCAGGACGTCGCGCAGATGGGCGTAATGCTTCGCGTCATAGCAGATCACCGAAATGTTCAGCGTATTGCCTTTGTCGCCGGTGCGGCCATGAGCCAGTTCACGCAGTTTCATCGCTTGCCTCGACAAATTGAAAAGCCGGAATCGCCTGCTCGCGCGGCAGGAGCACGGATTGCAAGGCGAGCACCTCGCGAGTCGATTTGGTGACGCCCCCGCCGCCCGCCGGTCCGTTGGTGTAAAGCGTTTCGACCTCGTTGCCGATGCGTGCCGCTTCTTTTGCGTTGGCCGTGCGCCCCGCCACGCGAACACGCACCTCGTACGGCTCGCCGTGATGTGCCGCGAGGGCGTCGCCGTAGAGCGCGTTCACGCCGATCAGGTCGAAGCGCAGTTCGCGCGTGTCGACGCCCGTGATCGCCAGGCGCTCCCGTACGATGTCGAGCGCGAGCCGCGCACGCTCGACCGCGCCCGGCCCCCCATAGGAAATCTGCCCCTCTCCGATGTAGCCGTCGACATAGGCGACCGACACCTTCAGCGTGCCGGTGCGAGCGCTGCCACGTCCGCCTGTCACGCTCACGCGGTCTGGCGCCTCCTCCACGACACGAACCGCGGAAAAGTCCGCGACGACATCGGGCTGTAAATAGCGTTGTGGATCGTGAATCTCGTAGAGCAATTGCTCCTTGCATGTCGCCTCGGTCACGCGCCCGCCCGCATGCGGCACCTTCGTTACGACGACACTCCCATCGGCGCTCACTTCGCCGATAGGAAAGCCTAGCCGCGCGAGATTCGCCACATCCTTGATGCCGGGATCGGCGAAGTAGCCGCCCGTCACCTGCCCTGCGCATTCGAGCAAATGGCCGACGACCGTCGCTTGCCCGAGCGTGTTCCAGTCGTCCATACGCCAGCCGAACTCGTGAATGAGCGGCGCCGTGAACAACGACGGATCAGCAACGCGCCCAGTCAGCACGATATCCGCGCCCGCCGCGATCGCTTCGACAATCGGCGCCGCGCCGAGATACGCATTCGCCGAAACGATCCGGTCCGTGTAGTCGCCAACATCGTCGCCCGACTCTTCGAAGCGCAGTTGGGATTGCAGGACAACGTCGAGCACATCGTCGCCGGTGACGGCAGCAATTTTGAGTCCGGTCAGGCCGAGCTCCTGCGCGATCTGCGCGGTCTTGATCGCCGCCGCGCGCGGATTGGCGGCGCCCATGTTCGAAATGATGCGCACGCGATTTTTCACGGCGGCCGGCAGGACCGCGCGCATGCGCGCTTCGAGCAGCGGGTCGTAGCCGAGATCCGGATGATGACGACGCGTCTGCTGTGCGATCGCGACCGTGCGTTCCGCTAGGCATTCGAACACGAGATAGTCCAGCGCGCCGTGCTCCGCGAGTTCGACAGCGGGCTCGATACGGTCGCCCGAGTAGCCCGCGCCCGCGCCTATCCGTACGCGCTTTGATGATTCGGTCTGGTTCATGACGTCAACAACTCCTGATTACAGCGCAAACACGCCCAGCACGACGCACGCGATCGTCATGACGATCGACGCGCCGAACAGGAGCGGAAACGTGAACTTCTGATGGTCCGCGAGATCGATGCCACACAGGCCGACGACAAGAAACGTCGCGGGCGTGAGCGGGCTCACAGGAAAACCGGTGGTCATCTGGCCCAGCAGCGCGGCCTGCCCGATGTGCACCGCCGGCACGCCGAGCTGCGACGCCACTTCGGCGATAACGGGTAGCACGCCGAAATAAAACGAATCGGGGTCGAAGAGCATCGAGAGCGGCATCGACAGCACGCCAAGCGCAACCGGAATCTGCCCCGCAGACGCGGGCGGCACGAAGCCGACCGCCGCTTGCGCCATCGCCTTGAGCATGCCGCTGCCCTGCATGATGCCGGTGAACACGCCCGCTGCAAGCAGAATGCCCGCCATCATCAGCGCGGCGCGCGCGTGGGCGTCGATGCGCTTGCGCTGCATGTCGACGTTCGGGTAATTCACCATCAGCGCAATGCACAGGCCCACCATGAACATGATCGCGGGCGGAATCTTCTCGCCCATCACGACCATCGTGCCGAGCACGATGATCGTCAGCACGATGTTGAACCAGAAGTTCTTCGGGCGGCGCAGCGCCTGTTCCTCCGGCGTGAGTGCGCGTTTGGGCACCGGCACAGCGCCGCTCGCGGACGAATAGCCGAGGCGCTTTTCCTCGCGCCAACCGAGCCACCACGCCATGCTGAACACGAATACGAGGCCGATTGCCTGCACCGGAATCAGCGGATTGAAAAGCGCGGAAATCGGCAGATGCAGCGACGCCGAGGCGCGGATCATCGGCCCCGTCCATGGCAGGAAGTTGATGCCCGCCGCCATCGAAACGGCCGCCGCGAGCACGCGCTTGTCCATGTTCAGACGCTCGTACAGCGGCAGCATCGCGGGGATCGTGACGAGAAAGCACACGGCACCCGAGCCGTCCAGGTGTATGAGCAGCGCGAGCAGCGTCGTGCCCATCACGATACGCGTCGGCTTGGTGCCGACCGTGCGCAAAATGCGGTCGATGATCGGATCGAGCGTGCCCGCGTCCGTGATCGTGCCGAAATAGAGAATCGCGAACACGAACATGCCGACGACGGGCGCCAGGCTCTTCAAGCCGTCGATGACGAACTTGCTTGTTTGCAAGCCGAACCCGCCGATCAGCGACGCGGCGATCGGCACGATGATGAGCGCGACGAGCGGCGACATGCGTTTTGAAAGAATCGCGGCCAGCAGCACCACGATCGTGACGAGCCCCAGCAAAGGCAGCATGTTGTGTCTCCAGTCTTGTCTTTTAGTGCGGACCAGCGTAAGTTCGGCGCTGCAATAACACAATTGAAATGAATTGATCGCAGCAGTCACAGTTCGTTATGGATCTCAATCTCCGCGATATTCGAGCTTTCGTGACCGTGGCGCACGCGGGCAACTTCACGCGCGCGGCGGCCCGGCTGCATTTGTCGCAGCCGGCCCTGACCGTGCAGATTCGCCGTCTCGAAGAAACCGTGGGTGCGCGATTGTTCGATCGCAACAGCCGCAGCGTCGCGCTAACCCAAACGGGCCGCGAACTGCTGCCTATCCTGACGCGATCGCTCAATGATATGGAGCAGGCCCTGCGGGACGCGCGCGCGCTCGGCGACGGTTCGAGCGGCACGGTGCGCCTCGCTTGTCTGCCGACTTTCGCGGCCAGTGCGCTGCCCGAGCTCATTCAGGCGTTTCGCGCGCGCGTGCCGCAGGCGCGGTTTCAGGTTCGCGATGTCGTCGCAAGCGCCGTCAACGCGCTGGTGCGCAATGAAGAGGTCGATATCGGCCTGACGGGCGGCCACAGCGTCGACGCGACATTGGACATCCTGCAGACGGGCGAGGACCGGCTCGTGATCGTGTGTCCGAAAACCCACCCGCTCGCCCGCAAGCGTACGGTGACGGTCGACGACTTCGCCTCGATGCCGCTCGTGCTGACCGCGCCGGGAACCAGTGTGCGCGCGGTGGTGGACGCCGCGCTGTCGAACTCGCGTTGCACGCCCGATATCGCATGCGAGCCGATGTACATGATGACCGCCGTTGCGATGGTGCGCGGCGGCCTCGGGATTTCGGTGCTTCCGGAATCGGCGCGTGAAGTGCATGCCGAGCGTGGTCTCGTCACGCGGCCCATCGACGATCCGGCGTTCGTGCGCCCGATTGCGCTCGTCAAGAAGCGCGGCCGCACGCTGCCGCGCGTGACTGAGGATTTCGTCAACACGGTCGATCTTGGCGGCCAATCGCCGGACTGAACCGCCGCACGAGAGGAAACCCTGGATCAGGGGTTTCCGCCAATGGAGAAGCCGCAGAAAACCTGCGAAAACGCTACGATGAAAAAACATCACATTGCTGCTGCGCTGCTCCTCGCAGGCGCGCTCTCCACTGCTTCGGCCACCGAGGCACAATCCATTCCTCAAGTGTGCAGCGTGATGATTCACGCAACGGCCGTTTGCATGAAGGAAGCGGCCGACAAGGTGCAGGCCCTCAACCCGGCTGGGTCGAAAGACCTTGCGCGACCGGACTACACCAAAACGCTGCCCGAGATGCTGAGCAAACGCACTGACGCCGCAGACTACTGCACTTCCGCGGAGGCTACGAACACGCTCGTGAAGAGCATGCAGGATCTCGCCACGACGTACGGGGTCGACAAGCGCGAACTTCTCACGCCGGACTGCCTGACGGCGGCAAAGCCGCTCTTTAGCCAGGTGATCGCAAAGCATCCCGAACTCGCCAACCAACCCGCTAACTGAACGACCCGATAAAAGCGAGCCCCTAAGGATTAGGGGCTTTTTTTTCGACCGCAAGGCGCAGATCATCCGAATGACGGAAAAATCAATCTTGCTATTGTGATAACTATTCTTATCACAAGGCGTTCATTTAACCATAAAACTCAGGTGCAAAAAAACCGCCTCACCGAACGGCATCAGCCCTGCTAGACTGTAAATTCCCCCGAAAATCATGGAGGGAGACATGATGACCGTTTATGTGGTGAAGACTGGTGAACAGTACCTCTGCTGCGCAGAGGACGGCGACATTGGCATGGCACCGGAGATTGAAGGGGCCAAGTCCTTTTTCTCGTTTGAGGATGCGGAAAAGGCGGCGCACGAAAACGCCGACCCCGGATACCAGATCGTGACCGTCAGCGTGACGACACACTAACGAAGCGCGTTCGCCGCCTGGCGCCCGACGAAAACGGGCACTTGCGGCGAAAGCTGTTCTGCATCTACTTACGGGAACTTGCCGCCGTCGCGGCCAGGAAGTTCAGGATCATTTCGTTCACCTCGTCTGGCCGCTCCTGCTGTACCCAATGACCTGCTTTCGGAATGAGAGGCTTCTTCCAAAGGTTTGGAACATTGCTTTCCAGTGCGTCGTAGTCCTTCGCTGCCATCTTCACGACGCCGTCTAACTCCCCCGCGAGAAAAAGCGTCGGCTGCAGAATGCGGGCGCCGTCAAGGAAGCTGGTCAGCGCCCAGTTTCGATCGATATTTCGATACCAGTTGATGGGTCCGCGAAACCCGCTCCGCTCGAATTGACCTACGAGATATTGCAGATCCGCCTCGGTCAACCAGGCCGGAAGCGCCTCGGGTAACGCGAGGTTGTCCACGAGTCGGGTCGATTTGGGAAAGGTTGCAAAATTGGCCGATTGCCCGTTCGCGACCGCGTCTCCCGATGCCGTGTACAGAATGCCGAGCACCGAACGGCGGATATCTTCTTCGAGTTCGCGCTCGGCGCGTCCCGGCAACTGAAAATAGTCCTGATAGAAGTGGCACTCCTGCGTGATCTGCGCAAAGCGCACCGACGGACGCACCGGACGCCGAGGCATGTAAGGCACGCTCAGCAAGCCGAGAACCGGAAACAGGTCGGGACGCAGCAGCGCAGCGTAAGCCGCGACGGCAGCCCCCCAGTCATGTCCGATCAAAATCGCGCGATCTTCGCCGAGAGACTTGACGAGGCCAACCAGGTCACCGACCAGGTTCAGAACATCGTAAGCCTCGATGGACTCCGGGGCATCGGTGAGCCCGTATCCGCGCTGGTCCGGCGCAACCGCGCGATAACCTGCGGCGGCCAGCGCTTCTATCTGCCAGCGCCACACGTACCACGACTCTGGCCAGCCGTGGCACAGCAGCACGAGTGGGCCCGTGCCTCTTTCGACGTAGTGCATCCGGATACCGTTGACGTACGCGAACTTCGATTGCAGTCCGTTCATCATGGAGTCGACCTCGTCTCAAACGATGGGGAAACGCCCGGCGATCATTGTGAATGCAGCACCGCAATGCTTCAACCACACCCGTGGCTGCTCGCAAGGCCGCCGCGCGGACCGATCTGCTCACCGGAATCGTACTCGATGTGCTGTGCAGTGCCGCTCTCGCGCTGTGGGCGAATCTGCACCGGCCGATCGCGCTCGCGTGCCATGACGATCATTTCCTGCTCTCGTTTCGCAAGGATGTGTCGTTTCCCGGCAAGGTGCCGCTCAAGCAGATGCTCGCCGATATTCCGGACCGTGCGACGGTCATTGTCGACACCACACGCGCCGACTTCATCGATCACGACGTGCGCGAACTGCTCGAGCGCTTCGTTGCCGATGCGCCGCGAAGGTCGATCGCGGTGGAGATACGGCATGCCGCCGCCGTCCTCCCGCCGGCAACACGTTCCGGCGCTTGAGCCCGGGATTCAGCGTCGGTCAAGCTTGCGCGACGGACGAAGACCGAGCGCGAATCCGAGCGTCGCGAAGCTCAAGGCGGCAATGACGGCTGCCCCCAGATCCACGGCGACGCCCAGTCCGTGAAGCGTGGCGATCCGCCCGAGAATCGGCGCGAGTACGCCAACGGGCAGATAACCGAGGAGGTACAGCGCCGACAGGGTCGCGCCGCGTCGCGCGGCGGGTATTGCACCATTGATGAGTTCCAGGGCGCTCAGGAACAGCAGGCTGTACTCGGCACCCGTCATGGCGGTCGCGCACAGGAACAGAGCGATTGCGTGAAAGGCGGTTGCCACCGCAAGCAACCCCATGCCCGCGCCGGACGCCGCGGCACCGGAGAGCATTGCAGTCCGGGTCGGCAAAGACCTGGCCAGCAAGCTCACAACGCCAGACGTGATGGCAAAAACGGCGAGGATCGAGCCATTGACGAGCGTGTTCGGGGACCGGACGAGGTCGTGCGCGATCTGTCCGCCGAGCGACAGGATCATGACGCCGTGGGTATAGGCTGTCGTCATGGCAAACGCAGCGACCGTGAAGGCCTTGCGCGCGCTCCTGGGCACGGACGGCAGGCGCGGTGTCCAGCCGCCTGCCGCGCCGCTCTGCGCTGGCCGCGGCAGGAACCACGCGACGGAGAACAAGGCCGCGATCAGGAAAGCCAGCAGCCAGAAAACGAGGTGCAGGGGCGAGGGTGCGTATTGTGTCAGCGCCCCGGCTACGATGAGCGCCGCCGCAAAGCCAGTGGCCTGGGCCGCCGTGGCCGCCACGGACGCTCGACGGGGCGCACCGCCTTCGTTGAATTCGACCATCGCCGCCGTCGACGGTCCGGCGCTCAGACCCACACCGACACCCATGAATGCCCGGGCCACGAACAGCCAGGGCACACCGTGCGCCAGCGCAAGCGTTAGTGCGCCGAGGAACGATGCACCCAGACCGAGCAGCATCGTCGCCCGCAGGCCGATCCGGTCGGACAGGCCGCCGAACAGGATGAGCACGCTGACGACCACGATCGGGTAGATCGCGAAGAATTCGGCCGTGGTCGTCACGGTGAGGTGCCATTCGCTTGCGTAGAGCCGGTAAGTCATGGCTGGCGCGGCACTGGTCCAGAGGGTATGCGCCACCACGCCGGCCGAGACCCAGAAGCTGGCCCGGCGGTCGAGCGCGACGCGCGTGTATCGGCGGGTGCTCCCGCCATGCATCGCGGGGGCGGTTGGGCAGGCTGCATGACTCACGGCCGTCTCCTTGGGCGTCAGAGTTTCGAGCCGCCATCGACACGCAGCGTGTCGCCCGTCACCCAGCGCGCTGCGTCGGATGCGAGGAACAACGCCGCGCCTGCGATGTCGTCGGGTTGCGCCACGCGCTTGAGGGCCTGCATGCCGAGCGTATAGTCGCGCCCGACATCGGTCTTGGCGAAGTTCGACATATCGGTCTCGACAACGCCAGGCGCGACGGCGTTCACACGGATGCCGCGCTCGCCGAGCGATGTTGCGAAATGCTTGACCAGGGTGTCGATCGCGCCCTTGGTCGCGGCGTAGGCGGACAGGTTGCCCACCGCACTGTGGCCAGCGAGGGACGACAGCAGGACCACACTGCTGCCCTCGCCCAGGACAGGCAGCAGTTGCTGGACGAGGAAGTACGGTGCGCGTACGTTGACGGCGAACAGGCGGTCGAAGTCCTCGACCGTCGTCTCCGCGAGGGGCGAGGCCAGGGAGATGCCGGCATTCGCCACGAGAATGTCGAGACGCTCGCCGACCAGCGCGCGCACCTGACGCGCCAGTTCGTGCGGGCCGTTCGCCGTGCTCAGGTCTGCCGCGACCTTGTCGGCCGAGCCGCCCGATGCAAGGATCGACTGGACCACGGCGTTCGCAGCCTGTTCGTCGCGGCCAAAATGAACGAGCACGCGTGCGCCTTCCGCAGCCAGACTCAGGGCGATTGCACGGCCGATGCCGCGCGAAGCGCCCGTGACGAGGGCTGTCTTGCCATTAAGATTAGTACTCACAATGAATTCTCCTTGAATTACGTTGCGTAAATTCGGGTGTCACGCCCTACGACTCAGGAAAGGAATCGGGAAACGTCTGCCACGAAGCGCTCGGGATATTGATAGAGCGAGCCGTGATTGGCATCCGGATAAATGATCAACTGGGCATTCGGAATGTGCTGACGCAGGATCAGTGAATTGATCGTGTAGATGATCACGTCATTGTCGCCATTGACAACCAGGGTCGGCTGGCCGACTGCGGAAAGATAGCCGTATGGGTTGTCTTGCGGCTTGCCCCATTTGGCGAGTGCGGTGAGTTGGGCCGGCGCCACGGCTTCGTTGGCGGCCGGATCGCGGTTTTCCGTGCGAAGGCGAAAGCGCTCGAGAAACGCGCGCCCGGCGGCCTGGCTGGTTTCGGTGGGCGAGAAATGCACGCGCAGCCAGAGATGGTCCGGTTCGGCATAGGCCGCGCCGAAGATTTCCGCGGCTTCGGGCGTGAGCGAAGCCATGCCCTCTCCGCTGCGCGGGCCGGTGCCGACAAGGATCAGGCGCCGGACCAGATTGGGCTGCGCAATGGCGAGCGTCTGGGCAATCAGGCCGCCCATCGAGAAACCCAGTACGTCAACCTGCTCGAGGCCGAGGGCGCGGATGAACGCGGCAGCATTGGCAGCCATTTCCTCGATCGACTCGGGAACGCTGCCCGAGCTGCTCGAAATACCGGCGTTGTTGAACAGGATCACTTCGCGACCCGCGGCAAGGCCGTCGGTCACGGCGGGATCCCAGTGATCCATGGTGCCGGTGAAGTGGATGTTCATCACGAGCGGAACGCCCCCGGGAGTGCCGAAGCGGCGATAGGCGAAGCGGATGCCGTTTGCGTCGACGTACTGCGTCGGGGCGGTATGGTGGGTATGGCGGGTCATGATCGTCGTCCTTGCAGATGTGAGTTGACTGGTTAGCTTGCCGGTATGTCTGAAATGCATGGGGGTGCTGCTTTTTCGTGCGTCGGTGCCTGCCGATGTGCGTAATGTATGCGCCGACCGGCAACAGGAAAAAGACTTTGTAGGCAAGCGGCCATGCTTCGCAGATATGGGACGGGCATGGCGGCCGCTCGCGGGCGCGCCACGCGTCTTCGAAACAGGTGATATTGGGGACAATCCGCGCGGGCTGGCGTGCTGCCAACAGCCGTCGTCACAGTAAAAACTCACAAACCTCGTGTGGTGAAAACGTCAAAGCCCCGCCTGTATTTTTGAAATGTATTTTTTGAGGCCCATCATTGGGCAACGAACTTTGAATCAGTTATGCCGGTAAATGGGGGCATGTCATGGGCAGCGCGCTAGTTTGGGCAGCAATCCCGCACAACAGCGATGGGGTCGTGTTCCAGGTTCGCGTGATTCGCGGGCTGCAACGTTTTCATATCTCGCGCCGGGCGCTAGAGGAAGCTTTCGACCTGGCGCCTCGGGCCACGGATGCACGGCAGCTCGAACTTTTTTATCAGCACAAGACTCTCATCTTAAGTCGCGCCATGCAAAAACGTCCGATTGCGGGCGCTGACACCGCTGCACTTCAGACTGCGGATTTCACCACGCTCGAGCAAGCAGAACCCGGCGCAACAGCGTATGGGCTGGAAACGCAAAGCTATCTGGCTTGAAACCGAATGGAAACTGAAGGGCTGTCGGTGAGAACGTCGCACCGCCGGAGCCCGCATCATGGTCGCTCAGCTCAATCACACTATCGTCTGGTGCTCGAACCGGAGCATCTCAGCCGGATTCCTGGCCGAGATGCTGGGCCGGCCAGCGCCGACCCGCTTTGGCCACTTCGATGTCGTCGAGCTGGACAACGGCGTCTCGCTCGACTTCGCCGACGCCGGCGGTCGGATCCAGCCGCAGCACTACGCATTCCTCATCAGCGAAGCGGACTTCGATGCCGTCTTCGGCCGCATCAAGGATCGCGGCCTCGAGTATTCGGCCGATCCCATGGGCAGCCGGTCAGGCGAGATCAACCACAACGATGGCGGCCGCGGCGTCTACTTTCGAGATCCCGACGGCCACTCCCTCGAAGTGATCACCCGGCCTTATGGCAGCGGCAGTTGAGAGCGGTCAGGCGATCCCAGGCTGGCGGGTTGTTTTCAGCGGCAGGCTTAAGCCTGAGTGCCCCACAGATCGTCGATCGCGCGAATCGCCAGCAAATAGCCGTTCGCCCCTGCCCCGCAGATCACCGCCGTCGCCGCCACCGAGATCGACGAGTGACGATATTCTTCGGAACGCCGGTGGATGTTGGTGATATGCAATTCCACTACCGGCCTGCGGACGAGCTTGACTGCATCGAGCACCGAAATGCGGCCGAACGAAAAACCGGCCGGATTGATGATCAGCGCGGCGTCCTGCAGAAACGCCTCCTGGATCCAGTCGATCAGTTCGCTTTCACTGTTGGTCTGGCGGAATACACAATCGAATTTGAACGCGTCGGCCAGTGTCAGGCAACGCTTTTCGATATCCTTAAGAGTCGCCGTGCCATAAATGTGAGGCTCCCTTACGCCTAGCATGTTCAGATTGGAACCGTTGAGAATATAGAGTTTGCGATTCATGGTTTTAATGCGTAGAGGAACGTTCCAGGGCGGTGCCTTTGGTTTCTCGGGACACCGCGATCATGAGGAAGGAGAGCAGGTTCAGCGATCCGCATACGGCGACGATGGTCCACGGAGAACCGTGAAAGGCATTGAGCAGCGCCACGGCGACTATCGGCATCGGGCCGCCGGTGAGCAGGTTGGCACCCGAATACGCCAGTGCCGACCCCGTGTAGCGCGCCTCGGTCGGAAAGGACTCGGCGAACCAGACCGGCTGAATGCCGCTTTGAAACTGTGTGAAGCCGAGGAACGCGCCCATCACGGCCATTGTCATGGCGATCGAGTTCTGGTTGAGAATCGGGAAATAGATCAGGCAGCAGATTAGTGTGCATAACGAACCGATCATCAGCGCACGTTTGCGTCCGAGCCGGTCGCTCAGATAGCCGCCCATCAGTGCGCCCACGATGGCGCAGACGTTCGCAACCATCAGCAGCATGAAACCGGTCTGTTTGGGTACACCGAGGTGTTTCGTCAGGTAGCTGAGCGAGAAGACTACGATCAAATAAAACAGTGCAGCCGGGCCACAGAAGAACAACGTGAGGCGAAGCGCAGTGCGCCAGTGATATTTGAAAACGACGCCAAGCGGATTGACAGCGCGTGAGGTGCCCCCCTTCTTGAGCGACTCGAAGGCCGGGGTCTCGCTAACCTTCCTGCGGATATAGATGCCCAGCAGCACGAGGACAAAGCTTGCCAGGAAAGGGACTCGCCATCCCCAGGAATCGAAGTCGTCCGACGAAAGCAGCGCGGCCAGCGTAAACAGCGAGAAATTGGCGAGAATCTGGCTGAGCGGCGAGCAAATGCCAAGCAGGCCTGAATACCAGCCACGTCGGCTAATGGACGCATGCTCCACCGCCATCAGTTGCGCCCCCGTCGATTCGCCGCCGAGTGCGAAGCCCTGAATGATGCGCAGCGACACCAGTAACGTCGGTGCGAGGATGCCAACCTGCTGGTAAGTGGGCAGCACGCCCATCAGGAACGACGACGCGCCCATTACCGACACGGTGACCAGCATCAGTTTGCGGCGCCCCCAACGGTCGCCGAGGATCCCGCAAATCACCGCGCCGAGCGGCCGTGCAGCCAGCCCTGCCCAGAAGCTCGCCAGCGAAGCCAGCAGCGAGGCCGTTGGGTCGAGCGAAGGGAAAAACAGCTTCGGAAAAATCGTGGCCGCGACCACGCCATACAACGCGAAATCGAACCATTCGAGTGCCGTACCAACGGTTGCGCCGGCGACTGCCCGACGCGCCATCTGGTGAGCCTGCGCGGACTGTTCTTCCGCAGCAAGGTCAGACCGGGCAAATGATGACATTTTGTCTCCTGATTATCCTTATGTTGAAAGTTCGTTTCTGACGACGAACAGATGCTATTGTTTGCGCTGCGTAAGCGGCCCGTTCCGCACCGGAACTGCATTTTATATTGTGAAAAACACGCAAGATGTCGCTCAGAAATGGCCTGAGAGTTCTTGACTTTCTGGCGTCGCAAGGCGAAGGCGCAGGCCTCGTGGCCATTGCCGACGCCCTGTCTCTGCCGCGCAGTACGTGTCACCGCGTACTCGCCGAACTGGTCGAAGGCGGCTATGTCCGCCAACTCGTCGAGCACAGCCGTTACATCCTGACGATGCGCATGACGTCGAACGGACTCGAATTCCTGAGCCTGACGGGCATCGCGGACATCGCCCAGCCGATCATCGAACGCGTCGCCGCGCAAACCGGTGAACTGGCGCGACTGTCGCTCGTGGACGGCGAGGCGATTATCTGGGTCGGTAAGGCGGACGGACAGCGCGTTGGCTTTCGCTACGATCCTGACATGGGCCACGCAGCACGCCTTTCATGCACGTCGACCGGCCACGCGTGGCTTATGACCATGACCGACGAACAAGCGGTCGCATTGGTTTTAAAGCAGGGCTTCGGACAGCCGAATGAATACGGACCCCATGCGCCGACAACGCTCAAGGCGCTGCTGGGATTCCTGCACGCTGCGCGCGTGCGTGGCTACGCGATGATCGACGAGGTGTTTGCGCCGCGCATGTCTGCGGTGGCGGCGCCGGTGGTTAGCGGCACGCGCTGCGTCGGCGTCATCAGCCTGGCCGGGCCGCGGGTCCGGCTGACTGCCGGGAAGATTCACGAGTACTCGGTACTGCTGCGCGAGGCGGCCAATGAACTGGCTCAATTGAGCAATATGGCGGGATTCCCCAGTCGACCACCGCTCGGCAAGGGATGAGGCGCAACGAGGCTGCACGTCAGGTGCTGCACGCTTCCAGCCGTGGCTTGTTTGGATTGGAACGCCGGCAAGCGCGAATGCATCGCAACGATGCGTGTTCAAACAAACGCAACCTGTGCAAGAAACGTTGCGAGGTAGTCGTCGTCCAGCCATCCGGAAACATGCTTCGACGCCTCGATGCGCTGGATTTCTTTCTGGCCTTTATCGGTCAGGATAGCAATCCGGAGCGGCGGGAGATACTTCGTACTGGGAGGAGGTTTCTGGTCGACGGTCTGGATCAGACCCTGTGAGCGAAGCCACGTGAAAATCGCTGGTCGCTTGTGCCACGGAATTTGTCGATACAACGCAAGTTGGAGAGCTTCAAGTACAGCGCCATTGTTGAATTCCATGAGCATCCTTCTGGTAGTCGGCTGAAACGTCCTGCTGGCACTGAGTGCATACGGTAGCACATGAAACGGCTCTGTACGATGACAATCAGGCTTTGGCAACCGCGAACTCAAGAAACGCTTCGCGAGCGCAGGCCGGCTCTCGACGCAGAAGTGATCTCGGGTCGAACAAGCGCGTTGGCGCATTCTGCGCTGCTCGCCGACAAGGCGAGCAGCCAGCCGCCGCAAGATTCACCGTAGCTCTCGATTCAGGAAATCGCGGGTTCGACCATTGGCCAGGGCGGCGGCGGCGGCATCGTAGTGGGCGCCATTGTTACGCGAAAACGCGTGACGCTGGCCGGGATAGCTGTACACCGAGACATTCGGTTTGCCGGCGAGAGCGGCCTTGATTGCTTCTTGTGCCAGCCTGGAGATGAACTCGTCTTCCTCCCCCAGGTGCATCAGCAGTGGCGCATGCAGGCCGGCCACCTCATCAAGGTACCTTTCGGTGTCGGCGCCGTGGTAGGCCACGGCGGCGTCGACCTCTGAGCGGACCGCCGTCAGAAAGACCATCAGGGCGCCGAGGCAATAACCCAGAACGGCGACCTTTCCTGTGCACCCGGATAGCTCGGCCGTCGTCGCAACGGTGTCCTCAATGTCCCTCACGCCGGCGTCCCGATCGTAAGCCTCGTACAAACGCAGCCCATGCTGCCAGTCAGGTTCCGATCTGACGTCGAGGTCGACGCCAGGCGCTTGTCGCCAGTAGAGATCGGGCGCCACCGCAATGAAGCCCAATTCGGCCAGTTCATCGCAGTGCTTGCGGATATCGGCATTGACCCCGAACACTTCCTGCAGGACGACCACAGCGGGCGCGGGTAGATCGGCCGGCCGCGCAATATAGGCTCCGAAGGCGCCGTCCCTGCCCTCGATGACGATACGACTTTCCATTGCGTTCTCCTTCGACGACCACGTTTATCGCAGCCGATGTCCCCGCACGCCGCGTTTCGGTGCGGATGCCGGGGACGGCGGCCATGTGGGCAGAAGCTTTCCCGGAACGGCCTATCCTTGACTCGCGGCGACCGCGGCGCAGGCCTTGCGGATCACGTCGAGCACCGCATGCGGCTGCGAGAGCATCGGGACGTGGCTGGCCTTGAGCTCGACGGTCGTGGCGCCCATGCGCTCGGCGGCGAAGCGCTCGAGGTCCGGATGCACGGTTCTGTCCTCCGTGGCGACGATCGACCAACTCGGCTTCGTTCGCCAGGCGATTCCCTCGTGCTTCTGGTTGAAGAGGTCGAGTGCGGGCGCGAAGTGGGTCGCATAGACGATCGCCTGCTCTTCCGGCGACAGATCTTGCGCGAACGCAGCCGGCCCGGAATGCTTCAGCCAAACGCGACCGTTGGCTACCTCGATGTGGTTGAAGACTTCGGTCTTCGGGAATTTGTCCTGCTGACCCTGCGATGTTTCGGTCTCGTCCGGGCCCAGAGCGGCGATATACACCAGAGCGGCGACCTTGGGATCCATGCCGGCGTGGGTGATGACCGTTCCGCCGTAGGAGTGGCCGACCAGCACCACCGGGCCTTCGACCCGTGCAATCGTGCGCACGGTCGCGTCGACATCGCCTTTGAGCGTATCGAGGCCATATTGCGCGGCCATCACGTCGTGCCCTTCCGCCTTCAGCGTCGGGATCAGTTTCTGAAAACAGGACCCATCGGCCCAGATGCCGTGCGCGAAAACGATACCTGGCTTCATTTTGCTCTCCTAAGTTGAGTGCTTGCGGGGCTTGCGGGCGTCTCACTCGCAAAGATGCTGGTTAAGGAATTCGACGGTTCTCACGTTCGCCTTCGCGGCGGCCTCTGCGTCGAAATACACGCCGTTATGCCGCGCGAACGCGTGCGAACAGCCGGCATAGGTCCGAATCTCGACGCCGAGCGGCGCGAGGCGATCGCGGATCGCCTTCTGCGCAGCGGGACCGATGGACTTGTCCTGATCGCCCAGGTGCAACAGCAAAGGCCCCCGCACGGCAAGCGCCTCGCCGAGGAATTCATCCGTTCTTGCGCCGTAATAGCCGACGCCTGCATCGACGCCGACGCGCGCAGCGACCAGATACGCAAGCAGCCCGCCGAGGCAGAACCCAACCACGCCGACGCGCCCGGTGCACCAGGTCATGGCGCGCGCATACTCGAGCGTCGCGTGCAGGTCGGATACGGCCTTGTCGAGGTCGAGCGCCTCGTATAGCGCGAGCGCCTGCGGCCAGTCTGTCGTGTCGGACAGTTCGACGTGCGGCCGTTGGCGCCAGCACAGATCGGGACCCACGGCGATGAATCCGTTCGATGCGAGTTCGTCGCAGGTCATGCGAAGGTCGGCATCGACGCTGAACGCTTCCTGCACGACAACCACGGCGGCCGCTGGCCCCGAACGGGGCTCGGCCAGATAGGCGTAAAAGGCCCCATCGGGCACGATGACTTCGACGCTCGACGCCATGGCCGGCTCCCTCTGCGCGGACGTAGGGCGTAGGTTAGCCACTGGCGGACACCGGCGTGAGTGAATCGTGGTGAATTGCAGTGAATGCCCGCAAAAGGTGCAGGCGAGATCCGCCAGGGTCGCGGCCGGCTCGACTACCTGTCGATCAACGCGCGTGCCTCCATGAGGTCAGGCGTTTTGAATCCTTCTGTGAACGACGCAAAAGTGCGCGCGAGTAACGCGTGGGATACGTGGGCCGGTTCTTCGCGATGCAACTTCGCGAGGCTCACAGCCGTGCGAAGCTGCCAGGCGCGCGCGCCCTGGCGCAGCGCGAGTTGAAGTGATCGTTGAAACAGCGCTTCGGCGGCCGACGCCGCGCTCGCACCGAACTGGGCGAGCATGATCTCGCCTTTGGTACGCAGCAACTCGGGCAGACACCACCGCTCGTCGTTTCGCGACGATTGCTCGAGCGCCTCATCGACTGCACGCTGCGCCGCGTGCAGTTCACCGATGCTGCCGAGCGCGGCGCCGAACTCGCAGAGCGCAGCAGTGTGATACAGCGCGAACCCTGCATTGCCTAGCTCATTGATCGCTTGCGAAAGGAGTTCGATTCCCTCGCGCTGGTGGCCAACCTTGATATGAAGAATGCCGCTGAAGCACCGGCCCATGCTTTGCCAAAGGCGTAATTCGTGCCTGGCAGCGTGCTCGATCAACAGCTGAACGTTGCGCTGCGCGGTCTCGAAGTCGCCCACGAGCAGCGCGACCGCGCACGCAGACTGCCCGAGTGCATAGCACAGCGACAAAGAATGGTTGTGGGCCACCGCCTCTTCGACGCTTGCCTGGGATTCGCGAAACGCCTGATCGGGGTACCCCTGCACCCAGAGAATCCGCGAAAAAAAGCCCCTGCCAGCCACCACTTGATCGAACTGGAAGCGCAGGATCTGCGCTTTGTGGGTGGCGGTGGGCGGCCGGCTCAGCATCCTCTCGAAATGCGTCCGCGCACGGCCGTGTTCACCCAGGAAATAGAGCGAGGTCCCCACCAGCCGGTCCCCGACGAACCATGCGACGGGATCGTGTACCTCCGATGCAAGCTGCGCGAACTGCTTCGCAAGGGTCAGCCCGGATTCGTGGCTATCGCCGGTGACCGTGTCAACCCAAAGCCCCCAAAGCGCACGCAAGCGATAGTCCGTGTTGTCGAATCGCTCGGCAATCTGCAAGACCCTGCTCCATACCGACCGCGCTTGCGGACCGGGTCCGATCGAATACAAGGCGACGCCGAGGGCACTCAGCAGCTGCATTTCGATCCGCTCATCGACGATATTTGCAACGGACATCGCCTCGATTGCGCGGCAAATGCGGATCCGGCACTCGTTCATCAGCGACAGCTTCAGCCAAAGCGGAACGGAGGCGATCGAGAGCTCGATAGCGAGATTCGGATCGCCTCCCACGGCGAAGGCCCAGTCGAGCGCGGCGCGGACATTGTCCGCAACGTTGCCGCGCGCACCGCGTTGAATGTCGTCCAACAGCTTTTGCTCGGCTTCCTCCGCCTGCCGCAGAAGCTGCAGGTAGCAGATCGCGTGGCGCCTCGCCAGCGCTTCGATTTCGCCGCGATCGAGCAGGAGCTTGCGTGCGTATGCAACGGTCGTATCGAGCAGCCTGTAGCGGGTGATGCCGCTGCCGATATCGGCAAAGACCAGCGACTTGTCGACGAGATTGGCGAGGATGCCGAGCATGTCTGCGGCGCTGATGGAATCGTTCGCTGCGACCCTGGCGGCCGCCTCCCTGTCGAAGTAGCCCGCGAAGATGCCCAATCGCCTGAAGACAATCCGCTCGGCTTCCGGGAGCAGGTCGTAACTCCAGTCAAGCGTGACCATCAACGTCTGCTGACGCGCCGGCGCGTCGCGCCGTCCGCCTGTCAACAGCGCAAAGCGGTCGGTCAGCAGCGACGACACGCCCTGCACGCCGAACGCGTCGACACGCCCCGCGGCAAGCTCGATGGCGAGCGGATTGCCGTCGAGCCTCCGGCAAATATCCGCGGCGATAGGCGCCACCGGGTCGCTAAGCTGGAACGCACTGACACGCTCGCATGTGCGCTCCACGAAGAGTTCGATCGACGCGTAGCCCATGGCGCTCGCGGCCGTCAGTGCGTCCGACACCATCGGTGTGCTCAACGGTGGAAGACGATGCAACACCTCGCCTGTCACCTTGATCGGCTCGCGGCTCGTGGCAAGGATCTGCAGATCGGGCACGCCTTCGAGCAAAACGGCGGCCATCGACGCAACCGCATCGATCACGTGCTCGCAACTATCGAGAACGATCAGCATGCGCTTGCCGGCGAGCCACTCAACGAGGCCCGGAACCGGATTGTCCGACCGCACGCCGCTGCCGAGCGCCGTGGCGAGCGCGCTTGGCACTAGCGCCGCTTCAGTTAGCGGGGCAAGGTCGACAAAGCTCACGAGGCCGCTCGCCTCGGCTCGGCGTTTGTGCGCAACGGCCACCGCGACGGTCGTCTTGCCGATTCCGCCGGGTCCGACGATCGTCACGACACGCCCGTCCAGAAGCTTCGCGAAGATCGACTCGATCGCGTTCTCGCGACCGACGAGGCGCCTCGCGCGCGACGGGATGCGCGAAGCCGGCAACAGTTCGTTTGCGAGTGGCGCAGGCGTTGATGCGCGCCCGGTGCGATCGATGGCGGCGACAAAGCAATAGCCTCGACCCGGCACGTTCACCACATAGCGATGCTCGCGCCCATCGTCCTGCAGGGCTTTGCGCAGCGCCGCCACGTGGGTTTTCAGATTGCACTCTTCAACGACAGTATTCGGCCAGATCCGGTCGATCAAATCGCGCTTGCCTACCGTTTCGCCGTGGTGCTCGACAAGCGCGATCAGCACGTCGAGCGCGCGACTCCCGATCGTGACTGACTCGCCGCCTTTCAGTAGCTCGCGCTGAGCCGGAAGCAACAGGAATGGGCCGAACGCGATGCCGTCATTCGAGGAGAGAGCATTGGCGTGCACTTCGAACTCCTGAATGGTTGCTGGTGACACCGCAGTCGCCCTTGAAGCTTGCCCGGACGAAGGGCACGCCGCGCTTGTCGAGCGCCGCCAGATCCTCAGACCGATAGCTGCTCTTTCGTCAGCCATGTTGAGGGTCCCACCGGTGCGTTGAACGCCCTGCCTACAATATTTGGAGACATACACCCTGTAAAGGATAAGGGCTTGACCAGTGAACGTTAGCAATCGTGGCTCGCTACGCCGACAGGTTCGGAATGCAGGGTTTGGCGAGGCATCGAAATGAAACAACAGGATACTGGCGAGATGCTTTGTCCCCTCGCCCGTGAGGCTGCCGTCATTGCAAACGTTGTGCGTGAATGCAACCAATGCCCATTGCATACACATACTTCCTGGAATGTGCGCTACCGCACAGTTCGGGAACCGGGCTGAAAGTCACGCCGGCTATCACTTTGGTCAGACGTCCCTTCCCCTCTCCACAAGTGCATTGTCGATACTCGATCCGCAACTGATGCTTTCCTGTGCCAACTGGCCGGGAAGGCGAATTCTTTCCGAGCTGATTCAAACGGGAGGGTCAAGGCAATGGATGCCGAACCTGAGCCTGGAAGCGCCGCCGTATCCTCTCCTGCGTCGAGTCCACCTCGCAGCCGCATCTGGCAAGTCAGAATTCAGTGGGCGGCGCTCGTGGCTGCCACTGCACTCAGCCTTTCGTTGTCCACACAAAGTGGCGTCAACGCGCTTGTGATCGGCGCCATTCTTTTGGCGTCCGTCGTGTCGAGCATTGCAGGATTCGCTTTCTCCGCCGTGTGCGGCGCCATGCTGTTTCATCTGTCCAACGACCCGGTACAGATCGTCCAGATCATGATCGTCTGCAGTGTCGCGAATCAGACCGCAATGGTCTGGTCGCTCAAGCGAGCCATCCAATGGCGTGAACTGACGGTCTTCCTGATCGGCGGCGCAGTCGGACTGCCCGTTGGCATAACAGTATTGCTGATGCTGGACCGCCATGTCTATACGCACGTGCTTGGCGTATTTCTTGTCCTTTACGGTTGCTACATGCTTGCCCGCAAGCCTCTCGTCATCGGTCGCCAGGCAGCGGCCTTCGATATCTTTGCCGGATTCCTCGGCGGAGTCACAGGCGGCGCGGCGGGTTTTCCCGGCGCGTTCGTCACCATCTGGTGCGGCTTCAAGGGCTGGAACAAGGAGCGTCAGCGCGCAATGTTCCAGCCATTCATCTTGATCATGCAGGTGGCCGCCCTCACGGCGATCAGTCTCGTGCGCCACTCTTCCGGCAAGGTGGGGTTTGATCGCGCGATCCTGCTCTGCATACCCGCGTCGCTGCTCGGCACCACAGTCGGCATGACACTTTATCAGCGGCTCTCGGACAATCATTTCGCCCGTGTCGTGAACCTGCTGATGATCGTCTCGGGCATCAGCTATTTCGCGTGATGACCGAGCGATCGTATCCACCAATGGCCGCCATCAAACCTGGGCCATGCCTCCGTCGACGAACAGCTCGGTACCATTGATGAAACTAGCCGAGTCCGAAGCGAGGAAAGCCACCGCCTTGCCGATTTCTTCGGGCTCGCCCAAGCGGCCAAGCGGCACTTGCGCAGCCAGGGCGTCGTACAGCCCCTGGCGGGCCTCATCGGGCACGAGACCGCCAAGACCAGGCGTGCGGATCGGGCCCGGGCTGACGACGTTCACGCGAATACGCCGATCCTTCAGGTCCAGCGCCCACGAGCGGACGAAGTTGCGCACGGCCGCCTTGCTCGCGCTATACACGCTGAAGTTGGCCGTCCCCGTCACCGACGTGATGGACGACGTCAGGATGACCGAAGCGCCATCGACCAGCAGCGGCAATGCCTTCTGAACCGTGAACAGCACGCCGCGCACGTTGGTCCCGAAGATCCGGTCGAAATGCTCTTCGGTGATAGCGCCGAGCGGCATCATGTCCCCGCCGCCGGCATTCGCAAAGAGGATGTCGAGCTTGCCGGCCGTTTTGGCGATCTGGGCATAGACCTCGTCCAGATCCGACAATACGGAGGCGTCCGCACGGATAGCCGTGGCCGCCGGTCCGATGGCCGCCACCGCGGCGTCGAGTTCGGCGTGCCGGCGGCCGGTGATGAACACGCGCGCGCCCTGCTCCGCCAGTTCCTGCGCTGCGGCGAGGCCTATGCCCGTGCTGCCGCCCGTGACGAGTGCGATCTTGCCGTTCAGTTGCTTGCTCATGATGTGCTCCGTTTCGTGGTAAAGGGGTTCTGCAACTGCGTTCGACGGTGGTGTTCGTTTCTGCCTGAGTCCGTCGCGCACTGCATGAAGAGCACTTTAGGGAAAAGCGGTTTTTTGATAAATATGGAAACAATGAAATGACTATCCACCACCATGTATAATCTGAACGCATGACATCCGGTCAGGCTTCGGAGGTACGTAAGCGATGGATCAGTTGCTGGCAATGCGGGCGTTCAGCCGCGTGGTGGAAGCGGGCAGCTTTACGCGGGCCGCGGAGTCCCTGGACATCCCCAACACCACGATGAGCAAGCTGGTTCAGGAACTCGAGGCCCACCTCGGTGTAAAACTGCTCCAGCGCACAACGCGCAGAGTCACCGTGACGCCGGAAGGTCACGACTACTATGCCAAGGTCACGCGCGTGCTTCGAGACCTGGAGGACATCGATTCGTCGTTCAGCGTGGCACGGAGCAATCCGCGCGGCAATTTGCGCATCGATGTAGGCGGCTTGACCGCACGAGATGTGCTGATTCCCCTGCTTCCGGACTTCATGACACGTTACCCGGACATTCGAATCGATCTCGGTGTAGCCGACCGTTCGGTCGATCTGATCAGCGACAACGTCGATTGCGTGATCCGGGGCGGCCCGCTCGATAACTCATCGCTCGTCGCGCGCAGTATCGGCGAAGCGACGATGGTGACATGCGCGACGCCCGCCTACCTGAAGCACTATGGCGTTCCCGCCTATCCGGATGAGTTGAGAAATGGCCATCGCTTGATCGGCTACCTCTCCACCCAGACCGGCAGGGCCATGCCATTTCGATTCGAGCACAAAGGCGAGCGCACCGAGATAAAGATCGAACACCGGCTTGGCATCAACGAAAGCAACGCGCATCTCGCCGCCTGCGTCGCGGGACTCGGCATCGTTCAAACCTTTGCGCACGCGGCCAATACAGCGCTTCGCGAAGGGTCGCTCGTAGAGATACTGATGAAATGGCGGCCGCCGTCGTATCCATTTCATGTCGTATATCCGCAGAACCGGTACGTCACACATCGTTTGCGGGTATTCATCGACTGGCTTCTCGAAAGCTTTCCCGCCAGGGTCCGAGGTATCGGGTAATCAGCCTGCGCACCGCGCCAGGCAACGGGGCGAAGCCAGGCAGGGCCGCATCGCTTCGCCTGCAAAACGGGCCATATGGCGAAATAGTTACAAGATAGGTATTGACGAGTGCTCGCCCAACCGGTAATGTGCTGCGCGAAGGTCAAGAAGTTCGATTGCTGTTCATCAATTGCTCGCCACCCGGCGGTATTCGTTGTCCTCTCCCTCCTTGTCGCTTCAGGCGCTCCTTCATAGAGCAAATTTTCGTTTTTTCTCAGGGATTCTTCATGGAAACCGGTACCGTTAAGTGGTTCAACGACAGCAAGGGCTTTGGCTTCATCACCCCGGACAAGGGCGGCGACGACCTGTTCGCTCACTTCTCCGAAATCCGCAGCGACGGCTTCAAGACGCTGGCTGAAAATCAGAAGGTGAGCTTCGAAACGAAGCAAGGCCCGAAGGGTCTGCAAGCGGCTAACATCAAGCCGCTGTAAAGTTTGAAGGGCCCGGCATCCGACGACGGACGCCGGGTTGCAGCGACACCCTCGCGGAGCCTTGTCTCCCACAGTTGGCGCGATTGCTCTTTGCTGCACTGTTTATTCAGCAGCTTGCCAAGCGCCACACGCCTCGTTGCACCTCATTCTCCCCTCGGGCTCCAACGCCTCTTTTTCGCTTTCCGACTGTTTCAGATTCGGCTTGCAATGGCATCGGATCGGCGCGCGCGTGCACATTTCGCACCGCACACGCCTGGTCGAACATCATTAAAATTAAAATGCAGAACAAACCAATTCATCAATACAACGGCTATGCCGTCCAACCCTCGGCGCATCGTTTGCCCGACGGAAGTTTTTCATCGAACCTCTTGCTCGAACGCACCGATAGCGCGCGATCCGAAGGCCGCTACCAGTTCTATTCGCTCGATTACTTCGCAAGCGAAGAGCAGGCGCTGCAGCATTCGACACGCTGGGCACGCAACTGGGTCGACACGCGCGGCTGAAGTCGACGCCACGACTGACCCCACCATTCCTTCTGGCCCTGCCGATAGTGGCGGGGAAAATGGCGCCCTTCGGTTACAATGCAGGGTGAGTTCGTTTCGCACAGCACCGAAAAGACGCGTGCTGGATAGCCGCGAATTGTCCTTTGATCGATAGTCCAGTGAGGCGAGCGATAACCGTGCTCGCTGGACTGCACGCCCCGACTCGCAACAGACCTGTATTGCGAGCCGCCGCGTCTAATCCATCCCCTCGCGTATCTGATTCGCCGCCCGAACAAGGCGGTGTTCATGACTTCCCGAAACGCAAGGGCTGCCCAGCAGTTTTCCTGCGTCTCACTTACCGCGCGAGCGCGTGTCGATCAACGCTCGCGGCTTCTTCCTCAATGCAGCACCGACCCCATGTCCCGCCAATTGATCAGGAACCTTGAATGGCCAAAGAAGAACTGCTGGAACTCGACGGTATCGTCGACGAAGTGCTGCCGGACAACCGCTACCGCGTCACGCTCGATAATGGGGTGATGGTAGGGGCGTACGCTTCTGGGCGTATGCGCAAGAATCACATTCGCATCATTGCGGGCGATCGGGTCACGCTGGAACTCTCGGTGTACGATCTCACGAAAGGACGAATCAATTTTCGTCATAAGGATGAGCGCAGCGGCGGCGCAGCGCAAAGAGCCGCAGTTCGCCGTCGTTGATCGCGCGATACGCGACTGTCGGCTGTGAACCTTACCGGCGCCGCGACGCTGCGTGCACATCCCCATCACGATCCGCTATGACTGCTGGATCTCAACCAGGAAGAAAATTGACTACCGTAATTCTGAAACCCGACGAGCCCGTGGACGTTGCATTGCGTCGTTTCCGTCGCGCCATCGAGCGCACCGGCCTGATTCCGGAGCTTCGTGCCCGGACAGCGTATGAAAAACCCACCGCAGTACGCAAACGCAAAAAGGCGGCTGCGGTGGCACGCCTGCGCAAGCAGATCAAACGGTCGTTGCCGCCGAAAAAGCGCTACTGACCGGCAATGGCTGGACAGCCGTGTTGAAACGGCCGTCCAGTGCCCAGCCGGGGTCACGCGGGAGTCACCCCGCCCGGTTTAGCCATGTACCGCGCTTGACGATCGCCCAGTACAGCCAGCCGATCAATACCAGCGAAACAGCCCCAGACATCGTTGGGAGTGCCAGGAAAGAACATCCGGGCTGCGCCACGAAGATAATGACCGGATTGCTGCCGGCCGGTGAACGTTTTGTGTACGCGGCGCGACTGACAGCGCGTTCAACTCGCCGTGACGAATTCACACGATTCATGAGAACGCAGTGGTGGGGCCCACGAAGCCGCCGAGAAGTTCGATGCTGCTGATGAGCCGAGCGCGATCCCGCTCGCCGCACCGCGCTATCCTCGCGCCGACCGGAATGACCGGCATCGTCGGTATAACCCCGCACACTTCACCTGCCCGCTTTCGCCGCTGCGTCGTGAGTCGCGTCGAGCGGCTTATGCTGCTCGTCGCCAACACCAGGAAAGAACGCATTCCATACTGCGCGTACGCCGACCGCTGCCGCCGCTGCCGCATCGATCGTCTCGACTTCGGCGGACCTGGCCGGATCGGAACTCAGGCCGCGCCAGTGCGTGAAGACGAGTAGCGGTTTTTCGGTCCATTCGCCCGCGGCGAAATTCGCAAATGCCGTATCGCCGCTTACCAGGCGGACCTCGTACCATCCCTCGCGAACCGGCGCATACCGGTTCAACGGAAACCAACTGGTCGATTGAATATGCATGAGGTCCTCCAATCCGTAGATCGTCGCGAACCAACGCGCATACCTCGTGCCTGGATGTTGCCCCCTTCGTTGCTTGCATGGCGTCTTGCGGGCGGTATGCCGTCCCCTGGCGCGAATGTCGTTTCGCAGCGTGGCGCGCGGTAGACCGTTAGTCGCAATTTCATGGCAGAGACCACACCGCCTTGTACCGGCCTCCACGATTATTCTGAGTAATCCTCAGGATTTTCTCTGGCCGGGCTCTGATAGAGAATCATCACGATTGGAATGCGAGGCTCTGCCGTGGCATCGTTGCGGCGGGCTGTCACCTCGCCCGCAACCTCGCTTGTATATTCCGCGACCACTTCGCCAAACGTGTTGCGCTGAATCGCCACTTTTTGCCCCACCCTGACCTTCTCGTTCAGCTTGACCAGCAATTCGACGAAGCCGCCGTGTGTCGTCAGGATCGTGTGCGCGCTATTGCCGACAAAGATCCCGACATCGCGCCCGGTGCGCCCCATTGGGCCCGACACGACGCCATAGCGCTTGAGCACATTCATCGTGCCCTCGACGAACAATGGAATCAACGCGAAATCGAAGACGCGCGCAGCGCCAATCTCCGGCGTAATGGCTGGAATCCCCACATCGATTAGCGCATTCGCCAACAAGGTCGGATACGCAGGATTGTCGAAAATCTGCGCGATAGGAAAGAGCTCCGCCATCGCGCGCGGCTCGGCGAGTTCCATTCTGGCCAGATTGAATGAGGTCAGGTCCATCCCGGTCGTGCCAGTATGAAAATCCAGTGCGTAGTCGGCGTTCGGCCGCAGGAGCCGGTTGAACAACAGTCCCGCGTGACGGCTCGGCGCACTGGAGCCGTTCTCATTGCCTGGCCATTCACGGTTGATGTCGATGAGGTCGACGCCTCGTCCCGAATTCGGCCATCGGCGCTCCATCGCTTCGAGCGCGGGACGCGATACGTCGAGCACCGCCAGCACGGTACCCGACATTTGCGCGGGATCCAGTTGGCCAATCACGGTTTGTATCATATGCACCGGGCTCATTTCGTCGCCATGCACGCCGCTGATCAGCGCGACGCGCTTGCCCGGCCTCGCGCCGCAAACAACGATAACCGACACGTACCAATCCTGGCCCGTCGGCATCTGCACGCCCTGGAAATAGAACATGTGCTTCTTGCCGCGTTCGAGGTCATTGACGTCGAGCGCGCTGATGACCTTCTTTCCCTGAATCACATCGCCGGTGTAGCGCGTCCCTCCGGTGGGGCCGTTTGGCGAAGGCGCGGCCGTGCTCTGGGCATTCGCGGCGCCGCTTTGCCCGACCAGTGCAGTCGTTGCGCCGACCAGCGCAACGGCTGTCTTGATGAAATCGCGCCGGGCAACACCATCCTTCGATTCACCGGGCATGGCGTGGACTCCATACATTGAAAGTGAAGATAAGCGCAATCCATGCTGCGTCGATTGCGATTCGTGAGCATGACGAATCCAAACGTTCTGAAGAGGTTCTCGTCGCAACCAGGCCGCGCTCAACATCAGCGTAGTCCAGTCCGTGGAGACTTGCACTGACGGCTGGACCGCATCCCTGCCGCTCGCAATCGGCGTTGCCGCGTGCTCACAGCAATCAGGCAGCAAGAATCGGAGTGCCGGCGCGAGGCCGGCCGACGTAACGTGTCCACACAGGCGCACATTAGAGAAGGTCGACGGACGAAGAACGGTGCGCCCGAATCAGATGCCTGGTGCGCGTGCCCGGTCGCCAATCCGGTCATCGGCAATGCGCTCGCCCCTTCATCGACTGGAGTCCGATCATGTTGCCGTTTCTCTCGCTTCACGCGCTCGCGGCTCAACGCGGCGATGGACTGCGCCCCGAACTTAAGGCCTTGTTTGAGCGCCATGCGCGGCAAGCAACGGGTCTTGCCGCTGCCATCGAGCCTGTCGAAACCGAGTCCTGTGCTCACGCAGCAAACGCGGCCGCCGACGTTCCTGCGAAGGCGTGTGTGCCCGGTGAGTCATCGGCGAGCATTGCAGCCACAGCGTTGAGTTAACCGGATCGCTCGCGGATCGATCGACCGTTCAACCGTGGCTACGCGTGCTTATTGCGTGTGGATCGCGCGATCTTCGAACGCGGCGACGATGTACTCGATCATCGCTGTGATGCGTGCGGTGTGCCGAAGGTCTTGATGCGTGACGAGCCAGATTTCGTAGACAGCGCCACGTGCGGGTTCCGGCCATATCTGCACGAGTCCGTCGTGTTCGCCCAGATGGATCGGAAGCTCGCCCATGCCGATGCCGGCCTTGACCGCGCTGCGCAGCATGAGGCTGGTATTGAAGGTCGACACGATGCGGCCCGCGTGTATCGGTTCGCCGGCAAGCGTCTGTGAGCGTTGCCCTGTCCAGCTTCCCTGATAGACGACGAGATCGTGGCCCGCAAACGCGGAGCCCACTACGGGCTTGCCGTGCTGCGCGAGGTACGCATGCGAGGCGAAGAGCGCCATCGGCCATCGCACAAGGCGCCGCGCGACAAGATCGGGGTTATCCGGCCGCACCGAGCGCACCGCGATATCGGCTTCACGCTTGGCCAGATTCAGCATGCGCGTCGACGTGTCGAGCAGCACGCGCACTTCCGGATGCACGGCGTGCAACCGCTCGATGGCGGGAAGCAGGAATTCCAGCGCGATAGAGTCGGTGCTGGTCACTCTGACATCTCCCGCAAGCCGCGTATCGGTGCCTTGAGTTCGCCTGACGAGCTCGTGCGCGGCGTGCTCCATCTTTTCCGCCGATTTCAGCGCGGCCTCGCCGGCGGTGGTCAACGCATAGCCCTCGGAGGTGCGCAGAAAGAGCGTAGCGCGCAGCGCATGCTCCAGCGCCGCGATTCGCCTGCCGACCGTCGCCTGATCGAGATTGAGCGTTCGGGCCGCTCCACGGAGCGTTTTTTCGCGCTCCACCGCAAGAAACACGCGTGCGTCGTCCCAGTTCATCGCAGCCGCCTCCTGATGCAAATTTGCATCCCATGACGCGAATAATGCTGCGCGAATTCATCGATGTCGAGCCATATACTGACTTCAAGAGTTGCTCGTCAGGTGGTCCGGCCGGATCAAACGAGCCTCATCCGTAGAAGGGGTGGTATCGATGTCTGCTTCAACTGTTTCCGTACCGTCAACGATGACGGCCATCGAAATCGAACAACCCGGCGGCCCGGAGGTCCTGGTGCCGACGACGCGCCCGGTGCCGGTGCCGGCCGCCGACGAGGTTCTGATTCGCATCCACGCAGCAGCCGTCAATGGACCGGACGTGTTCCAGCGCAAGGGGCTGTATGATCCGCCCCCCGGCGCTTCGGACATTCCTGGGCTCGAAGTAGCGGGTCAAGTGGTTGCGACTGGCGCGGACGTGACCCAATTCCGCCTCGGCGACCTGGTCTGCGCGCTGATTCCCGGCGGTGGCTATGCGGAGTACGCAGTCGCGCACGCCTGCAATACCATGCGTGTCCCCAAAGGTCTGACGCTGGTGGAAGCGGGGGCCATGCCCGAGACGTTCATGACGGTATGGCTGAACCTGTTCCAGCGCGGCAAGTTCGCTGCGGGCGAATCCGTGTTGATCCACGGCGGCGCCTCAGGAATCGGCACGACGGCGACCATGCTGGCGAAGGCCTTTGGCGCTGCGAAGATCATCACGACCGTGGGCTCGCAGGCGCACCGCGAGGCCAGTCTCGCGCTGGGCGCGGACGTCGCGATTGATTACCGCGAGAACGATTTCGTGTCCGAAACGAAGCGGTCTACCGATGAGCGAGGCGTCGACGTGATCCTCGACATCATTGCCGGCGACTACGTGGGCAGGAACTACGAAGCTGCCGCGATGGACGGCCGGATCGTCCAGGTGGGCGTGATCAAGGGACCGGCAAAGGAACTCAACCTCGTGCCGATGTTGACCAAGCGTCTGACGCATCTGGGCTCGACATTGCGCTCGCGTACCGCTGCGGACAAGGCAACCATCATCAGCGAACTGGGGCGCCACGTCTGGCCGCTCATCGAGAGCGGCAACATCAAGCCGGTCGTCTACAAGACCTTTGCGCTTGCCGATGCGCGCGGCGCGCACGAGCTGATCGATTCCGGCACGCACTTTGGCAAGATCGTCCTCACGACAGGCGCCGGCCTCATCGATTGAAGGCTCGCGCGCGTGCCCGGCAGGCGCGTCAGGGCGTCTTCCGGCCGTGCGTGCGATAAAGCTCGTTGGCGCGCGTGAGGTGGGCGCGCATCGCGGCTTCGGCGGCGTCGCCGTCATGGGCCGCGATGGCATCGACAATGCGCTGATGCTCGGTGAGCGTCAGCTCCTCGACACCTGGCGCGCGCACGAGCGGCTGATAGTATTCGCCCGCCCAACGAAACAGCGACTCCACGATCGACGGAAAGATGGGATTGCCGCTGATCTTCGCGATCTCGCGATGAAAGGCCATGTCGCGCTCGATGAATTCGGCCAGGTTGACCATGGAAGCGCGATGCTGCGCCACGCTCAACTGCAGGCGCGCAACGTCCTCTTCCGTGGCCCGTTCGGCCGCCATGCGAGCCGTGCCGGTTTCGAGAAAGAGCCGCGCGTGCTTCAGATGCTCGAGCATGTCGGGCTGGGTGCGCAGCAGATGCAGCGCCCCGCCCGCGATCTGGGCGATCAGCCGGTCCGCCGTCGGCACGACCACGCGTGCACGCTCGCCATGCACGATCTCGACGATGCCGGAACGCTCGAGCGCCTGCAGCGCCTCGCGCACCGCCGGCCGCCCTACGCCGTAGATCTCCATCAATTCGCGTTCGGACGGCAACTGCGCACCCGGCGCAATCTCGCCCGCGCGAATGCGTTCCATGAGCCGATCGACGACTTCCTGGTAGAGCTTGCGGCGTGGAATGATCTCGGCCATTGCAGTGGTGCTTGTAAACGTCTGGTGTAATGACAATACCACACAGCGCCACCGGCCACCAATGCATCGCCACCTCAGCGCCGGGTCATCTCGCCTCGCCTGCCCGCACGGCGCCAAAGAAGTCGGCATGGCCGATCTGTCCGCCCTTGAGCACGATTTCGAGGCCGTCTCGTGCCGCGACGCTCGACCAGGCCCGGCACAGCGGCGCGCCGGGCGCCACGCCCGCCGCCACGCTGAGCGCGTCGATGCCCAGCGCGCTCGCCACTTCGCCCGAGCTGTCACCGCCCGCCACGACCACGCGCGAGACAGCCGTGCGATCGAGCATGCGCCGCATCACCTCCGCGAGCGCGCGGCCGACCTCCCGGGCGGCGTCCTCGCGCGGGCGTCCCACGCGGTGCGCAATGTCGTCGAAGCCGCGCACGACCGGGTCGTCCGGACCTTCCGCGCTATGCACGATGGCGCTGCGCCCGCGGCGAATGGCCTGCACAGCCGCATCGGCGGCCCGTTCGATTTCAGCGTGGCCCGCCTGCGGATCGAGCGCACGCAAGAGATCGAGCCGCTCGACGTGAAAGCCGTGCTCACGCGCCCAGCCGATCTGCGCCGCCGTCACGGGTGAGCAACTGCCGCTCACCACGGCAATCGCCTCGACCGCACCGGCGGCAGGCAAGGAAGGTGCCGCGGGCAGCCAGCCGCGCGAGCGCCAGTAAGCTGCCAATGCGTACTGCAGTCCCGACGACGACGCCGTGAACACACCCTCCCCGCGCGCTTCCCACACGAGTTGCCCCGCCGCCGCCAGGGTCTCGTCGTCGAGCACGTCGATCAGCACGACCGGCGTGTCTTCTGCCGACAGCATCCCGATGCGCGCTGAACCTTCCCCGGCGCGCAGCTGAAGCATATCGACGAGTTCGATGCGGCGCGCCGTTTGCCGCGCGAGATGGCGGCGCAGATCGGCCTCGTCCATTGCCGTGACGGGGTGGCGCGCCATGGTCGGGTGACGGTCGAGCCGATAGCCCACGCCATCGACGGCAGCGAAGAGATTGCCGAATACCTGATAACGCTTGAGCCGCGGCGCGCCGATCACCATCGGCGACCAGCGGCCCGGCATATGCCGCACGCCGATGTCGATCGCGGCGCCTATCGACCCCACCTCCGGCGACGAGTCGAACGTGGAGCACACCTTGTACTGCAGCACTGGCGCGCCGAGCGCCGCGAGGCTCGCGAACGCCGGCGGCAGCGCATCGCGCATCCACGTGGCGCTGCGCCCGCGCGACGATCCCGCGATGCCGACGCAGCGCGCCTCGGGAAAGCGCGCGAGCGCCTCGGGCGTCGGCGTATCGAGAAACAGGATGGTGGGAACGCCCGCGGCCGTCATGGCTTCCATTGCGTCCGTCGAGCCTGTGAAGTCGTCGCCGTAGTACGCCAGCAGCAGGCCCGCAGGCAAGGAAGCATGTGCAGTTTCAGCCATACCCACGCTCACTTCCAGAAGCCGAGCGCCGCGCGCAAGGACGCGTGCTGTTGCGCGTGCTGCGCGAGCGGCACGCCCTCGATGGCGGCGCACCAGGCTTCGCGCAGCGCATCGACGCCCGCCGCCACGCCCTGCGGGTGCCCGAAGATGCCACCGCCTGCCGTGTGGATCAGATCCGCGCGGCCGCCGAGCGCGGCATAGGTATCTGCGGCCTGCAGGCCGGTCTGCCCCGAGCTGAAAACGGGCATGGCGGGCATCGGCGCGCTTTCCATGACCGGCGCGAGCACGGCGCGCGCCGCGGCGATCACGCTGTCGTCGGGTTCGCTGAACTTGTTGCGCAACCCGTTCACGTGCATATGGTCCGCTCCGGCGAGACGCCAGATCATCTGCCACGGTGCGTAGTCCCAACCGAGCGCCGGGCTGCGCGAGAGGTAGCCCCAGCCCGCCCGATGCGCGTGGATGGGCAGCTGCGAATGCCGCCGCAATTCATGCAGCCCGACGATCCCCACCGAATTGAGCACGGCCATCACACAGGTCCCGCCGTGCGCGAGCACGAGATCGTGGCGGCGGCGCATCTGGTCGAGGTCGCCCGTGAGATTGAACGCCACCATGGCCTTTTTGCCGGTGCGTTCGGCGTGCTCGTTGACCACGCGCATCACGGCCTTCACGCGTTCGTCGAAGGGACAATGCGGGCCGTCGGCCTGTAGTTCGTCGTCCTTGATAAAGTCGATGCCGCCTTGCACGAGTTCGCGCACCTGCTGCGCGGTTTCCTCGGGCGAAAGCCCCACGCTAGGTTTGATGATGGTGCCGATCAGCGGACCGTGCGCCACGCCCGTAAGCCGGCGCGTGCCGGCGATGCCGAACGCCGGTCCCGGATACGCCGCCGCGAACGAATCGGGCAGTCGCAGCCCGGTAAGCCTCAAGCCCGACACCTGGCGCAGTTCGAACAGATTGCCCGCAATGGTCGACATCAGATTCGGCAGGGACGCGCCGAAGTTCTCGATCGGCCAGGAGAGTTCGAGCGTGCAGCGCGTATAGGTTTGCGAGCGCATGCCGCCAGCCAGGCTCGGCGCATCGACGCTTTCGAGCACGTCGAGCCGCTCGACCCGCGCGCCCGAGCGCGCCTTCAGCTCGGGCGTTTCGTTTGGCAGTGCGACGAAAGTGCCGCTCGACTGTTCTCCGGCGATAACGTCGGCGGCACGGCGCGGATCATCGCCGGTTTCCAGCCAGTAAGTCGCGTGAATGCGTTCTGTCACGATGCGATTCCTGTTTCGGGTCAGGTGATACGGCGAATGCTCTCGGCAATCTCGGCGCGGTCGAATACGCCCTTCCAGTCGTCGCGCATGAGGCGCGGCTTGCCGAATTCGATCGCCTTGTTGCAGGCGTCGGAGAACGCGCCGGGTATCTCGTTGAAGATCACCGCGCTCAGGATGTTCATGTGGCCGAGCAGGAAGTCGCGCGCGGCCTCCTTGGGCACACCGCGCTTGATGGTCTCGTCCATCGCCTCGCGCATCACGTACAGGAGCGTCGCGCACACCGTTTCGGACAGGCCGGGCTCCAGCATCGCCATCTGGTCCACGCTCAGGCGGTAGGACCGCAGAATCGGCGCGTAGATCGTTTTCGCCACATCCTCGCCGAGATCGAACGCCGCATCCGGGCCCTGCATCAGCGCGCTCGTGATCGACTGCTTCGCGTATGCGCCACCGAAATGATCGTGAAGCGACTTTTCATCGACATCGTAGTTGAAGATGATCGGATGGCACGGGTGCGCCACGAAGTACGTGAGATCGGGCCGCTCTGGCAAATGGCCCGCGAACGGCGCGGCGGCGTCGAGCGTCATCACCATTGTGCCGGCCTTCAGCATGGGCGAGATCTCGTGGCTCAGCTTGCCGATCAGCGTATCGGGCACGGCGAGAATCACGACCTGGGCGCCGTCGAGCGCCGCTTCGACCGGCACGCAGTCGATGTTCAGCTCGTCCTTGAGCCGCTTGCGGCCCGCCTCGCCGACTTCCACGTGCGCCACGCGGTAGTCCGACTTCCGCAGGTTGCCCGAGAGGCGAAAGCCCATCTTTCCGCCCGCGCCAAACAGCGCAATTTTCTCTTTCATGCTCATCCTCCTTGCAAGGTCCGTGAGTTCGGTTTCAATCAGTTCGCGGCGAGCGCGCGCTCGCGCCCGCGCGACGCGCGCGGCTCGCGGGCAAAGGCCAGCGCGAGCACGGCGCTCAGCAGCATCAGGGCGCCGACGACGAACATCGGCGCGTGGTAGGAGCCGGTCGCATCGTGCATGGCGCCCGTCACGTAGGGCGCGACGAAGCCCGCCACGTTGCCGACCGTATTGATGAGCGCGATGCCCGCAGCGGCGCCCGCGCCCGAGAGCGAGCGGGCCGGCAGCGTCCAGAAGCACGGCAGCGCGGCGAACACGGCGCAAGCCGTCACCGTGATGACGGCAATGCTGGCGG
This sequence comes from Paraburkholderia acidiphila, assembly GCF_009789655.1. Lineage (GTDB taxonomy): Bacteria > Pseudomonadota > Gammaproteobacteria > Burkholderiales > Burkholderiaceae > Paraburkholderia > Paraburkholderia acidiphila. Next base: position 885,561 of record NZ_CP046911.1, read on the forward strand.
CCGGCGACGTCATGTAGAGCGCGAGCGGAATGCTCAGCGCGCCGAGCAGCGCGGGAATGCCGACGTGCCAGCCGCGCACGCCGCGGCGCGTGGCGTCGCGGCTCCAGACGAAGAGCGCGATGGCGGCGGGCAGATACGGAATGGCCGTGATGAGCCCTTTCTGGAACACGTTGAAATGCGTGCCGAACTGGCCTTCGAATCCGCCGATGATGGTCGGCAGGAAAAACGCGAGGGCATAGAGGCCATAGACAAGGCCGAAGTACATCAGCGAAAACATCCACACGCGCGGGCTCAGCAGGGCCGCGCCCGCATGTGCGCCGTGGCGCACGGCACCCGCTTCTTTCGCGCGCGCCTCGGCTTCGAGTTCCGCCGTGAGCCACGCCTGTTCGTCGCGTGTGAGCCAGCGCGCCTGCGCGGGACGGTCGCTCAAATAGAACCACGCGACCACGCCCACCACGATGGCGGGCAAGGCCACGCCGATGAACATCACGCGCCAGCCGGCGAGACCGAACAGGCCGTGCGCCCCGATGAGCAGCGCGGCGAACGGCGCACCGATCACAATGGTGAGCGGCTGCGCGAGATAGAACAGCGCGAGGATATGGCTGCGATGACGCTGCGGCACCCAGTTGCTGAGAAAGAGGATCGCGCCGGGGAAAAAGCCCGCCTCTGCCACGCCCAGCAGGAAGCGCAGCGCATAGAGCGAAGTCGCGCTGTTCACCCACGCGAGCAGGAGCGCGACGACGCCCCACGTCACCATGATGCGGGCGAGCCAGCGGCGCGCGCCGTAGCGATGCAGCGCCAGGTTGCTCGGCACTTCGAGAAAGATGTAGCCAATGAAGAACACGCCCGCTGCAAAGCCGAACTGCGCCGCGTCGAGCCCGAGGTCGTGCGCCATGCCGTTCGGGCCGGCGAACGAGATCGCGGTGCGGTCGAGGAAGTTGATGAAGAACATCAAAGCGACGAACGGCACGAGGCGCAGCGAGACCTTGCGGATTGTCGGGCGTTCGAAAGCGGATTCGGCTTTTCCTGAAACGGCTTGCATGCGTTTGCTCCCGCGAGATCTGCTTTTGAATAACAGATCATATGTGCTGGTATGATGAGTAGACCACTAGGACGGAACGACTACACCTGGTATTTCCACCGACACACCGCTACGCCGCCGCGCTGACGGGCGGCGGACGCTACCCCAACGCTGCGCGCGACGACGCGAACACACAGGCAAACGGACGCAGCGTGAGCGCTCCACGCGGCGGCAGGGTCCACGGCGCGCGTGTCTCGCGTTGTCCGCTCAACGTGCATTCGTCGAGGCTGACGGCACGCAGCGGCGCGCACATCGTCTCGTCGAATTCGAGTTGAACGTCGCCTGGCTCGCTCGTCAGATTGGCGAGCACGAGTTCGATCGTGCCGTCCTCGTGGCGCGCCGCGAGGCACGCGATGCCGGCTGCGTCGCCGCGTGCCGTGACTCGCAAACGCGGCGCTCCCGCCATGCGGGCCAATGCCTTCGCGACATCGAAAACCGGATAGCGGACGGGCGCGCTGCCTTGCGTTTCGGCAAGCCCGCGCGGACCGCTCAACGCACCGAGCGTGAGCGTTTCGATTCGCGCGCCCGTGAGCGCCGCCGCGTATCCGGCGAGCCAGGCCGCGCCGAATAGCGCGCGCTGACGCGGATCGTCAGCGGTCATGGCGATGCGCTCGTGTGCGGGATTCGGCATCACGCGCGAACCATAGGGGTTCTGCCGCATGCCGATCGAGACCGGACCGATCGCATAGGGACGCTCGCCGATCAGCGCGCGGCACGAGCGTGTGATGTGGGGAATGGCTTCGAGCGTCTGCATGACGCTGCGATCGTCGGCGGCATGCACGATCGGACAGGTCGCATGGGTGACCCAATCGACCATCTCAAGCGGCGGCCGCTTGCGGTTCAGCTCCGTGAAATAGCTCAGCATGCCGCCGCCAAGGCGTAGCTCAGGGAACGCTCGGCGCGCCTCGCGATAAACCTCGTCGAGCGCCGGACACGGCGGGCTCACGCTGCCAGGCGGGTCCGACTGCCGATGCACGGCCGGACTCACGACAATGCCCGTTAAAGTGAGGCCCGCCTGGTCGATCTGGGCGGCGAGGCGCGAGAGTTCCACACGCGGCGCCTCTACACCCGGCAAGGCAAACTCCAGCACAGACGGCACGCCGCTTTCGCGCTGCAACTGCGCAAAGCGCTCGAGTTCGGCCACGCCTTCGCCTGCAAGCGGATCGAAGCTCAACGTCAATTGCTGCGGCCCGAGTTCAGCAAGCAAGGCGAGCTTGGCGAGTGTCGCTTGCGCATCATGCGCGGCGATCGCTACACCGATCGCGGGCATCGCTTCCGCCAGCGCCATGTCAGGCGGCCCGATTTCGAACTTGAGTGCACGAGGCTCGCTCGCCGTTTGAGCCGCGTTCGCCGCATCGTTGGTCCCACTCACGCTCAGCGTCACCGTCTGCGCGAACGACGTGCCTTTTTCCAGCGTGTACGGCCACGGCAATTCAAGCGGGCGCGAATAGGTCTTGAACGAAGCGTCGGACCAGTTGCGCTGGTCCTCCATCTCGAACACGTCGCCCGTGAACGCGCAACGCACCGTCAAACCGTTCGGCAGGTCGTGCTCGATCGCCGCGATATCCTTGAACGGCTGCCACGGATCGATCAGCGCCGGGAACGACGCGCTTTCGCCACTCCCGTCGCCATGCGCCACGCGCGCAGGCGCACCGGCTACGCCTTCGATCGGATGCAGCACGCAAAATCCGCAGCGCGCCGCCAGGAAATCGGCCTGTACGGCGACGTCGCCGCGCAACGTGAGCGCGCCATCGGCTGCGCACGCCATGGTGAGCACAAAGCTCAGCGCGTCGCCCTCCGGATTCGCGCAGTGCGCTTGATACGCGACGTGAAAGGCGGCCGCCGTCTCTTCGACTTCGATACGCTCGATGTCGGGACGACAGGTGCCCCAGTCCTTGTCGCGCACGAGAAACGACACGGCGCGTATCACCTCGACGCCGTTATAGCGAATGTCATGCAGCGCGCCGTCGATCAGCGTCGCCGACCACGGCCCCGAGCTCAGGCGGCGCATTGGCGCAACCGGCTGCGCCGTGCCGTAGTAGACGGTGCCCGCGCTCATGACGCCGTCTCGCCCGGCACGACGCTGCGCCCCTCGCGCGCCGAAACATACGTGGCCTCCACCAGCTCGAGCGTGCGCAGATTGTCGCGACCGCTCGTGGCAGGCTCCACGCCGCGCCGCAGGCAATCCACCCAATGCGACTGGATGCTGAACACACTGCCCTGGATCGCCACCCAGGGCTCGCTCGTCCATGAGAGCGCACGCGGTGCGACGTCGCGCAGTTCCGTGCCTGCGCGCGTGTGGATCTGCAACTGGTAATCGGCCAGCAGCCGCAGCGTGCCGTGAGCGCCGTCGACTTCAATTAGCGTCTGCGGAAACAGTTCGCGCGGCAACTGGGTCGCATAGCTGCAATCCACCACGCTGCTCACGCCGTTTGCGTGCGCCAGCAGGATCGTCGCGGCGTCCTCGCCGCGAATCGAAGGATTCACGCGCGCGGTCGTGGCGCTCACACGCGCCACGTCGCCGAACAGAAAGCGCGCGATATCGAGAATATGGATGCCGAGATCCTCGACGATAAAGCGCTCGCCCTGCGCCAGATAAGGCTGGCCGCTAAACACATCGTACGCAGAACGAAACGACACGCGGCCCCAGAACGGCTGCCCGATCGCCCCCTCGCGCAGCGCCCTGCCCACGGCCTGAATCGCGCTTTGCCAGCGAAAGTTTTCGTGGACCATGAGCGGCACGCCCGCCTCGCGGCACGTTTGGACCATCGCGCGCGCATCGGCGAGCGTGGAAGCGAACGGCTTCTGGCAGATCGTGGCCACGCCGGCCGCCGCCGCCAGCTCCACGAGTGCGCGGTGACTCGGCACGGTGGTCGCGATATCGACGAAGTCGAGCCGCTCTTCGCGCAGCATCGTGGCGGCGTCCGTGTAACGCCGCTCGATGCGAAAGCGCTCGCCCACCTCGTCCAGACGCGCGCGGTTCGCGTCGCACAGCGCCACGATCCGCGCGCCGTCGATGTCCTGCCACGCATGCAGATGATTGAGCGAGAAGAAACCGCAGCCTATCAACGCGCCCTTCAATTGCGACTGGGTCGTCCCCATCGTTGCACTCATCGGTCAGGCTCCCGTCGCAGCCTGCTTTTGCAGCGCGAAGCGTTGCTGCGCGCGCCGCTGGATCTGGTCGACAACCACCGCCGCCACGATCACGACGCCCTTGATCACCGTTTGCCAGAACGAACTCACGCCCATCATCACGAGCCCATCGGAAAGCATGCCGATCACGAACGCGCCGACGATGGTGCCGCCGATCTTGCCGCGTCCGCCCGACATCGACGTGCCGCCCAGCACGGCCGCCGCGATTGCATTGAGTTCGAATGTCTCGCCGCTCATGGGGTGCGAGGCGACCAGTTCGGACGAAATGATCAACCCGACGATCGCCGCGCAGAATCCCGAGAACATATAGACGAACATCTTCACGCGATTCACGCGCACGCCCGAGAGCTGGGCGGCGCGCTCGTTGGCGCCGACCGCGTAGATCTGCCGGCCAAGCGGCGTGCGCGCCGCGATATAGGCTGCGATGACGCCCACCGCGACCAGCAGCCACACCGTGAGCGGAATGCCGAGTATCGTCGCGCTGCCGAGAATCGGGAAGCCGCTCGTGCCGTAGGCGGGATTGCCGGTGAGATTCGGGAAGGTTTCGCCACCCGAGGAAAGCAAGGCGGCGCCCCGCGCGATATAGAGCGTGCCGAGCGTCGCGATGAACGGCGCAACGTTCAGGCGCGTAATGAGCAAGCCGTTGATGGCGCCCACCAGCACGCCCACGAGCAGCGCCACGCCGATCACGGCGGGCACGCTTAAAAACAACGTGTACTCGCTGCCGATGGGAATGCCCCGGAGAATCAGCCCTCCGGCCACCATGCCCGAAAGACCCACGACCGAACCCACCGAAAGGTCGATGCCGCCCGCGACGATCACGAACGTCATGCCAATCGCGAGGAAGGCATTGAGCGCGACATGCCGCGACATGATGAGCAAGTTCTCGATGCTCAGGAAATTGTGCGCGGCGAACGAAAAGAAGATCACGACCGCGAACAACGCGATAAACGTGCGCAGCTTCAGCAGCAGGAGCAGCGGCGCCTCGCTGAAGCTCGCTCCCGGGGCCGTGCTCTTGATGGCCAGCGACATGAACACTCTCCAGATGAATGCAGGCTAAACGTTGTAACCGTGGTATGCGTGCGGCAGGCGTGCGCTCAGGCCGCAGCGCGCGATGCCGGTTGCGTAGGCGCCGTCCCGTGCCCGATTGCCGAAGCCGTGACGAGCGCGTCCTGCGTCGCATCGGCGGCATCGAATTCGGCGGTCACACGGCCGTTCGACATCACGAGTATGCGATCCGACAAGGCCATCACTTCTTCCAGATCGGACGTGACGAACAGCACGCCGAGTCCGCGCCCGGCCAGGTCGCGCATGACCTTGAAGATGTCCGCTTTCGCACCCACGTCGATGCCGCGGCTCGGTTCGTCCATCAGCAGCACTTTCGGCGTGGTCATCAGCGCGCGGGCGATCACCACCTTCTGCTGATTGCCGCCCGAGAGCGAGCTGACCGGCAGCCGCCAGTCGGCGACCTTGATGGCGAGATCGCGAATGTAGTCGAGCACGGACCGCTGCTCGCGCCGCGGGTCGATGTGAAACCCGCGCGCATGCGCCGAGAGGCTGGAGAGCGTCATGTTCTCGCCAATCGACATGATGGGCAGCAACGCGTCGGCCTTGCGGTCCTCCGGAATGAGCGCGAGCCCCCGCGCGACGCGCCCCGCGATCGGCTTGCCGTCGAGCGCCTTGCCGTCGAGCATCACGTTGCCCGTTGCGTGAGCGTGCACGCCCAGAATGCATTCGAACAGCTCGGAGCGCCCCGCCCCCATCAGCCCATAGATGCCGACGATCTCGCCCGCGTGCAGCGACAGCGAAACGTGATCCACGAGCAGGCCGCTGCCCTTGCGCGGCAGCGTGACGTCGCGCAGCATCAGCACCTCGGCGCCGCGCTCGTGGCCCACGGGGCGCGAGAAGTCCTTCGTCTCGCGGCCCACCATTTGCCGCACGATCCACGGCACGTCGATCTGCGTCATCGGTTGGTGGCCCGTGATCAGGCCGTCGCGCAGCACCGTGATGTAGTCGCCGATCCTGATCAGTTCTTCGAGGCGGTGCGAGATATAGACGATCGACACGCCCTGCGCCTTCAGCTCCGCAATCACGCGAAACAGCACGGCCACCTCCGCCGCGCTGAGCGCCGAGGTCGGCTCGTCGAGGATCAGCACGCGCGCGTCGTGGGCGAGCGCCTTCGCAATCTCCACGAGCTGCTGCTGCCCGATGCGCAGCTCCTCGACCAGCGTGTCGGGGCTCAGGTCGAGTTCGAGCCGCGCGAGCAGCCCGCGCACCTTCGCGCGCTGCGCTACGGCGTCGATATCGATGCCGCCGCGCGTGATTTCGTGCGCGATGAAAATGTTCTCGGCAATCGTGAGGTTGGGAAAGAGATTCAGCTCCTGAAAGACGATGCCGATGCCATGGCGCAAGGCTTCGGCGCTGCTGCCGAGTTCGATCGGCTTGCCTTCCAGAAGCAGATGGCCGCTGGTCGGCTGTTCGGCGCCCGCAATGATCTTCATCAGCGTGGATTTGCCCGCGCCGTTCTCGCCCACCAGCACGTTGACCGCGCCACGCCGAACCGCGAAGTTCACGCCCTTGAGCGCCACCGTGCCGGGATAGACCTTCGTCACGCCCTCGACCTGCAGGATCGCGTCCGCGTTGTTAGCCTCGGTCATGACTTGCCCCCGAGCGTGAGCGCCAGCGGCACGATTTCCGGCTGGTCGCTCGACGAGTCGTATGAGAACGCACCCGTCACCGTAATCGGCTTGCCTTTGAGGTCGTTGCGCGGCAGCGGCTTCATCACGTGATTCGCCGCATAGACGTTGAGCGCCGTTCCGAACTGCGCGTATTCGATCTGGTTGCGGAAATTGCTGAACGAAACAAAGTCGAGCGAATCGCGCAGCGTGGTGCCGAGCACGGTCGGGCCGATGTCGACGATCACGCTCGCTTGCCCGCTGCCGTCGACGTCCACGCCCACGGTGCCCTGGCTCGACTGCGTGTCCACCTCCACGATGGTGCCGTGCAGCGTGGTCGGGAAATTCCACGGCGCGCCGTCGTCCTTGCCGCGATAGCCGTACTTGCGGCCGGCGGCGTCGGGGTCCGCCTTGATCGCCTCGCGCAGCGTGCGGTAATCCACCGCGCGCTTTTCGATGTCGGGCACGATCTTCGTACTCCACATCGACGCCACCATGGCGTTCGGGTCGTAGCCCGCGGAAGCATAGTTGTCGTGCGATGCGCCCGAACCCTGCAGATCGCTGTTCTTCACCAGCTTGCAGCCGTGCAGCGCGCCGCTCGCCACCACGGCAATGACCGCGTACCGAAGCACTCCCATGCATAACCCCATCTGGTTACGAGTCCCTGGCGGGGCGCGCCGCGCCCCGCTCGTGCAATGCGTGCCGCCGATGCGCGGGTCAGCGCAACGCGAACATGTCGAGCTTGCCGGCGTTCGTCTTCGTGATGAGCGAGCAGTTGATGAGCTGCTTTTCGGGCTTGCCCGTGGAGCCGGTCTTCAGATACTTGTCGGCCTGATCGACGGCGTCCGTGGCCGCCTCGGCAGCCGGCTGCAGCACCGTTGCGCGAATGTCGCCGCGCTTGATCGCGTCGCGCACGTCGTTGCTGCCGTCGAAGCCCACCACGATGATGTCGTTGCGCTTCGCGGCCTTCAGCGCGGCTGACGCGCCCATGGCCATGGTGTCGTTGCCGGCAATCACGCCCCTGATGTCGGGGTGGCTCTGCAGGATCGATTCCATCACCGTATAGGCTTCAGTCTGGCTCCAGTTCGCCGACTGGCGCTCGACCATCTTCATGCCCGAAAACTGGTCGATGACATCGTGGTAGCCCTTCGAGCGGATGCCGGCATTGATATCCGCCTCGCGGCCAACCAGCTCCACGTAGTTACCCTTTTCGCCCATCGCCTTGACGAAAGCGCGGGCGCCGAGCTGCGCGCCTTGATAGTTGTTCGAAACGATCTGGGAAACCGCAATGCCGGTCGCGTTGATTTCACGGTCGATCAAGAACGCGGGGATCTTCGCGTCTTTCGCCTTCTGGACCGCGGCGATGGACGCCTCCGAACCGGCGTTGTCCAGCACGATCGCCTTCGCGCCGCGCGCGATGGCCGTGTCGATGAGTTGGGACTGCTTGTTCGCGTCGTCGTCGTGGACGAGCACGATGGTGTCGTAGCCGAGCGCCTTGGCGCGCGCACTGGCCGTGTCGGCTTCCGCCTTGAAGAAGGGATTGTCGTGAGAGGGGGTGATGATGGCGATGAGATTGGCCGCTTGCGCGCCGCCCGCCGTGCCGAGAACCGCGAATGACATCAACGTCGACGCAAGCCAACGCCTGGGTGCCTTCATGATGCTGTCTCCTGTCTGGTTAAACGCCTGGGCCTGACTACAACCAGCTGACGGTCGCGACCTGTTTTGATACTCATCACTTATGCCGTCATGAGGTCATCATACCAGTAGCATGGGAACTCGCCATGCTTTTCCATCCAGGGTTTTCTCGCATCCGTCCGGGCATCCTCTGCCTGCCGGTTGCCGGGTCTCACGCGACGCCCGGGAACCCGGCGACTGAAAGCAACACAGGTCAGATGCTGGCCTGGTTGACGCGCTTCATCAGCGCCTCGGCGCTTTCCTTGCGCTCGCTGTAGCGATCCACCAGATACGGTCCGATATCGCGCGTGAGCAACGTGAACTTCACCAGTTCTTCCATCACGTCCACGACGCGGTCGAAATAGGCCGACGGTTTCATGCGACCGGCCTCGTCGAATTCCGTGAACGCCTTGGCCACCGACGACTGGTTCGGGATGGTCAGCATGCGCATCCAGCGCCCGAGCACGCGCATCTGGTTCACCGCATTGAACGACTGCGAGCCGCCGCTGACCTGCATGACCGCGAGCGTCTTGCCCTGCGTCGGCCGCACTGCCCCGACCGAAAGCGGAATCCAGTCGATCTGCGCCTTCATGATGCCGGTCATCGCGCCGTGACGCTCCGGCGAGCACCAGACCATGCCCTCCGACCACAGCACCAGGTCTCGCAGTTCGGCGACCTTGGGGTGCGTGTCCGGCGCATCGTCCGGCAGCGGCAGGCCACTCGGGTTGAACGTGCGCACTTCGGCGCCCATCGCCGTGAGCAGGCGTGCGGCCTCTTCGCTCAGCAGGCGGCTGAACGAGCGCTCGCGCAGCGAGCCGTAGAGCAGCAGAATGCGCGGCGGATGCAAAGAGGCTTTCGCGGCCTGAAGCCGGTTGATATCGGGTACACGGAACAGCGCCGGATCGACCTGCGGGAGGTCGATCGCAAGGTCAATCGCCGAATCAGACATGCTTTGTTATCCTTACCATTCAGGCGCACTCGTACCAGTGCTTCGACCGGTTGACGATACGCACGACGAGCAGCATGACCGGCACCTCGATCAGCACGCCCACCACGGTCGCGAGCGCGGCGCCCGAGTGGAAACCGAACAGGCCGATTGCCGTGGCGACGGCCAGCTCGAAGAAGTTCGACGCGCCGATCAGTGCGGACGGGCAGGCAATGTTGTGCTTTTCGCCGACGGCGCGATTGAGCCCGTACGCCAGCGCCGAATTGAAGAACACCTGGATCAGGATCGGCACGGCCAGCAGCGCGATGACGAGCGGCTGCTTCAGGATGGCCTCGCCCTGGAATGCGAACAGCAGCACCAGCGTCGCCAGCAGCGCGGCGATCGACCAGGGACCGATCTTCGCCATCGCCGCATCGAAGGCTGCCTGCCCTTTGGCGAGCAGCGCCTTGCGCAGGATCTGCGCGAGGATCACGGGAATGACGATGTAGAGCACGACCGAGGTGAGCAGTGTCGCCCACGGCACCGCGATCGCCGAAATGCCGAGCAACAGGCCGACGAGCGGCGCAAACGCGACGACCATGATGCTGTCGTTCAGCGCCACCTGCGAGAGCGTGAAGAGCGGATCGCCGCCGGTGAGCCGGCTCCAGACAAAGACCATCGCCGTACAGGGGGCCGCCGCAAGCAGGATCAGGCCCGCGACGTAGCTGCCGAGCTGGTCGGCGGGCAGCATCGGTGCGAACAGGTGCTTGATGAAGAGCCATGCGAGCAGCGCCATGGTGAACGGCTTGACCAGCCAGTTCACGAACAGCGTGACGCCAATGCCCTTCACGTGCTGACGCACTTCATGCAGCGCGCCGAAGTCGACCTTGACGAGCATCGGAATGATCATCACCCAGATCAGCAGGCCAACCGGCAGATTGACGTGCGCATATTCCATCCGGCCTATCGTCTGGAACACGTCGGGCAGCACCTGGCCGAGCAGGATGCCAGCGACAATGCACAGCGCGACCCAGACCGTCAGGTAGCGCTCGAAGAAACTAATGGCCGGCTTCGAAGCGTTCTTGCGCGAAGCGGCGACGTTGGGGGTGTTCATGGGACCGCTCGATGGAAATGGGATCAGCTTTGCAGGATGTCGTTGAGTGCCTGCTGAAGCTCGGCATTGTCCAGACGGTCCATGGGAAGCTCGAGCAACTGCAACATGCGATAGCCGATGGCCTCGCGTGTGAGTTCGAATGCCTGACGCTTGCCTTCGTCGCCGCCGGGCGCATTCGACGGATCGGCATAGCCCCAGTGGACCTTGACCGGGCTGCCTGGCCAGAACGGGCAGGCTTCGGCGGCGGCGCTATCGCACACCGTAATGACGATGCGCATCTGTGGCGCGCCGTCCTGGGCGAACTCGTCCCAGCTTTTGCTGCGATAGCCTTGCGTATCGATACCCGCGTTCGCCAATGCTTCGAGCGCGAACGGATTGATGCGGCCGCTCGGCGCGCTGCCTGCGCTGAATGCACGCACGTCCTTGCCGAGTTTGCGCGCCCAGTGGTTCAGCATCCCTTCCGAGAGGACGCTGCGCGCGGAATTGTGCGTACAGAGAATGAGTACGTTCGTGGTCATGGCGAATGGTCTGTGCAGATGAGCAGGAGTGTGTAGATCGTGTTGGCCGCAACGCGCTCAGCAGCAAGCCGAACCAGCCGCTTTCACGGGAACGCCAACGGGTGTGCCGCGCGGGCCGCAGCACGCCGGCGCGCTTGACGGCTGTTCGGCCTGGCGACTCTCGCCGTAGACCGGGGCGCTGTCGAGCGTATGGAAGGACTCCCAGGCAATGCCTTGTGGATCGACGATCCAGTGCTTGTCGCTGCGCGCGTAGCAGCAGGTCGTTTCGCCCTGATCGAGCAGCGCCATGTCCGCGGCCTGCGCACGCTCGGCGAGCTCAGCGAGTTCTACCGTGTCGTCGACCTGGAAACCCAGGTGGTCCACGCCGGTTTTCGTGCCGCGCGTCGAGATCGCGAAGTTCACACGAGGGTCGTCCAGCATCCATTTCGCGTAATCCGTCTCGACGCGAGTGGGCTCTGCGCCGAACAGCTTCGAATAGAACGCGACACTGGCTGCGATATCGTCAACGTGGACGTGGATGTGAAACCGCTTCATGAAGGTTCTCCTTCAACATTGGCATGACCCTGCGCCCGACTCGAGACAAGCCTGCCCCTGGCAACAGTTTTCGGTCAGAAAGCCGAGGACAGCGTTCATCTGTTCATAGGCAGCCCGATAGATCAGGCTGCGCCCCTCGCGCTCCTGCGTGACCAGCCCCGCATGCATCAACTCCTTCAGGTGAAAGGAGAGCGTTGCGTTGGGAATATCGAGCTGCGTCGCGATGACGCCGGGCGTCAGTCCGGACGGGCCGGCTACGACCAGCATGCGGAACACGCGCAGACGCAGTTCGTGGGCAAGCGCTCCGAGAGCGCTGATGACATCTTTCTCTTCCATATTTCCAATATATTCGAAATGTAGAATCGATGCAAGCGCCCTCGCCCGATGAAACGCCCACCTGACTTTCGAACAGCGCCGGGTTGCAGGCGCCGCGCAGCGCATACGCCCGCCAGATCATTGGCCAAACCCCGCCCAAATCCGGTATAAATGCTCCCTGCCGACGAACCCGCCTTCGAGTGGGTTTTTTATTGCCCAGCGAAATTCCGATCCGGGCAGGTTGATATTTGGGGGGACTGTTCCATGAAGAAACAAGCACTCGCACAGCTGGCACTCGCTGCCATGGCAATCGGCATGACCGGCGCTGCACACGCCACCGATGTCAACGTAGGCATCAACGTCGGCACCCCTGTCGTGGTCGCACCGCCGCCTCCTGCCGTCGTCGTTACGCCGGGCTGGCATGGCGACCGCTATTGGGATGGCCACCGCTACTGGGAACGCGACGACTGGGAAAAGCACCACCATCATGACAAGGGCTGGCACTGCCCGCCCGGACACGCCAAGAAAGGCGAGTGCTGATCAGGCTGCGGCTCGACCTCGAAAGCGCGTAGCCCCTTTCAGCGCACCGATCCGGCCGCTTTCATTTTCGCTTCCCGACGCGGCCGGTCATTCAGGATCTGGTGACGCATGGGGTCGGTCATCTTCTTCCAGGCCCGGATCTCGTCGCGGGTGCGAAAGCAGCCGGTACAAAGGCCGCTTTTACCGCGAAACGCGCACACGTCGATACAAGGTGATTTCACCGCCATCGTTCACGCCGCCCCTTGCAGCGGATTCACTTCGACCGTGACGTGAGACAGGCTCCGGAAGCGACGAAGTGCGCGATGGTAGAAGTCCGGGCCGCGTGAAGCCTGGCGCGTTTCCACCGACACAACGGCGCTCAGGTGCCCGGGCCCCACACGCCAGACGTGAAGGTCGAGCACCCGGTCGCCGTTGTCCTCGATCAGGTTGCGCACGCCCTCGGCCGTGCGCTGATCCGGATTCATGTCCAGCAGAATGGCACCGGTATCGCGCAGAAGACTCCAGGACCAGCTCGCGATCACCACCGCGCCGACAACGCCCGCGAGCGGATCCATCCAAAGCCACCCGAACACGCGGGCAAGCAGCAGTCCGATAATCGCCAGCACGGAAACCGCGGCATCGGCAATCACGTGGGCATACGCCGCGCGGATGTTGTGGTCGCGTGTTGCCGCAGCGTGCGCGTCGTCATGGTCATGCTCTTGAAACTCGATTGCATGTTCGCCATCGGGAAGCTCGACGACGACCTTGAAGGCATGGGGTTCCGGAATGTCGTCCTTCGATTCCAGATAGCCTTCGCGCGCCACGAACTCGAACGTCTGCCGCTGCCCGTTTTCACGAACCGTCGTCATGCGCACGTCGGCGGGATCGCACGGGCCCGCCAGCGCCTGGATGCGGAAAACCGGCGGCACGCCGTCCTCGAAAATCGAAACGGTGAAGCGTCCGCCAGCCGTGACGATCTCGCGCGCCTCTTCATGATCGTGATCGTCGTGGTCGTGGCCGTGCCCATGGCTATGCCCGTGGCCATGGCTGTGCCCGTGATGGCCGCCGCTGAGCAGCCAGACACTGGCCAGGTTGACGAGCAGACCGACAACGGCAATGGGTATCGCCTCGCCGAAATGGATCGGGACCGGTGCAAACAAGCGCCGCACGGCCTCGTAACCAATCAGGAGTGCGATCATTGCGAGCACGATCGCACTGGTGAAACCGGCGAGGTCGCCCAGCTTGCCGGTTCCGAATACGAAGCGCGCATCGCTCGCGTGGCGGCGCGCATACGTGTAGGCGAGCGCCGCGATCAGCATCGCACCCGCGTGCGTCGACATGTGCAGTCCGTCCGCCACGAGCGCGAGCGAGCCGAACAGGCTTCCGCCAACGATCTCGGCGACCATCATGGCGCTGCACAGCGCAATCACCATCCAGGTGCGGCGTTCGTTGTCCTCGTGGGCGTTGCCGAGAAAAATATGGTCGTGCCCGGCCCCGAAGGCCGCATCTTCAAACCTGCTCATCACGTCTTTCACTTGAAGTAACTGTGAACCACTTCGATTAACTGTTCCCTGCCGCTCCCGTGCTCGTCGGCCGGCTCGGCGTCCACGAGATGCGTGCGGATATGGTCCTCGAGCACCACCGCAAGCAGTCCGTTCATCGCGCCCCGCGAGCTGGTGATGAGCTGGAGCACATCCATGCAACCCCGCTCTTCTTCCAATGCCCGCTCGATCGCCTCAATCTGCCCCTTGATTCTGCGAACCCGGTTGAGCAGCTTCTGTTTCTCGCGAATGGTATGGCTCAAGACGCCTCCGTATAGGGTAGGGGGGTATACTAGCACAGCGATTGGCGAGCCACTGACGTCCATGACAACGTCCGCCCTTTCCTCGTCGTAATCGCCTCGCATCGACCAGGCCGCGCCGCCAATTCGAAACAAGTGTAATCATCTGTTAGCGCGAACCAGGAAGGCCGGTTTTGCGGCCGGAAATGCATCGGCGCTTTGGTACGATCCGGCGTTTCGTCCATTGCGCAGCCACCGTGAACCACCCCTATGTGTCGCTATTTCGTGAACTCTGCGCACGCTGGGTGAACCGTGTCCGCTGGCTGGCTGGCGCAGCCGGCACGAAGGCGCGTGGTCTTTTTCGCGCGGCGCTGCGCGGCATTCGCCATCCAACACGCCGTGGCGTCGTCCTGACGCTGGCTGCATTGCCCGTGCTCTCGCTGGCCTACACGCTTGCCCTCGTTCCATTCACCCCGCGCCTGGGCGACATCCGCAAGGCCCGCGTCGACCGTCCCGCGCTGATCCTCTCCGCCGACGGCAATGTGCTCGCCGAGTTCAAGCCGGTCAACCGCGAGTGGGTCACGCTCGCCCAGATTTCGCCGCATGTGGTGAACGCGCTGATCGCGACCGAGGATCACCGCTTCTACCAGCATCACGGCATCGACCTGCGGCGCGTTGCGGCGGCCGCGCTCCATACGTTCACGGGCAGTCGCCAGGGCGGCTCCACGATCACCCAGCAGCTCGCCCGCAACCTGTATCCGGATGAAATCGGCCGCGCGCCGACCTTGACGCGCAAGCTCAAGGAAGCGATCACCGCGTTCAAGATCGAATCCGTGTACAGCAAGGACCAGATTCTGGAGACCTACCTGAACACGGTGCCCTTTCTGTACAACGCATACGGCGTCGAGATGGCCGCGCGAACGTACTTCGGCAAACCGGCCGCCGATCTCGATGTCCTCGAGAGTGCGACGCTCGTTGGCATGCTCAAGGCGAACAGCGCATACAACCCGGTGCTCAATCCCGATCGCGCACTGGAGCGCCGCAACACGGTGCTCGCGCAGATGGTGAAGTACGGCAAGCTCAGCGCGCACGCGTATGCCTGGCTCAAACGCCAGCCGATCAACGTGAATTTCGAGCCCCAGTCCGAGCAGGTTGGCGCGGCCCCCCACTTCGCAGCCCAGTTGCGCAAGTGGCTGTCTGCCTGGGCGGATAGTCATGGCTACAACATCTATTCCGATGGGCTCGTCGTGCGAACGGCCATCGATTCCCGGCTTCAGGCGATGGCAACGCAGGCGGTTGCCTGGCAAACCAGCCAGTTGCAGTCGATCGCCAATGGCGCGTGGAACGAGCGCACGGGTTGCTGGCCGGGCAACGCGCTGTTCCAGTCGTTCATCAGGCAGACGACGGAATATCGTTCGGCACGCGACACGGGCCTGACCGATGCGGACGCCATCAGGAAGTTGGCAACGGACGCGTCGTTTGTCGAAGGCCTCTGTCACAGCAAGACGCAGATTCAGGCCGGATTCGTCGCCATGGATCCGCGCAACGGCGACATCAAGGCATGGGTCGGCAGCCGCGATTTTCACGACGAGCCGTTCGACCATGTGCAGCAGGCGCGACGGCAGCCGGGCTCAACCTTCAAGGCGTTCGTCTACGGTGCCGCCTTTGCGGATGGCGCGCAGCCGGGCGACACGATCGTCGACCGCAACGTCGCGATTCCGCTGAAGGGGACGGCGGTATGGAAGCCGACCGATCCGGAGCCGCCAACCGGCCGGCCGATGTCGCTGCGCGACGCCTTTGCCTTTTCGCGTAACCGCGTGACCGCCCAGCTCATGCAGCGGGAAGGCGCCGGAAAAGTCGCGACGCTCGCGCGCAACATGGGCGTACGCGAGAGCGCGCTGGATCCCGTGCCGTCGCTCGCACTGGGCACGAGCCCCGTAACGCTCAGGGAGATGGTTTCGGCGTATTGCACGATCGCCGACCGGGGCGCCTATGTCGAGCCGCGCATGGTCACACGCATCGAGGATCGCAACGGCAACGTGCTCGCCGATTTCCCTGCCGCGCGGCCGGAGCCGGCGCTGCCCGCCGCTGCGGCACTGAAGCTCGTCGACGTGATGCGCGACGTCGTCAACCGCGGCACCGGTAGCGACATCCGCACACGTTTCGGTATTCACGCCGATGTCGGCGGCAAGACGGGCACAACGCAGGACAGCACGGACAGCTGGTTCATCCTGATCCATCCCCAGCTGGTTGCCGGTGCGTGGGTGGGATTCGACGACGCGCGCGTGACGCTGCGCAGCGACTACTGGGGTGAAGGCGCGCACAGCGCCCTGCCAGTGGTGGGCGCCTTCTACGACATGGCGCTGCGCGCACGGGCCATCGACTCGCGCGCGCAGCTTGCGCCAGGAAGTACTACGCCGGCTACGCCGCGCACAGGCCATGCGCGCAAGCGCCATCACTTCCTGTTCTGGAGCTTCTGACGCTTACGGCTGCTTTTCGAGTTTCACGATGGTCAGCGTGCCATTGACGTTTTCGACGCGCACCTTGACCTTGTCGCCTTCGTGAACCGCTTTGACCATGCTGCCATCCTTCGCCTTGAATGCCATGGTCATCGGGGGCATGCCGACGTTCTCCAGAGCCCCGTGCTTCAGGGTGACCATTCCGGTAGCGACGTCAACCTCCCGGACCTCGGCATCGGTTAGCGCAGCATTCGCAGCGACCTTCGTGACCACCGGCTTCGCAGCGGACATGGTCATGCCCGCCATATCGTCGCCAGCGAATGCAGGGGCTGCGACAATACCAGCAAGAGCCGCGACAGCAAGAATCGTCTTTTTCATTGTGTTTCCCTGGTTTGGGTTGAAGGCACAGTCGTGCCGGAAGCGACTCCATCAGGAGAACGAACCTCATCGCGTTGCCTCACGCGACGACGCTGCAGGAGGAACCAGGCGGCGGGGATCACGAACATCGAGAGGATGGGCGCGGTGACCATACCGCCGACCATCGGAGCGGCGATGCGCTGCATGACTTCCGAACCGGCGCCATGTCCGACCATGATGGGAATCAGGCCGGCAAGGACTACTGCAACGGTCATGGCTTTCGGGCGTACACGCAAGACCGCGCCTTCGCGGATGGCGTCGAGCAGCGTGGCCTCCGTCATGGACTCCCCAAGCTCGAGTCGCCGGCTCAGCGCGCCCTTCAGGTACAGCAGCATGACCACGCCGAACTCGGCCGCCACACCCGCGAGCGCAATGAAGCCAACCGACGTGGCGACGGACACCGCATGGCCCAGTATCCAGATGAGCCAGAAGCCGCCGACGAGCGCAAACGGCACCGTCGACATGAGCAGAAGCGCATCGGCCGCCGAGCCAAAGGTCAGAAACAGCAGCACGAAGATGACGGCAAGCGTCACGGGAATCACCGTGCGCAATTTCGCCGCCGCCCGTTCGAGGTACTCGAACTGCCCTGACCATGCAATCGAATAGCCGGGTGGAAGCTGCACCTTTTCTGCGACGGCGCGTTGCATCGCCTTGACTGCCGATTCCAGATCCACGTTGCGGATATCGACGTAGACGTAGCCTGAGAGGCGAGCGTTTTCGCTGCGAATCATTGGCGGCCCGTCGGCGATCCGGATATCCGCCACGTCGCCGAGCTGGATTTGCGCGCCCCGATCGGTCAACACTGGTAGCTGCCGCAGCTTTTCGAGCGAATCGCGAACCTCGCGCGGATAGCGGATATTGATCGGGAAGCGCTCGCGCCCTGCAATGACTTCGCCGACGTTGTCGCCGCCCACCGCCGTGGATACGACCGACTGAATATCGCCGACGGCAAGGCCATAGCGCGCCGCTGCCTGCCGGTTGATATCGACGTCGATGTACCGGCCGCCATTCAGTCGTTCCGCGAGCGCTGACGTCACCCCGGGAACGTCCTTCACCGCCGCCTCGACCTGCCCGGCCACCTTGTCGATTTCGTGCAGGTCAGGCCCGGCGATCTTCACGCCGACCGGCGTTTTGATACCCGTGGACAGCATGTCGAGGCGATTGCGGATGGGCGGCACCCAAACGTTCGACAGCCCCGGCACCTTCACGGTCTTATCGAGCTCGTCGACCAATTTCTCCGGCGTCATGCCCGGACGCCACTGGCTGCGCGGCTTGAACTGGATGGTGGTTTCGAACATCTCGAGCGGTGCCGGGTCCGTCGCCGTATCGGCACGACCCGACTTGCCGAACACGGTCGCGACCTCCGGCACCGTCTTGATGAGCCTGTCGGTCTGCTGCAAAAGCTCCGATGCCTTGTCTGCCGATATGCCAGGCAACGCGGTTGGCATGTACAACAAGTCCCCCTCGTCGAGCGGCGGCATGAATTCGCCACCGAGTCGTGAGAGCGGAATAGCGGTCAGCAGAAGCGCAACGGCCGCAAACCCGATCGCAACCCACGGGCGGCGCAGTGTGGCTTCGAGCATCGGCCGGTACAGGCGGATGAGTACGCGATTGATGGGGTTCGAGGTCTCATGCGGAATGCGTCCACGAATCAGATACCCCATCAGGACCGGCACCAGCGTGACCGAAAGGCCCGCAGCGGCCGCAATGGTGTAAGTCTTCGTGAAGGCCAGCGGAGAAAAGAGCTTGCCTTCCTGTCCCTCCAGAGAAAATACCGGGACGAACGACAGCGTGATGATGAGCAGCGAGAAGAACAGCGCCGGTCCGACTTCCGCCGCCGACGTCGCGATGAGTTCCCAACGCTGCGCGGTCGTCATCTGGCCGCCGGGATGCTCATGCTCGTACGCCTCGAGATGCTTGTGGGCGTTTTCTATCATCACGATGGCCGCATCGATCATCGCGCCGATGGCGATGGCAATACCGCCCAGCGACATCAGATTTGCATTCACCCCCTGATAGCGCATGACGATGAAGGCCGCCAGCACAGCGAGCGGCAGCGACAAAATGGCCACGAACGCGCTGCGCAGATGAAAAAGAAACACGGCGCAGACGAGCCCGACGATGATGAACTCTTCGACGAGCTTGTCCTTCAGGTTGACCACCGCGCGCTCGATGAGCTGCGAGCGGTCGTAGGTCGTGACGACCTCGACACCCGCTGGCAGCGAGCGCTTCAAGTCGGCGAGCTTTGCCTTGACCGCCTCGATGGTCGTCAGCGCGTTTTTGCCTGAACGCATGACGACGACTCCACCCGCCACCTCGCCCTCGCCGTTCAGCTCGGCAATCCCGCGCCGCATCTCCGGTCCGATCTGAATGCGGGCGACATCGCCGAGCAGAACCGGTGTGCCCGCGTCGTTGGTGCGAAGCACGACATGGCGAAAGTCATCGAGCGAGCGCAGGTAGCCCGACGAGCGAACCATGTATTCCGATTCGGCCAGTTCGACCACCGAGCCACCGGACTCCTGGTTTGCCTTGCCAAGGGCATCCGCCACCGTGGCCTCGGTCAAGCCGTAGGCACGCAGCTTGTCCGGGTCGAGCACGACCTGATACTGGCGCACCATCCCGCCGATGCTCGCCACTTCCGACACGTCCGGCACGGACTTCAGTTCGAACTTCAGGAACCAGTCGTTGAGTGCGCGCAGCTCTCCGAAGTCGTGCCGCCCCGTACGGTCGACCAGCGCGTACTCGTAGACCCACCCCACTCCGGTCGCGTCGGGCCCGAGCGAAACCGTCGCGCCTTGTGGAAGACGGCTCTGAACCTGGTTCAGATATTCGAGCACACGCGAGCGGGCCCAGTACTGGTCGGTTTTGTCATCGAACAGCACGTAGACGAACGCGTCGCCGAACGACGAGTACGCCCGGATCGTCTTCGCGCCTGGGACACCCAGCAAAGTCGTCGTGAGCGGGTACGTCACCTGGTCCTCGACGACCTGGGGCGCCTTGCCCGGATACGAGGCCTTGATGATGACCTGCGTGTCGGACAGGTCCGGCAATGCGTCGAGCGGGGTTTCCTTGAGCGAGTAGACGCCCCATGCCGCGACCAGCACTGTGGCCAGCAAAACCAGGAACCGGTTGTGAATGGACCAGCGTATGAGACGCGCAATCATTTGGCATCTCCCACGGGTTCGACCTTCGTGAGCTGATAGCCGTCGTCCGATTGCCTGAAGACGAAGTGGACGGTCTGGCCGGGTTTGACATCGGGAAATGCGCCGGATGACGGCTTGTTGAACGCCATCGTCATCGCGCCCCAGCCCAGTGCCGGCACCGGTTGATGCGAGAAGGTGATGTCGGCGGCGCTCACCTTTTCCACCTTGCCGGTAGTCTCGTAAGTCTGGGCGGCAACGCTCGGGACGGAAGCGGCGCTCGCGCCCGCAGCGCCTTCGAGTCGCGGGAGGACCGATTTCAGGCTGGCTTCCGAGTCGATCAGGAACTGGCCGGAAGCGACGACCGTCTCGCCATCGTTCAAGCCGCTGATGACCTCAGTGTCGCTGCCGACGTCGTTGCCAACCGTGACGACGGCTGGCTGCAGGCGGCCGTCCGCGTTCTTGACGATCACGACCGACCGCTTGCCGGTCGTGATGACGGCTTCGGACGGCACGAGCAGTCGCGAGACCGGCATTTGCGCATCGACGCGCACCCGCATCAGCATGCCGGGCGTGAGTCTCAACGCGGCGTTATCGATTTCAAGCCGCGCCTGAAGTGTGCGGCTCGTGGCGCTGATGCCGGGCAAGATCTCCCGAATTTGCCCCTTGAAGTGCTGTGCCGGGTCGCCGCTGAATGCCGCATCAACGCGCATGCCGGGTTGCACACGCAGGGCCAGGTTCTCGGGAATTTCGACGATGAGCCAAAGCTTCGCCAGGCCCGCGACCTTCGCAAGCGTCTGACCCGGCACGACCTGCGCTCCGTCGCGCACGTTCAGTTCGCTTAGGACACCTGTCTCTGGCGAGGCGAGGACAATGTGTGTCTGCGCCTTGCCTGTCCGGTCGAGACTCGCAATGACGCCATCGGGAATCGACAGCGCGCGCATCCGCGCCCGCGACGCCTCCAGCAAGCTGTTGTCCATCCCGCCGCGCTTGAGTGCGAGGTATTCCTCCTGCGGCGCGAGCCAGTCCGGTACGAAGACCGAAGCAATCGGCGCACCCTTCGCAATCCGCTGCATGGGCGCGCTGGCATACAGGCGGTCGATGTAGCCCGTGACGCGCGTCTGCACGACATTGGCCTGCGATTCGTCGAATTGCGTGGTGCCGACGGCATCGAAGCCTTCCGTCGTTTCCTCGCGCCGCACGGTTGCGTAACGGATACCGAGGTTCTGCTGCAGTCCCGGGTCGATTGCGATACCGGTCGAACCACCGCCTTCGTCCGCGTACACGGGCTCAAGCTGCATGTCCATGAAAGGCGACTTGCCGGGCTTGTCGAAGTGCTGGTTCGGCACCATCGGGTCGTGCCAGTAAAGCACGCTCCTCCCGGTCTTCGGGTCAGTCAGGTTGCTCGAACCCGACACAGCGACCGTGTTTGCACCCGAAGCCGACACATGCTGTGTGCCGACGAAATACCCGGTGCCTAGAAGCGCAGCGGCCATAAAAACCGCCGATATCGCGCGCATCAAAGGTTTTTGAGTCATGGTTTGCTCCTTCAATCGGCGGCGGCCATTGTCGTTGGCACAACCTGGTATTCAAGCTGGGCCCACGTCTGCGAAACCTCACGCTTGAGGTCGAGAACCTGAATCTGGGCGTCCAGTTGCGCCCGGCGGGCCGCAAACGTATCGGCAAGCGAACCGGTACCCGCCTGGTATGCCGCGACCGCGAGTTCGACGCGCTGGTCGGCGGCGGGCAACAGGGACTGCGTGAGATTCGCGATACGTTCGCGGCCGCTGGAGAGCGTTGCCGACGCGGTGCGAATATCGGCTTGCACCTGCCGGAGCGTGTCTTCGTACATCAGATGGGCCTTGGTCGCGAGTTCGGCCTTCTCCGATACATCGCGGTCCTCGCGGTCCTTCCGGTTGATCGGCAACGGAATGCGAACGCCGACCGACACCATGTTCGAGTACGCGCCGCCGCGCTGCTGGTACGACACTTCCCAGGTCCAGTTTGGGCTGCGCTCGCTGCTGGCGACCGCCGTGCTGGCGTCGGCGACGGCGATATCGTCGGCCGCTGCGACGAGCGCCGGTTGCACCAGCCGGAGTTCATCCGGTGGCAAGGAGGAGACGTACGACTCGGGCGCCGGCGGCTCGCCGGCCACATCGGTCGCAGGCGTCGCCGTCCAGCGCGACAGAACGATCAGCGCGCTCTGGTAGGTTTGCTGTGCCTTGAGCACCTGGTCTTGCGTCTGCGCCAGCATGGCCTGGCCTTGTACGACATCGGCGGCTGACGCCTTCGCGCCCCGGTATGACGCCTTCGTGGCGGCGAGTTCGTGCGTCATATGGCCCAGTAACGCCTGCTGGAGCGTCAGGGCCCGCTTTGCATAGATGGCGTTGAGCCACGCGGTCGCGGTCTGCTGGCGAACGTTGGCGAACTGTGCGAGATAGCCGGCCTGCTCGCGGTTCACGACCTCGCTGGCGAGGTCGGAACGAAGGCGGCGCTTGTCACGCGAGACCCATTCCTGCTCGATGCCGATGCGCCGCATCGTCATGAAGTCCTGGCCGATGGTGAATCGTTGCGAGCCATTGATCGGCAGGTTGTCGACGCCGGCCGCGAGCACCGGGTCCGGCAGTTGCCCTGCCCGGACGGCGGCTTCGGAACTCGCATGGACCGATGCTTGCGCGGCCTGCATGGCCGCGGAGTGGCCGGTTGCGGCCTGCAAGGCCGCGTCGAGCGTGAGGGGGGCTTCCTGGGCGCGCGCGGCGAAACCAGGCAGGATCAGCGCGGCGCAAATCGGGAGCGCGCGCAGCGAAGCACGCCGGCATAGCGGCGCGCCAATAGTGAAAGGCATGTTCTAACCCCAACGGGGGAGCCCAACAGGACTCCACGTCCTGGACACAGGACGACCTCGCCGCAAACGCGGCGAACCAGTCAAACGAGGGTTAGATGGCTTGGGGAGGTCGCCAGAGGCCGTCCGGCACGTGACCGGCGAACGACTCGGCGTAGTGGAAGACGACTTGTCTAGCGACCGCCATGGGGCGGGTAACGCTCGCCCGCGCGGGAGGGTAATAGATGCTCGCGAACTGACACTGGGCCGTGCCCTTGCACAAGCCACCCTTCGCTTTGCTCGCAGGCGCCGACTTCATCATGTTGCACCCGGACATCGCGGCAGACGCTGCGCCGTCGTCGTGCATCGGCAGCGACTGCTGCATCGGACATTCGCCCGCCATGCCGGTGGCTGCCAGCCCGCTCAGGGGCAGCATTGCGCACAGCAGCAAGACGAGAAAGGTCTGGAGAATGTTCATGGCGATGAATGTAGCCGGGCGATTCTATCGTGTTTGCGTTCAATTTGTCCGATGTTCATGCCCCTGCCTCCGGCCCACGAAAGCACGCTTCACATTGTGGAATGCATCTCGAATTTCCCGAACGCCATGATTCCATATTGTGAAAGCATGTTCTGCAGCGCAAAAACTACCACCTATCTCATTGATTAACAAAGAATAAATAACTCATATGTCTTATATAAGACTCTGCTGCGACGCATCAAGAAGCCCCTACAATTGAGTCATCCCGTTCGCTACGACAGACGCAGCGGCACGCTGAACCGGTTACTCAAACGCGCTTCATTCTTCAGAGACTCAGGAGATACTCATGGCCCAATATCAAGACGACATCAAGGCAATTGCTGGCTTGAAAGAGCAACAAGGCAGCGCCTGGAACGCGATCAATCCCGAATCGGCCGCACGCATGCGTGCGCAGAACAAGTTCAAAACGGGCCTCGACATCGCGAAGTACACCGCGAAGATCATGCGCGCCGACATGGCCGCCTACGACGCCGATCCGTCGAAGTACACGCAGTCGCTGGGCTGCTGGCACGGCTTCATCGGCCAGCAGAAGATGATCTCCATCAAGAAGCACTTCAACAGCACCGAGCGCCGCTACCTCTATCTGTCGGGCTGGATGGTGGCCGCGCTGCGCTCCGAGTTCGGCCCGCTGCCGGACCAGTCGATGCACGAAAAGACCTCCGTCAGCGCGCTGATCCGCGAGCTGTACACCTTCCTGCGCCAGGCCGATGCCCGTGAACTGGGCGGCCTGTTCCGCCAGCTCGACGCCGCAGAAGGCGCTGCCAAGGCCGCGATCCAGGAAAAGATCGACAACCACGTCACCCACGTCGTGCCGATCATCGCCGACATCGACGCGGGCTTCGGCAACGCGGAAGCCACCTACCTGCTGGCCAAGCAGTTCATCGAAGCAGGCGCATGCTGCATCCAGATCGAAAACCAGGTGTCGGACGAAAAGCAGTGCGGCCACCAGGACGGCAAGGTCACCGTGCCGCACGAGGACTTCCTCGCCAAAGTCCGCGCGATCCGCTATGCCTTCCTTGAACTGGGCGTGGACGACGGCATCATCGTGTGCCGTACCGACTCGCTGGGCGCGGGCCTCACCAAGCAGATCGCCGTGACCCACACGCCGGGCGACCTGGGCGACCAGTACAACTCGTTCCTCGATTGCGACGAAATTGCGGCCGATGCACTGGGCAATGGCGACGTCGTCATCAAGCGCGACGGCAAGCTGCTGCGTCCGAAGCGCCTGCCGAGCAACCTGTTCCAGTTCCGCGCCGGCACGGGTGAAGCACGCTGCGTGCTGGATTGCGTCACCGCCCTGCAAAACGGCGCCGACCTGCTGTGGATCGAAACCGAAAAGCCGCATATCGCCCAGATCGCCGGCATGGTCAACGAGATCCGCAAGGTCATCCCGAACGCCAAGCTGGTGTACAACAACAGCCCGTCGTTCAACTGGACGCTGAACTTCCGCCAGCAGGCGTATGACGCGATGAAGGCCGCAGGCAAGGACGTGTCGGCATACGACCGCGCCCAGCTGATGAGCGTGGAATACGACCAGAGCGAACTGGCAGCCATCGCCGACGAAAAGATCCGGACCTTCCAGGCCGACGCAGCGCGCGAAGCCGGCATCTTCCACCACCTGATCACGCTGCCGACGTATCACACCGCCGCACTGTCGACCGACAACCTGGCCAAGGAATACTTCGGCGACCAGGGCATGCTCGGCTATGTGGCTGGCGTGCAGCGCAAGGAAATCCGCCAGGGCATCGCGTGCGTCAAGCACCAGAACATGTCCGGCTCGGACATCGGCGACGACCACAAGGAGTATTTCAGCGGCGAAGCGGCGCTGAAAGCGGCAGGGAAAGACAATACGATGAACCAGTTCTGAGCCCGGCAGTCCCTCAGGCAAAACGCCAGCCCATACGGGCTGGCGTTTTTTTTTGGGCGAGATACGCCGCTATCCCCTTAGCGCATGCTAGCGCGCTTACTCTGCGGCCGTGTCATGCGCCGGCTTCGCCGGATGCTTCTTGTGATTCTTGTGGCTCTTGTGGTTCTCGTGCTGATAGTGGTGAGCGCCCTTGTGCGGGGCATTGTCATGAACCGTGCGCGCGTCCTGTTCGACGACGGGCTGCTGCGCCTGGGCGTCCCGTGCATGTTGTTCGATCTGCGAAGCGACATTGGCGTCGTGCGTTGTCACGATGCCGTTTTCCGGCGTCTGTGCCGATGCTGCGCCTGCCACGAACAACGAAGCGAGCAGCGCATAAGAGATTTTTTTCATGGTTAGTTTCTTCACGTTGATGATGATCGCGTGCCGTCCAGCAAATATTGCCGCGGCGCGCGAGCGGATTATCTACCGACGCACGAAGGAAAAGTGTCAAGGAAATTCAGACGATCAATCTTCATGCCCCTGATCCGAGACGGCGAGCAACTCAGCGCCCGGAGCGGCGCTTTTTGCCCTCAGCTGTCTGATCCGCCGAACCCGGAACGCGCGAGCGTCATCTTTCCAAAGCGTTCTATCCGGACCTGCTTCGAATGTGCGTAGGGCAAACCGAGCGCCTTCGCCGCCGCCCAGGACAGATCGATAACCCGCCCTGCGACGAACGGTCCACGATCGTTGATGCGCACGACGATCGACCTTCCCGTAGCCAGCAACGTGACACGCACCCAGGTGCCAAGCGGCAGCGTGCGATGGGCCGCCGTTAGCGCGGCGCCGTTGTAGCGTTCGCCGCTGGCCGTGCGGCGTCCCTGGAACTTCGACGCGTACCACGACGCCTCGCCTGACTGCAGCATGCTGCCTGACCCTCGAGCGCGGCTTGCCAGTATCGTTGCGCCCGCATCGTCTGCGGTGTCGTCCCCAGCCAATGGCGCACTCGACGAAGGCCCGGGGTCGGTGAGCGTGTCGCTCGACTCCGGATGGTCATGCGGAAGCTGCGCGCACGCAGTGACCAGGCCGCAGATTCCCAATATTCCCAGATAGCGAAGCGATATCACGATAGAAGCCCTTCAACGAAAGGCCCTTCTAACGGTCTCAAAAAAATCTGCGTTGACGATATGCCGCTGCCAAAACGGATCTTTAACCATTACTTGCATTCAGACGTGGGCATGTTTTCGAAGATGTTTAAATTTCGACATATATTGACGTTTCGAAGGGGTCCGAAGCATTGCTCCGGAAAATAGCTGTGGAATGAAACGCGATGCCCTGCTAAGAATGTCGCGACAAAAAACGCAGCCAGGTTCTGCTCGCGCCATTGCGTCCCGGCTCCGTGGCATGATGCCGGGATCGCCGCATCCCCATCGACTCACGCCCCGGAGCGAGCCCGTGCACGCCGACTTCCCACGCATCAACCCGCTTCGCCTGCTCGACGACCTCAAGACGCTGCGCAGTTTCGGCGCCACCGGCCCCGGCGTGGTACGCCTCGCGCTTTCGCCCATCGATATCGAGGCGCGCCGCTGGCTCGCCGCGCGCATGGCCGACGCAGGACTGGACGCGACCATCGACGGCGTCGGCACCGTGTTCGGACGCTCGCGCAAGCCTGGCCCCGCGCTCGTAATCGGCTCGCACACCGACACCCAGCCGACCGGAGGCTGGCTCGACGGCGCGCTCGGCGTGATCTATGGCCTGGAAATCGCGCGCGCGCTCGACGAATGCGCTGCAACGCGTGACTTCGCGGTGGACGTCGCGTCGTGGATCGACGAAGAGGGGACATTTTCGGGCTTCCTTGGAAGCCGCAGTTTCGTGGGCGAAGCGGTCGATACCTCGGTGCGAAACGCACGCAATCAAGGTGGTCTGTTGCTCGCCGATGCACTCGCGCAGGCGGGACTCGCGAATCTGCCGCGCGTTACGCTCGATCGCACGCGGCAACGCGCGTATCTCGAACCCCACATCGAGCAAGGCGGCCGGCTCGAAGCATCGGCGAAATCGATTGGCATCGTGACGACGATCGTCGGCATTCGCGAGTTTCAGTTGGGCTTCACCGGGCAGCGCAATCACGCTGGCACGACGCCCATGTCCATACGGCGCGATGCGGGCGCGGCGCTGGTCGCGTTCATCGCGCGTATCGACGATGCGTTTGGAAGGCTGGCGGACGCGGATACGGTGTGGACCGTCGGACGCATCGATCTGGATCCGGGTTCGTTCAGCGTCGTGCCGGGCAAGGCGCTGATGAACCTGCAGTTCCGCGATGCGAATCCCGAGCGACTGCATGCCATGGAACGAGCGCTTGTCGAGCTAGTCGATGCCTGGAACACACAACACGCCGTGCACGCGGAACTGATCGCGTGCGAAGGCGCCGAGGAACCGGTCACGATGGATCCTGAATTGCAGCAGCGGCTCGAAGAAGCGGCCGAAGCACTCGCACCCGGGCAGTGGACGTCTATGCCGAGCGGCGCGTCGCACGACGCACAGGTCATCGCGCCTCACATTCCTGCCTGCATGCTGTTCGTGCCGAGCATTGGCGGCGTCAGTCATGACTTCATCGAGGACACGGCGGAGCAGCATATCGTCCTCGGCTGCGAGGTGGCGGCGCGAGCGGCGGCGGGAATCGCCGAGGCGTTGCGGCGTTGATTCAGGGGTTGCGTGCGCGCGCGTCGTTGGCCACCCCGCCCTCCACTCGCGCAATGACGCTCTGGTAGTCGGCGGGCGTATCCATGTCGACGCAAAAACGGTCGTGCGCCGCCTCGTGCAGAAACACCTCGCCGCTGTGCTCGGCGATCAACTTGCGGCAGCCCGGATTCACGCGGCCGCCCACGACCTCGGGGCAATAACTCGACGCAAACACCACCGGATTGCCTCGTGCGCCCTGGAACATCGGCACGAGGATCGATCCGTACGGCATCGAAGCGTATGCCTCGATCAGTTCACGATAGTCGGCCGCTTCGAGCACCACCTGATCGGCGAGGCAAATCATCACGGCGTCACACAGCGCCTGCAGCGCGGCAACGCCGCTCGCGACCGAAGTCATCTGTCCTTCGCGGTAGCGTGGGTTGCTCTGAAAACGCACGTCGAGGCCGTCGAGCGCTTCGAATACGGCCCGGCCGTTGAATCCGGTCACGACGACCACCTCCTGCGGCTGTGCCGCAACGATCGCGCGCACGACGCGCCGCACGGCTGGCTCGCCGCACACTGGCAGCAACAGCTTGTGGCGGCCCTCCATGCGCGAGGACAGGCCCGCCGCAAGCACGACAGCCGAAAACGTCGCGCGACTCATCGCTTCTCCGCGTGAAGGTCGTCCCCAGCGTTCAAATAACGCTCGGGCGCGCGCTCGAACTCGGTCTTGCAGCAATCGCAGCAGAAATACACCTTCTGACCGCCATATTCGACAACATGCTTCGCGTTCGTGATCTCGACGCTCATCCCGCACACGGGATTCACGTAGCGCCCCGCCTGCGCCTCCGGCACGGGTGGCGCGCCGAGCGCCTCGCACGGCGGCAAGGGCGGTACGCTTTCCGTGGCGATCGTGGCCGTCTGCGCCTCGGTCTGTGCGCGCGCTGCCGCCTCGGCGATCTCATGCCGCAAGGCGACGAGTCCCGCCACGGCGCCAAGCGCAATCTCCTGCGGCGTGTGGGCATGGATCGCCGGCCCCGCCGGCGCGTGCAGCGCCGCGAGCCGGGCCTCGTCGATGCCGCGCAGGCGCATGGCCTCGCGCAGCCGCTCGGCCTTTCTGTGGCTCGCGATCAGGAGCACCGCCACCGCGCCGCTGCGCAACGCCGCTTCGAGCGCATCCTCGTCGCGCTCCCCTTGTGTCGCGATCAGCACGAACGACGTGCCGGCGCGGTCCAGCGCAGCGGCGTCGAAGCCCGCTTGCCCGGCGCGCGCAGCCTCGCCCGCCAGGTTCGCGCGAAACCCGACGCGCCGTGCGAGCACACATGCCTCGTGTGCGGCGGGCGTCGCGCCGAGCACGGCCACGAGCGGCGCGGGCACGGTGGGCTGGATAAAGAGTTCCAGCCCACCGTTGCTCGCGCACGGCATGGCATGCGCCTCGACTCCGGCCTCGTCTTTGGCGTCGGCTGGCGCCGGTTCGTTGCTGATCCGCACGCGCCGCGGCTGCCCCGTGCGCATCGACTGGCGCGCGGCCTCGATGACGATCGTCTGCGAGCAGCCCCCGCCTACCCAGCCATGCAGCGCGCCGTCGGCCTCGACCAGCGCCTGGGCGCCGACGCACGTCGAGGTGGGCGGCGCCGCACGGATCACGGTGACGACCGCGAACGGCGTGCCTGCATCGATCAGCCGCTGCTCGAGTTGCAGCAGATCCGCGGCTTCCGGTAGGGTCTCGCTCGATTTCGCATAGACATTCATTGCAGCGCCTCGAGAATTTGAGGAAAGATCCGTTCGAGCCCCGCGAGATCGCGGGCGCCGGCAAACAGGTCGAGATGCGGCAGCGCGGCTTGCATGCCCGCGCTGACGGGTTCGAATCCGGGACGCTCGGCGAGCGGGTTGAGCCAGACGAGCGAATGGCAGCGCCGCCGGATCGCCGCCAGCGACTCGCCGAGCTGTGTCACGTCGCCGGCGTCGTAGCCGTCGCTGACGATCACGACCGCGGTGCGCGCATGCAGCAGGCGCGGCGCGTAGTGCTCGTTAAAGCCGACCAGACTCTCGCCGATGCGCGTGCCGCCGGCCCAGCCCTCCGAGATCAGGTGCAGACGCTCCTGGGCGCGGCGCGGATCGGGGTCGCGCAGCGCTTCGTCGACGCAGACGAGCCGCGTATGGAAGACGAAGCTGTGCACATCGGGCAAACGCCCGCTCAGCACGCGCGCGAGCCGCAGGAAAAAGAAGCTGTAGAGGCTCATTGAGCGGCTCACGTCGAGCAGCATGACAATGCGCGGGCGCTGCCGGCGCTTGCGCCGCCAGCCGAGTTCGACTGGCAGCCCGCCACGCGAGACGCTGCGGCGCAAGGTCCAGCGCAGATCGATCGTGCGCCCGAGACTCGCGCGTTGCTCGCGGCGCATCTGGATGCCGCGCAGGCGCTGCGCGAAGCGGCGGATGGCGTCGTCGATGGCGAAGAGTTCGCTGCGATCGTTCAGGTGGCGGAAGTCCGCGTGCGATAACGACGCGGTGCGCGTCGCGCCTTCGTTCGCGGCGGCGCCCGCTTGCGCCGCGCCGCTGCCGCTGCCTGCGAGCGAAACCGGCGTACCCTCGCTCGCATCGGGCGGCCCGCTCGCCGTGTCGTCGCACGCAAGCGGCCCCGCGCCGCCAGCACGGGTTTCGGCGAGCTTGCGCCGGTTCGGCGCGAGGAAATACGCGTCGAACAGGTCGTCGAAGCGGCGCCACTCCTGCGCGCGCGAGCACAGCAGCGCACGCAGGCTCCAGCGCAGCACATCGCGCTCGGTCTGGCCCATGTGGTTTGCCACTTTGAGCATGGCGGCAACATCGGCGTTCGTCACGCAAAACGCATTCGTGCGCAGCCAGCCCGCGAAGCCCGCATAGCGCGCAACGAGGTGATCGGCGAGATCGCCCGGCGCCGCGCCGCGCGACGTGCTGTCGATTCCGCTCAGCATGACGCCACCAGCTTTTCCACTACCGGCCGCGTAAGACTGGCCTGATCCTCGCGCGTTTTCACGAGCGCGGCGAGCGAATCCATCACACGGTCCACCCCGTTTTCGTCGAGCGCGCTCACGCCAAGACGCAGCAGCGCGGCCACCCAGTCGAGCGTTTCCGCAAGGCCTGGCTTGCGGCGCAGCGCCATCTCACGCACCCCATGCACGAATTCGACGATCTGGGCCGCCAGCGCCTCCGGCACCTCGGGTACCTGGGTCCGCACGATCATGAGTTCACGCTGGAACGACGGATAGTCGACGTACTGGTAGAGGCAACGGCGGCGCAGCGCGTCGGAGATCTCGCGCGTGCCGTTCGAGGTCAGGATCACGTAGGGCCGCTCGGTCGCGCGGATCACGCCAAGCTCGGGAATCGAAAGCTGGAAATCCGACAGCAGCTCGAGCAGGTAGGCTTCGAACGCCTCGTCGGTGCGGTCGATTTCGTCGATCAGCAGCACGGGCGCGGGCGTGGTCGTGATGGCTTCGAGCAAGGGGCGCTTGAGCAGATAGCGCTCGGAGAAAATGTCCTGCTCCTTGTCGCGCAGCGGCCGCGCGTCCTGCTCGAAGAGCTTGATGGCCAGCAGCTGGTGGACGTAGTTCCACTCGTAAAGCGCCGCGTGCGCGTCGAGTCCTTCATAGCATTGCAGGCGGATCAGCGGGGCGTCGAGCAGGCGCGCCAGCGCCTTCGCGACCTCGGTCTTGCCCACGCCCGCTTCACCCTCCAGCAATAGCGGGCGGCGCATTTCCATCGTGAGCAGCAGCGCCGCCGCGAAGCTGCGCTCCACGATGAACCGGTGGCCCGCCAGCTGCGCCTGCAGCGCGAGGACGTCCGGCATGCGGTCGATCGACGTCATGGCGTCCCTCAGTGTTCCTCAGCGGCCCTGCGCCTTGCGCGTGAAGTGACTGCGCAGCCAGTCGCGCACGATGGCCCACATGAACGCAATGCCGTTTAGCTCGGCGGCTTGCGCAGGCGGCGCCGCGGCCGCTCGTGCAACCGGAGCCATTGCCGTCGCCTCGTCGGGCGCAGTGGCCCCGCCGGCCGCGTCCGCTTCAGCGCCTGGCGCACCCGGCGCTTCCTGCGGCGGCGCCATCGCGCTCAGCCGAGCCGAAAAGTTCGCGACGAACTGCTTGAGCAACTGCTCCGACACCGGCCCCATGAGCCGCCCGCCCAGCGCGGCGGCCTTGCCGCTCATCGTCACCTCGCTCTTGCCGGTCAGCGTGCAGGTTTCGCCCGTGGGCTCCACGCTTGCCGTGAGATCCATCGTCGCCGCCGAGCTGCCGGTCGAATCCGTGCCTTTGCCGAGCAGATGCAGGCTGCGCGCCGCGGCGTCGAGCGCGAGCACTTCGATGTCGCCCTTGAACGACATCGTCGCCGGCCCGAGCCGCACCGTAATGGTTCCTTTGTAGTGCGTATCGTCCACGCGCTCGGTGATCTTCGCGCCCGGCATGCAGCCGGCCACTGCCTCGATGTCCTGCATCAGAGCCCAGGCGCGGTCGGCGCTCGCGTCGAGCGGAAATGCCTTGTCGAGTACGACTTTCATTCCGGACTCCTCATTCTCGTGCGCTTCGACTCAGGCGGGCCGCGTCAATCCCAGCTCGCGGCACTGCTGCCACACGCGGTACGCGTTGTGCGGCATGTTCATGTGCGTGACGCCGAGATGCGCGAACGCATCGACCACCGCCGACGTGAAGCACGGAATCGAGCCGACGTGAGGCGATTCGGCCACGCCCTTTGCGCCGATCGGGTGATGCGGCGAAGGCGTCACCGTGTAGTCCGTCTCCCAATGCGGCGTTTCCACGGCCGTCGGCACGAAGTAGTCGAGCAGCGTTGCGCCGAGCAGATTGCCCGCTTCGTCATACGGCAGCTCCTGGCCGAGCGCGACCGCGAACCCTTCGGTCAGGCCGCCATGAATCTGCCCTTCGATGATCATCGGGTTGATGCGCGTGCCGCAGTCGTCGAGCGCGTAGAAGCGGCGCACGCGGATCTCGCCGGTATAGCGGTTGATGTCGAGCACACACACGTAGGCGCCGAACGGAAACGTGAAGTTGGGCGGATCGTAGTAGTCGACCGCTTCGAGGCCCATCTCCAGCCCTTCCGGAACGTTGTTATACGCGGCCCACGCCACTTCCTTCACGGTCTTGAACTGGTCGGGCGAGCCCTTCAGCACGAAGCGGTCCAGATCGAACTCGACGTCGTCCGGGCTTGCTTCGAGCAGATGAGCGGCGATGCGGCGCGCCTTCTCGCGAATCTTGCGCGAGGCGCGAGCCACCGCGGCGCCCGCAACGGGCGTCGAGCGCGAGCCATAGGTGCCGAGCCCGTACGGCGCCGTGGCGGTATCGCCCTCTTCCACCGTGATTTTCGAGGCCGGAATGCCCGCTTCCGACGCGATGATTTGCGCGTAGGTGGTCTGGTGCCCCTGGCCCTGCGTGATCGTGCCCATGCGCGCGATGGCCGAGCCGTCCGGATGTACGCGGATCTCGCAGGAATCGAACATGCCCACGCCGAGGATGTCGCACATTTTCGACGGCCCCGCCCCGACGATCTCGGTGAAGTTCACGAGGCCGATGCCCATGAGCCACTCCGCATCGGGGTCCGCGCGGCGTTGCGCCTGCTCCGCGCGCAGCGCGTCGTAATCGACGGCGGCCAGCACCTTTTTCAGCGCCGTTTCGTAGTCGCCCGAATCGTATTCGAGGCCAAGGGGCGTGGCGTACGGAAACTGGTCCTTGCCGATAAAGTTGCGCAAGCGGATCTCCGCCTTGTCGATGCCGAGCTTTTGCGCCAGCACATCCACCATCCGCTCGATCAGATAGACGGCCTCGGTCACGCGGAACGAGCAGCGGTAAGCGACCCCGCCCGGAAACTTGTTCGTGTACACGCCGTCGACGCTGACGAACGCATTGGGGATCGCATACGAGCCCGTGCAGACATGGAACATGCCGGCGGGCCACTTGGTCGGGTCGGCGCACGCGTCGAACGCGCCGTGGTCGGCCACCACATTTACGCGCAACGCCTTGATGCGGCCGTCCTTGTCGGCGGCCAGTTCGCCGGTCATGTGATAGTCGCGCGCAAATGCCGTGCTGGAGAGGTTCTCGTTGCGCGACTCGATCCACTTGACCGGACGCCCGAGCACGATGGAAGCGACGATCGACGTCACATAGCCCGGATACACGCCGACCTTGTTGCCGAAGCCGCCGCCGATATCGGGCGAAATGATGCGGATATTCGATTCCGGAATCGACGAGAGCAGCCCGACCACGGTGCGCACGACATGAGGCGCCTGCGAAGTGATGTAGACCGTGAGATCGCCGCGCACCTTGTCGAACGACGCGACGCAGCCGCAGGTTTCGAGCGGGCACGGATGCACGCGCGGATACGAAATATCCTGCTTGACCGTGACTTCCGCGTTCTCGAACATGCGGTCCGTCTTGTCGCGGTCGCCCATCGTCCACGTGAAAATATGGTTGGGATGCCTGCGCGCGCCGTGTGCGCCGGTGTCCTTGTCGCGGATGTCGTCGCGAATCACGGGCGCGTCGGGTTCCAGCGCCTTCATCGGATCGACGAGCGCGGGCAGTTCCTCGTACTCGACCTCCACGAGTTCCGCCGCATCGGCGGCGACATAGCGGTCGTCGGCCACGACGAACGCGACTTCCTGATTCTGGAAGCAGACTTTTTCGTCGGCGAGCACGGCCTGCACATCGCCTGCGAGCGTCGGCATCCAGTGCAATTTGAGGGGCTTGAGGTCGTCGGCCGTGAGCACGGCGTGCACGCCGGGATGCGCGAGCGCGCGCGATTTGTCGATGCGCTTCACACGAGCGTGGGCGTAGGGACTGCGCACCATCACGCCGAACAGCATGCCCGGCATCTTGATGTCGTCCACGTAGCTGCCCTTGCCCTGGATGAAACGCGGGTCCTCGCGGCGTTTGCGCGAGCAGCCCATGCCTTCGAGCGCGGCGAGACGCTCGAGATTGGCGTCGAGATTGCCCATGACGTGTCTCCCGGCGCTCAGTGCGCGTGTGCCGCGCCCGCTTCGATGAGCGGATGCGAGGTTTCGACCGGTTCGCCGCGCAGCTTGCGCGCCGCGTATTGCACGGCCTTCACGATGTTCTGATAGCCCGTGCAGCGGCACAGGTTCCCCGCCATCCAGTAGCGGATTTCGGCTTCGGTGGGATCGGGGTTCTCCTGCAGCAGGCGGTACGCGCGCATCAGCATGCCCGGCGTGCAGAAGCCGCATTGCAGACCGTGCTCCTGCATGAAGCCCTCCTGCAGCGCATGCAGCGCGCCGCCTTGCGCGAGCCCTTCGACCGTGCGCACGTCAGCGCCCTGCGCCTGCACGGTGAGCAGCGTGCAGGACTTCACGGACATGCCATTGAAATCGACTGTGCAGGCGCCGCAATGCGACGTCTCGCAACCGATATGCGGCCCGGTGTGCTGGCATTTTTCGCGCAGCGTGTGAATCAGCAGTTCGCGCGGCTCGACGACGACGTCGACCTCGCTGCCGTTGAGGCTGAACGACACCATGGTTTTGCTGGCCATTACGCGTTCTCCGTGGATCAGGGGTGTGCCGGGTTCGCGGCCCGTTCGCAGGCGGTAGTGAGCGCCCTGCGGGTCATCTCGCCCGCCATCGCGCGCTTGTAGTCGGCGTCGCCGCGCAGATCCTCCACCGGATCGCACGCCGCCATGGCGAGCCGCGCCGCTTCGTCGAGCGCGCGGGCGTCGAACGGCTTGCCGATCAGCGCCTGCTCGGCGTCCACCGCGCGAATCACGGTGTCGCCCACATTCGTCAGAGCAATGCGCGCATGCTCGACGTTGCCGCCGGCCAGGCGCAACGTCACGGCCGCCGCCGCGGTCGCGAAGTCGCCGGTCTTGCGCTTGAGCTTCGCGTAGCAATAGCCGGTGCCGGGCGGCGGCACAGGAATGCGAATGCCGGTCATGATCTCGCCTGGCTCCAGCAGCGTCGCATAGGTGCCGACGAAGAAGCCGTCCGCGCTCACCACGCGCTCGCCCGCCACGCCTTGCAGCACGAACGACGCATCGAGCGCGATCATCAACGCGGGATGGTCGTTGCCAGGGTCGCCGTGCGAAAGATCCCCGCCCAGCGTGCCGCGATAGCGCACCTGCGGGTCGGCGATCTGCCGCGCGCCCTCGACGATGAGCGGGCAGCGCGCCTGCAGCAGCGCCGACCAGATCAGATCGTTCTCGGTCGTCATCGCGCCGATCCACAGCGTGCCGTTTTCCTCGCGGATACCCTTGAGTTCGGCGAGCCGGCCGAGATCGATCAGATGATCGGGCTGCGCGAAGCGCAGCTTCATCATCGGCAGCAGGCTGTGTCCGCCCGCCAGCAGCTTCGCCGTTTCGCCATGCGTGCCGAGCAGCGCGAACGCCTCGGACAAGGTTTGTGGAGCGTGGTATTCGAATGGGCGCGGAATCACACTAGTCTCCTTGTTGGCATCGTCCTGAAGTTCAGGATTTCACAATGCAACGCAGCAATTCAACGGGATTTCGCGAACGGCGTCCTGGCTGCGCCGGGCGCCGGAAAACTTGCGCGAAAGGGGGAAAGGACATAAAACGGAGGCTGCGTCCCGCCGCCGCAAACGCCACGCACAACGCCAAGGCCGCATCGGGGAGAACCCTGGATGAAACCGTTCGAGCACGCCATGCCGACCACCGACGCGCGCCGCGCCGAGAGCTTCCAGCACCGCCTGGAGCAGTTCAATCCGGGCGTGGTGTGGCTCGACGCGCAGGGGCGCGTGAGCGCGTTCAACGACGTCGCGCTGCAGATTCTCGGCCCCGCGGGCGAGCAGTCGCTGGGCGTGGCCCAGGACAAGCTGTTCGGCATCGACGTCGTGCAACTGCACCCGGCAAAAAGCCGCGACAAGCTGCGCTTCCTGCTGCAGTCGCGCGACGCGGGCGGCTGCCCCGTGAAGTCGCCCCCGCCGGTCGCGATGATGATCAACATTCCCGACCGCCTGCTCATGCTCAAGGTGTCGCGCATGTCGGACATGAACGGCACATGCGGCACCTGCATGATCTTTTACGACCTCACCGACCTCACGACCGTGCCGTCGGCCGAGCCAACGGCGGAGTCGCTTGCGGGCGCGCCCACGCCGCCCCGGCGGCTCTTCAAGATTCCGGTCTACCGCAAGAACCGCGTGATCCTGATCGACCTGAAGGATATTGTGCGTTTTCAGGGCGACGGCCACTACACGACGATCGTCACGAAGGACGATCGCTACCTCTCCAACCTGTCGCTCGCCGACCTCGAACTGCGGCTCGACAGCAACACGTTTGTGCGCGTGCATCGCAGCCACATCGTCAACCTGCCGTACGCCGTCGAACTCGTCAAAGCCGACGACAGCGTGAACCTCGTGATGGACGATGGCGAGCGCAGCGTCGTGCCGGTGAGCCGGTCGCGCGCCGCACAATTGAAAGAGTGGCTGGGCGTGGTTTGAACGCAGGCGCCGCTCGCTTCACGTCAGCCGGCCTCGTGCATTCGTCCTAGAATCGATAGCAGGGGGCGAGGCGTCATGAATCGCGAACTCATCACTGGGCTACTGTGCGGCGCACTGCTTGCCGCCTGCGTGACGGCCGGCGTCGAGGTGAGGCCCGAGCAGATGGCGAACTTCCGCCACGGCGTGACAACGCTGCAAGACGTGAGGGCCGCGCTCGGCCCGGCGTCGGTGGAGACTACGCTGGACGACGGTTCGACGCTGCTCGTCTACACCTACGTCACGTCGCGTCCGCACCCGGAAAGCTATATCCCGTTCATCGGTTCGCTGGTCGCCGGCGCCGACACACACTCGTCCGCGGCCGTGTTCCTGTTCGATTCGCAGGGGTTACTCAAAAGCGCGAACACCACGAGCTCGAACGTCGGCACGGGCATGACCGGCGCCCATACCGCGCAGCCCCGCGCGAGCGCGCCAGTCTCCGAGGCGCCCGTTGTGATCAAGAGTGTCGCGCCGCCCGTTGTGCAAACTGTCGAGCCCACGCCGGAAGACGACGTCGAGCCTGCTTCGCAAATGCCCAGAGAACCTCAACCGGAAAATGGTGTTCAGCCGGCCCCCGTCGAATAGCCAGCGCCCTTCGCGCAGGCACGCGCAGCCGACTCGCGCGCGTACGTGCGTTACAGCACACTTGCCGGGCCTTGGCGGGAATACGCTAGGAGTCCAAAATTAGAAACAGCGAACGCCGAAGCGGCTCCGCGGCGGAGGACGACATGTCGAACTTGCCCTGGCTTTCGCAATACCCCGCTGGCGTTGCTGCCGACATCGACCTCGACGACTACCCATCGATGGCCGCCCTGCTGGAGGAGGCCGTCGCCCGCTTTGGCGAGCGGATCGCCTTTCATCAGTTCGGCGTGGATCTCAGCTATCGTCAGCTGGAAGAGCATTCCGCACGCCTTGCCGCCTATTTCCAGAAAGATCTTCGGCTCAACCCCGGAGACCGCATCGCACTCATGTTGCCGAACGCCCTGCAACACCCTATCGCGATGTTTGCCGCGCTGCGGGCCGGGCTCACCGTGGTCAACGTCAACCCGCTCTACACCGCGCCCGAACTGGCGAACTTGATCAAGGATTCCGGTGCGCGTGCGATCGTGGTCATGGAAGTGTCCGCGGCTACGCTCGAGCAGGCGCTCGCCAGTGTCGCCATCGAACACGTGATCGTCGCGCGCGTGGCGGAGATGCAGAGCTTCCCGAGATCCATCCTCGTCGATTACGTCGTTCGAAAAAAGAAAAAGCTCGTCCCCCACTGGACGATTCCCGGTGCGATCGCCTTCAAGACCGCCATGACCGCACGCCCTGCCGCGGCGTTCACGAGGCCGGCGCTGAACCGCGACACCCGGGCGTTCCTGCAATACACCGGTGGCACGACCGGCGAGCCCAAAGGGGCCGTGCTCACGCACGGCAACGTACTCGCGGACGTGCTGATATTTGCCGAGTGGGTCCAACCGGTGTTTCGCGAAAGCGGCGAAATCACGCTCGTTGCCCTGCCCCTGTATCACGTGGCCGCCCTGGTGTGCCAATGCCTCGTCTCGTTGCACCTGGGAACCCGCTGCGTTCTGGTGATGAACCCACGCGACATTCCCTCCCTCGTGAAGGACTTTGCAACGCATCGGCCAACCGTGTTCGGCGGCCTTAACACGCTATTCACGGCGCTGATGAACAACGAGGACTTTGCCGCGCTCGACTTCTCCTCGCTGCGCAGTACCTTCGGGGGAGGCACCGCGACCCAGCCTGCCGTTGCCGATCGCTGGCAGAAACTCACGGGCACCCCGGTGGTGGAAGCCTATGGGCTATCGGAAGCCGCCGGCGCGGTAACGGCCAATCCCGTCACGCAGACCGCCTTCGAAGGCACGATCGGCGTGCCGCTGCCGTCCATGCGCATTGAAATCCGCGACGAGCGCGGCGCAGCCGTAGGCGCGGGCACGCCGGGCGAAATCTGCGTCGCCGGGCCCGTTGTCATGCAAGGCTACTTCAACCGGCCGGAGGAAACCGCCCATGCGATCGGCGCCGATGGATTCTTCTCGACCGGCGATATCGGCGTCATGGACGAGCGCGGTGTGATCCGGATTGTCGACCGTAAGCGGGACATGATTCTGGTCTCCGGTTTCAACGTCTACCCAAACGAGGTGGAGGGCGTGCTGTTCCGGCATCCTGGCATTCTGGAGGTCGCGGTCGTGGGTGTAGTGGATGAGCAATCCGGCGAAACGCCCGTCGCCTTCGTGGTGAAAAAGGAACCCAGGCTGACCGAGGCGGACGTGATCGAGTTTGCGCGGACCAGCCTCACCGCTTACAAAGTGCCTAAGCACGTGGTCTTTGTGAACGATCTACCGAAAACGCCGGTTGGGAAAGTGCTGCGGCGGCAACTGCGGGACCGGCTGAACGTATAGCGCGGCGCTGCTATTCAGCGGTGGCATAATCCTGACGAACACGTCAGTCGTGAACCCCTGACCTCCGCTGCAAGAACCGCTGGCCCCATTTCCATGGATCAAACCGACGACTTCATCGTGCGCACCATGTCGGCCGACGAGGTGGCCATGTCGGTCGAATGGGCCGCTGCAGAGGGATGGAACCCAGGCCTGCACGACCCGCGCTGTTTCAGGGAAGCGGACCCGGACGGTTTCTTCGTCGGCGTCTGGCGCGGCGAGGCGGTCGCGTGTATTTCCGCCGTCGCCTATGACGACAGCTTTGGCTTCATCGGCCTCTATATCGTGAAGCCCGGGTTTCGCGGCAAGGGCTTCGGCATGCGAACCTGGCAGCACGCCATGCATTACCTGGGAGACCGCAACATCGGTCTCGACGGCGTCGTTGCCCAGCAGGCGAACTACAGGAAGTCCGGCTTCCGGCTCGCGTACCGCAACATCCGCTATCAGGGCCGCGTGAGCGGCATCGGTTGCGCGCAGGTGGCGGCGGCGGACGACGTGCCGTTCGAGCAGGTGCTCGCCTACGATCGTCGCTGTTTTCCCGCGCAGCGCGAACGTTTCCTCTCGACCTGGATCGCGCAGCCGGACGCCGTTGCGCTCGCAACCATCGACGCGGGCCGGGTCGCCGGATACGGCGTCGTGCGGCGCTGCAAGACGGGCTGCAAGATCGGCCCGCTGTTCGCCGACGATGCAGACGTCGCCACCGGCCTCTTTCGCGCGCTTGCGGCACGCATGCCTGGCGAAGTCATCGTGCTCGACGTGCCGGAGACGAATCCTGCGGCCGTCGCGCTGGCCGAGCGGCACGGCATGACGAGCGTCTTCGAAACCGCGCGGATGTACACGAAAGACGCGCCCGCGATTGCGATCGATCGAGTGTTCGGGGTGACGTCGTTCGAACTCGGCTGACGTTGCTAGAGCTCGAGTCGCTGGACATAGCCCGTGAGCTCGAGATAGCCGCGTCCGACCGGTTTGACAGCAGGCTTTGCCGTGCCTGCATCCGCCTCGATGGCCTCGAAGGCCGTCACTGCGCCCTCCCAGTACACCGCGCCAGTCGTCGCACGGCTGTCGAACTCCTGATCGTCCATGAGCGGCGCGAGCGTCAGATGCCGGTCCTGCGCATCGACGCGCATCGCGACCGGATACGCCGCGCCGGTATGCGGCGAACGCCAGCGGCGCAGCGGCGTGAAGCGAATGCTTTCCGGCGATAGCGCATGCGTGCTTCCATCGGCGGCGCGCAGCGTGCCGCCCGCCCAGAACTTGCGCCCTGCCTTATCGCGGATCTGCAACGCCATCAGCGCGCCGCCGTCATCGAAATTGATCCCGATCCAATCCCAGCCAACGGCTTCGTCGGCAAGCGGCGCCGACGACCATTCGTGATCGAGCCACGCCTGCCCGCGCACGCGCTCCCCTTTGC
Source organism: Paraburkholderia acidiphila (assembly GCF_009789655.1). Classification (GTDB taxonomy): domain Bacteria; phylum Pseudomonadota; class Gammaproteobacteria; order Burkholderiales; family Burkholderiaceae; genus Paraburkholderia; species Paraburkholderia acidiphila. The sequence continues at coordinate 927,068 of NZ_CP046911.1, forward strand.
CGCGTGCACGGTCCCGGCGTTCGAGCGTGCCTTCGACTTGCAGCCACGGCTGGCTGTAGTAGTAGCTGGCCTCTTGCGGCAGTGGACCCTTGCGGCTGTACCCGTCAGCGCCATTGACGAGCACGGGCTGTGCCGGCGCCAACGTGAAGGCGAACCCGAAACCGGCCGTAGCCACGCTCAGGCGGTAGCGGCCGTCCACATTGCGCGCGAGCGACCAGTCGTCGATATGAACCGCCGTGTCCGTCTCGCTCGCGCCGGCCAACCCGAAGCCGCGCCGCGCAACGCGCTGATCGTGCTGCAGGCTGCCCGCGCGCGGATCGCTCAGCGCCACGTTGGCGAACAGCAATTGATCCGGCGCGAAGCGGCTCGGGTTCGCCTCGTCGAGCGCGGGACGCGAGCGAAAGAAGGTTGCCTCGAAGCCCAGCGATGCACCGGCATCCGTTTGCAGCCAGCCCGTGACATACCACCATTCGTTGCGATAGCTCGAATGCGCGCCATAGTCGCGCGGGAACACCAGCGGCTGTCCGCTCGTGACCGCGGGATATTGCGGCATGCCCGCCCACGCAGCGTTTTGCGTCAGGGCGGCCAGCGGCCACAAAAGGAACGTGCGTCTTCTCATCGCGTCACCAGTCGTCGCGTACGGCGCGCACCGCATCCACCGACATCGCCGCGCGCGAACTCAGGAGCGCCGTGAGCGCGGCGGCCACGACGACCGCCAGCGCCAGCGCAGCCAGCAGCCCCCACGGCATGTGCACGCTCATCGTCCAGTGAAACGACTGCGGGTTCACGACATGCACGAGCACCATCGCGAGACCCAGGCCCAGCGTGAGCCCGGCGAGCACGCCGAGCAGCGCCACGAGCGCGCCCTCCATCGCGAGCATGAGGGCGATCTGGCGGCGCGTCACGCCGATGTGCCGCAGCATGCCGAACTCGCGCGTGCGGGCCAGCGCCTGCGAGCCGAAGCTCGCGCCAACGCCGAACAGTCCGATGATCACCGCCACCGCTTCCAGCAGATACGTCACGGCGAAGCTGCGATCGAAAATCCGCAGACTCGCCGCGCGGATCTCGCCAGGCTGCGCGAACTGCAGCCGCTGGCCGCCGCGCACGCTCTCGCGCAAGTGCGCGATCGCCTGCGCCGGCGCCACGCCCGGTGCGAGCCATAAGGCGGCGTCGGTCACGCGTATGTCGCCAGTCAGGCGGCGATAGTCGTTGGCGTCGATCACGATGGCGCCGAACTGGCGTGCGTAATCGCGCCAAATGCCGGCCACCGTGAATGGCAGGCGCTGCCCCGCCAGCGGCAACGTGATGCGCTGGCCTGGATGCATCCCGTACAGATCGGCGGCCGCTTCGCTGATCCACACGGGCGGCGGGTCGCCCGGCTGCGGCACGAGCGGCGCGCCCGTGAGCGGCAGACGAGCGGCGGGATTGCGCGCATCGATCGGCCGCGCGAGCAGGCTGACGGGCGGCAGTCGAGCGTCGAGCGAGATTTGTGTCGCACGCAGAAACTCGGCGCGCACGACGCCGGGCGTGGCCGCGATGGCTGCCTGATCGCCTGGCGAGAGGAACGCACTGTCGCCGCCGGGTGCCGAGCGCAGATAGAGCGGCGCGGGCAACAGCAATTGCAGCCAGTCGTCGACGGCGACGCGAAAGCTCGACACCATGATCGCCATCGCCGTCATCAGGCTGAAACTCGTGACGATGCCCGCGAGGCCGATCGTCGCGCGGCCGGGAGCATTGGCGAGCTGCGCCAGCACGAGTTGCGGCACGGCATGATTCGAGCGCGGCAGCACCGTGAACACCGCGCGCGCGATTGCCGGCATCGCGAGCACGCCGCCCAGCAGCAGCAGTGCGATGGAGAGATAGCCGAACACCGGCAAGCCGGCCAAGGGCGGCAATAGCGCCGCGACGAGCCCGGCGGCGATCGCGAGCAGCGCGGCCGTGACGACGCGCCGCTTACGCAAGCGTGCGGCCGGCGCTTCCTCGTCGCCCGCCTTCAGCGCTCGCGCGGGTCGCGCCCTCGCCGCTTCGAGCGCCGGCGCGAGACTGCCGAGCACGGCCGCGGCCACGCCCAGCGCGAAGAATATCGCCGCGGACGTCGCATCGAATTGCACGCGCGGCTGAACGCCTTCGAAATAGCCGCCGCCCAGGTCGCCGCCCGCGTAACGGAGCACGGCGGCCGCGAGCGCAAAGCCGATCGCGAGACCCGCGGCGGCGCCGAGCACGCCGAGGATCGCGCCCTCCGCGACGACGAGCCACAGCACGCCCCGCCGCGTCACGCCGATCGCGCGCAGCAGCGCAAACTGCGCGCGGCGCCGCAGCACGGCGAGCGCCTGCATCGTGAAGACGAGGAACGCGCCCGTGAACAGCGCGACGAGCGCGAGCACGTTGAGATTCGCGCGATAGGCACGCGAGAGCATCGAGGTGCGGTGCGCGTTGTCGCGCGGCGTGACGGCGGAGACACCCGCGGGCAAGCGCGGCGCGATCGCCTGCGCGAACGCTTCGGCATCGACGCCCGGCTTGAGCTTGATGTCGATGCGCCCGAGCGTGCCGAGCCGCTGCAAGCGCCATTGCGCGGCGCCGATGTCCATCACGCCGACGCGCACCGCATCGCCCGACGCGGGCAACACGCCCGCGACGCGCAGCGCGAGCGTTGCGAGCCCGACCTGTAACGTGAGCGTGTCGCCGGGCTTGAGCGCGAGCCAGCTCAGCGCGGCGGGCGAGAGAAACACGGTGTCGGGGTCGAGCAGATCGAGGGTGTTGGCCGTTGTGCCATTGGCGCGACTGCCGCGCTCCACGCGCCCGACGAGATTCGGCGTGACGTAGCCTGCGCGAAATACATCGACGCCCAGCAGCTTCAGCGGCTCGTCGCGTCCCGCCACGCGCGCGTCGACTTCGACCACGGGGCTGGCCGCCGCGACCTCGGGCAAACGGGCAATCCGCGGATACAGCGCCTCGTCGAAGCCCGCGCGCGGGCCGCGCAGTTCGAGATCGGCGTTGCCCATCAGCGAGTTGACGGTGGCCGACAATTCGTTGAGCGCCGCGCGATTGATCAACTGCACGGCGTAGCCCATCGCGACGCCCGCGGCAATCGCGAGAATGCCGATCAACGTGCGCAGCGGATGCGCGCGCATTTCGCCGCCGATGAGCACCGCGCCGAGACCGCCAGCGGGCGTGCGAGCGCCCCGGCAACGCGATGTGCGCGCGGCATCGCACACGCGCGACGCACGCGAGGCCCCGAGCCAGCGCATCGCCTACGCGCCGCCTGCCGGCGGCACGTACGGCTCGAGCCCGTCGGGCGTGAGCCGCAGCACGCGGTCGGCAGCGCCCGCCACGGCAGCCGAGTGCGTCGCGAGCAGCACGCCCGCGCCGTTCTCTTGCGCCAGATCGCGCAGCAGCGCGAGGACGCGCATCGCCGTGTCGTGATCGAGATTGCCGGTGGGCTCGTCGGCCAGCACGAGACGCGGCTCATGCACGAGCGCACGCGCGATCGCCACGCGTTGCAATTCGCCGCCCGACAGCTCGCGCGGCAACGCGTGCTCGCGCGCGCCGAGCCCGACCGCCTGCAGCACGACCGACACGCGCGCCGGCACGTCTTTCGCGCGCGTGCCGTTCAGGAGCAGCGGCAGCGCGACGTTCTGCGCCGCCGAGAGATTCGGCAGCACATGGAACGCCTGGAACACGAAACCCATTTTCTGGCGGCGCTGCAGGGTGGCCGCGTCGTCGTCGAGCGTGGTGAGATCGCTGCCGTCGAAGACGATGTGACCCGCATCCGGCCGGTCGAGTCCGGCCGCGAGATTGAGCAGCGTCGATTTGCCCGCGCCCGATTCGCCCATGATCGCGACGCACTCGCCCGAGCCCAGTTCGAGATTCACGCCGCGCAGCACGTTGCGCGGCGTGGTGCCGTCGTAGCGCTTCGACACATTGGCGAGCGTCAGCATGGCGGACGAGACAGCGCGCCTATTCGGCGAGCCCCATGCCGTGCTGCGGCGAGGTCGTGGTCGAGCCGGGGCGGCGCAGCATCTTGTCGACCTCGCCCGCATGCAGCTCCTCGACCTGGATCATCTGGCGCGCGTACTCCTCGAGCGCGACCGAGCAATCTGCCACGAGCGAGAGCAGTTCGCGGTAAAGACCGAGCGCGACCTGTTCGGCCTCGAGCGATTCGCGCAGGATGGAGCCGATATCGAACGTGTGAGAATCGAGCAGCGGACCGATTTCGAGCGAAGGATACGCGCCGAGCGTCGTGATCCATTCGCCGGCCTGCTGCGCATGCAGGAGCGATTCGTCGGCCTGCTGCCTCAGCCATGAGACGATCGGAATGCGGCCGAAGCCGAACACCAGGAACGAATAGTGCGTGTACCGCACCACGCCCGCCAGCTCGGATTCGAGGATCTTGTTCAGCACGGCGACGACCGGCTCCTTTTCGATCTCAGTCATGTTGCCTCCCATGCAAGGCAAGTAAGCGGTGGGGATGGTTCATCACGCCTCCTTCTCGCAGAAATCGCGGGCACGCACGCCAACGGGTTCGATTGTTGCACTTATCGCGGCTTGGTGCTGTGTTTGGCGCTGCGCTTGGTGCTGTGTTCAGTGCTGCGTTCCGCGCTACCGTCGACAAGCCGCGCCTCGAGCAGCCTTGCGAGCGCGAGCCCCCCTTCGCGCATGATCGAATCGTGATTCCAGCGCAATACCCGCCGCGCGAACGGCGCGCGGGCCACCGCGCTCATCCACGTACTGGCCGTCCTGACGTGCCAGTCGTAGCGCACCATCGTGCGGCCGCCCTCGGCGGAGAAATGCCAGCGCCCCACGCCTTCCAGCGCGCCACTGGCCTCTCCCTCGAGCGCCACGAGCGGCGTGACGCGCGTCACGCGCACGTCGATGATCACGCGATAAGGCAACACCCCCTTCCAGGTGTAACGATGCACGGCGCCCAGACCGTCTGTTTCGCCCGGGTGCAACTCGCGCACCGCTTCGACATTCTTCCACCACCTCGGCCAGTTCGTCGATGCGTGGATCGCGTCCCACACCGGCTGCAGCGGGGCCTCGATGCACCACAAGGTGGTCAGACGGAATTCGGCCATCGCTCGCTTGCCTCCTGGTTTGCCATACGGCTTCCTGCGCATTGCGGGCTGCGAAGCCGTGCGCCAGAATTACGCATCATTCACGATGGAGTATAGGAGGCAGCGATGACGCTCCCAGACCGCGATTTCGTGGCCTTCGCGCAGGCACGCTTCGATGCGCTCGCAAACTATCAGGTCACGCTGAAATCGACATCGGCGGGAGCGGAAACGGTCGAGGTGCTTTATGCCTACCGCAAGCCTGGTTTTGTGCGGATGGACTTCATCCGGCCGCATGCGGGCGCGACACTCGCCTTCAACCCTGAATCGGGGAAGGTCAAGCTCTGGCCATTCGGTATCGATACGTTTCCGAGGCTCACGCTGAGCCCCGACAATCACATGATCCAGAGCCCGCAGGGTCATCGCGTCGACGAGTCCAATATCGGCGCACTGCTCGTCGACGTTCGTGAGCTTGAACAGCATGGCGACACGCAAGTCGTGGGCGCGGGGACGATCGGCGCGCGCGAGGCGGCGCATGTCATTGTGACGTGCCGGCCCGGATACCGGGCGACCGGCGTGTTTCGCTATGAGTTGTGGTTCGATTTGAGCCATGGGCTACCCGTCAAGGTCGTGAGCGAGGGCGAGTCGCGCGAACCGATCGAAACGGTGCTGATGGAGAACCTGCGCATCGACGTGCCGGATTCGGAGCTCAGGCCGTTTGCCTGAACGCGCGAGCCATGAATGGCATCGAGGATGTCCCTGAATCCTCAGCTTAATCGATGCGTAAACATGGCATAGTAGAATCGCTCAACCGCTTAGGATGCCAAATAACCAGCCAACCCCAGGCGGACCTGACGATCGAGCCATCGTCGGCAAACATACGTCTCCTCCCGAATCGTTGCTAACGCAGTTAACGCCGGATCCGTCGACGGAATCGACCGCGGGCGCCTCGCTCGCGCAGTCATCGCCGTTGCGTGGATCGAAGGGGCATGGCATGTTCAGAAACCTTATTGATTTCGCGAGACAGGTGCGGCGCAGCGAAGACGTCAAGAACGCGCTCAATACACCAGGCCGCCTCGCTCTGCATGCCAGACAACGCCTCAACCGTGGCCACTTCTGCATCGAGATCCGCGCCAATTCGGGCTTCTTTTCCGTCATGCAGATCGTCTTGTGCATCCTCCTGTACTGCGAGGAAAAGCGTCTGACGCCTGTCATTTCGGCGCGTGGCGGCAGTTATGGCGACCCGCAAGGCAAAATCGACTGGTTAGCCGAATGCTTTGAAAACCTCGCACCGTCCATCATGCCGCAAGGGCAACGGCCTGGTTTGCGAACGTCGGTTGTGCGCGACCTCGGCGATCTGGGTTTTCGCCGCTACGAAACCGGCCTCGGGCTGGCGCGGGCGAGCACGCTGTTCCTGTCGCACTATCGGCCAGGCGAGTCGATCCGGGAGGAAGTCGAGCGCATCAGCGAGCGGCTCGATATCGGCGCTTCGACCCTGGGTGTCCATTTTCGCGGCACGGATAAAAAGTTCGAGGCCCATACGATCGACTGGACCGCGTTTTGCCAGTTGGTCGAGAAGGCACTTGCAGACGATCACCGGCTGACCCATATCTTCGTGTCCAGCGACGAGCAGGCATTCCTTGATTTTTTCCGCAAGTGGGGCTTCGCTGTCCCCGTCAACGTCGCGCCTGCCACGCTGCTCGCGAGCGGCGACAAGCCCGTGCACTTCAGCGGACATCCCGGACTCGCCATTGCCCGCGAAGCGCTGGTCGCAAGCCTGCTGCTCGCCAGGTGCGGGCATTTGATCAAGACACCCTCCTATCTCTCGGCGTGGTCCAAAATCTTCAATCCGTCGCTACGGGTGAGGCTCGCCGTTCCGCCGCGCGAGAACGCCTTCTGGTTTCCCGATAGCCAGATCTGGACCGAGCAGCTCGAGCGGGAAAGCGACCTCGTCAATCCGGAAATCGACATCGCGCCTTTCGACTCGTCATTCCCCGGAACAGCCGGGGCGGCTGCAAACGCGGGGACCTTACCCCGATCTCTCGACATTTGAATGCGACGTGCCACTGGGGTGAATCAAGGCCGCGACCTCTCAAGGATGAAAATGCGTGCTCACGCTGCGCTTTTCGCGACCCTCGCCTTTAGCGCCTCGATAACCGCCCGCACCTTGCCCGACGGATAGCTCGTCGGCGCAAACACGGCCTGCACGTTCGACGGCACGCCGGACCATTCGGGCAGCAAGCGCACGAGGGCGCCTGACGCCAGATCGGCGCGGGTCGAGAAGTCGGTCAGCGCGGCGAAGCCGCCGCCCGCGAGAACCGCGGCGCGTGCCGAGGTGGCCGTGTTCACGCTCAGCGCGTTCACGCAGCGCACGCGACGCACGGCCTTGTCGCGGCTGACGCGTCCTGCCGCGAGGCGCCCGGCGTCGCGCGTCAACTCGAGCGTCGACGGATGCCGCAACACCGTCATCGCGATATGCGGCAAGGACGCCAGTGCCGTCAGCGACCTCGGCATGCCGTGCTGCGCGACGAACGCGGGGCTCGCGACCAGCCAGCGCACGTAGCTGCCGAGTTTCACCGAGCGATAGTTCGAGTCGGGCAGGTTGCCCAGGCGCACAGCGAGGTCGATGCCCTCGCCGATCAGATCGACGTAATGATCGGCGCAGACCAGTTCGATTTCGAGCTCCGGATACGCGCCGCGCAAATCGACAAGCGCGGGCGCCACGACCTGTGCGCCGTAATCGACCGGCGCGCTCACCCGCAGCGTACCGCGCGCCGGCGATGCCTCGCCCGCCGCCGCCGAAAGCGCCTCCTCCGTCATCTGCAGGATGCGGCAGCTGGCGTCGTAAAACGCGCGGCCCGCGTCGGTCACGGACAGACGCCGCGTGGTGCGCGCGATCAGGCTCGCGCCGATCTCGCGCTCCAACCGCTGCATATGCGCGCTGACCATCGTCTTGGCGATGCCAAGCCGCTCAGCCGCCGCCGTCAGCGACCCCGCCTCGACCACGGCGACGAACACCGCCAGCCGGTTCAGATTCACGTCGCGCACATCGGCCATCGGCGATTGTCCACTTTCGGTAGAAAATGATTGCAAGCTTAGCAGTCTTCTCGCGCACGCAGCGATTGCCTAATCTGAGCACTCCCTGCCGCTTCCTTCCGCGGCGATTTTTTGATGGAGAATGCCAATGCCCGCTGCCCGCCCCGCCACGCCGATCCGCCTGTACACCACGCTGCTTTCCGGTCACGGGCACCGCGTGCGGCTGTTCCTGTCGATGCTGGGCCTGCCGTTCGAGATCGTGCCGGTGGATCTTGCCGCAGGCGAACATCGCCAGAGCGCGTATCTGAAGCTCAATCCGTTCGGCCAGGTGCCGACCATCGTCGATGGCGACACGGTGCTGTTCGATTCGAACGCGATTCTTGTGTATCTGGCCAGGCGTTACGGCGATCCGTCATGGCTGCCGGACGACGCACTCGGCGCGGCAAACGTGCAACGCTGGCTCTCGCTCGCCGCCGGCCCGATTGCGTCCGGCCCGTGCGCCGCGCGTCTCGTGCACGTATTCAAGCGCGATCTCGATCTGGCGCGTGCACAGGACATCGCGGCAACGCTGCTGCCGCTGCTCGACGCCGAACTCGCGCACAAGCCATTCGCGGCCGGCGATCACGTGACCATCGCCGATATCGCCGCGCATACCTACATCGCGCATGCGCCTGAAGGCGGCGTGTCGCTCGAACCGTATCCGCATCTGCGTGCATGGCTCGAACGCGTCGCCGCGTTGCCGGGCTTCGTGCCGATGCCATCGACGCAAGCGGGCCTGCTCGCCGCCTGAACGGCACGCGCGCGTCGCCAACCCGAGACCGTCATGAACGCTCTGCCCGAACCGAACCCCTACCACGCGATCGGCCCGTTTCACGATGGCGAACGCGAGGCCCAGTTGCGGGCGGGTGTCGCGGACGTTGCGCTCACGAACGGCTCGCGCGGTATTCGCGACCACATGCCGGACCAGCATCGCGCGTTCTTCGCGATGCTGCCGTTCATGGTGTTCGGCGGCGTCGATGCAAGCGGTCAGCCCTGGGCGACGCTGCGCGCGAACACCACGGGCTTCGTATCGACGCCGGACAGCCGCACGCTGCGCATCGAAGGCGGCGCACTGCCGGGCGATCCGCTCGAAGGGCGCTGGGTGCCGGGTGCGCGTATTGGCGGCCTCGGCATTCAGCCTCACACGCGGCGGCGCAATCGTGTGAATGGCGTGATCGAAGCGGTCGACGGCAACGTGGTCACGCTCGCGGTCCAGCAAAGCTTTGGCAACTGCCCGAAATACATCAACGGACGCGAGCCGACGTTCGTCGGCAATGGGCTCGCGAACGCCTCGGTCGAACACGCGGATTCACTCTCGGAGGAAGACCGTGCCCTGATTGCCCGCGCCGACGCATTTTTCATCGCAAGCGCCAATCTCGACGACGCAGCGGCGGCGGGGCGCGGCGTGGATGTCTCGCATCGCGGCGGCGTGCCCGGCTTCGTGAGAATCGACGACGAGCGCACGCTGACCGCGCCCGATTTCACTGGCAACAACTTCTTCAACACGATTGGCAACCTGCTGCGCGAGCCGCGCGCGGGGCTGCTGTTCGTCGATTTCGAGCGCGGCGACCTGCTCTATCTCGCCGTGCGCGCCGAGGTGATCTGGGACGGCCCGGAGGTCGCGCAATTCCCGATGGCGCAGCGGCTGGTGCGGTTTCATCTGCACGAAGTGCGCCGCGTGCGCGGCGCGTTGCCGCTGCGCTGGACGGCGGTCGAGTATGCGCCGCAGTTCGAGCAGGTTTTAAACGCCGCGCCAAAAAAGGCCGATGCGCCCGCATGGCGCACGCTGCGCGTGGCCGACGTGCGCGACGAGTCCCCAACGATCCGTTCGTTCTCCTTCGAACCCGCGGACAGCCAACCACTCGCGCCATTCGAAGCTGGGCAGTATCTTCCACTGCGCGTTGGGACGCCTGGGTCGGACAAGCCGCTCATGCGCACGTACACGCTCTCCGCGGCGCACGATGCAGCGCATCCCGCGCGCTACCGGATCAGCGTGAAGCGCGACGGCGCGGTGTCGCGCTGGCTGCATGAACACGCGCGCATCGGCGCGCCGATCGAGACACTGGCGCCGCGCGGTTCGTTCAAGGTCGACTTAGGCAGCCCACGCGCGATCGTGCTGGCGGCGGCGGGCATCGGCATCACGCCGATGCTGGCCATGCTCGACGCCGCGCTCGCGCTCGAACCGCAGCGTCGTATCCATGTATTTCACGGTACCCGCGGTGAACACGAAAGACCGTTCGCCGCCGTGCTGCGCGCAATAGAACACGCGCATCCAAACGTGTCGGTACATCTGTACGACAGCGCCGCGCAGCACGATTCGCCCGCTGGCGACCGGCTCGCGGGCCGCGTGAACATCGATGCGTTGCGCCGCTTCCTGCTGTTCGACGACTACGACTTCTATCTGTGCGGCCCGGAAGCGTTCATGCGCGACTTGTATAACGGCCTGCGCGCGCTGAATATCGCGGACGAACGTATCCGCTTCGAGGCGTTCGGTCCATCGACCTTGAAGCGTAAGGTATCCGAAACATCTCCCATTGCAGGACAACCGACGAAAGTCATACCGGTGACTTTTTCACGCACAGGGACAACGGTGAACTGGGAGCCGCAACAGGGCTCGCTACTCGATACCGCCGAGCGCGGCGGCGTGAACGCGGCGTCCAACTGCCGCTCCGGTATGTGCGGGACCTGCGCCGCGCGCGTGCTCCACGGCAGCGTGGAATACGACGAATCGCCGGAGTTCGACGTCGAGCCGGGCCATGCGCTGATCTGCGTCGGGCATCCGGCTGCGGGCGGTGTCACGCTGGACCTCTAAGCGCCATTCGCTAGACGCCGTGATTCGCGCCAATGAGACCCGAGGCTTGCAGTTCCTCCAGGTCAGGGAGCGTCGAGGAAAACGCCGTCAATTGCATCGCTTGCTGCGCGAGCGCGGCCAGTCGTGGAAACGCTTCGCTCTCGCGCGTGGGCGGCAACACCACCGAGGCGCTTTGAAACGCCACGACGGCCATGATGTCGGCCTGCGAGATGCGTGACCCGAGCAGCCACGGATGCGCCTGCGCGGCTTCCAGCACGCGCAAACCGCTTTCCAACTGCGCCCGATAGCCGGCCTGCAGGTGCGCCAGCCGGTGAGCGTCGGGGCGCAGCATCAACTCGTCGCAATAGCGGGCCACCTTGTCGTAGCAGGCGCAGCCGTAGCCGACCCACTGCATTGCGCGCACGCGCTCCGGGCCGCTCGCGGGCATCAATCGCTCGCCGGCCGGCACGATGCTGTCCAGATAGTCGACGATCGCGTGGCTGTCGATGAGCACCTGTCCGTCGTCCAGCTGCAGTGCAGGCACACGCGCCATCGGACTGAACACTTTCACGCGCTCCGCTTCCCGATAAGCGTGAAAAGGCAAATGTTCGAATGGGAGGTTCAGCAGTTTCAATGTGATCCCCACCCGGCGCGTGTAGCCGGACACCCATGGGCCCACCAGTTTCATTGCCAGTCTCCAGCGGTGCTCGTTGAACAGCCCGGAACAAGCGAGTTTAGCGACTTTGCGCGCGAGCCGGCATTGCCGTGGAGCGGCGGCGTCATCGAGCCGGGCCCGAGGCACCGTCGCCAGCGGCGGTTTAGACTTCGCGCTGGGCATGCTGGCCTCGCCCGGACCCGACGAGGTAGGGACATGGATATCGTGCAAGCCATGAAAGTATTTGCCCGTGTAGTGCAGACGAATAGCTTCACGCGCGCGGCCGAGACGCTGGACATGCCGCGCGCACGCGTGACAGTCATCGTCCAGAGCCTCGAAGCGCACCTCAAGACGCGCTTGCTGCAGCGCACAACGCGCAGCCTCAACCTTACGCCAGACGGGGCGGCCTGCTACGAGCGGTGTGTGCGCGTGCTCGCCGACATCGACGACATCGAAAGTTCTTTCCTCGGCAAACAGCGTTCCCCGCGCGGCAAGCTGCGTGTCGACATGCCCGGCGCGCTCGGGCGCCTCATCGTCATGCCCGCGCTGGGCGATTTTCACGAACGGTATCCGGAGATCGACCTGATGCTCGGCCTCGGCGACAAACCGCTCGATCTCGTCCAGGAAGGCATCGACTGCGTGGTGCGCATCGGCACCTTGCAGGATTCGTCGCTCGTGGCGCGTCGTATCGGCGTGTATCAGGCCGTGACCGTTGCCAGCCCGGGGTATCTCGACAAGGCAGGCACCCCGCAAACCCTGGCCGAGCTGGCCCATCACCGCGCGGTGAACTACTACTGGCCCCGCACCGGCCGCGTCATGCCCCTCACGTTCGAGACCGCCGGCGGCGAGGTGACCGAGGTGAAAATGTCCGGCTCGATCGCCGTCAACGACGCCGAGGCGTATCTGGGCGGCGCGCTGAGCGGCTTGGGGATCGCCCAGGGCGCCCGCTTCATCGCGCTGCCCTACCTCGAAGCGGGTGCGCTGGTCGAAATCCTTTCACCATGGAAACCTCCGACGCTGCCCATTTCCGCTGTTTATCCACACAGCCGGCATTTGTCCGCCACCGTGCGCGCGTTCATCGACTGGATCGCCGAGTTGTTCCGCACGCACCCCTTGATGTCCAGCACCCCCGAAGCCGAAGCGCGGTGCCGCCCGACGAGCGTGGACGCCCAGCACGTCCGTGACGACCTCGGGGCCGACCTGACTGGGGACGAAACGCTGCCCCTTGGCTGACCCCGAAATAATCAGACATCAAGACCGGGCATTGTTCTCCTTTTTGATAACACTGTTGAACCGAACGCGAGATTTATCGGGCCGACGTTAGCCACCACAATCGGACCATGGTTCGGTTGGCGAGGGTTCCCCGCAGCAAGCGCGACGCCAATACAACACGCAAAGGCATCGCAGCACCGATGCGTGGGGGACACGGAAATTTGATTCGCCATCCTAACGTTCAAACTCGTTACGATCTGGAGCACAGTCATGAATCTCAGCGGAAATACGGTACTCATCACCGGCGGCACCTCGGGCATCGGCCGCGCACTGGCAGAAGCCCTCCATCGCCGCGGCAACAAAGTCATCGTCGCGGGGCGGCGCAAGTCTCTGCTCGACGAGATCGCCCGGCTCAATCCCGGCATCGATACCGTCGAACTCGATATCGGCAGCGCCACGCAGATTCGCGAAGTCGCCGCGCGCTTGATCGAACGTTATCCCTCGCTGAATGTCGTGATCAACAATGCCGGCATCATGCCATTCGACGACGCCGGCGGCGCGCTCGACGACGAGCAGGCCGTACGTCTCGTCGAGACGAACCTGCTCGGGCCCGTGCGCGTGAGCGCCGCGTTCGTTGACCATCTGAAGCGCCAGTCCGAGGCGTACATCGTCAACAACAGCTCCGTGCTCGCGTATGTGCCGCTTGCGGCCACCGCGCTGTACTCCGCGACCAAGGCGGCGATTCATTCGTACACACTTTCGCAACGCTTCGCACTGCGTGATACCAGCGTGAAGGTGCTCGAGATCGCGCCGCCCTGGGTCGACACGGACCTCGTTCACAAGAGCGGCGACCCGCGCGCCATGCCGCTCGACGCCTTCATTGCCGAAACGCTGAAGCTGCTTGAAACCGCGACGACCGAGGTCGTAGTCGATGCGGCGAAACCCATGCGCGATAACGCTGGCCCCAACGAACACGCTTTCGTCGAGCAGTTCAACCAGTTCGTTGTCGACAACCCGATTCCCGTTGCCTGAGAGGAGCGCAGCCATGACCACCGCAATCGAAGAAAAGAACACGGCGTTCGTGCTCGACGCGCTCGATACGCTGTTCAACAAGAAGGACTACGAGAAGGCCGCGCAGTTCTGGTCCGATGCGTATGTGCAGCACAGCCGGCACGTTCCCGCTGGACGCGACGGGCTGTTCGGCCTCGTGCGCTCGCTCAGCGATATTCGTTTCGAGTACGACATGGTGATCGCCAAAGACGACTTCGTCTGGGTACACAGCCGCTACACGAGTTCGGCCACGCCCGCCGCCATGATCGCCCTGGATATCTTGCGCATCGAGGACGGCAAGCTCGTCGAGCATTGGGACGTGCTGCAGGACGAGCCCACGCGCAGCGAGTCCGCCGGCGGCTACCCGATGTTCGGCAACACATTCCCGGACGAGCAATAACGTTCGCGGCAACCGCTGCAGACAAGGAAAACGCAATGAGTACTCTGCTCGCACAGGCCGTAGCGGCGCACGGTGGAATCGACAACTGGAAGAAGCTGCGCACCGCTTCGGCCACCCTCGATATCGGCGGCGCCATTTGGCACCTCAAAGGCCAGCCTGATATGTTCCGCAATATCGCGCTCGTGGCCAGCCTGACACGCCAGCACGTTTCGGTCATGGCGCCGCAATCCGGCTGGCAGGGCACGTTCACGCCGGATGCCGTGCGCATCGAGTCGCTTGAAGGTCACGCCACCGAAGAGCGGCGCGCACCGCGAGACTTTTATCACGGCCATGCTCAGGACACCTCATGGGATCGTCTGCACGCGCTGTACTTCACCGGCTACGCGCTCTGGACCTATCTGACGATCCCGTTTCTCTATACGTACCCCGGCTTCCATACGGAAGAACTGCCTGAATGGGAAGAGAACGGCGAAGTCTGGCGACGACTGAAGGTCACGTTTCCCGATACGATTGCCAGTCACACCCGCGAGCAGATTTCGTACTTCGGCGACGATGGTCTGCTGCGCCGCCACGACTATACCGTCGACGTGATGGGCGGCGCGCCAGGCGCGAACTATGCGTCGGACTATCGTGAGGTGAACGGCGTGATGCTGCCGACGACGCGGCGCGTGTTTGCCTACGACGAGGCGAGGCGCAAGGTCGGCGAGCCGTTGCTCGTGTCGATCGACTTTCGCACGATCGAGTTCGGCGCGGCGTAAGCGTGACCTTCAACCCCGTACGGGATTACCATGGGCAACGTGAATAGCGGCATCGCGCGTCGACTCCATCTGGCCGAACTATCGCTGCAGGAGGTCACTCCCATGTCCAGCCCATCGCCTGTCCGTATCGCCATTCTCGACGACTATCAGAACGCCGCGCTCGAAATGGCGGACTGGTCGCCGTTGAAAGGTCGCGCGGAGATCACCGTTTTCAACGACCACGTCGCGCAACCCGACCAGGTCGTCGAGCGCTTCAAACCGTTCGACGTGCTATGCGTGATGCGCGAGCGCACGCCGCTCACGCGCGAGATCATCGAGCGCCTGCCCAATCTCAAGCTGATCGCCTCGACCGGCCCGGGCAACGCCTCGATCGACATGGACGCGGCGGCCGAGCGCGACATCAAGGTGGCCGACACCGGATACTGGTCCACCCACACCATCGAATTCACGTGGGCGATGATTCTGGCCATGGCCCGCAATCTGACCGTCGAGAACCGGTCGGTGCGCGAGGGCGGCTGGCAGACCCGGCTCGGCACGGAACTCTCGGGCAAGACGCTTGGCCTGCTGGGTCTGGGCCGTGTCGGTTCCGCGGTCGGGGTGATCGGCCAGGCGTTCAGGATGAACGTGATCGCCTGGAGCCAGAACCTGAGCGCCGAGCGCGCGGAGTCGAAAGGCGTCCAGCGGGTCGACAAGGAGACGCTGTTCTCCAGCTCGGACTTTCTCTCGATCCACGTTCGCCTGAGCGAGCGCACGCGAGGTCTGGTCGGCGTGGCGGAACTCGCGAAAATGAAGCCCACGAGCCGCATCGTCAATACGTCGCGCGGCCCGATCGTCGATGTCGCAGCGCTTCTTGCCGCCGTGAAAAACGGAAAGATCGCGGGCGCCGCCCTCGATGTGTACGACACCGAACCGCTGGCGCCGGACGACCCGCTGCGCAGCACGGACAACGTGCTCGTCACACCGCATATCGGCTACGTGACACGCGAGATGTACCAGACCTTCTACGGCGATACGGTGCGTAATATCGTCGAATGGCTCGACCAGGCGTAACCGCCCGCCAGGCGGCGACCCGCGGCCGATTATTGACCGGATTGGAATGCCGCTTTCAGCGCACCCCTCTTTCTCCCTCCCCGGACGTTGCCTACAGTAGCTTCAGGTTCCGCGGGGCAACAAGCAGGCACTCCCGGCCAGCTTGCCGCCCGCTCCCTGAAAGGACACGTTCATGCGTCAGGAAACGCTCTACTTCGACGACCTCAAGGTCGGCGACACCTTCACCACCGGCACGCACGAAGTCGGCGCCGCCGACATCAGACGCTTCGCCGCGGAGTTCGATCCGCAGCCGTTCCATCTCGACGATGAAGCGGCCCGCAAGACGATGTTCGGCTCACTGGCCGCGAGCGGCTGGCATACGGCGGCGATGACGATGCGTCTGCTCGTCGACGACGGCCCGAAGCTCGCCAACGGCGTGCTCGGCGCCGGTTGCGAGATCGAGTGGAAGATGCCGACGCGCCCCGGCGACGTGCTGCATGTCGAAAGCGAAGTGATGGAGCGGATCCCTTCGCGCTCGCGCACCGATCTCGGCACCCTCGTGCTGCGTTCCAGAACGCTCAATCAGCAAGGCCAGGTCGTGCAGAACATGACGGCCAAACTGATCGTCGCACGTCGCCCCGCGTAACGCCGGGCACCTGACCCCTTTGCAAGGATACGCAATCATGATCATCGACCCCTCCACTCAGGACGCCGCCGCGAACTACAAGCTGCTGATCGGCTCGATCCTGCCGCGCGCCATCGCGTGGGTCAGCACGCTTTCCACGGACGGCGTCGCCAACCTCGCGCCCATTTCGTTCTTCACCGCCGTGGGCCGCAAGCCGCCGATGATTTCCATTTCGATGCAACCGCGCTCGGATGGCGTGACGTTGAAGGACACGTTCGTCAACATCCGCGACACCGGCGAGTTCGTCGTCAATATCGCCAATCTCGAACTTGCCGATGCTATGCATCGCAGTGCTTATGAATTTCCCGCCGACGTCGACGAGTTCGATGCACTTGGCCTCGAGAAGGCCGATTCGCTGACGGTGCGCCCGCCCCGCGTGAAGGCCGCGCCGATCGCGCTCGAATGCAAGCTCGACCGGATTATCCCGATCAGCGATTACGACCACGTGATATTCGGCGAAGTGCTCCGTTTCCAGGTCCGCGACGACCTCTATCTCGAGCGTGGCCGCATCGACACAGCCGCGCTGCAGGCGGTCGGCCGCCTCGCTGCGGAATATACGGTGGTGCAGAGCGCGTTCACGACGCCGCTCGACCCGCAGGTGCTCGCGCGCCTGCAGAACAAGCGCATTGGCCGGCTCGACGACTTCGACGACAGCTACTCGCCCGTCGATGCCGCGAACTGGTCCGCATCGGGCGCAACGCGCTGATCCTCGAACCGCCAGCGAGAGAAACAAGCATGCACCCGACTCATTCGGCCCAGCCCGCGCTCGTCTTCATCCACGGGTTTCTCGACGGCGCCCGGATCTGGGAAGACGTCACACGTCACCTCGGCCATCGCGCGGCCGGCGCACTGTGCATCGATCTGCCCGGCATGGGCGCGCGCGCCGACGACCCTGGCCCGTTCAGCCTCGACCGCTTCGCGGCGGACGTCACGACGCAGGTTCGCGCACTCTCGCGACCGGTCGTGCTTGTCGGCCACAGCATGGGCGCGCAGATTGCCGAGTTGGTTGCGCAGAGACTGGACCGCCAGGTCCACGGCCTCGTGCTGTTGACACCGGTGCCGCTGGGCGGCGCGGGGCTGCCCGCAGAAGCCATGAGCGCATTCCATGCGATCGGCGGCAATCCGGCGGCGCAACGCCAGCTACGCCGCACGCTCTCCGTGCGCCTCGACGACGCGCGGCTCGAACGCCTCGGCCAGATCGGCGATCGCGTGGCCGCCGCGGCCGTCGGCACCTTCGCGGACCTCTGGAACGCGGGCCATCCATCCGGCGCCGAAGCTTCCCGATATCGCGGCCCGGTGCTCATCATCCGCGGCGACGGCGACCGCTTCGTCGACTTCGCCATGCTCTCCTCGGGCGTGACGCCGCGCTTCAAGGCACCGGCCATCGCGTCGATCGAGCGCGCCGGCCACTGGCCGCACGTCGAGCAGCCGGCCGCGATTGCGCACGTCGTCGAGTCGTTTCTCGCCGATCTCGAGCGCGCGCCCAACGCCGCGCACCCGCAGGACACGCCTGTGGCGGCGCAAGGATGGACCCGGGCCTTCGAGCAGAAGTCCGCGGACGCCTTCGCGGATTCGTTCGCATCGAACGTCGTGCTCGAAGCCAGCGTGCTCGCAAAGCCGGCGGTCGGCATCGAGCAGGTCAAGACCGTGATGACCACCGCCAGCACGATCTACGAGGCGCTCTCGTTCACACATGAGGCACACAACGGGCTGCGCGACTACCTCGAATGGGAAGTCCAGGCGTTCGGCGGCGAGCGCATGCGCGGCGTCACGGTACTCACGAAGAACGCGGCGGCCAAGATTGTCCACGTGTCGATCCATCATCGGCCGCTCGGCGGCGCGCTGAAATTCTCAGCCGAACTCGGCCGCCGTCTGCAAGGCAAAGTGGACGCCAGCTTCTTTTATCCCCGCGCATAAGCGGTATCCGAGCGGTATCCGCGCGCGCAATCATCCCGATTCCAGGAGAGTGAAATGGTGCAACGTAGCGATGTTGAATTCGAAGTGGACGGCGGCGTCAAACTGCGCGGCTGGCTCTTCACGCCGCCCGGCGAAGGACGGCGCCCCGCCATTACGATGGCGCACGGCTACGCCGGCGTGAAGCAGCACGGGCTCGAGCCATTCGCGCGCGCCTTTGCCGAAGCGGGCTTCGTCGTGCTGCTGCACGACCACCGCGGCTTCGGCGCGAGCGAGGGTACGCCGCGCCACGACATCGATCCGTGGCGTCAGATCGCGGACTGGCGGCGCGCGATCAGCTACCTCGAAAGCCTCGACGTCGTCGATCCGGCGCGCATCGGCCTCTGGGGTACGAGCTATGCGGGCGGCCACGCGATCGTGCTGGGCGCAACCGAGCGGCGCCTGCGCTGCGTCGTCGCCCAGGTGCCGACAATCAGCGGCTACGAACAGGGACTGCGCCGCATCGCGCCAGAGAATGTCGCGGCCATCGAGGAAGCGTTCGCCGACGACGACCGCGCGCAACTGCGCGGCGAGCCGCCGCGTCGCCAGGCGATCGTGAGTGCCGATCCTGCGGTCGCCGCGTCGTATCGCGCAAAGGACGCGATCGACTTCTATCTGCAGTCCTTGCCAGAAGGCGTTTGGGAAAACAACGTGACGGTGCGCTCGACGCGCGCCGCGCGCATGTACGAGCCGGGCCAGTGGATTGCGCGCGTTTCGCCTACGCCCTTGCTGATGGTGGTCGCCACACGCGACGCGATCACGTTGACGGACCTCGAACTGGCTGCCTACGAACGCGCGCTTCAGCCCAAGCGGCTCGTGACGATCGAAGGCGGACACTTCGATCCGTATCTGTCGCAGTTTCAGATTTCCAGCCATGCCGCGCTCGAGTGGTTCAAGCAGCACCTCGGCTAACCCACAACGCTCACGTTTCAAGGATCAACTCATGGCTCACCTGACTGTCACCTTCGACGGCGCGCTCGCGACGATCGTCATCGACCGCCCTCCGCAGAATCGCATCGACGACCCGATGATCGACGAACTGGATGCGGCCGTCACCGCAATCGAGAGCAGTGACGCACGCGCCGTGCTCGTGCGCAGCGTTGGCGAAAACTTCTCGTTCGGCGGCGACATCATGAACTGGCCCGAGGCGAACGTGCGCGAACTGCGCGCGCGCTTCGGGCGATACCTGTCCGTATTCAATCGCTTCGAGCACCTGCCGCTGCCGGTTATCGCCGCGGTGCAGGGTCTGTGCTTCGGCGGCGGCTTCGAACTCGCGCTGCGCGCGGACGTGATCTTCGCGGCCGAATCGGCGACCTTCGGCCATCCCGAGCAGACACTCGGCATCGTCACCGTGCTCGGCGGCATCTACCGGGTCGCGGAACGCGCGGGACGCGCGCGCGCTTCCGAATGGGCGTTGACCTCCGAGAAAGTGCCCGCCGCCACGATGGAGCGCTTCGGCATCGTGAACCGCGTGGTGGCCGACACGGCGCTGCTGGATGAAGCGACCCAGTTCGCACGCCAGCTCGCCAGCGGCCCCACGCGCGCCTATGCCGCGCACAAGGCGCTGCTGCGCGCCTGGGCCGTTGGCGGCGTCGCGGCCGCGGACGAAGCGATGCTCGACATTGCCATGCCGCTGTTCGAAACCGACGACGTGCAACGCGGCCTGCGCTCCGCCGTCGACGCGCTGAAGGCGGGCCGTCCACGCCCGGCAATGGACTTCAAGGGCATCTGAAAGCAGGGGGCGCGATTGTGCGGTCTAATGACGGCGTCCCTTCGCACGGAGACGCCTGTCATGGACCGCATCGCAGCGATGAACGCGTTCGTGCGCGTGGTCGAGGCCGGAACGTTTACGAAAGCGGCCGAGACGCTCGACATGCCGAACGCGTCGTTGACACGGCTTATCCAGAAGCTCGAGGAAGACCTCAAGGTGCGCCTGCTGCATCGCACCACGCGCTCGGTGACGGTCACGCCGGAAGGCGCGCTCTACTACGACCGCGTCGTGCGTCTGCTCGCCGACCTCGCGGACATCGAATCGTCGACGACCTTCGCCCGGACCAAACCGTCCGGCAAGATCCGTGTCGATGCCGCGACCGCGATCGGGACGCTGGTACTCGCGCCGGCGCTCGATGACTTTTACCGTACCTATCCCGACGTCCAGATCGAGCTTGCGGTGGGCAACGAGCGCGCCGACCTCATTGCCGAGGGCTTTCATTGTGCGATCCGCGCCGGAACGGTCGACGAACCGTTTCTCGTCGCGCGGCAGATCGGTGTGTTCGGCTTCACCACATGCGCGACTCCGGCGTTGCTCGACGCGCATGGCACGCCCGCTACGCCGGACCAGTTGAGCGACTTTCCGACCATCGGCATGATCCCGTCGGGCGCCGGCTATCCTGCATCGTTTCCGTTTTTGTACGACGAACGAAAGGAAGGTCTGCCGCTCACGCACCGGCTCATCGTCAACGATACGAATACCTATCTGGCCGCCGGCCTCGCGAGCCTCGGCATTATCCAGGCCCCCAGTTATTCGGTGCGCGACGCCATTGCCGCGGGAAAGCTCGTGCCGCTGCTCGAGAATTGGCCGCAGCCGACCTACCCCGTGCACGTGATCTATCCGCCCAATCGCTATCTGAGCGCGAAAGTCCGTGTATTCATCGATTGGCTCGTCGAGCTGTTCGAGCGCGACGCCTTTCTTCGGCGCCGGTGAGATGCGTGCGGCACGCTCGAAGAAAATAAATGCCGTGCGGCGCGACACACCGCACGGCGAACGCCAACTAGCCCTGTTTTTATTCCGGGGTCTGCAAGGACGGCGGTTGTTGTCCGGCGTAGGCCCAGGGATTGGCCTGCAGGATGGGGATGGGGCAGCCCTCGGCCTTCGCCGCGTTCACGAGCGCCTCCAGCTTTTCCTCCAACGCCAGGTCGTTGATGCGAGCCTCCGCGAGTTCCGCAATTCGACGCGCCACGGAAATAATCTGTGAATCGATCAAAGCGCACCTGCCAATGACCGATTGGATATTCGCCGGAGAAAATGTGTCCCTGACTCGCTTCATGAATTCCATATAGACCTGCTGTTCCCCTTCAGGGTTATTGGGAGGAATGGGTACGACATGCCCGCTTGCGGTAATGCCATAGCCGCCGCCATCCCCGCCATCGAACAGAATCGTGATCGGCCCCGCTTCGCCCTCGAATCGAATGATATTGACGGCG
This sequence comes from Paraburkholderia acidiphila, assembly GCF_009789655.1. Classification (GTDB taxonomy): domain Bacteria; phylum Pseudomonadota; class Gammaproteobacteria; order Burkholderiales; family Burkholderiaceae; genus Paraburkholderia; species Paraburkholderia acidiphila. The sequence continues at coordinate 948,931 of NZ_CP046911.1, forward strand.
CCAAAGTTTTCGTATGAGATTTTCACGTTGCAATCTCCATGCTTGAACGGCGGACAACCGAGCCCCGCGCGCTGCTGTGTCCGATGGCAGCAGCGCGTTCCCGCTAGTGCGAATTAATAGTTTTTTCGCTGAATATGGGTGGTCTTCTCACGCTTCCCGTAGTTGGTCTCTCGCACTTCCCGTAGTTATTCGATATCCCCGTTTTTTTATCCAGGCACTATTCAGCCCATTTCCTGCCCCCCGGACATGGCCCCGAACCGGTCCAGCAAACACTTCAGCCGACGCTCCTGAACGTACAGAATGCCGGGTGTGGACCGGAGTTCGAGCACGCGAGCGTGCCAGTAGCTGGCACCGAAAATCTCCATCGCTTTATCTGCGCCAATGGCGCTTTCGAGGTGTGCAATTGCGGTGTCGAGATTGTGGACGGTGTAGGGACTGTGAGGCCGCCGTTCCGTCTCTGTCTTTGTCTGAATCGCTTTGTCGCGCCCTGCCCGCCGGCCCCCCATCTGGCTTTCGCGTTCCTGCGCAAGCAGGGATTGCAGGCGCCGTTCATCCAGTGCGTCGTATTCGATGGAATCGTCTTGCATCGCACGATCTCCTCGTCAGCCAGGCTATTCAATCGGCCTATGCGTTGATCGCTCACCAATTGCCATCGAGCCCATCGCGTCGCTCGCTGATGATGACGGTCTGGCCACGATTGTCGTGATTAACAAGGGTCACATCCGTACCCGCGTGGTGCGCCGCTGCGGCCCCGCGCCGGTGGCGCGCAATGGACTCCAGCAGACTCAACGTGATGCAGAAGCTCCGGTCGATCTGTTCCGTCCAGCACTTCTGGTCGTAGGCGGACAAGGCCTGGATGAAAACGTCGTAGATCGGGTCCGGGAATTTCACGCCGCTCGACTCGATGCGCACCATCAGCGCCCTTGCCCGAAGCAGTTCCGCGAGAATCGTGGCGTCCGGCTGCGTCGCCGGTTCCGGCTCCGCCTCCGGCTTGCTCGGGCGCGCGCGGGTTTCGTCATCCGACGCGAAGCGGAAAATATTCAGGAGGCTTTTGAAGTCGGCATGCGGCGTTTGCATCGTGGTGTCCCCAGTCGTCTGAACTACACGTCCGAACTGCATTGACGCCATCGTGCTCGTTCCGGGTCGCTGGCAAAACCGGCCACAGCGGGGGAAAAACGCCTCCAGAAGGTGGCCCTGGAAGGGTCCCCCGCAATGGGGGGATCGCAACCTGATGAATTGCGGGTACAGTGGTCGCGACTAGAGAGGCGCCCGATGGACAACCTGTATTTCCGCCACGTACTGCTCGTAGAAGATGAAGGCCTGACGCGTATCGCGATGAAGAGCCTGATTCTGACCTCGGAGCCGACGCTCGATATCGACGAGGCCGGCTCGTACGACGCAGCCGTCGAGCGGCTGCAGAACAAGGCTTACGACCTCGTTTTTCTCGACTACCAGATCGGGAACAATCACACCGGGCTCGACCTGCTGCGCTGGCTGCAGGAAAACGAGCGGGCGGCGCATGTGGTGATGCTGTCCGCGCAGGACGACCGCGAAACGGTGCTGGACTGCATCAAGAATGGCGCTGGCGGCTTCATATCGAAGGCCAGCGAGGAAGGCGGCGCGGTGTTCCGGGAAGCCCTGCAAACGATCCTGAACGGACGCGTTTATCTGCCCAACAGCGTGCTCGGCAAAGGCGGCCACACCCCGCAGTCACCGGGCCCGAGCAAGGGCGTGCCGATCGACTCGCTGAATCTGCCGCCGCGGCTCGCGCAAACCTTGGGCTTTCTTTTGCAGGGCATGTCGAACAAGGCCATCGCGCGCAAGATGAATATCTCGGAGAACACCGCGAAGGAATACATCAGCGATCTGCTGAGCCGCTTCAACGTATCGCGGCGCACGTTCCTGATCGTCGAAATGGCCCGCCGCGGCATTGAGATTCCCACCGTCGCGCACGCCGCTGCGGCCTAACTCGCCCGGCTCGATGCCTCCGTCAATTCGAGCATGCGCGCAATCAGCAGATCGGGAGACAACGGCTTGCTGAGGACGCAGCGCTCCGGCAACACCCCCTGGGCGCTGGCCACGGCTTCGCCCGTCACCACGAGGCACGGCACAGGCCGCGCAACGTGCTCGCCAAGCAGACGAATGACGTCCTGCGCGGTCGACATCTCCGGCAAGCGGTAGTCGCTAATCACCAGGTCCGGCACGCGCTCGATCGACCGCAACAGCTCGTCGAGTTCGGCTGCGGAGCGAACCGAATCGGACAGCACGCCCCAACGCGCAAACAGCGCTTCCATCGACGCGCGCACGAGGCTGTCGTCTTCCACCAGCAACACGTAGAGGCCGCGCAGCGACGACGGTGACGGCGACGCTGCCGTATCGGCGGGCGGCAGCGCGGCATCCGCGAGGGCAAATGGATCCGCCACCGGCAAGCGCACCGAGAAACGCGATCCGTGCCCCTCGATCGACTTCAGTTCGAGACGGTGCCCCACGAGCAGGGACACCACCGCATTCACAATCGACAAACCCAGACCAAGCCCTTTCTCGCGGTCGCGCTCCGGGTTGCCGAGCTGCACGAACGGCTGGAAGATCGCGTCCCAATGTTCCGGCGCAATGCCAATGCCGTTGTCGAGCACGTCGAGCCGAACATAGTTAGGCATGCGTACCAACCCCACGAGCACCGTGGAGCGCGCTCCTTTCGCCGGATCCGAATATTTGATGCCGTTCGCGATAAGGTTGCTCAATACGCGGGGAATCCAGTCGGCGTCGGTGCGCACCCATGCCGGTCTTTGCAGCGCCCTGGCGTAGCGCAGCGTCACGCCGCGGCTGGCCGCGAACGACCCGAGCTGCTCGACCGTCTCCTCGGTCACGCGGCTCAGGTCGACGCTCGAATAGACCGGGTCGACGTGCCCCGATTCGAGCTTCGACAGATCGAGCACCGCGTTGAACAGACGCGCAGACAATACGGAAGCCTTGCGCGCCTCGCCGATCAACTTGCCCGATGCTTCGATGTCGCGCGCATCCAGCGCTTCGTCGGCCGCGGCAAGAAACAGGTTGAGCGCGTGCATAGGCTGGCGCAGGTCATGCGCGGCTGCCGCCATAAAGCGCGATTTCGCCCGGTTCGCCTGCTCGGCGGCTTCACGCTGCTGCTCGCGCAACGCGATCAGGGCTTCCGATTTGGTCTGCTGGTCGCGTCGCGCGCGTTCGAGATCCTGGTGCTTTTGCGCGAGTTCGGCATTGGCGCTTTGCAGCGCGTCGTTGCTATGGGCAAGGGCCTGGACGGCGATATAGCGGTCGCGTACATGCCGCTCCGCGTTCACGTTGACGCTATGTCCCAGAAGGGCGACGTTCAACAGGTAGAACATGCCCGCCGCGAAGTTATCTGGCTCGACCGCCTGAGTGAGCACTTGCGCCATTACGATCACTGCGATCACGCACACCGTGAGTATCAGTGTCGCCTTGGCCCGCAAGCGAAGAAAGCCGAACAGATAGAAAAGAATGAGATAAAAGCCGACGAAAAAATGGGTGAAATTAAACGGGCGTGGTGCGAGGACCGTTTGCATCAAGAGGCAGAAACACATGAACGCCAGCCCCGACAGCAGGATCCAGTGGGCAACCGTGTCCCGTTGAAAATCGAGTTTGAAAGCCAGCACGATGCCGACGGTCGCGCCGAGTGCACCCGCGCAACGGAACGCGAACACCTCGGGAAAGTATGGCCGGAACACCGCGCTTGTCTGCGCAAGACTGATTTCCCAAAAGCCGAAACACACCCAGATCAAGGTGCCAAGCACTAGCGCCGCGCGGCGGAAGTCGGCAAAACGGCGGCCGTAATCCTCCGTGAATTCCCGTTCGGCCTGCGGATCCGCGAACCGGGCTGGCCAGCAAAGCATGTCGACCAGCCATGCGCGAATCGCGCTGGGCGCATGCGATCGGTTGAGAAATGCCGAGTCCGTCGCCGATTGAAACCTGAATATGCTCATCGCATCTCGCCGGTATGCTCGCAAGGCTCGCGAAGCGGGAAGCACGCCTTGTGCTTAGGCGTGCCAATCCATTTTAGTCGGTCACTATCTCGCTCACTCGTAAAGTGTCACGTTGCAGTCGCGCCCTGCGAACCCGTTTTGATGCGAAATGAATTTGAGCAGGCAACCCGCGAATCCGGTCGCTCGTTCGTGATCAATCGACGGAAGCGGCGACACATTACGCCAAACATTCTCAAACATGTAACACAGCACGACTGGTTGCGAGGCGGGGTGCTCATTTACGCGGCGCAGCGGCTGGTCTGCACTCTCGATCCACGCATTAATCTATTTCGTGTTCTGGGCACGGCATTCCTCATACATTTTCAGGCCAACAACCGTAATTCCCTGATTAAGCGGTGAAAATTGGCCTATGCGAGCTCGAATCCGTTACCTGAAGATGGCCTCGTTATCGTCAATAAACTTTCAATTTCCTTTTTATTTAACGAAATCGAAACGGTGTTTTATCGCCATAAATGCGATTGTGTCATGGTTACCCCTTACCATCTGTCGCGACGTTTTCACGCAACCTGGCCTGGAGAACAGTATGGATCTGGCAAGAATCCGTCGCGATGCTTTCGCGATGCCCATGCACAACCCCGCGTATCCGCGGCCGCCGTTTCGCTTCGTCAATCGCGAATATTTCATCATTACCTACGAGACCGATCCTGATGCGCTGCGCGCCATCGTGCCGGAGCCGTTGAAGCCGGAAAACAATCTCGTCCACTACGAATTCATCCGCATGCCCGACTCATCGGGTTTCGGCGACTACACCGAAAGCGGCCAGGTGATCTCCGTGCGCGATCCGCAAGGCCGTCTCGCGAATTACACGCATTCGATGTATCTCGACGACGAAGGCCCGATTGCCGGCGGACGTGAGATCTGGGGCTTCCCGAAGAAACTCGCGCGCCCCGTGCTCGCGGTCGACGGCAACGACACGCTGCTCGGCACGCTCGATTACGGCACGCAGCGCATCGCGACCGGCACGATGGGCTACAAGCATCACGTGCTCAACAATGAAGACGAGCGCCGCAAACTCGCCGACACGCCCAACTACCTTCTCAAGATCATTCCGCACGTGGACGGTACGGCGCGCATCTGCGAACTCGTGCGCTTTTATCTGCGCGACGTGACCGTGCGTGGCGCATGGAGCGGGCCGGCCGCCATCGAATTGCATCCGCACGCGCTCGCCCCCGTCGCCGATCTGCCCGTGCGGCGCGTGGTCGGCGCCCGTCACGTCATTGCGGACCTCACGCTCGACATCGGCGAAGTCGCCTTCGACTATCTCGCCGACGCATCGAACCACGGCGCGCACCGCGGTGCCGCCTTGGGCGAAGCCGAAACCGAGATCGCCTGATTTTTTATATATCGCTTTTAGTAAGGAATACGTATGTCTTTGAAAGATAAGGTTGCCGTTATCACGGGTGCCGCCAGCGGCATTGGCGAACATTGCGCGCGCACGTTCGCGAGCCAGGGCGCGGCAGTCGTGATCGCCGACCTCAATCTCGCCAACGCCGGCAAGGTGGCTGACAGCATCGTGGCCGCAGGCGGCAAGGCCCTTGCCGTGGCGATGGATGTGACCAATGAGGAAGCCGTGAACGCGGGTATCGACGAAGCGGCGAAAGTCTTCGGCGGCATCGACGTGCTCGTGTCGAACGCAGGCATCCAGATCATCAGCCCCGTAGACGAGTTCCCGTTCGCCGACTGGAAGAAGATGCTCGCGATCCATCTCGACGGCGCGTTTCTCACCACCAAGGCCGCGCTCAAGCATATGTACGCGAGCGGCAAGGGCGGCTCGATCGTCTACATGGGCTCGGTGCATTCGCATGAGGCGTCGAAGCTCAAGGCGGCGTATGTGACCGCGAAACACGGCCTGCTCGGCCTTGCGCGCGTGGTGGCGAAGGAAGGTGGCCCGCGCGGCGTGCGCGCCAACGTCGTGTGCCCCGGTTTCGTGCGCACGCCGCTCGTCGACAAGCAGATTCCCGAGCAGGCCAAAGCGCTCGGCATTTCGGAAGCGGACGTTGTCAAGAACGTCATGCTCAAGGACACCGTGGACGGCGAGTTCACGTCGCTCGACGACGTGGCCAATACGGTCGCGTTCCTCGCGGGCTTCGGGTCGGCGGCGCTGACGGGCCAGTCGGTCCTCGTCACGCACGGCTGGTCGATGCACTAAGCGACAAACGAACAAAGGGAGAACGTATGCTCAGCAGCAAACTAACCGCACGCACGGAGCGCAAGCCGTTTGAGCTGCCGCGCTACGACGAAATCGCCCTTGTTTTGCAGGGCGGCGGCGCGCTCGGGTCGTATCAGGCCGGCGTGTTCGAAGGGCTCGCGCAGGCTGGCGTCGAGCCGCATCGCATCGCGGGCGTGTCGATCGGTGCGCTCAATACGGCGATCATTGCGGGCAATGAGCCTGCGCGGCGCGTGGAAGCGTTGCGCGGCTTCTGGGAGTCGATTTGCCATCCCCTCGACTGGCTCGGCAACCTCGGCACCCTCGCCATGCCGATATTCAGCCATCAGGAACTGGCGCGCCGCTGGGCCAGCATGTGGGCCGCGGGCCGTGCGCTCACGGAAGGGCAGCCTGGCTTTTTCTCGCCGCGCCGCCCACTGCCCATTGCAGGCTGGCACAAGGCGACGCCGAATACGGTGAGCTACTACGACACCGCCGCATTGAAGTCGACGCTGCAGCGTTTCGCCGATTTCGACCGTATCAACGACGGCCCGATCCGTGTGTCGGTGGGCGCCGTGAATGTGCGCAGCGGCAATCTCGTGTATTTCGACAACGCGAAAATGCGGCTCGAACCCGAGCACTTCATGGCATCCGGCGCGCTGCCGCCGGGCTTTCCAGCCGTGGAAATCGACGGCGAGTATTACTGGGACGGTGGCCTCGTGTCGAACACGCCGCTCACGGAGGTGTTGCGTGACGCGGACCATAAAGACACGCTCGTATTCCAGGTCGATCTCTGGAGCGCAAGCGGCAACGTGCCCGCCGATTTCATGGACGTGGCCGAGCGGGCCAAGGACATTCAATACTCCAGCCGCACGCGCGCCATCACCAACATGCTTGCCGATCGGCAAAAGCATGCGCGCTTTATCAAGGAACTCCTCGAGCACGTCCCCGCCGAGGCGCGCCGCAACGATCCCCTCTTCCGGCTCGCCGAGAATGTGGCCGACGGTTCGTCGATCAACGTGGTCCATCTGATCTACAAGAACAAGCCCTACGAAGGGCATTACAAGGACTACGAATTCAGTGCCGACACCATGAAAGAGCACTGGTCGAGCGGCGTCGAAGACATTCGCGCGTCGTTTTCGCATCCGGACTGGTTCGCGATCCCGAGCCGCGAGCAAGGCTTCGTCACGCACGACATCCATCGGCGCGCGGGCGAGGTGCCCGAGTCGGATCGCGCCGAACTGAGCGCCGGGGCCTCGGGACAGGTGGATCTGACTCGCAAGGTCGCGTAAGCGGCAGGCGCGCAAAGTCACAGCGAGAGCGGTCGACCGTCGCGCGTGATATCATTCGCGCGCGAACTAAATTGCTCAACTTTGTCTGCCGCGAAATGAAGCACCGCCTCGTCTATCTATTGAATGTCGGACAGCGTCGCCTGCAACGGTGGTCGCAAGCACGCGCGGCCAGTGGCGGCGTGACAGCCGCGCAAGCGGGGCTGCTGTTCTTTCTGGGCGAGAGCAACGGCGCGCTGATGAGCGAGGCCGCTGCTGCGCTGGATCTGGGCGCACCGGGAATGAGCGGGCTCGCCGAGCGCACGGAAAAAGCCGGCCTGATCGAACGGCGTGCCGACGAGAACGATGGCCGGGCATCGCGCCTGTGGCTGACCGAGGCCGGGCGCGCGGCACGCCAGCGGTCGAAGCTTCGCATGAAGGACTTGAACGCGAAGCTGACCGAAGGATTTACCGAAGCGGAAATCGACGTTGTGGCGCGGTGGCTAACCAGCCTGCAGACCAGGTTTGCGCTTGCCGAAGACGGCGACGCGTAGCCTGGGCCGCAGCCCGCCGCATTGCATTGCTTAGTGATGCGACACTTTTGAGAAGTCCGGCTTGCGTTTTTCGGCAAAGGCCGCGAATGCCTCCCGTGCCTCGGCGCTCGTCAGCCGCTCCTGGAACTTGGCGCTCTCGCTATCCATCTGCACAACCAGCGCTTCGGCATCGCGCATGAGCTTTTTCATGGCGCTCAGCGAGCCGGCCGGCTTCGCGGCAATTCTTTCTGCCATCCTGCGCGCGTCATCCCGTAGCTGGCCATTTGCACAGACCTTGTTCGCGATGCCCAACGCAACGGCGGATGGCGCGTCGAGCGGCTCGCCCAGCGCAAACATTTCGAAGGCCCTGACATGGCCGATGCGCAGCGGCAGCAGCCAACTCGATGCCGCCTCGGGGACGAGGGCGAGATTGACGAAGGGGGTGATGAGTTCGGCGTCTGATGCGAGCAGGACATAGTCGCAGTGCAGCAGAATCGTGGTGCCGATACCGACTGCCTTGCCCTGGACAGCCGCGATGATGGGCACGCTCGACTTCGCCAACGCGTGCAAAAAGCGATGGACGTGTCGTTCACCCGGCCCCTTTCCCGATGCGATAGCGGCGAACTCGCCCACATCGTTGCCCGCGGTAAACATGTCTCCGTCCCCTTGTAGCAGCAATACGCGAATCGTGCTGTCGTGCTCGGCACGCTCGATAATGTCCGCCAGCGTGCCGTACATCGCGTTCGTCAACGCATTCTTCTTGTCCGGTCGTGCAAGCGTAATGGTCAGTATGCCGTTGGCCTGGTCGACGTGAATTTCCGCAGTCATCATGCTCTCCATGAATTTACTTTGCATGCGAATTATATAGATAGTTCGCATGCAAAGTAAACCAGTGCGCCACGCTTGAAATGTTAGTAGACGTATCAACCGTATGCGAATGACACGAGGCCAGCCTGCCGGAAATCTAGAGTGGAGCCTCAAACCGCGCTGCCCGGTCGCAGGCTTCGAGGCGATGTAATCCTATTCTTTGAGATGCCCCGAGAAACCCATCGCACAGGAGCCGCCACGTGGACACCATCCAACCCTTTCGCTCAGGATCGAAAGCGACACCGTCTTTCCACCTCGCGCACGTTCGCTCCCTGATCAGGTGCCCTGGCACGGGCGGCGACGCCGTCGATCCGGCTCGAAATAACATGGCCCTGAACTACGAAGATCGCGTGGCCGGCGAAGTGAGCGTAATCCTGCCGGGTGGGAGAGCAAGCCACGCGCTTGCCTTCGAATCCCCGGCCTGCGACGAAGTCCCTTCGCACCGCCTTGCACACGGTGTACTGAATGGGATCACCTATTGGTTCCGCTGTTCCGACGCGCCGGGAGTGCGTGACGATGCGCCCTGTTTCCGGGCGTATTTTGATTGCGAGGGAACGTGGTTCTTCTTCTACACCCAGGACTGCGCGCTGCCGTTCGGGGCAGAGGTCAGCTTCTCCGGGTACGCCCATGGGGCGGCGTGGAGCGTCGCTAGCGCCGCGTGAAGGGGACGGACTGCCATTGAGCCGCTTTGCCGGCGCACGGTTGAGGGTTTTCCCGAGCGTCAGGCACGGCAACATTGCCAATGGTTGGACAACGGCGGACGTGCTAGGCTTTTCTCCAAACAACTCCGGAGACTGCGATGCCGTTCATCTGCGAAAACGTCGAATGTCGTGCCGTGCTGGCTCGCGGGCAGGTCAGATCCAGTCACGAGGATGCGGGCTGGTGTTTCTACTGCCCGGACTGCCAGGCGAGGAACGAGTTGAAAGATATCGGCGCACCCGGCGGTCCCGTCGAGCTGGTTCAGCCAGAGCGATCCGGCCCTCCGCACAAGATCATTGCGAGGGCTCAGCCATTGGAGGACGGCAGGTACGCGGCCCAATTGCGCGTGCAGCGAGCGCTCGCGAAAAGAGGGACCTACGCGGTCGAGGAGCGCTGGGAGCAACTCGGCGTATTTCCTGATGCGCAAAAGGCCGTGGCGCATGCCAATACTTTTGCCGCCGAGTTGTTGAAAGCTTAGTCGTCCATACCGAGCCGAATCGCGGCGTTATATTCAACACGCTAATCGATGGCTGGCCCACGGCCGTCGATTAGCGCGGCACGGCAAACCGATCGCTATCACGGCAGCCAGGCATCGACCGAAAGCCTCACCGCGAAGCGACCGTACCAACCACACCGGATTTCGGCACCCCAACCTCATCATCCGCTTCGAGCGGCGCCTGCAAATCCCGTTCGTCCAGCTCCCAGACGACAAGCTTTGGCGGCGTCTGCGCATACGCCGCGCTCGCGAAATAAGCGCGCGCCGCGCCGCCAAACTTGCCGCCCTCGCGCGCGAAATTCCCCACGCCCTTGCCCAGCGCCAATGCCAGTTGAGGCACGAAATCGGACGTTGTCGAATACGAGGTGCCGATCACCGCGATCGTCGGCAGATCCCCATCGCCGAACAGATCGTCGGCCGACGCAGCCGTCCGGGCCACATGAAGGTAACTGCGGCCTGTCACGATCTCCGCTCCCGGTTGCCAGGACACCGGCAACGCATCGAGGCCCGCCAGTCGCACAAGGTCGCCAGGCCGACGGGCGGCCGGCTTGTCGGCAATGCGGTAGCCGGGCTGGCTCGAACCGCTCGAATCCGGCGGCTCGCCCATCGCCCGAATGCGCTGCGCGACCGCCTGCGCGGCGGCGCCCGCGCCGTCCTGGGTCCAGTGTGTGTCGGTCCGGAAGAACGCGTCGCCCGGCACGCTGCGCAGCGCTGCAGCCAGGTCCACCACCGGCACGCCAACGCTCGCCAGACGCGATGTCCAGTCAGACAAGCGCGCATTCAGCGATGCAGGCCGATAGAGCCCGCACAGGTGTTGCGGCTCGATGCGCGACTTGTCGGGCACCACGGCGACGACCAGCGCGATACCGCGACTCGCCAGTTCGCGCTGTACGGCTGCGACCGTGGCGGCGCGCGTCGCGAGATGGCGCTCGCCGTCGGCGTACACGTTCAGTTCGTCGCGCAGGAACAGCCAGCCAGGACAGCCCTGCCGCACGCGCGGGCCCAGATCGCCCACCGTCAGCCAGCCCAGCGCGCGCTGCATGCGGGCGGCGTCGGTGGCGATGGCCGTGTCGGCCATGCGGCTGGCAAGCTCTTTCGACACGGTGCCGTCCAGCATGCCGGCGCGCGTGAGCGCGTGAGGCAACAGCGAAGCCGTCGTCGAGGCGAACCGTATATTGAAACCGAGGCCCGCGAACAGAAAGCCCATCAGGATGACAGCAACGACCTTGCCGGCGCGCGTAGCGGGCAATTGCGGTAGCGGCTTGGGATCGTCCATGGCGTCAGAACTGGAAATAAAGGAACGGCACCGCGCCGCGCGCGACGATCAAGCCGAACGACAGCAGAAAGCCCGCGAGCGGCCACACGGCTTGCGACAGCCTTCCCAGCGCCGTGTTGCCCAGACTGTCCCAGCGCGCTTGCCAGATCGGCAGCAGCACACAGACGACGCCAAGCGCGGCGGCCAGCACATGCACAGGCCGCAGCAGCACGAGCGTCGCGTCGCTCAGGCCAAGGCCGTTCAAGCCGAACTGGCCTCGGTACATGGCGAGCGCCGCGTGAAAGCCCACCGCGCGAAACAGCGTCCAGGCCAGCATGACGAAGATGAGCGTCAGCACGTGCGACAACGCGAGCGGCACAGCCGGCAGGCCGGCGCGGCGCCACAGGCGTGCCACCGTCAGCGCCATACCGTGCGCGATACCCCACAGCAGGAAGTTCCAGCTATCGCCGCCGTGCCATAGACCCGCGATGGCCATGGTCAGCAACAGGTTGCGGCAGGTTTGCCATTCGCCGTCGCGGTTGCCGCCTAGCGGGATATACAAGTAGTCGCGAATCCAGCTCGAGAGCGATAGGTGCCAGCGGCGCCAGAAGTCCTGAATGCTGCTCGCGAGGTACGGATGGTTGAAGTTCTCGGGAAAGCGAAAGCCCAACATCTGCCCGAGGCCGATGGCCATGGCGCTGTAACCCGCGAAATCGAAGAACAGCTGCAGCGTGTAGAAGCCGCAGCCTAGCCACGCGTCCGCCAGCGTGGGCGCATGCATGGCGAAGATCGCGTCGACGATGGGCGAAAGCGTGTCGGCCACCAGCACCTTCATGCTCATGCCCACCATGAGCCGGCGCGCACCGGCCGCGAATGCGTCCCAGTCGACCGTGCGCGACACCAGCTCGTGCTTGACCCAGGCATAGCGGATGATCGGCCCGGCAATCAGGTGTACGAACATTCCCTGATAGGCCCCGTAGCGGATCACGCTGCGGTCGGCCGGCACCGTGCCGCGCTGCACGTCGATCAGGTACGAGACGGATTGCAGCACGATGAAGGACAGCCCGATGGGCAACACGACGTGTTGCCAGGGAATCGGCCCCGCATGGCCTGCAGCGAGCACGTTGTCGAGGCTATCGACCACGATGTTGGCGTACTTGTACCAGCACAGGATCGCGACGTTCACGGCGATGAAGACCGCCAGCCATCCACCGCGTGCCCTCGCGCTCGGCGCCCTGTCGATCACCACGCCGCCAAGCCAGCCGCAGAACGTCAGCGCAATGAACAGCAGCAGAAAGACCGGGCTCCACCAGGCGTAGAAGAACCAGCTGCAAAAGAGCAGCACACCGTTGCGCCAGCGTGCGGGCGACACGACATAAATCGCGAGGAAGGCCGGCAGAAACAGCGTCAGGAATTCGAGGGACGCGAAGACCATGCGTTTTAGCGGCTCACCGCGTCGTTCGCGAAGAAGATGCGCGACTGCACACCCGCCGGCACGAGAAACACCGTATAGCGCTGTCCCGCCACGAGCGTGCCCAGACTCAGCGGCTGGCCCACCGGCTGGCCCGCGCACGACAGTTGAACGGACAGCGCGACCGGATTGACCTGGCGGCGCTTGCCCTGCCCCGCGGCCACACCGTCGAGCAGCACGATGTCGCGGCCAGGCACTCTCAGCGTGGGCGCCGCACAGCGCGCATCGAGGTTGTAGAAGCCCACCGAGGCTTTGAGCGCATTGAAATCGTCCGGTTTTTCGCGCACCGTGACGACCTGCGAGCGAGCGCCTTTCTGCGCTGCGTCGAGCGCCACGATGCTGACGAACTCGCCCGGCTGCACGGTCGCGCTCACGTCCTCGCGGGCACCGCCGGCCGTCAGCGTGCCGGCCACAGGCTTGCCCGCGGCGATCGGAAAAAAGTGGCTGGCCGGGCGCGCGGCATCGAGCGTCAGGCGCGCGTTCGAACCTGCCGAACTCACGTCCACGGGATGCGATCCGCCATCGACGAAACGCACGAACGATGCATCATCCGCGGGCCCGGTTGGGTACAGCGGGATATCGGCGGCCATGGCCGGTTCGATAACAGACTGCGCGGCCAGCGCGAGGCCAGTCAGCGCGAGGCCGCGAAGCACGAAACGCAACGGCTGGGAAAGGACTTTTTTCATTGTTCTTCCAAACTTTCGATGTGGCCAGGCGGCGGCGCGTTACTTGTGCTGCTGCACGACCGGCAATTGAACCAGCGCCTTCATGATGTCCGCGCCCCAGTACTTGTAGCCGGTCGTCGTCAAATGCTGACCGTCGACCGTCGCCCATTCGCCCGGCTTCGAAAACGTGAGCGAATCGATGTACTGGCACGGCGCGACATTGGTGGCGAGGAACGACGAAAGCTGCTTCACGCGCGCAAAGGTTTTCTGGTACTTGCCGCCCTCGGAGCCCCAGGCCGGCCCGACCCAGACGCACGCCGTCTTATTGGCGGCCAGGTCTTGCGTGAGCGCCGTGACCTGCTGCCACGCCCAGCTCTTGGGAAAATCGTCCTTGCCGTATCCGCCGATGGTGTCGCCTTCGACGATGATGACGAGGTTGGCCTTGTTCGCGGCGACCAGCTGATCGATCGGCTGGGTCTTCGCGTTGTGATCGACGACGAGCGGCGACTTGCCGTTGCGCGTGGCGCCGCCGCAGGTGCCGGGCACCGACTTCACCCAGTCGCCCGGCGCACTGCCGCACACCCCATAGGTATGGACCCGCGCGCCAGCGGCGATCAACTGGTCCTGCAAGGTGTCGATGAGATAACCCGGCTCGCTCAAATGGCTATCGCCAATCATGAGAATGCTGAGACCTGCAAGTACGGAAGCAAGCATGAATCTGTGACTCCTGAAAAACGATCGATGTGCTATCGATCGGGCTACTGATCGTTGTAATGCGACTGGTAAGGCATAACTGGCATGTCCAGCGACTTCGTCTGCGGTGCGAAGCTAAAGCGCAGATACAGCCCGGCTACCCACTGGCGATAGCTGGACGCGTTGTTGGCCCCCACGGACGCGCCGCCCGTGAGGTGATTGCTGAAGCGGTATTCCGCCGCGGCCAGCAGGTTGTAGCCGATGCCGGTTTTGGACTGCGCGGGATGAACCGCGCCATCGCCTAACTCAATGCGCGAAGCCGACGATTCGGCCTGCGCCTGCAACCCGCTGTCGGTCGGGAAATACGGTACGCCGTCCTGGTGGTAGTACTGCAGCCCTGCGGACCCTTGCAGCTTGTAGGTCCAACGATCCGAGCGCTGCGCCCACGTGACCGGCACGGTGAACGCAAAGAAGCGCTGCGGACTGAAATAGCCGCCGTTGCCGTAAGTGAAATTGTTTTCGTTGTGGCGGTAGAACTCGCCGCTCAGGTTCATGCCTACGGTCAGCATGTTGTTGGCACTGCGAAGCAGGTACCAGTACGTGCCCGCACCGACTTCCGCGCCCGCGTTGGACTGGACGTTGTGGCCGTCGAGGTACTTCAGGGAACCGTAGCCGTAGAAGCCGTATTCCTGATTGTCGAGGCCGATCGCGCCGTGCAGCCCGTTGGCGGTGACGCCACCCCAGCTCAGGCCCGAGCGCGCATCGGTCGAACCGGCGAACGACGTGATGCTGTCGGTCACGGCCCGGCGCGACACGCCCGCGTTGAACCAGCCGCTCTGCTGCGAGCCGATGGCGCTCTTGAACGACACGCCGCCGACCACGTTGGTGTACTGGAAACCCAACGGCGTCGTGCCGATGTCGAACGCCCACTTGCGTGTCTCGAAGCCCACGCCCAAACCGACGCCATGCGCGCTCTGCGCGCCGGGCGCGGCGACCGTGCCGCTTTTCTGGTCCTCTGCCGCCGCTGGGCCACCGCCGAACTGGCTGCTGCTGTAGACATCGGTGCCGAGCGTGCCGCCGTCGAGTTCGACTGGCGTCACGCGCAACGACAGCTTGCCGTTGCCGACCGGCAGCAAGGCTTCGAGCGGCTGCTGCACATTCGTCAGTTGCGACGTTCCGCCGACGCTGTTGTTCGACGAGACGAACAGGCCGCCGCGAATTTCCGGCGAGCGCTCCGAGCGGATGTCGTCGAGTTCGTTGCGCATGTCGTCGAGCGAAATGGTGCCTTCCTGAGGCGCGCTCGCGGCCACGGCGTCCTGCGGCGCCTGCGCACCGATCGGCGTGCCGGCCACCGTAGGCAGCGCGGACGCACGCGCGGCCGAGCGCTCGCCAGCCGCCGTGGACGCCGTTGCAGCCACGAGAACGGGCGCCGTTCCCGCGTCGTTCGCGAGCGCGCCATCGGACGCGGCGCCTGCGCCTCCCTGCGCGGCGAACGCCGTGGCAGTGCTCTGGCGAGCGTTGCGAACCGCGCGACGGCGGCGATCGTCGTCGTGCACGAAGGGATTGCCCGCCACATGAACGCCTTGCGCCTGCACGCCAAGCCGCTTCTCCTTGGCGGCGATGGCCCTAACCAGCAGCGCCTGCGCGTCACGCGTGTTGCCTTGCATGACGTAGACGCGCGCGGCGCCCGCCAGCACGTCCGGATCGTTGGGCGCCTTCGCTATGGCCCGTTTCAAGGCTGCGTTCGCGACGCTGCCCTTGCCGGCCTGTACGGCCGTCATTGCCACGCCCAGTTGCAGCCCCGGATTGTCGGGGTCGTTCGCCGCCGCCTTCCGATAGAGCGATAGCGCTTTGCCGTACTGCCCGTCGGCGGCATACATGCGCGCGAGCGCGGCGTTGGCGAGGCTGTCGTTGGGCCGCTTCGCGAGAACCGGCGCGAGCGTATCGTAAGCCTGCGCAAGATCGCCCTGCTGACGCTGCTGTTCGGCGAGCCGCACGGCGTAGAGGTAATTCAGATCGTCCAGTTGGCGGCGCTGGTCCGCGGTCAGCGTCGCGCCCTGCAGTCCGCGCATCACGTCCTGGGCCTGGACGTTCTGGCCGGTCTTGAGCAGCAGGCCCGCATAGGCCAGTTGCACATCGGGACCGCTGCTCTTGAGGCCGCCTTTCGTCGAATCGAGCATCAGCCCATGCATCAGGGCCATGGCGCGCGGCAGATTCCCGGCGTCCACCCAGGCCTGGGCGAGCGCGCTCACCCGTGCCGGGTCCTTGCCCGCCGACGCTTCGAGCCGCGTCAGCATGTTGCGCGCGTCGTCCAGATTGCCGTCGCGCGCCAGTTGCGAGGCTTGCGCCGCCACTGCCTGGAAATCGATCTGCTGTGCGGTCGCGACCATGTTCGGCGTGCGCGCGGCAGTGGGGATGCGCGCCATCGTGTCCTGCGCGCGCGTCCAGTCGCCCATTTGCATCGCCAGCAGCGCGCTCGCGTAGAGGGCGTCCGGATTGTCGGGGTTCGAGGCCAGCAGGCCGTCGACGAGTTCGCGCGCCTCGTCGGCATGGCCCTGCCTCAGTTCGAAGCGCGCCAGTTCCAGACGGATCCACGGATTGTCGGGATCGGCGCGCTGCGCGTCTTCGAGAATGCGCTGCGCCGCGTCCAGATCGCCGCGCTGCTCGGCGGCGTCGGCGCGCCCCGAGGCGACCGCCGCGCGCAGACGATCGAGACCGCCGACGCCGGCCTGCTGTTCCGGCGACATGCCGTCGACCCACTTCTGCGCCTCGTCGGCGCGCCCCGTTGCAGCGAGGATATCGACGAGCCCGCTCACCGCCTCGCGGTTGTTCGGGTGTGCCGCCAGCACCTCCCGATAGACTTTTTCGGCGTGGGGCAGATCGCCCTGCGCCGCATACAGGCGGGCCGATGCGTTGCGCCCGCCCGGTTCGGCCGGGTCCATGCGCAGCGCCTGATCGAGCTTGCTGCGCGCGGCGGCGTAGTCGCCCACGCTTTGCGCGCCTTCGGCCTGATTGACGAGCAGCCAGTAGCGCGCCGAAGCGAGCGCCTTGTTCCAGTTGGCCCCGGCGCCCGGACGCGCGACGGCGCGCGCGAGCAGCGTCTGCGCCTGCGCCAGATCGCCTTGTTGCATGCGCACCAGACCCAGGCCGCCGAGCGCGTCGGTGTCGTTGGGTTTGTCGCGCAGCACATCGGTGAAGCACTGTTCGGCGGTCGTGATGTCGCCCGCCTTGAACGCCGCGAAGCCGCGCGTCAGGCGGGGGTCCATGACCGGCGCGGCAGCGGCGGCACCCGGCGCGCGCGGCGAGAGCAACTGATGCCGGATCTCGTCGTCGTCGGGATGCAGCTTCAGATAGTCCTCGAACCACGACCGGTTCTTCGGCGTGGGTGTGACCCAGGTCAGCACGGAGCGCCAGGCTTCCGTGGCCGCGCCGCCGATGTCCGGACGCACGGCCAGTTTTTCGAGCAAGGCGACGCCGGCCGCGCGTTCGCGTTCGTCGCGCACTTGATGCTGCGCCAGCGCCAACTGGGTATACGGATCGTTGGGCGTCTCGGTGTTCAGGCGCGTCAAGCCCTGTATGGCCGGGTCCACGCCCCCCTCCGTATAGCCGAGGAAGGTGTAGTACTCGCGCGCCACGCTGCCTTGCGGCGGCTTGCCGCCCAGCGCCTTGTCGTATTGCGCCATCGCCGCGGCCAGCGCTTTCGGGTCGTTCTGGTTGACGGCGTCCTGCGCCATCTGGCGGGCTTTGGCGAACGTGGACTTGCCGGGCTCCACGGCAAGACGCAAGTCCTGCTCGAGCAGCGGCACATAGCGGCTGTCAGGCGCGGCGGCACGCAGTCGCGCCAGATAGTCGTTGGCGACCGAAAACTGCTTTTTGCCGATGGCGATCGACCCCATGCCGTAGAGGCCTTCGGGCTGCTTCGGGTCGGTCAGCAGCAGTTTCGACCAGGACTGTGCGGCCAGATCGGGCTTGTCATGCGCCTGCCAATAGCGGCCCTGCTCCAGCAGCATTCTGGAACTGGCGTCCTGCGCCCACGCGGGGTGGCTGACCGAGGTGAGCAACAAGCCCAGAACACAGACCTGGCTGCGGCTGACTAACATGAAGGTTTCCTGATTATTGTTGCGCGTGCTGCTTTTCGCGCAGCCGCGCCTCGGCCGCTGCATCGCGCCGTGCCTGACGGCGCCGCAAAGCGACGAACCCGAGCGCCGCGAGCAGCGCGAGCGCGGCGACACCCAGCGCCTTGAGCAGCGAAGCCAGCGACAGTCCGAGCGAAGCCAGCCACCAGTCGAGGCCGCGCCAGAGGCCGAGATGCCCGACGTAGTAGGTGTGCTCGCCCACGAGCGAATCGACTTGCTGGCCGCGAATCGACACGAGGCTGCCCTGGATCGGCTGCTTGTCGTAGTTCGGCACGCCCAGCAGCGCCGCAACCGCATCCTTGAGGCCCTCGGGCTGATTGCTGACCAGCATGACCACGCTGCGGCCCTTTTCCTTCGGCGACTCGAACCCCGCCAGCACGGCGCTCACGCCAGGCCCCGTCCAGGCAAGCGAAAGGCGGCCAGGCGCCGTGTCCAGACGCGGATTGGAATGGAACCACCCGCGCACGCGGCCCGGCAGATCCGAGAGCGAAAACTGCGCGCCGTGGTCATAGGCTGCGGGCATGTACGGCGCCCAGTCCTTGAGCCACGCTTGATCGGCGCCCGTGGCGATCACGAGCAGATCCTTCGCCGCTGGCATGGCGTCGATACGCTGGCCGCGCAGCACGGTGACGCCGCGCGCCGGATAGCCGGTCGACTCGCCCATGCGGCCCATGACGGCCAGGTACGTGCTGTATTCCTGCGGCCCCGCATTGGCGCCGAGCACCACGTCCGTGTCGGACAGGTCGGCCATGCGCGTGAACGGGAAACCCGCCTGGGCGAACGCGGCCAGATTCGGCATGGCGATGTAATGCGGATACGTCGACAGATCGATCGTCGATTCAGGATCGATCGCGCCGCGCACGTTGTCGATGATGATGTCGCGGCACTCGCCCTGCTTGATGTAGTCGTACATGTAGCGGAACTGCAACTGCGTGTTCGGCTGCAGGAGCGTTTCCAGCGGCACTTCCAGTTTCGCCTGGCGCGGCAGGCTGCTGTCGGGCAGCACTTCGGCGCGCAGCTTTTCGCCGCCTTCGAGGCGCTCGAGCGGCAACAGCGGAATCGACTTCATGAACTGGTCGCTGACACTGAAGAGCAGCGACGAGTTGACCATGTACGGCTGCGGCGTGTAGCGGTAATGCAGGTCGATCGGCACGTTGGGCGCATGCCAGCCGAACAGGTCGGGCGGCACGCGCGTACCGATGCGGATGAGGTCGGGGCTGTAGCCCGACACGCTCAACTGTTTGGTGTCGATCAGTTCACCGAACGACACGGGACGGTCGGTGCGCAGCCAGCGCGGCGCGTCGTAGGGCTTGCGCGGCGCGAGATCGGCGAAATGCGTAATGAGCGCGCTTGCGCCCGAGAGCGTCTGGCTACCCGTGACCAGCGCATCGGCCGCCTGTTTGAGTTCCTTGCCGTCGCGACCCATGACGAGCAGCAGCTTGCCGTTGGGATCGTTCGGGTTGCCGACGATGGCGAGCGTCGGCCCCTGCAGCGGTGCGCCCGCGAGCGCCGCCTGCGGCGCGCCTTCCACGATGACGACCGCGTTGCCCTGCGCAGGCACGGTGGAGAGCGACACCGGGAAGTCCGCGCCGCGATAGCTCGCCAGTGCGCCGAACCACGACGACACGGCGCCGGCCGCCTCCAGCGCGGCCGCATCGGGATTGCCCGCGAACACAACGGGCAAGTTCAACCGGCGGATGTCCTGGCCGTCGAAGAACGGCTTCGGCAGGCGCACCAGATCGTTCGCCTGCGCGAGCGGCTGCGTGTCGAGGCTCAATGTGCTTTCGTTGCTGATGTTGGCCCACAGGCTCGAATGCAACGGGTCTTCGCACTGCGTGGTGTAGTGGCCGATCAGTTGCAGACGCAACTTGCTGTTCGAGGTGAACAGATACGCCGGCAGCGCGATCGTGCGCTGCAGGCTCGCACCGGCCGTGTCCTTCGGCACCGCGATCGAAGCCGCCACCTGGTCGTTGACCAGCACGTTGATGTGCGAGACATCGGGCAGCAGAGCCGGCGAATACGCATAGCGCAGGTTCAGGCGCGCACCGCTCACGACCTGATCGTCGCGCACGCCGACCGGCAGCGTATTGCTGCCGTCGACGCCGCGCAGGTTGAGCGCGTATTGCGCACCCAGTTGCCGCAGCGACCAGGTCACGGTCGACGACGAGGCAGCCGTGGCCACCGCGGCCGCAGCGGGTTGCGTCTGTGCGCTGTTCGCGGCATTGCCGCTTGCCGTGGCCTGAGCGTGCGCCGCCGTAGCGAAGACGCCCCCGAACAGCAGCGCCGGCAACGCCCGCCATGCAGGCTGTACGGTCATGCAACGCGCGAGGCGTGCCCGGGAGATAGCAGGCCGTCTTTTAAACATGAGAACCTCGTCGTCCTTCTTCACGTTGCGATGTCTGGGGGATGTCCAGATTCAGGCGGCTCAGGGCGCGCCGATGCAGGAGTACGCCGCCGAGCAAACCGATGAGCACGACGCTCACGAGCGTCGACGCGAGCAGCAGCACGATGTGGCTCGCGAAGAACCACTCGAGCGCGAGCCGAAACGGCAAGGAGCCGATGAAATAGCTCTGATCCTTGTTCAGCGTGGTGAGGATGCCGTCGTTCACGACTACGAGGCTGCCGCCGATCGTGTCGTCGACGCGGTAATGGCGCGTTTGCAACGCGTCCACGACCGCACTGAGGCCGTCCGGCGTATTGCCCGATACGAGCACCACGCTGCGGCCACGCGCGAGCGGCGACTCGAACCCGGCCACCATGCCGTCGTGGTCGTCGCTGCGATAGAGCGCGGCGATATCGGCTTCGCGCCTCGCTTGCGCCTCGCCGCCGGTCAGCCTGGCCCACCACCTGGCGAGCCAGTTGCCCGGCGTCGCGTCCGGGGCGAAGAACCCGCGCGGCAGATCGGCGCGCCATGTGGTGAGCCAGGGCTGGTTGTCGCCCGAAGCCAGCACGAGCAGGTCCTTGTTGCGCAGCGTTCGAACCTGAGACGGGTCGCCTACCGTCACGCCCAGCACCGGATAGCCGGTGGCCTGCCCCATGCTGCCCATCAGCGTCAGATAGGCGGCGTAGTCATCCGCAACCGGCTGTGCCGGCAGGATCACCGCGGTTTCGGACAGATCGGCGAGGCGCGTGAACGGAAAACCCGCGTTGGTGAAAGCGCCCAGGTCCGGCATGGCCGTGTAGCGCGGCAACTGCGAAATGTCGATCGTCGAAGTCGGATCGAGCGCGCTCAGCAGCGGGCCGCCGGGCACGTCCTGCCAATGGTCCTTCGTCTTGACGGCCTCGTAGCGATAGTCGAATTGCAGCGTCGTCAACGGCGGCAGCAGATAGGTAGGAATCCGAATCACGGCATGGCCGTCCGACGCGTCGCCGGGCAGCGGCAACGCCGCCAGCGGCGTATTGCCCGCCAGCACGCGCAGCTCCGAATGCCGGGACTCCGGGCGCGCCGTATAGCGATAACGCAGGTTCAGCACCGCGCCGGCGTTGTTGAAACCGAACAAGCCCGGCGGCAGGCGCAGGTCGACGTCGATCGCACCAGGCCGGAAGCCCTGTACCGTGAAGCGGTCCGCCGGCAGCAGTTCGCCCAGTTCCACCGGGCGGTCGCCCGGCAACCAGTTCGGTGCGTCAAAAGGCTTGCGCGGCGCTACGGAAACCGGGCCGTCGATGCGAACCTGCGGGCCGGCCAGCGTCTTCGCGCCGAGCGCCAGCGCCATCGCCGCCGTGCGCAGTTGCGGCTCGTCGCGGCCGGTGACGAGGAGCAGCTTGCCGTTGGGGTCGTTGGGGTTGGACACGATCGCCAGCGTCGGACCGCCCGAACCGCCCATCGCGAGCGGGGCCAGGCCGAGGCCCGCCAACTCGTCGCCGAGCGCCAGCACGACGGCATGGCCATGCGGGGGCAGCGCGCCGAGACTCGCGGCAAAGTGCGAGCCGCGATAACCCGCCTGCGCCCCGAGCCACGAGGCGACGATCCCTGCGGATTCGAGGCGGCGAGTTCCCGGCGTGCGCGGCAGCACGACGGGCAGGTTCAGCCTGCGCACGTCGCGCGCGTCGAAAAACGGTGCGGGCAGTTGCGACAGGTCGCTGGCGAGCGCCGCCGGCGCCACGGTCAGTTCGAGCGCGCTCTGCGCGCTCGCCTTCAGCCACAGGTCGGGACTCAGCGGATCATTGCCCTGATCGCTCGCCTTGCTGTGAGCGATCAACTCGAGGTTCAGATGGTTGAACTCGGTGAGCAGCGACACCGGCAGATCCACCGTCACCTGCGTCGACGTGCGCGGCGCGGGTTCGGGCAACGCGATCGTCGCCCCCACTACGCTGTTGAGCAGCACATTGAGATGCGAGAGCGTGGGGAGCAGCGTGGGCGAATAGCGGTAGTCGAGCACGAGCCGCGCGCTGACCACGCGCTCGTCGCGGCGCAAGCCGAAGTCCATGCCGCCATAAGCGTCCTCGCCGAGCAAGGTCAGCCCCTGCGCTGCGTTTTGCCGGAGTAGCGGGATGCGGTAGGTATAGGTGTCAGCGGAATTCGCGGCGACTGGCTGCATGGCCTCGGGCGATGCCGGCGTCGCGGCCGCCACGGCCTGCGAGGCGAACGCAGGCGCCGATGCGCCAGGCGCGCCGGGCCCACTCGCGGCCCGCGCAACGTTAGCGCCGAACACGAGCACGGCGAGCACCGAAGCCCACAGCGGCGCCAACCGGCGCGTACACGCCCGAGCGCGCGAAGGCGACAAATAAGCGTGGTTCACGATTGCTTCGATCCCAGCTCACTCGCCTGCGCCTCGGCTGAACGTGCGAAACGCTCGCGTCCGCCCATCAACAGATGGCGGCCCAACTCCTTCAGGCCGCGCATGCCGACGCCAAGCACCTCGAACAGGCTGCGCAGCGGCCGGTCGGGACGATAGCGGCCCCAGGAGCCAACCCAGCTATCGGCGCGCGAGAACGTCACGCGCATCAGGTCGCGTTCCTGATCGATCGTCAGGGCCGGGAAACTCACGCCCACGGTGCGGCCGCGGCACACCTGGACCTCGGCGGGAAACTTGCCCTCGTAGTCGTCGCGAAACACCGAGACCACGACGCGCTCGCCGCGTTGCGGCAACGGCGCGTTCTCGGGCAGCACCAGTCCCAGGCCGCCCTGCGAATAGTCGCTGGTCTGGCACATGACGCGGGACCCGTCGGCCAGCCGGACGGCGGCCGGCAACTCGATCTGCACGCGCGGCGTGAGACGCAGCTGTTTCGACTCGGCCGCCACGCCGGCCGCCGCGCTCAGATTCATGACGTTGTAGGTCACCCAGACCAGGTTGAACAAAATACTCATCGCCTCGGGCCAGCCGGGGCTGCGGATCAAACCGGCCACACCCACCGCGAATCCGGCGAGATTGATGATCAGCAGGACGATATAGGGCCGCGCCATCGCCCAATCGAGGAAGGACTGGCGGATCACCCCGCCCTTGGACGTCACGTTGAAGCCCCGGCTGCCGGGACGCAGCACGGCCTGGAGCGCGGGCAGAATCACGTACCACGCGAGCACTGTTTCGTAGACTTCGCTCCAGTACGAATGGCGAAAGCGGCCTTGAATGCGCGACGCGCTGATGCTCGAAATCACGAGATGCGGTACGACGTAGGCCAGCACCATGAGCGCCGACGCATGAAAGACATGCGCGCCGAAGAACAGAAAGGCCATGGGCGTGATCAGGAACACGATGCGCGGCAAGCCGAAGAAGAAGTGCATCATCGCGCTCAGGTAGCACAGCCGCTGCGCAATCGTCAGCCCCGAGATCAACAGCGGGTTGAACTGGCGGAAGATTTCTGCCATGCCGCGCGCCCAGCGAATCCGTTGGCCGATGTGCCGGCCCAGGCTCTCGGTGGCAAGACCGGCAGCCTGAGGAATGGCGAGGTAGCCCGTGTTGTAGCCCTTCATGCTCATCTTGAGCGCGGTCAGCGCGTCTTCCGTGACGCTTTCGGTCGCCACGCCACCCACATCCTCGAGCGCGGAGCGGCGCAGCACCGCGCAGGAACCGCAGAAAAACGCGGCGTTCCAGAGGTCATTGCCGTTTTGCAGCACGCCATAGAACAGGTCGCCCTCGTTGGGCACCTTCCGGTAGGTTTCGAGGTTGCGCTCGAACGGATCGGGCGAATAGAACACGTGCGGCGTCTGCACCATCGCCATCTTCGGATCTTTCAGGAACCAGCCCATGCAGACCTGCAGAAACGAGCGCGTGGTGACGTGATCGCAGTCGAACACGGCGATGAACTCGCCGCTCGTCTTCGGCAGCGCCGCGTTGAGATTGCCCGCTTTCGCGTGCGTGTTGTCGGGACGCGTCAGATAATCCACGCCGGCCTGTTCGCAGAATGCGCGGAACTCGTCGCGCCGGCCGTCGTCGAGCAGGTACACGCGCAACTTGTCGGCCGGCCAGTCGAGCAATGTTGCGGCCAGCACCGACTGCCGCACCACATCGAGCGGTTCGTTGTACGTAGGGATATACACGTCCACCGTGGGCCAGTCCGAGGTGTCGGCCGGCAGCGGCGCAGGCCGGCGATGCAGCGGCCAGAGCGTCTGGAAGTAGCTGCACAACAGCATGAGCACCGCATAGCCTTCGGCCAGCAGCAGCAGATAGCCGAACGTCCTGTCCAGCGAATTGGTAAAGGACAGCGTCTGCGTCACGCGCCAGTACAGATAGCGCAACGAAATGAACACCGACAACGCCACCAGCGACACCGTGAGCACGCGGCCGCGCATGCGGCTCAGCGCGAGCGCGGCACCCATGCAAAGGATGGCGAATACCCACTGCTTCGACAGCGCGAGGTGGACCGTCATCGCGGACGTGAACAACAGCGCGGCCGCCAGCGTCACGAGCACGCGCGACCAGCGCGACGCGAGAAGCGACGCCCCTGCTTCCAGCAGTGTGTCGTCCCAGTTTCCGGCGTCGTCGCTTTGCCCCGAACCGGCGCGTTGTCGTTGCGGCCGCATCGATTTGCGTTTGAGGATCATGGCGCCCCGCGTTGCGCGACATCGGCGCGAGGCTCGTTGCGTTCCATGAGGCGCGCAAACACACTGCTCAGCGCGGCCGACTGCTGCGCGGCGACGACAGGCTCGGGCGTGGCTTGAACGACGGGCTGCTCGGGCGCGGCCTCCTCAACCGGGGGAGGTTCCGAAGCGGCCGCGGCAATGGGGCACGCGGCCGGCTGCGGTGTCTGCGGGTGGAGCGCGTCGGGTAACGTATCGGGTGTAGCGGTCGCAACGGGAACATCGGCGCAATCAGCTGCGTCGCCCTGCATCGCCATTGGTGCGGGCGCAACGGGTTCCGGCTCCGCTGCGGTCAGCGTAGACCAGCGCCCACGCAGACCTTGACTCTGCTCCGCCCTTTCTACTTCCCGGTACTGAAAAGCGCTTGCGTCCGCTACCTCGAAAAGATTCGCAATGTCCGATGCACTGCTCATGCCCCGACCCCGTGTATTCGTTGTGCTGTCCACGAAGGCGCGTCACGCGCGCAGCACGTTTTGTGTTTTTTTACTGACCTGCCAACCTGCTAATTTCTACTTGCCGAACAGGAAAACCATCGTTCCCGACGCATCCGCAGGGCCTGCCGTGGTCATTCGCAACTGCGAATCGGCGCCCAGCTGGTGCATCCATGCTTCATAGGCCCCTTCGAGGAAGGCCCCGGCCCACACCACGTTCTCCGCGCCGAATACGGCCTTGAGCGGCGCGTGGTAATGCGTGAGCACCAGCCAGTCCTGAGCCTCGCGTATCTCGACCTGCCCCCAGTCCAGCTCGCCCCAAACCTGATTCATGGCCTCGCGCATCGTGGCCACGGTGTGCGCCTCAGCCAGCACAGCGTGACGGGCGAACTGGCCGCCCGCGGTACGCATGAGCTGAGTCAGAAACCTGGGCGTCAGGTTCTGTGTCAACTCCTGCGTGAGGAACGACACGAACGGACGCCATTGCGGTGCTGGCATGGAATTCATCACCTATTCATGCGCCCGGAAAAGAAGCGCATAGGGTCAACAGAACTGAACTTGCGAAAAGCAACCTCGTCACCATCCAGGCGGCGACGGCGTCGGATCAACTGATGCGCGCGGCGGATTATACGTATTATTCTCGCCGTGTTTATTTTTTAATTGGCCTGTGTCGCTCAATTTGTCACGCCTGCGCGACAGATCAAAAACGAAAACGTTTGCGTATAAAAAGGGGCAAGCAAGAATTAAAACGCGCGAGTGACGCGCACGTTTCAGCGGCCACCGCAATGCACGAAATAAGGGGGCAGCGACGTTGTTCGTTTCGGCTTGACCGAATACGAAAACATGAATCTGGCCGGTTTCAATTTATTACGCGTGCAGAATGCCACCGCAATTCGCGCAATATTCGCCCCGCAGGGTAATTTTGCGAAATATGTCAGGTGCAAACGTTTGCAGTGCGTTTGCGCGGCTGTATGGCTGCCGCAGCAATCCCGGCTGCAGCGAACGCGCAAGCGGCCGACACAGCGGCAACGGCGCGCAGCGCGTCGATCAGGGCCTCCGCTTCTGCACGCGCCATCAGCGTCTCCTGCAGACCGTGAGCGTCGCCCGATATCGTTTCCCCTCGCTCGCCAGGCTCCAGCAACGGCTTCCTCTCGCGCGCATCCTGCGTCACATGCAACGCGTCGAGCCGCGCCGTGAGCGCCGCTTGATGCGACCACACGAACACGATGCCAAGCACCGCAACCGCCAGCAGGCTCGCCACGCGCGCAACGGCATTATTGATGCCGGACGCGACGCCAGTGCGCTCGCTCGACACCGAGCCCATCACGGTTGTGGTGAGCGGCGCGACGGTAATCGTCATGCCGAGCCCAAGCACCGCGAGCGCCGGAAAGAATCCGGCCCAGTAGCCGCCGCCCGCGAACGGCAACGCCAACAGCGTGAAGCCGATTCCGGCAACGCCCGGCCCCACGGTCAGCAACGCGCGTGAGCCGAAGCGGCTCGTCAGTGAGCCGGTGAAGCGCGACAGCAACCCGATGATGACAGGCACCGGCAGTAGCGCGGCGCCCGCTTCGGTCGCGGTGTAGCCATGCGCGCGGATCAGCGTGAACGGCAGGAAGAAGAATGCGCCGCCAAGCCCGAAGTAAAGCAGCAGCGTGACGAGATTCGCGCCGGTGAAATCGCGCGAGCGGAACACGTCGAGCGGCATCATGGGGCTCGCGCTGCGGGCTTCGATCATGACGAATGCAGCGAGCACGAGCACGCCTGCGCCCATCGCGCCCAACACGAGCGGATGCTGGAAGCCTCGCGCCGACGCCTCGGTCAGCCCGAACGTGAGCGTGCCGAGGCCCCCTGCCGCGGCCAGCGAGCCTGGCCAGTCGAGCCGCCCGGGCGCATCGATCCGGTGGCTGTTGGGCACCGATGACATGGCGAGCGCGATCGTTATCGCGGCAAGCGGGACATTCAGGAAAAAGATCGCGCGCCACGAAAACGCATCGACGAGCCAGCCGCCCGCCACGGGCCCCACTGCCGATGTGATCGCGCCAACGCCCGCCCAGGTGCCGATGGCCCTCCCACGCGCGGCGTCGTCGAACACCGCGCCGATGATCGCGAGACTGCTGGGCACGAGCAGTGCCGCGCCCATGCCTTGCACCGCGCGCGCGGCGATCAGCGCCGCCGCGTTCGGCGCGAGGCCGCAAGCGGCCGACGCCAGCGTGAAAAGCGCAATGCCGGCGATAAACACCGTGCGGCGGCCCAGTTTGTCCCCCATCGAGCCGCCGACCAGCACGAGGGACCCGAGAAAGAGGAGATACGCGTTGACGACCCATTGCATCGCCGCGACGCTCGCAGCGAGTTCGCTCTGAATGGACGGTAGTGCGACATTGACGACAGAGCCGTCGATGAACGCCATGCTCGAACCCAGAATCGTCGCCGCGAGCGCGAGTCGCTTGCGCTGGCACGGGCGGTCGACGGTGGTGGGCTGCGTGCGGATCACGAGCTTGTCGCACGGGCTCGCCTGCGCCGCGACGACGTGCGCACCCTTCGGCTCGCTTTCAACAAGATCCGGGTTGGCCAAGTTCGCTCCCGAGTGGATCGAAGGTGACTAGAGTCTGTTGATGCCGGGCGCGCCAGTCAACCCAGGGGAGCACATAGCGGTGCGCCGCGGATCACCGCGCGAACGCGATCCAGATCAGGCTGGTATACATCGACCTGTTGACCGCCGCGCCGCGCCGTCCCCCATTTCGCCACACGCCTGTGCGCGCCCGCGCGAATGGCCTGGATCCTTCATGACGCGCCCTTACTTATCACGCATGTCGCGTTGCCCGCAGGTGGCCAATGTGCCGGCGCAGCCGTTGGTCTATGTGGCGGCCCTTCTCGTCGCCGCGCTGCTGTCCGGCTGCGCGATGGTGCGCGTGAATTCGCTCGGGCCCCAGCAGTACTTTGCCATGCGTCGCGGAGATATTCTCTCGACCGGGCAGTTGAGCACGGCGACCCAGGCGACGTTGCGCGTTGCGGCACTCGACGAGAGTTCGTGCCGAAGCGCGCCGCAAGCGTGTATCGACAGTATCGCAACCGTCGGCGGACTCAACACCGACCAGCGCCTCGCCAGCCTCGCCGAGTTATCGCTCCAGATGGCGCTTGGGCAAACGCCGCCTGCCGGCAACCCCTGGGGCGACGCGCAATTCGATGCGTGGCTCAAGACAGCGCGATACGCGTACGCCTTTCTGTTCCTCGGCCAACGCACGGCGGGCGAACGGGCATTCGAAGATCGCCAGACCCAGGTTCGCGACTACTACAACTATGCGGTCCAGGAGCTCGCCGGCGCGCTGTTCCTGCGCGGCGCGCATGAAACGAACACCGGCAACCGCGATCCGGCAAAGCAGTTCATCGCGGGCTGGACCATCCATATCGACCTGCGGGAAGTGCGGCTCCCCGAGGGCGTGCGCGAACTCAGCGAAGTCATTCCGGCCGCGGGGCTGTCGTTCGCGGGACTGCGCAATACCTATCGCCGCGACGGCCTGGGCGCGGAACTGGTTGCGGTCACGCAACCAGTTCCGCCAGACCCGGCCGGCGGTCCGGACAACAACGCGGCACCTTCCGAAGGCAACGCGAATTCGGGCACTGCCGCCACCATCTGGCTCGCGCCCGGCTCGCGTCCGTTCGATGAAATGCCTTCGCCGAGCGTCACCGCCCTGCTGACGTTTGGCGAGGGCACGCTCGAGCAAGTGCTCGATTCGCATGACGTGGTCTTTTCCGCCTACGATCCGTATCGCGTGGAAAGCGTAGAACTGAATGGCCAGACCGTGCCGCTCGCGGCCAACTTCAGTGCGGGATACGGCATCTGGCTTGCCCGCTCCGGCTTTGCCAGGCAGTCCTTGCGTTCGCTGCTCGGCCGCACGAGGGGCATCGACCGGCCGCGCATTTACATGATGCAACCCTTCGACCCGGACCGTCGCATCGTGCTGATGCTGCACGGATTAGCCAGCAGTCCCGAGGCATGGGTCAACGTCGCCAACGACATTCAGGGCGACGAAAAGCTGCGCGAGCATTTCCAGGTCTGGCAGGTCTACTACCCGACCAACGTGCCCATTCTCGTGAATCTCGCGCGAATACGCCAGGCGGTGCAGCTGACACTCGCGCATTTCGATCCCGCAGGCGTGGTGCCCGCTTCGAACGGCATGGTGCTGATCGGGCACAGCATGGGCGGGGTGCTCGCCCGGCTGCTCGTCTCCTCTTCCGACGATGTGCTGTGGGTCACCGTCCAGAACAACTACCTGCCCGAAGGCATCGACATCGTTCGCGAGGACGAGCGGCTCAATCGTCTGCTGCGCTTTACGCCGATGCCACAGGTCGAGCGCGCGATCTTCATCGCCGCGCCGCACCGCGGCACGCCGTTCGCGAGCAATCGCCTTTCTCGCTGGGTCGCAAACCTCGTGCGCTTGCCGCTTGCGCTGCTAAAGGAGTTCGACGAGATGCTGCAGAGCGCGACCAACGCCGATAGCACCCACAGGGCAGGAGAGACCATCGCGGTCCCCAACAGCATCGAGCAGTTGCGGGATACCAATCCGATCATTCAGTCGATTTCACGCCTGCCGATCAGCCCTACCGTGTGCTTTCACTCGATTATTGCGCGGCGCCGTGAGACGGGCCCGCTCGAAGATTCCGACGATGGTGTTGTCCCTTATCGCAGCGCGCATCTCGACGGCGCGCTCTCCGAAAAGGTCATCGTTTCGGGACATAGCGTTCAGGAAACCCCTGAGGCGATTTTTGAAATCCGGCGCATTCTGCACGAGGATATCGAGGTGTTTGATAACCACGGCGCAGCGGATGGCGCTTGCGCGCGTTTGCGCGCCAATTGATTCGACGGCGCGCTAGTCCGCCGCCATTCGCTTTCGCGCGCTCATAAACGGTCCGGTCGGCTCGCGCGCCGGCGCGAACCGGTCGAAGCCCACGGGCCCGGGCATGTCGATATAAACCGCCTCCATTCCCTGCCGGCTATAGCTCTCATGCCAGAAGCCCGCGCCGCCGCTGTCGCGCAGGAACTCGCCCCACCAGCGCGAATGCGGCGCGCTGCGCGTGAACGCTTCAAGGCTTTCGAGGTCGCGCCAATACTGGCGGATCCCCACATGATTGAGGGCGAACAGGAACTGCTCGCTCGAGAGCAATCCGGCCGGCGGATTCAGCTGGATTTGCCGTAAGCCTTTGCCAATGCCGAACAAGGTCGCGATGCCGCGCAGCCGGCGCACGCGAAAGCCCAGCATGATGACCACGAGATTCGGATAAGCGCTGAGGTCGACGGACCTGCGGGTGACGGAGGCTTGCATGATGGCTCCCGGCTGCTTACGCTGCAAGCATAGTTGAGCCTGATTACAGTGTAAACATCGATGCGTGATTCGATATCGTCGCTTCATGACCGCCTGGTTGACTGCGCGCTCGCCTTGCTCGAACAAGGCGAAAGCGACGTCAGCCTGCGTGCCGTTGCGCGGGCAGCCGGTGTTTCGGCCATGGCGCCCTATCGCCATTTCGAGGACAAGGCGGCGCTGATGGGCGCCGTCGCGCTCAAGGGCTTTGCCATGCTGGAGGCACACGCCGCGCGCGCGGACATGGCGGACGACGCGTGCGCAGCGCTCACGGCTCAGGGCCTGGCCTACGTTGGCTTCGCCCGTGCGCATCCTGCGCTGTTCCGGCTGATGTTCGCCGACGGGGCTGGACTCGCTCTGCCCACTGAGGATTGCCGCAGCGCTTATACGCTGATGGCGCATCGGGTCGCGGAACTGGCGCCGAATTGGGCCGAGGCGGGCGCGCTCGCCTGTTGGGGGCTCGTTCACGGCTTGGCGACGCTAGCGCTCGACGGGCGCATTCCGGCTAATGCGGCTGGCGAGCGACTGGCAATCGCCCTGATGACGCATGCGCTGAAGGTAGCGCCGCCCGTTCTCACGCGTTCCTGACACGACATTCAAAGCACGCGCATTCCCTCTCGCGCGTACGATTGCCAGCAATGCGACGACGACGAGAGAGGCGCCATGGCGACCGAGCAATCCCCGAGCGGCGTGCAACAGTCCGGCCCCAAAGTCGCGCTCGCCCTGCAGGGCGGCGGCTCGCACGGCGCCTTCACGTGGGGCGTACTCGACCGTTTGCTCGAATCGACATCGCAGGGCATGCCATTCGATGTCGCGGCGATCAGCGGCGCGAGCGCGGGCGGAATCAACGCGGCGCTCTGCGCAGCCGGCCTCGCCAACGGCGGCGCGACGCAAGCGCGCGAGAGGCTTCGCGCCTTCTGGGAAGCGGTATCGCGCGCGGGCACGCTAGCCGGCAACGCCCTCTTCGGCTTTTCCGAGCCTGGGCCGTTCGGCGGCTGGAATATCGACTGGAGTCCGGGCGCCATTTTCACGGAGGTCGTGGGACTCGTCGCCTCGCCTTACAACAATCCCTTGTACCGCGATCCGCTCGGTCCGTTGATCCGCTCCACACTTTCAGAAGCGGATTTCTCGACGCTCAATACGAAGGCCGGCGCCCCGCAGCTTTTCATATGCGCGACCAATGTACGAACCAACGAGCGCGCCATCTTTACGCAGCCCGAAATATCCGTCGAGGTGCTGCGCGCCTCCGCGTGCCTGCCAAGCGAATTCCGCACCGTGGATGTCGACGGCGTGCCGTACTGGGATGGCGGCTACCTTGGCAATCCGCCTTTGGCGCCGCTGATCGCCCACGCGCAGGACTTGATCCTGATTCTCGCGAATCCGTTCGTGCGCCACGACATGCCACCGAAAAACGCTCGCGGCATTCTGGACCGCCTCAACGAAATCGGCTTCAACGCTTCCGTTGTGCTGGAGATCAACGCGATCGAAGCGGTCAACCGCGTGCTCGACTCGGTCGGCAAGGAAGCCGCAAGCCAAAGCCGCTTTAAGACCGTCCGGTTTCACCTGATTCGCGACGACGACTTTCTCGCGAAGTTCGGCTTCGTCTCCAAGAGCAGCACGTCCTGGGCATTGCTCAAGACGCTGTTCGAGCGCGGGCGCGAGGTGGCGGACGTGTGGCTAAAACATGACTACGCGAATCTCGGGCAAGCGTCTTCGCTTAACGTAAAGGACGCCTTGCTCGATCCGACGCTCAAGCAAGGCAGCGTGCCGCACAGGCAATGAGGCTTTCACCGTGGCGCTCGCTCGAACGACGGCCCCATAGCGTACAGTGATGCTTCGCGCACGGTTGCCCAGGAATCGACCTGGGCTTGGCCGCGAGGGAGCAGATCCATGCCGTTCGAATACATCGATGTCGAAACAGCGGTCCAGCGAGAGGGCTTGCGCATGGTCGTGGTCGGGGGCGTTCCGAGTCCCTGGAGCGAAGCGGCCAAAGGCATCCTGCATATCAAGGGTATCGAGTGGGCTGCCGTGCGGCTCGCTTACGACAGCGAGGCACTGAAGCAGTGGGCAGGGGAACTGAGCGCGCCCGTGCTGATGGCCGGACAAGAGCGGCCGCGCCGCGGCTGGGCGGATATTCTTCTGCTCGCGGAGCGGCTTGCCCCTACGCCTTCGTTGCTGCCGGACGATCCCGCCGAACGCGCGCTGGCTTTCGGCCTCGCACATGAACTGTGCGGCGAGAGCGGTTTGGGATGGTCGCGCCGATTGCAACTCATTCATGTGGGCTTGAACAATAACGGTGGCTTTCCCGACCGGGTCGCGAAATATCTGGGCAAGAAATATGGATACAGCCCGCAAGCCGGTGAAGCTGCGGCCGGCCGCGTGACTGCCGTGCTGGGGATGCTGGCCGCGCGTCTGAAGGCGCAACGGGCGGCGGGGTCTGCGTATTACATTGGCAATACGGTGACTGCGGTCGATGTCTACAGCGCCAGCGTGGTCGGCATGTTCCGCCCGCTACCGCATGACGTTTGCCCGATGGACGCGGGCGTGAGGACCGCATTCGAAACGCGGGATCCGCAGACCGACGCGGCGTTGGATCCCATTTTGCTCGAACACCGCGATCTGATGTACGCGCGGCATCTTGCGTTGCCGCTATCGCTGTAGGCGAAGTGAAACCACGTTGGCTCGATTCTCGTCCTCAAGATGGAGCAAGGACTGATGGACACTGAGTTTTCCAGACTCCCCGTCTACTTTTATGGCTACGACGCCATAGAAACTTTTTGCCTGTCTAAAAGAGCGCAACTGATCCAGGAAAACGTGGGATTGATACTCGGCATCTTGCGCGGAGGTGCCATCCCTGCCTTGATGCTTTCGCAGATGTTGGGCCTGCCCGTGGACTTCGTTCACTACGACCGCCGGGAAGCCAAGGCTGAAATCAATAACAGGAAAGTGTTCGATCTTGTCGACTCCTGCGTCAAGGAGCGCAAGAAAATCCTGCTGGTGGACGACGTTGCCGGTGTGGGATATACGCTGGCCAACTGCCGCGATTATTTGCTTTCTTTTATCAAAGACGAATCTTTGATCCGGGTGCTGACACTGGTGCACCACGCAAGTAGCAGAACGAAAAGCGACTACTGCAAGGATTGCTCGTCAGTGCACGCAATCTTGCCTTGGGAACGATATGTCACCAGCCACCAGTGCCAGGACGATTTCGTGAAGGCGCAAGCGGCACTGGTAGACGATCAGCGCTATAAAAAGACCTTGGCCATCGACGACGCCAACTACCCGTTGAACCTGAAACAGGAATGGAGGGTCGATTGCCACCTGGCATTCAACGGCGGCTATCGCTCGACCATGGATGCCATTCGCACCGTTGGCCCCGAGGAAATCTATTGCAACAACGAATCTCTGATCGGCGCCATATTGAAAGAATTTCCGTTTTCAATAATATATAAAACGATCGATCACAAGCGATACAGAATCAGCTCGTTCGACCCTAACGATCCCGACTAATCTTGCGAACGAGGAACGGAAGGAACAAGGGCCACAATATCCAGTTTAGCCACTGCATGGCGCCGAACCAGTCTCTTGCCTTCGGCCATGCGCCGATCTTCATTGGCCACCAGTTCGGCACGCCACGTTCATCATGGTTTCGTTCAACCCACAACGAAGATATTCGCAACGGGCTTCCCGCTGCCTCCCATTCATCCGATACCACAGCCGATACGAGCGGAACATGGTACTCGAGCGTCATCCAAACACGCTCGCCAAACGTCCACTCATCCTCGGTAGGATGTTCTTTCGGATCGTACGCCATAGGCGCTAGAACAGCATTGGTCGGCAGGACCATTTTCCTTTGCGCTTCAAGTATTTTCGCGGGAATGGTCGGCTCGAAATTAGCAGGCTCTCCCGAGACGAACACAAAGGATAAAAGCATAAGAATGAAAATGATAACCGCGAGACGCATTGCACCGGTGCCGTAGTCGAGCAATAGCCAATACAACCGATCGACAACAATCCTGAGAAATAGTGGGGCAGCTGCGATTATCAGAATAAACAGTAACCAACCCGTCCAGCTGTCGTGATCCCGAATCAGAGAAGAGCCCGCAAATGCAAATCCGACACTCCATATTGAGAAAGTCACGCCGCCAAATAAGGTCTCACGCCAATCTCTAGTGCGGCGTAGAAATGGAACACTTTTCAAGAACCCTTTTTCCCTGAAGCGTCCATCGCCGCGCCTCCACGGCCACAGCCCGGTATAGAACCACGCCAGTATGCGATCGATACGGCGCTTCGGCCGCCGATATCCCTTGCCGGTTCTCGCATCCCTGAAACGAGCGGCGACGTAGATCCGGTTCGCCTCCTTGTCGAGGCCGCGGTTCCGTAGTGAACGCTCAACGGCTGTATACGAAGACATCCTGAATTCTGGATCGTTATCGAGGAGGTCGAGATAAGGCGCTGCGCTGACCGGTTCCGTATCGGCGCGCTGTTCGGCAGTCTTTCCGTCCTGCACGAGTTCGAGAAACCAGGAATCGACCTGAACTTCGAGCAAGCTTATCGGCCTCGGAAACCCATTGTGCGTGTGCTGCTTTTCCGCGCTCTTCTTGTTGCCTCGCGCCACGCACAGATTGTGAAGCTTTGCGAAATCCAGCACCAGCCCGTCGTCACGCGGGCTCGAATCGGCAACACTCCCCAAGAACGACCGGTCCGACACCTTGAGCTGGCCAACCTCAGAGTACTGCAGATTCAATGCGCCCCGAATCGAGACGTGCGCTTCAACGATCGTCGCCTTCGCGCACAAATTCTGGCGAAAAGAATTCGCGTCGACTCCGAGCAGCCAGGACCGAAATTTTCCCGCTTCGCCGAGCCGACTCTCGAGATCCTCCTGAGCCCTTTTTACCGCGTCCTTGTCAAGCCGGGAAAAAGCTTCGACACGCCGTCTGATCGTACTGTACACAACATCCACGCGACCCTCACGGTCTTTCTCGCCAGGTGCCGGTTCGACACATAGTCCGGTCAGATCGATATCGCTCGCCGTCACCGTCTGCAACTCGAGGGAGTTGCATGATGCTAAATGCTCGCTCAAGTCGACAGGGAACGAGTCGCGTCCTGTTTGCTCCCGGATCGCCTCCAGGACACGACGGGCCGCCAGATCACGTATCATCGGCGAATCGTTACGCGGATTAAAGAGGTAGGACACCGGCGAAGCAAAGAGCACGCGGCCATCGATTTCGGTATCGGAAATCAGGATTCGACCGTCAACCTTATCCCGCTCTTTGACCTCTATCCCTGTGAGGTCGACGTCCCCGCGGATGATGCAGTTCGCAATACGTAGCTTCCCTGTCATCGCGAGGTGCCGGTTCCAACGATCGGCCAACTGCCCTGTGATTTGACCTCCTTGCCGTGGATTGTTCGCAGGTGCCTCGTCGTCACGGTTATAGTTCCCCTCAAGTACGCTGGCAGTACTCTTCCCCGGCCAGAACGTCAGGTCCTTTTCGATTTTTGAAGACGTGATCTCGATCGCGTTGTACCCCAACTGGCGTTTATTCTCGTTGATGCGGGAGACATTGCAGCGAACGAAATCCAGGCAATGCCATGACGTCATATAAAAAGCGCCGATGCTGGCTACCTGAGCGTGCAGCCCGTCGTCCGAACACCAGTCGTCGATAAATATCTGGCCGCACTTCCCGGCGATAAACGTGATCGCCCCCGTCACGGTGATGCCGTAAAGCTGGATATAGCCGATTTCCGCATCCGAAAACGTCAGTTCTCCGTCTACGTGCGCAGCCGTCACTTCTTTTTCGAACCTCTCCTTCGGGCGGACGCCGATCAGTTCGCCCGTAGACGACACCTGCCGGCATTTCATATGCTCGAGATTGACCTTTCCACAGAATCTCGAATTCGCCAGATTGAGGTAGTCTCCAAGATGAGCGTTCGTAAAGTTCACGGAGACGGAGCCTTTTTCTGTGGCATCTTCAACGCTCGATCGCTCGCCGTAAAAGCTATCCTTTATTTTCGCGCACGCCTGCACATGTGCCAGCAACTGGGGCGGAAGCTTCGATCCATTTGTTTCGAAAGAAACGCCGCCGGTAATCCGGCAGCCAGCGAGATCGAGCAAACCGTCGGCATCGCCTTTAACGCCGCTAATACGGCACGCTGGAAAACTCAGATCGCCGGTAATATGAACGCCGCGCCCGGAGACGCACCCATCTATCGCACAAGCAACCATCGACGCGTTGCCCTCAATGACACTGCGCGCGATGCTCAACGTTGGAATGGCGAGTGCGGCGAGAGCATCGGATCGCTTCAGGCGACACGCCGTGATCGAAAGGCTCGCCTTGAATTGGCATTGAGACAGATCGACCCCGCCATGCAGCCGGCACTCGTCCAGCCACACTGGCCCTTCGAACGTGCAGTTCGCGAGTATGAGTTCTCCATTGCAGTCCACGTCTCTCAAGGCGAGTCCTCTTTTGAAGACCGTTCCCGAGAGGTCGACGCGCGCATCGACGATGATTCCGCTCAACGAGACTCCGGACACACCGGTTTCCGCATACCGCCTCAGACGCCTGGCAAACTCGTTGGCGTCGATGCGACGGGCGTTGGGTTGAGGGCCCATGGATCATCTCCTCGCTGTCACGGTTTGCGTGTGTTCAATCTGGGGGAATGTAAATTCCCTGTCGACGACCGGCTGACCGGGCCATGACGCAGCAGCGATTTCCAGCGCACCTCATTTCGGCGCCGTTCCCCGCGGCGCGCTTTTGCTCTGCTGACCGGGCGGCGTGCCGGCGCCGCGAAGGTTGACAAACTTGCTGAGCGTGTCGAACCAGAAAGGCGCGCCGAGCGACACCGCGGCGATCGTGATCACGATGCCGAGGATCTTCAGAAACCAGCCAGCGAAGGTCGACGGGAATGCGGTTGGCTGCCTGAATGCCGCTTCCTGCAAGTTCCATCCGAGCGGCAGGTCGATCGCGCGAGCATCCTTGAGCGCCTCGGCGCGAACCACCGCCGGGTCGACGGCCGCGGGTGCGCTGGCCGACCCCATTGCCGCGGGCTGGGCGGCGCTCACCACGTCAAACGCGGCGCCGGAGATCGAAGCCCTTACGGTATCGTTGTCCATCAGGACCTTGACCAGCATGATGGTGTCGGCGTTCGCCAGACTCACTGCGACCGCCGCGATGACAACGAGCACAACCTGCGTCCATCTCTTGTACCAGCCCGTTACACGGTCCATGGCCTGGTCGTACCATTGGTTGACCTGGGTTTCAAACGCCTCCATCCGGCGTGCGGCGCTACCCGCCGCGTCTTTGATTGCCGACGTCTCGTGACGCGCTTTGACCACGAGTAAAAGCAGCGAATCCTTCGTATGTCCGTCTGGAACATGCTGTCTGATGCCCACCTCGATGTTTTCCAGTGGGTCGGGCAGTTGCGCGGCGAGCGTGCGGCCACCGTCCAAGGCCTTTGAAAAGGCTTGAGCCGCAGCTTCGATTTTTTCGAAGTCATCCGGCCCGTTCACTTCGTTGGCTAATTTCACGGCTTGGTTAAGCTGATTCAACGTCGCGTTTGCATCGCTTTGCATCTTTTGCGCTTTGGTGAGATCGGCTTGCGCCGCGTCGACCGCCGCCTTGAGGTCTGCGTTGGCAGGGTTGGCTGTCGCCGCGTCTTGCGCTCGCGCAAGCGCACTGGTGCGATCCGCCACAAGCTGGCTCCAGCACGGATTGAGCGCCGCGCCGGTCGACGAAAGAATATCGACGAGTGCCGAAGACAGTATTTTCGACGGCATGTAAGAAGGCAGCCGATTCGGCTTTTGCTTATCGGAAGCGTATTCGGAGATGCTGCTCACGAGGCCATGCGAGTAAATTTGCTGCGCGAGTCCGGTGAATTGTGGATCGTTGAGCAGGTTTTTTATACCCTCGAACAAGGTCTTGCCGCGCTTGTTCAGGATCGACGAAATGGCCTCCATGACCGACGTGCAGATCAGACTCAAGAACAAATAGATGAACATGACACCAATTGCGATTTCGAGCGCGCTGGATCCTAGCATCGACTTCCCCTTTGCGTTTTATGCACGGCGTCGCACGACCTCCCGAACACCGGCCTTGCAAGGCGCGCCCAGTCCGTTCGAGCGAGTCGCCTCGACGCCCGCTTCGGATATCGCGAAGAGGGCCTGACAATCGTGAATCCATAGGATTGCGAACGATGATTCATGATTCGGATCGCAGCAACTCCTCTGCACTCGCAGAAAAATTCCGTTTCCGAAATATCACCTTGACTGACTATAGAACAAAATTCCCGTCATTTAATACGCGTAGTGGTAACGACCGATATCTGAGGCGCCTGTCCGGGAATTCGCCAAAGCTGGCGTGAACGGTATCTGCCCAGACGGCTTCTACGGCCACCGAATTGGACAATCGTATGTCTGCTAGACCACAGAGCGAATTGAACTCTCGTTCCCGATTAGCGCTCGGCGGCCTATGCTGAATACGGCCCAATGAAGCGTCAAACGTTGAGCGCCCCATCAGTTCGGCCACGCGCCAGCCAGGCCAATCGCAACAGCCCCCCACACGATCCTTCGACAGACCAGGTTTGCAAGCCAATCGAGGAGCCCGCACATGAGCACGACCCCAACCACAGCAGCGAATCCCGCCCCCATGCCGCCGCCTGTGCAGGCACCGACACCCTCGGAGCCTCAAAGCCTGCAAACGCGCTTGCGTAATGCCCTCAACACCATTGAAACGAGTGCCGCTGTCCCGCCGGAACAGAAGAGGATGATTGGCCTCCTCCTGAGCCAGGCGCAGACCCAGGCGACCGATCTTCTAAGCGGCGATACCACCGCGTCGCCAGTGCATCATGTTCTATCGAACGTCAACAGTCTTTTGGATAACGCCACCGTATTACAAACGCCAGATGGCCGCCTCGTTGCAACGACGGTCTCAGACGAAGGCGATCTTGTCGGAACAGCGAAATACGAGTCGCTGGATATGGGCTGGGCAGAGGCCGCGGCATGCTGGCTCGAACATATACCACCCGGGAAAAAGGCGACATTTTCCAACGCCCCTCAAACGATCACCATTCCGAACAGCGTTTCGATCGCCATTGCAGGCGACTGGGGCACCGGCGTCGATTACAGAACTGACGGGCAGCAAGCGCCCGCCGGGAAAATTGCCGACCGCATTCGCAGCCTCAGTCCGACCTACACAATCCATTTGGGTGATGTCTATTACGCGGGAACGTCACCCGAGGAGAATGAGAACTTCCTTGCCGCGTGG
Organism: Paraburkholderia acidiphila; assembly: GCF_009789655.1. GTDB lineage: Bacteria > Pseudomonadota > Gammaproteobacteria > Burkholderiales > Burkholderiaceae > Paraburkholderia > Paraburkholderia acidiphila. The sequence continues at coordinate 989,266 of NZ_CP046911.1, forward strand.
CCTTCTGGTTCGGCTGGGAGCTTCACATTGAATTCGAACCACGACATGTATTCCGGCGGAAACGGCTACTTCAACAGCACATTGGCGGATGCCAGCTTCCACTTGCAAAAGGGGTGCAGCTATTTCGCCTTACAGAATGACAACTGGCTCATTATCGGTCTCGACACCGCCTACTATGCCAACCAGATGCAGCTCTACCAGAACGGTTGGCTCGATGCGCAGCAGTGCGCATTTCTCCAGCAGACACTCGATAACGCGAAGCATTGCCGCACGATCCTGCTGACGCACCACAACGGCCTCTCCACCGACGGGGCGACCCTGTGTGGCCTGTGGGGCCAAATTGCCCCCTTGTTTTCGGACCGCGAAGTGTGGTGGTACTGGGGGCACCAGCATGCCGGCGCCGTCTATATCGACCACGGCAACGTGCACCCCAGATGCTGCGGGCATGGTGCCATCCCGGCAGGCGCGCCTACCCAGCTCGACTCGAGCCCCTCAGCGATCTGGCATGAAAACCGGGAAGTGCCCGACCTCCTCTATCCGGGTCGCGTGTACAACGGCTTTGTCTTCCTGACGATCGACGGCAACTCGCCGTTGAAAGAGGCGTTCATCGACGAAGACGGAACACAGGTCTACCCGCCGCCGCCCGCCCATTGATGGCGCAGTCGTTGCCCCGCGAATGCGGGGCAACGATGACGAAGCTCAACGCGAAGATGGAGATATCCATGCCCACGATCCCCTACGACCCATCGCTCGACGCGCTCGACTCACCGGGGCACAGGCCGACGGTGCTCACCGCCGAAGGCAACTATGAAATCGACGGACTATGTGCCGAATTCGCGCGACTTGCCTATATCGCCTACGAGGAGGGCGATGCTGAACGCCAACAACTCGACCGGGCGCTCGCGCTGGTGGGCTTTCAGCCCGCCGTCGCCTTCAATTTTGCTGACGACGACACGCACGGATTCGGCGCGATGAGGCCCTCCGATGGCCTCGCAGTCCTCGTGTTCCGCGGAACGGACCCGCAATCGCTCAGCGATCTCGCGGACGACGCAAGCTTCAACTTGACACCGTGGACGGAGACCGCCGGCCAGGTTCACGCGGGTTTTGCAGGCGCCGCGCGCGGTCTGCGCGGTGCGGTGGAGACCTGGTTGAAGGCGACCGCGTCCGACCGAACGCAACTCATATTGACGGGGCATAGTCTCGGCGCGGCCATCGCGACGCTCTTTGCCAGCCTGTGCACGCCAGACGCCCTCGTGACAATCGGGTCGCCGCGAGTAGGCGACGCTACGTTTGTCGCGACGCTCAAGGCATCGCGCATCACGCGCTATGTCGATTGCTGCGATCTCATCACCGATTTGCCGCCCCCCTTTAGCGGATACGTCCACGCGGGAGCGGCGAACTACATCACGCGCCTCGGTGCGCTTGCCCCGCATGCAGACGATGCATTCGTCCAGGCGGACCGAAGCGCCGCCCGCGAAGACTATCTGGTCAATTACGCATGGCGCATCGGCGACGTCATGGTGCGCGATCTTGCGGATCACGCACCGATCAACTACGTGCGAAGTCTGGTGCCCTGAACGATGAATCCCCGTCAGGTGGCTTGATCGCCGTACAACAATTGCTGGGGAATATTTTTCACTTGCAGTCCTGACGGTTTGCCGGAACCGGCCGGATAGTCGATCTGCCACACGCGATCGAATACCGTGCCGGGCCACGGGCTCTGCGGCGGCTGACCGCCGAGGCTCTGCGTGAGCGCCGGGATATTGCCGTGATGCCAGCAAATCAGCAGAACCTTTCCGGCATAGTGACTGTCCGAAAGGATTTTGTCGGCGAGCTTGCCATAGTCGCCGTCCGCGATATCCGACTTGATGGTCATCTGTAATGCTTGGGCTAACGGTGTAATGGTTTCGACAGGACGATTGCTGTGAGTGGACGCCTGTGTGGCGAACAGTGCATCGGGCTTGCCGAGTGTCGCGACGAAATAAGGCGCGAGCGCGGCGGCGCGTTCATAGCCGCGCGTCGAAAGATTGATGCCATCCTGCGGATTATCCGTTGCCGGATCACCGGGCTTTTCCCCATGCCTGATGATGAAAATGGTCTTGGGATAGTCGGCCCCACTGGTTGTGCTCATTATCGGTCTCCCGCTTCATGTTCTTCCCGTCGATCAAGCGCATTCGCGCGAGCCACGCTCAACTTCGCGCGCTCACGAAAGCATAGCCCACGCAAATGGCTTCAAGAAGGTTCGCAAATATGGCGGAATCCGAACTGAAGGACCCGTATCCTGGCCGTTAGTTGGACGCATCTCCCTCACGATGCACCGGTTGTGTCTCCTTCAGGCTCTTCGCGAGCCGCGATGCCTGCAGATAGCCGGGATTCGCTGGCCGCTTCAGGTAACGCCCCGCGCCGCGCCGCGCACGCAGATCGCCGTCCGCCCACACGAGTTCGCCTTGCGAGACCGTGTGCGTCGGCACGCCACGCACCGTCATGCCTTCGAAAACGTTGAAGTCGACGTTTTGATGATGCGTCTTCACCGAGATCGTCCGCGTGGCCTCGGGATCCCATACGACGATGTCGGCATCGGCGCCGACCGCCACGGTGCCTTTGCGCGGGTACAGGCTGAAGATCTGCGCGGCGTTGGTGGAAGTCACCCGCACGAACTCATTCGGTGTGAGCCGGCCCGTGTTCACGCCCTGATCCCACAGCACCGCCATGCGATCTTCCACGCCGCCGCATCCGTTCGGAATCCTTGTGAAGTCGTTGCGACCCATGGCCTTCTGCGAAGCGCAGAACACGCAGTGATCGGTTGCCGTGGTGTGCAGCAACCCGCCTTGAAGTCCGCGCCAGAGCGCGTCGCGATGCTCTTTCGTGCGAAACGGCGGGCTCATGACATGGGCGGCGGCGCGTGTCCAGTCCGGGTCGCGATAAACAGACTCGTCGATCACCAGATGCCCGGCAAGCACTTCGCCGAACACGCGTTGCCCCTCGCTGCGTGCGCGCGCAATGGCTTCAAGCGCGTCTTTCGCCGACACGTGAACGATGTACACCGGCACACCCAGCACCTGCGCAATGCGAATGGCGCGATTCGCCGCCTCGCCTTCGACTTCGGGCGGCCTCGAAAGCGGATGCGCCTCCGGCCCCGTGAAGCCGCGCGCAAGCAACTGCCGTTGCAACTGGAAGACGAGCTCGCCGTTTTCGGCATGCACGGTGGGCAACGCACCCAGTTCGAGCGAGCGAGCAAAGCTGTTCACGAGAATCTCGTCGTCGGCCATGATGGCGTTCTTGTACGCCATGAAGTGCTTGAAGCTCGACACGCCGTGTTCGTTCACGAGCAGCCCCATGTCGCGATGCACGCTGTCGTCCCACCACGTCACCGCCACGTGAAAGCCATAGTCGGCAGCGGCCTTTTCGGCCCAGCCGCGCCACTCGCGAAACGCGTCCATCAGCGGCTGCTTCGGGCTCGGAATCACGAAGTCGATGATCGATGTCGTGCCGCCCGCGAGACCCGCCGCCGTGCCCGTGTAGAAGTCGTCGCTCGCCGTCGTACCCATGAACGGCAGTTCCATGTGCGTGTGCGGGTCGATGCCGCCCGGCATCACGTACTGTCCGCCCGCGTCGACCACGGTCGCGCCCGCCGGCGCGTCGAGGTTCTCGCCCACGGCCTCGATCACGCCGTTGTCGCACAGTACGTCCGCGCGCCAGCTCTTGTCCGCATTGACGATGGTGCCGCCTCGAATCAGGATCGCCATGATGCCAAGTCTCCTTCAGTTGAACGATTTCACGCTGCCATGCCTCATGCGCTCGCCACGCTTGGGCGCCGGCTCTTGCCGAGCTTCATCATCACGCCGTAGACGATCGCCGCAATGGCGAGCCCCACGAACCACGCATAGGTGTAGATGCTCTTGAACGCGTCGGGAACGGAGGCAAACACGCCTGGAAACGCGGTGTTGAGAAAGCCAGGCAGGTTGGGCAACACCCCCAGGACCAGGGCGATCACGGCTGCCATATTCCAGCCGTTCGAGTAGGTGTATTCGCCGTTTTCCTCGAACAGCTCGGCAGTGTTCAGGCGCGTGCCGCGAACGAGGAAATAATCGACGATGAGAATGCCCGCCACGGGCCCGAGCAGGGCCGAATAGCCGACGAGCCAGGTGAAGATGTAGCCCTGCGTGGTAGCGAGAATCTTCCACGGCATCATCACAATCGCGAGGCCCGCGGTGATCAGACCACCAGCCTTATATGAAATCGCCTTGGGCCAGAGGCTCGAAAAGTCGTAGGCCGGCCCGACGAGATTGGCGGCGAGATTGCAGCACATCGTGTCGAGAGTGAGGATGACGAGCGCGATGCCCACGCCAACGCCCTCCATGCGGCTCGTGAGGTCGATAGGGTCCCAGATCGCCTTGCCGTAGATCACGACCGTCGCCGACGTCACGACCACGGACACCACCGAAAGCAGCGCCATCGGAACAGGCAAACCGATGGCCTGCCCCACGAACTGGTCCTTCTGCGTTTTCGCGAAGCGCGTGAAGTCGGGAATGTTGAGCGCGAGCGTGGCCCAGAAACCCACCATGGCCGTGAGGCTTGGCCAGAACGTCGCCCAGAAGAGCCCCGCTTTCTTGCCGCCCGCGACGAACTGGGAAGGTTGCGAGAGCATCGAACCCACGCCCCCCGCCCTCGAACAGGCCCACCACACGAGCACCACGCACATCACGACCTTGATGGGCGCAGACCAGCTTTCGAGCCAGCGGATCGAATCGGTGCCGTGCAGGATGAAATAGAGTTGCAGCACCCAAAACACGAGAAAGCACGCGCCCTGCCCGATCGAAATGCCGAGAAACGGCAGCGCATCGCCCACCAGCGCGTTATGCGTGAGGATATTGGCGAGCGTATAGATAGCGCTGCCGCCCAGCCACGACTGGATGCCGTACCAGCCGCACGCCACGATGGCGCGCAGCATGGCGGGCAGCTTTGCGCCCTGGGTGCCGAACGAAGACCGCACCAGGACCGCGTAGGGAATGCCGTATTTCGTGCCTGCGTGCCCGATCAGCAGCATTGGCACGAGCACGATGAGATTGCCGAGCAGCACCGTCAGCACCGACTGCCAGGGCGACATACCCTGCTCGGTGAGCCCCGCCGCAAGCATGTACGAGGCGATGTTCATCACCATGCCCACCCAGAGCGCCGCAAAGTGATACCAGCGCCACGTGCGCTGCGCGGCGCCGGTTGGCGCGAGATCGTCGTTGTATAGCTCGCTTTCGGCGCGGCGCGCGCTGGCGTCGCCTGTCAATGGCTGACTCATGGTTGCGGTTCTCCGGGGCTTGTCGTTGGTTTCGTTCGGATCGGCTCAATGCTGTTTCAATGCGTCAGGCGGCTTTCGGGTCGGCTACACGTGCAGGGTTGTTCGGATGCGTGGTCCAGTTCGCGTAGCGGGCCGAGTCGACGCGCGCCATCGTGATGCACTCGTCGACCGGGCAGACATGCATGCATAAATTGCACCCGACACAATTGGCATCGACCACTTCGAAGTGACGCTTGCCGTCGCGCGTGGCGGTAATGGCCTGATGCGAGGTGTCCTCGCACGCGATATGGCAAAGGCCGCACTGAATGCAGCGGTCCTGGTCGATACGCGCCTTGATGTCGTAGTTGAGGTTCAGGTACTGCCAGTCGGTAACGTTGGGCACGGCGCGGCCGCGAATGGCGTCGAGGTTTTCGTAGCCCTTGTCGTCCATCCAGTTGGAGAGACCATCGATCATGTCGCTGACGATTCGGAATCCGTAATGCATCGCCGCGGTGCAAACCTGCACGCTTCCTGCGCCCAGCACGATGAATTCGGCGGCGTCGCGCCAGTCGGAAATGCCGCCGATGCCGGAAATGGGCAGGCCGTGCGTTTGCGGGTCGCGTGCAATCTCGGCGACCATGTGCAGTGCAATGGGCTTGGCGGCCGGTCCGCAGTAGCCGCCGTGCGTGCCTTTTCCGTCCACGGTGGGCAGCGGCGCCATCACGTCGAGATCGACGCCCACGATCGAGTTGATCGTGTTGATGAGCGAAACGCCGTCCGCGCCGCCCTTCATCGCCGCGCGTGCGCCGTGGCGTATGTCGGTGACGTTGGGCGTGAGTTTCACGAGGCAGGGCAGGCGCGTGCCCTCCTTCACCCAGCGCGTGACCATTTCGATGTATTCGGGCACCTGCCCCACGGCCGCGCCCATGCCGCGCTCGCTCATGCCATGCGGGCAGCCGAAGTTGAGCTCTACCGCATCGGCACCGGTGTCTTCGACCTGCGGCAGAATCCACTTCCAGTCTTGCTCGGTACACGGCACCATCAGCGAAACGATGAGCGCGCGCTCGGGCCAGTCGCGCTTCACCTGCGCGATTTCCTTGAGGTTCACGTCGAGCGGCCGGTCGGTGATGAGTTCGATGTTGTTCAGCCCGGCAATGCGCTGTCCGTGCCAGGTGGTAGCGCCGTAGCGCGAACTCACATTCACGACGTGCGGGTCGAGCCCGAGCGTTTTCCAGACTACGCCGCCCCAGCCCGCCTCGAACGCGCGGTTCACGTTATAGGCCTTGTCGGTGGGCGGCGCGGACGCGAGCCAGAACGGGTTGGGCGATTCAATGCCGGCAATCGTGCAGCGCAGGTCGGCCATGATGCGACTCCTTCGAATTGTCTGGTTTCGGTGTGTTGATCGCGCGGTTCAAGCCGCGCAGTTCAAGCCGCTTTAGCGGACTGACTCGCGAGGTAGCGGTCGATTGCGCGCGCGGCGAGCTTGCCGTCCTGCACGGCCTGCACGGTGAGGTCGGTTGCGCGGTGGCCTGCGCAGTCTCCACCGGCGAATACGCCTTCGATGGAAGTCGCGCCATCCGCATCGACGACAATGCGCGCGCCGCCTGCGCTCAGTTGCAGGGCATCGAGGCCAACCAGGCCTTCGGGCAAGAGCTTCTGGCCAATGGCCTTCAACACCATATCGGCTTCTACGCGCACAATTTCGCCGGTGCCGCGCAACGCACCGCCCGCATCGAGCGCGGTGCGTTCGAACTCCACAGCCCGCACGCGCGTGTCGCCGGTAATGCGCAGCGGCTTCATCCATTCGACGAGCGCCACACCCTGTGCACGAGCGAAATCCTGTTCGGCCCAGGTGGCGCTCATTTGCTCCGCACCGCGGCGATACGCAAGCGTCACCTGCTCAGCGCCCAGCTTGCGGCTTTGCACGGCGGCATCGATGGCCGTATTGCCGCCGCCGATCACCACCACCTTGCGGCCCATGGCCAACGTGGAGAGATCGCCGGCCTCGCGCAGGCGTGCGATGAACTCCACGGCATCGAGCACGCCATCGAGCGCTTCGCCTTCAATGGAAAGCGATTGCGTGCCGCCGAGGCCCACGCCAATGAACACGGCGTCATACGCAGCGCGCAGTTCGGTTAGCGTGACGTCACGTCCCAGGCGCTGGCCCTGGCGTATTTCAATGCCGCCAACGGAGAGCAGCCATTGCACTTCGCGTTGCGCAAAGTCGTCGACGACCTTGTACGCCGCGATGCCGTATTCGTTGAGGCCGCCCGGCTTTTCACGCGCGTCGAACACACTCACGCGATGCCCCGCAAGCGCAAGCGTATGCGCGCAGGCAAGCCCCGCCGGGCCGGCCCCGACCACGGCAACGCGGCGTCCCGTGTCGCTGGCGCGCTTGAAGAGCGCCGGCGCGCCGGCAGCCTCGCGCGCCATCTGGAAGTCGGTGGCATGGCGCTGCAGCGCGCCGATCTGCACTGGTTCGCCATCCTGATGATTCCGAACACACGCCCCTTCGCAAAGAATCTCGGTGGGGCATACACGGGCGCACGTGCCGCCCAATGGGTTAGCGCTCAAAATATCGCGCGCCGCGCCCTTGAGATTGCCGTTGCCGATCTTGCGGATAAATCCCGGAATATCGATACCGGTCGGGCATGCCGCCACACACGGCGCGTCGTAACAGTAGTGGCAGCGATCCGCGGCAATGACGGCGGCGTTGGCGGAAAGCGGCGGCGCGACGTCGGCAAAGTTGCAGCCTAGCTGCTCGGCGGTGAGGCGGCCAGGCGCGATGCCGTCGGCGGCATTCGAGTTGGGCTGGGACATCCGGATGCTCCTTGCGAGGCAAAACACGGACTCGCCGGCTGTGCGGAACGCGCACAGCCGGTACGTGGGGACAACGGGAAAGACAACGCGGCTCTCAGGCCGCTTGCGTGAGCGTCAAAGGCGTCAGCCAGGCTCGCTCGCGCGTTCGAGCATGGCGTGCAGCAGCACGTTCGCGCCCGCCTCGATCCATTCGATCGTCGCGTCCTCGACCTCGTTATGACTGATGCCGTCGATGCATGGGACGAACACCATCGAAGTTGGCGCGACTGTCGCGAGATAACACGCGTCGTGACCCGCGCCCGAGACGATCTCGCGGTTCGAATAGCCAAAGCGCTCCGCCGCCGCGCGCACGGAGTTCACGCAGGCCTTGTCGAACGGCACCGGCGCGTAATAGAAAATCTGTTCGACCTGCGCTTCCAGCTTGCCTTGCTCTGCAATCTTCGCAATGCCTTCGCGCAGTTCGGCATCCATCTGCGCGAGCACGTCGTCCTGCGGATGTCGAAAATCGACGGTGAAGAACACGCGCCCCGGAATCACGTTGCGCGAATTCGGATGCACCTGCATCATGCCGACGGTCGCGCAGGCCAGCGGCGCATGGCCCAGGCCAATTTCGTTCACGAGTTGCACGACACGCGAGGCGCCCAGCAGCGCGTCGCGGCGGCGCGGCATCGGCGTGGGGCCCGCATGCGCCTCCTGCCCCGTGAGCACGACTTCGTACCAGCGTTGGCCTTGTGCGTCCGTCACGACGCCGATGGTTTTGTTTTCGGTTTCGAGGATCGGCCCCTGCTCGATATGCAGCTCGAACGCAGCGTGAATCTTGCGCCCGCCGCAAGGCAGGTCGCCCGCGTAGCCGATACGCTGCAATTCCTCGCCGATGGTCTTGCCATCGACGTCCTTGCGCGAGAGTCCGTAGTCGAGCGTGAAGACACCCGCGAACACGCCGGAGGCAACCATCGCTGGCGCAAAACGCGAGCCTTCTTCGTTGGTCCAGATCACGGTTTCGACGGGGCGCTCGGTTTGAATGCCGTGATCGTTGAGCGAGCGAATCACTTCGAGCCCGCCCAGCACGCCATAGATGCCGTCGAAGCGCCCGCCCGTGGGCTGCGAATCCGCATGCGAACCGGTCATCACGGGCGGCAAGTCGCTGTTGCGCCCCGCGCGGCGCATGAAGACGTTGCCCATCTGGTCGACGCTCACCGTGCAGCCCGCCTCCTTCGCCCACTGCACGATGAGATCGCGTCCCTGTTTATCGAGGTCGGTCAGCGCGAGACGGCACACGCCGCCCTTGGGCGTAGCGCCGATTTTCGCCATCTCCATCAGGCTGTCCCACAGACGCTGGCCGTTCACGTGGATCGCGGTCGTCAGCGCGGCTTCGCTTACTGCGTTCATGCGTGTCCTCCTGTGCGTGTTCGTCGATCGTGCATTCGTGCCGCCTTCTGGGGCGGGAAGAGCCATGGCGGTGCGCGCCTCGCTCGCCCTTCGCGACTCCCGAAACCTTGTCCCGCGAATCCTGTCCGATTGGACAGGTTGTAGACGATAAACTTTGCGAATTCAATGCGGTGTTACCAGCGAGAAGCGTGCCATCGATGCTGCAGTGCGCGAAAACACCCGCGCCAGCCCACGCGTTTTCCCCGAGTGCGGGGAATACACGAGGCGCTTACATCGTGACTACAATGAAGCCGTCATGCGCGCGCGAGCCGCGCCGCCTCTTCCCTTATGAACGGACCGACCAACATGCGCGACGACGAACCCACCACGCGAGCCGCGTCCCACGCGATACGCGGCACGGCGCAAGAACGGGACGCCGCTGACGCAACGCACAAGCCGCGCCGGCGCAAAGCCGCCATTCGCGAGTCGAACGAAGCGCATCTGCTCGCCTGCGCGGAAGCCGTGTTCGCCGAGCGCGGCTTCGAAGGCGCGAGCACGGCGCTGATCGCGGAGCGCGCGGGCCTGCCGAAAGCGAATCTGCACTACTACTTCCCGACCAAGCTCGCGCTCTACTGGCGCGTGCTCGACGATCTGTTCGAGGAATGGAATGCCGCCGCCAACACCTTTGACGCGAGCGACGATCCGGTCGAAGCCATAGGCGGTTACGTGCGCGCGAAGATGGCACTCTCGCGGCGCCGGCCGCTTGGGTCGAAAGTGTGGGCGAACGAAATAATTAGTGGTGCGATGCATATGCAGGACATCCTGCTCAAGCGCGTGAAGCCATGGATGGAAACACGCGTGACGCTGATCGATCGCTGGATTGCCGAAGGACTGCTTGCCCCCGTCGATCCGAAGACACTGCTATTCATGATCTGGGCCACCACGCAGCACTACGCCGATTTCGAGGCGCAAATTCGCGCGCTCTCGGGCAAGCGCGCACTTTCCACCGCGGGGTTCGAGGCGAGCACCGAGGAAGTGGTGCGATTGATCTTGCGCGCAAGTGGCGCGCGCTCGCCTGGGCAATAGAAAGGTGACGATGGTGTGCGATCCGGCGTAGCGCCCGCTGGCGTACTGCTCGCCGCCCTCCCCCAAGGCAAACGATGGCGCGAATTACTAAAACCGTGGCGCCCAATCGTAAATGCGATATCCGCGTTTGCCGTATCGTCCAATTTCGACCACGAACCCTGTACTGACGACATTTCGTGTGAACAATCGCGACATGATCGTCGGGCCGCGACACGATTCGCCGCCCCGCTACGCGAGATGAATTGCCTTCCCGGCACACCACGCAAGTCAAGCGACTATCAAATCTTTAGGATAACGTATGAATGATATTGCAGGATACGACTTCGAAGATCTGGCACCGGGTATGAGTGCGAGTTTCGCCAAGACCATTACCGATGCGGATATCGTACTGTTTGCCGGCGCGTCGGGCGACAACAACGCCGTGCACATCGACGAAGAGTTTTCGCGCAAGACGCCCTTCAAGGGACGCATTGCGCACGGCATGCTCAGCGCAAGCATGATCTCCGCGGCAATCGCCGGCCGCCTGCCCGGCCCGGGCACGATCTACCTTGCGCAGAATCTGCGCTTCAAGGCGCCCGTGAGGCCCGGCGACACGGTGAAAGCCACGGTGACAGTGCGCGAACTCATCGCGGGCAAGCGGCGCGTCGTGCTGGACACCATCTGCACCGTGCAAGGCAAGGTGGTGATCGAAGGCGACGCACTCGTCATGCCCACTTCAAGAGCGGATCGCGCTATCGAGAAACGTTCGGCAGACGACTGCGCGAATACGGTATCGGAACGGGTATGAGCAATCTCTTCAATATGCCCGACGAAGTCGCGCACGGATTTTCCCGCTCGGCCAAAGACTTTCTGAACGCGCTGGCCGGCATTCCGGCGAGTGCAGCCGTTGCGCCGGCGCTATTGCACGAAGCCGGTGCTCGCTACTGGGAGCAGCAGTGGGCGCTGTGGACGGACATGCTGAACCCGCAGGCAGCAGGCGACGAGGCACGCCGCGACCCACGGTTTCGGGCCGACGAGTGGACCGGCAACGCCTGGTATAACCTCCTTCGGCAGTGCTACCTGGCCAATGGCGGCCTGCTCGAAGACATGGTCGGCGCGACAGGCTATGACGAACGCGAAAAGCACAGACTGCGCTTTTTCATGCGCCAGTTCATCGATGCCGCGAGCCCCACGAACTACGCCGCCACGAACCCGGAGGCGATCCGGATGGCTATCGAGTCGAACGGTGAGAGTCTTCGTGCCGGCATGACCAATCTGATTGGAGACCTCGCGCGCGGCACCATTACGATCACCGACGAAGCCGCGTTCGAGGTAGGTCGCAACGTTGCTGTGTCCAAAGGCGCGGTTGTCTTCGAGAACGCGCTGTTTCAGTTGATCCAGTACGCACCGCTCGGTACGCACGTCGCGAAGCGCCCTTTGCTCGTCGTGCCGCCTTGCATCAACAAGTTCTATATTCTCGACCTGCAGCCTGAAAATTCCTTTGTGCGCTTCGCCGTCGAGCAGGGACAAACAGTATTCATGGTGTCGTGGCGCAATCCCGACGCTCAAACGGCGCATACGACGTGGGACGACTACCTGGAATCGGGCGTGATGGAGGCAATCGATATCGCCCTTGCGATCACCAGTGCGGACAAGGTCAACACGGTAGGCTGGTGTGTGGGCGGTACGATCCTCTCTTCAGCGCTTGCAGTGATACGCGCGCGCGAAGAAGACAAGGTCGCGAGCCTGACGCTACTGACGACCATGCTCGACTTTACCGATCCGGGCGATCTCGGTGTCTTCATCGATGAGCAAACCGTCTTGCAGCGTGAGCGATCGATAGGAAGCGGCGGCATCTACCCAGGGCGTGAGCTCGGCTTCGTGTTCCAGATGTTGCGCGCCAACGATCTGATCTGGCCTTACGTGATCAACAATTATTTGAAGGGGAGAAACCCGGCGGCTTTCGACCTCCTGTACTGGAACGCGGATAGCACCAATCTGCCCGGCCCGATGTACACCTGGTACTTGCGCAACATGTACCTCGAAAACAACCTGCGCGTGCCCGCAAAGCTCACCATGTGCGGCGTTCCGGTCGACCTCGGCCGCATCGACATGCCCGCCTATGTGCTGGCGACCCAGGAGGATCACATCGTTCCCTGGAAGTCGGCGTGGCGCAGCACCGGGCTTCTCGGTGGCGAGACCCAGTTCGTGCTCGGGGCAAGCGGGCATATCGCCGGCGTCATCAATCCGGCGACAAAGAACAAACGATGCTATTGGGTAGGCGGCGACGAGAACAGCAACGCTGCAAGTGATGCCGAAGGCTGGTTCGCGTCTGCGCAGCAGGCTCCGGGCACATGGTGGAACCACTGGATCGCGTGGCTGCAACCGCACGCGGGTGGACGAGTCAAGGCGCGCACGAAGCTCGGAAGCACGAAATTCCGGCCGATCGAGCCCGCGCCCGGTCGTTACGTCAAGGTGCGCTCGGGTTGAGCGATGCATCGCACGTGCTACGCGGTCGTGTTTGCCTCACGGTCGCCAGACACATGCAGAGGCTTACCCAATGAACGAGTTGAAGCGCCGATTGCGATTTCCTGACTACACTCCACAAACACGCGCGCGCAAAGCGTGGCCTACCGAATGCCGCGAGGCTTCGAAGGCGTGCCCTTTATGCGCGGCAATTAACGCCGTCGCGATGCGATGTCTGTGGAGAAACACGGCGCATGTTCAAAAGCCGGATTTGCGCAGCACTACTCGGCCTCTTCTGCGTCGCGATTGCGCCCGCCACATATGCGCAATACACGACCGACTGGCTCGCCAACACGTATGGCACGCTCGCCGCACACGTCGGTAACGGCGCACGCTCGATGTGGGTCGCGCCCGAGGGCGTCATCTATACGTCATCGCGCTGGGACGAAAACGCGGGTGGCGTGGCGCTCTACCAGAACGGCGCGACGCGTGGCACCATCGGCGCGCATGACGAGTTTCAGGGCAGCGCGATCACGGGCAACGCGACATCGATCTTCGTCGCGCTCGGTTACAGTCGCGCGTTCGGCAGCGGTTCTGTGGGCCGCTACAACCGGAGTTCGAATACTCGGGACCTTCGCATTGCGGTCAGCACGTGGACCGGAATCCAGAACGCAGACGTGATCACGGGTCTCGCGACAGCGGGCACACTGCTCTACGTCAGCGACTACTACGGCAACCGCATACGGGTGTATATGACCGACGGCGCCTGGCAACGTGACATTGGCGTCCCGCAACCCGGCGCACTCGCAATCGACGGCGCGGGCAACGTCTGGGTCGCACGCGAAAACGCGGGCGTGGTCGCGCAGTTCAGCCCGACCGGCGCGCCGCTGAACACGATCCAGATGGCTGCGGGTGCAAGGCCATCGGCACTCGATTTCGATGCGCCGACGAATCAGCTGCTGGTTGGCGACGAAGGGCCCGACATGAACATCAAGTGTTATGGCCTGACCGGTGTGCCTGCGCTGGTCGGCACGTTCGGCGTTCAGGGAGGCTATCTCGACACGACGACGGGCATCAAGGGGCAGGTCGGCGACAAGCGCTTCACGCGCGTCGTTGGTATTGGCAAGGATGCAGCCGGCAATCTCTACGTGCTCAATAACGCGTGGGGTGGCGACTGGGATCTCGGGCGCAATGGCAGCACCGACATTCATTCGTACAACTCAACGGGCACGCTGCAGTGGACTTTACAGGCGCTCAATTTCGAGGCCATTGCCGCGCCCGACCCGGCAACGGACGGCGCCAACTTCTACAGCGGCAACAACATCTACACTGGCACGTCAGGCGGAACGTTCGTCGCGAACACGATCGATCCGTTTACCTGGCCGGCGGATCCGCGACTGAACTTCAGCGACTATCAGCGCGGCCAGCTTTTCGGCCAACTTGTCGTGGTGGGCGGCAGCCGCATTCTCGTCGCTTCCGGCCAGAATCCCGACACGTTCAACTTCTTTCATTTCCAGCCGTCGAGCGGGTATATCGCCATTCCCGACGGCTCGATTCCGGGCAAGGCATTCAATACGAATACGAAAGTGACGGGCGGCTTCGCGATAGACGGCAATGGCGACGTCTGGGCGGGCCTCGACCGTACCAATCAGATTTCCCACTATCCGCTGACGGGCTTCGACACGAACGGCAAACCGTCATGGGGCCCGGCCAGTACGATAGCGATCCCGCGTACGGCGCGGCCGCTCACGCGCATCGTTTATCAGTCGGATAGCGACACGATGATCCTCGCGCAAGGCATTGCGGGAAGCTGGGACTGGACGGCAATGAACGGACACATCGAGGTCTATCACGGCTGGAAGGCGGGCAACACGAGCGCGCCGAGTCCGGTGATCGACCTCACGAGCCCGAACCCGAAATCGGTCGCCGCGGCCGGGCACTATCTGTTCGTCGGCTACGTGCATACGGTGCCGAATATCGACGTGTTCGACCTCGACACCGGCAGCCTCGTCACGACGTTGACGAACTCGAATCCTGCGGCAATGGATGTCGGCAACGACGTGGATTCGATGTACGGCATTCGCGCGTACCTGCGCGCGAGCGGCGAATACGTGATCACGAAAGACAATTACAACGGATCGAGCGTCGTCGTTTATCGCTGGCACCCGTAACCGCAAGTCTTTTTACGCGCGTCCTTGCGTTTCCGGGTTGATAGTCATAATATAACTAGACACAAATAGACTAGACGCCCATGCTCCGACATTCGCCCCTCGCCCTCATCGTTCTCGCCATGCTGACCGAGGCGCCGATGCATCCCTACCGGATGCAGCAGCTCATCAAGGCGCGCGGCAAGGACGAAGTCGTCAACGTGCGGCAGCGCAACAGCCTCTATCAGACGATTGACCGGCTTTTGCGCGGGGACCTGATCGCCGTACGCGAAACGGAGCGCGACGGCGCGTTTCCTGAACGCACGATCTACGAAATCACCGACGCAGGGCGCGACACGGCGCGCCTGTGGCTGCGCGAGCAGCTCGCGCAGCCCGCGCGCGAATTCCCGGCGTTTCCCGCGGCGCTCTCGCTGTTGCCGTTGCTGCCACCCGACGACGCCCGGCGCCAGCTCGAAACGCGCGCGGCGGCCCTCACGCGCGAACTTGCCCGCACGGACGCCTTGTACGCGGGCGCCGAAGCGATGCAGGTGCCCCGTCTCTTCCTGCTCGAAGGCGAACTCATGAGAGCGACGCTCAAGACCGAGCTCGACTGGATCACGAGCGTCGTGGCCGACCTGAAAGCCGGCAATCTTACGTGGAGCGAGCCGTGGCTGCGCGAGCTCGCCGAGCGTTTCGCACCGCCATCCGACACGCCTGCAACACGCGAATCATCGAAGGAGGGATAGCCATGGCGCACTTCAACCCGCAAACTCCGCTCTCGGTCATGATCATTGGCGCGGGAACCGGCGGCCTGTGTCTCGCACACAGCCTGCAGCGCGCCGGCATCAATGTTCAGGTGTACGAACGGGATCGTACGCGCGTCGACGGTCTGCAAGGCTATCGCGTCGGCATCGATCCGCACGGCCTCGCCGCCCTGAAGGCCGCGCTGCCGCCAGAACTCTTCGCAACGTTCCTCGCCACCTGCGCGCGCACGCCGGGCTACTTCAACATGCTCACCGAGCGCATGTCGGAGCTGCTGTCGGTCGGCATCGGCGAAAGCGAGATCGATGGCGGGAAGTCGGTGAGCCGCATGACGCTGCGCCAGGTCTTGCTCACGGGGCTGGAAGAACGCGTGCATTTCGACAAGACCTTCGTCGCATACGAGCGGCATGACGACGGCCGCGTCACTGCGCACTTTGCCGACGGCACGCGCGCGAGCGCGGATGTGCTGGTCGGCGCCGACGGCGCGCGTTCGAAGGTCCGAAGGCAACTGCTCCCGCACGCGAGGCTGGAGAACACCGGCATCGTGAGCATCGCGGCGAAGGTGCCGATGACCGAAGCAAACCGCGCGCTTTTGCCGCCCAAGGTACTCGACGGCATTACGCTGATCTCCGCGCCGAAGGGCTACGGCGCGATTATCCATGTGATGGAATTCAACTGGGACGGGACCGGCGCCAGGTCCGGCATCGGCGGCAACGACGCCGCGCTGATCGAACGCTGGCCGGGCCTGCTCTACGACAACACGCGCGATTATCTGATGTGGGGCGTATGGGGCGCGCGCCGCAACGTTCCCGCCGATCCGATGAAGCTCGAAGCGCCGGCCCGGCTCGCGCTCGCCATGCAGATGACCGACGGGTGGCACCCCAACCTGCGCGCGTTGATTCGCGCGTCGGACCTATCGACGACTTTTGCCGTAGACGTGCGCACGTCTGTGCCCGTCGACCCATGGCCGGCGTCGAACGTTACCGTGCTCGGCGATGCAATCCATTTGATGACGCCGGGCCGAGGCGTCGGTGCGAATACGGCGCTGCGCGATGCGCAATTGCTCGGCTCGCAACTCGTGCGGGTTACGCGCGGCGAGCTGCCGTTAGTGGATGCGGTTGCCGACTACGAAGCGCAGATGCGCCGCTATGGCTTTCACGCTGTCGCGGAGTCCCGCAAGCAGTTTGACGAGCGAGACGCGATCCATCGGCCCATTGTCGGACGCTTCGCGCTCGGTGCGATGCGCACGGCAATGCGCGTCGTGAACAATGTGCCGCCACTGAAGCGGCGCATGATCGAATCGGAAAACCGGTTTCGCGGCAGCGAAGAAGAAAGCGCTGTAGCTTCGCATTAGCGCACGCTGCCGGGCCTGACCCCGCGCGGGCCTGTCCCGCGCCTGTGTTGGCGTCCCGCCGCCGCCATTCACTAGCATTTCTGCGCCAACGCACTCCATCGCGACGGTTAGCCCCGACAATCCACATAAGGCGACTCTGCTTACCGTGCAGGTGAATCATATTGCTTCGCAATGCGAATCAAGTAGTGAATGACTGACGTTTCCGGTCGCCGCATTCGGTAGCGATGCGTGATTGCGTTCCGCTAATAACTCGCATAGTCGCAACGATGATAGTTGTTCTGAACAATGCCGACGACGCATCGGGGGAGCGTGTCGAGGTATATCGCTTGCGCGCGTGTGGGGCGACGCGCTGAGCACTTTGCGCGAGCCACACGCGTTTTTTGAAGCGGCTTGCGCGAAATGGGGGAGACGATGAACCGATCAATGAAGCAGGCCATTGTATGGGTGCTGGCTTTGGCCCTGTCGGGTGCGGCCTATGGTGCAGCCGGTGGTAATGGTGGTGGGAACGGCGGCGGTAATGGTGGTGGGAACGGTGGTGGCAACGGCGGTGGCAATGGTGGTGGGAACGGCGGTGGCAATGGTGGAGGTAATGGCGGCGGCCACGGCTCGAGTTCTGGCTCTGGGTCGAGTTCTGGTTCTGGGTCGAGTTCTGGTTCTGGTTCTGGGTCGAGTTCAGGTTCTGGATCGGGCTCGGGCTCCGGATCAGGTGCAGGCTCAGGGTCGGGTAGTTCCGGCTCAGGTAGTTCCGGCTCAGGTAGTTCCGGCTCAGGTAGTTCCGGCTCAGGTAGTTCCGGCTCGGGTAGCTCCGGTGGCAGCAGTTCCGGTAGCAGTGGCTCCGGCGCAGGTAGCTCCGGTGGCAGCAGCTCCGGTAGCAGCGGCTCCAGCGGAGGTAGCTCCGGTGGCAGCAGTTCCGGTAGCAGCGGCTCCAGCGGAGGTAGCTCCGGTGGCAGCAGCTCCGGTAGCAGCGGCTCCAGCGGAGGTAGCTCCGGTGGCAGCAGCTCCGGTAGCAGCGGCTCCAGCGGAGGTAGCTCCGGTGGCAGCAGTTCCGGTAGCAGCGGCTCCAGCGGAGGTAGCGCGGGTGCAGGCAGTTCCGGCGGCAGTAGTGCCGGCGCAGGTGGTGGCTCGAGCGCGGGTAGCTCAGCGGGCAGCGCTAGTGCAAGCGGACCCGGTGGACATTTGGGCCGCAGTTCATTTGGCGTGAGTACACCTTCGGCGATGGTTGAAATAGTGCCACCTCACCCACCCGCACCGGTCGTGAACGCATACGCACCGCCACAGCGCGCGCCCGACAAGCCCGCCCCTATGAACGCCGCGGCGGCGCCCTCGCCAGCCCGGAGCGACTACGCCCCGCCAACGAACGTGACGACTTCGGTCCGAAACATGGCCGCCGGGGCGCCCGTTACGCCGATTGCGAACAATCAGGCGCCGCCGGCTGCGACGGACCCCGTCCCTCGCCCAGCCCCTGTTGCGGTTGCAAAACAAGTTGCCGCGCCGGTGGCGAACGACTACGGTCCGCCAGCCGTGACCGGCACGGGCAGCGGCGCCGGTCCTGCACGGGCTGCGAACCATTACGGGCCACCGGGCGGCATGACCGGTGCGACCAAAGCCGGTTTCGCGGTGGATACGGGCGGCTATGAGCCACCAATACTGACGCCGGCGCGTGGCGGCAACGGCCTGCAGGAGGCTCCCGACGAGTCAGCACAGTAGCGCCTGGCCAGGCGCTTCGGCGCGAGGTCGCGCGCCTGGAGACGCTCGCCATGAGCGCATGACCGGCCTCCCTCGGCAGATCGCTTTGATATCGGCGATCTCACACCGATCTACAACGCCAAAACCCGGTTCGTGCGCGGAAAAGCCACGCGCAATCGAAGTACGCGAGAACTCCACGAATTCACGACAATATGGCGAGCCCTGCGGCAAACAACCGCACCCCAACGCCGCAGGACGCCGGGCCATGCAATCAATGCGCGTCGTAGACTGTGCGTTTCGACGCTCGTAGCCTGGAACGCCGTCGTGCCCATTCACTATCTGCGCAGCTTCACCTCCGTCGAACGCACCGAGCGGGCCAACCTGCGGCTCGGCCGCGCACTAGCGTGGGTCGCCGGCGCGATCAATGCCGGCGGGTTCCTCGCCGTCGGGCAATACACGTCGCACATGTCCGGCATCGTCTCGTCTCTTGCCGACAGCGCCGCGCTTGGCAACAGCGCCATCGCGTTGTCCGCTATCAGTTCCGTCCTTGCCTTCGTGGGTGGCGCCGCGACTTCCGCCATTCTGATCAACTGGGGACGCCGCCGTTGCGCGCGCAGTGTCTATGCGCTGCCGCTCATGCTCGAAGCCGCCCTGCTCCTTTGCTTCGCCGCGCTCGGCGCGAATCTCGAGATTCATCGTGTTCTCTTCGTGCCGCTGACGGTTGCCGTGCTCTGTTACGTCATGGGCGTGCAGAACGCCATGATCACGAAAATCTCACAGGCGGAAATCCGCACGACGCATGTGACCGGCATCGTGACTGATCTGGGAATTGAATTAGGGAAGGCGCTGTACTGGAATTGGGGCGTACCGGCTTCAGCGCCGCAACACGTGGCGGCCGACAAGCAGCGCGTACGCGTACTCGGTTCGCTGCTCGGCATGTTTTTGCTTGGCGGAACGCTGGGCGCACTGGCATTCCGCCATTTCGGCTTTGCCGCGGGCGTTCCTTTGTCGATGCTGCTGGTTATCCTCGCCAGCGTTCCGGTCACCGACGATTTGCGCCGCCTGCCGCTGCGCGGCCTTTTTTGAGGACGACGCCGCTCCCTGATGGACGAGACCAGGCAACTTATTCGCTGATCAGAAACTTGTCGCGATTCTTCGCGTCCTTGATCCAGTTCGGCGCGCGTCCCCTGCCGGACCAGGTCGCGCCACTTGCGGGATCGCGATATTTCGCGGGCGCCGCACGATGCGAAAGCCCCGGCCTGCCACGTCGACTGCCAAAGATGTCCTGCTGCGTGTAGCCGAATTCGGCCACCTTTGCGCGGATATCGGCGAGAACCGTCTCGAACTCTTGCTGCCGGGCGATGGCCGCCTGACTCTCGAGTTCCGCGAGTTGCGCTTTGAGTTCCTTGTACGTTGCCACGAATCGTCTCCTGCGCGTGGACACCATTCGCTAATCATAGTGGCTTTCGCGCACGCCCCCTCTCTACGTGATCGCTCGGCCGTGGCCGATGCGAAAACAAGCGAACGCGGCAGATCGATCAGGCCGCGACGAAGACGACTGCCCCCACATCGGCGACCTGAGCGAACAACCGTACAAAACGATAGCTTTGCGCCTGGATAGTCAGTTCGTTGAGCCCGGAGCGCGTGCCCTCCAGTATCGCCCGGGCCACCGGCTCGGGAATCGCGCCAAGGTGCGTCCAGTCCTCCTGCAACAGAGCGGGATCGCCCAGATAAACTTCGCTTTTCCCGCCAGGCGTGCGAACGAGAATCAGGCTTCCCCCCTTGTCGAGTGCAAGCTCCAGATACTCTGACAAGGTTGCCAGCGCCTCTGTGTCGACATCGTGGGCGGCATGTGAGTTCGAAGTCATAGGGTGACCACGCTGAGTAATGTTTCGCTCACTATCGTACCCCTGCTCCCGCACGTGCGCCTCAATTTGACACTTGTGCGGGTTCAGGGATGCAAACCAAACATACCGTGCCAGATCGCACTGAAGAAGTTCGCGTGACGACGATCGTCGGCGTTGCGCGACGCTTCGTCAGTTGCGCGATGCGTTGCGGATGGCGGCGTCGCCTCGCCCGGTTCCCCGGCTTCGCGCGGCATGGCGTTGTCCGCCTGACGCGACCGATGCAGCGCGAGCGCACCATCGGCAATACGCCCGGCCAGTTCGGTTTCGCAATCGCCAGCGAGCAGTGCGCCGAACACGACATCGCGGTTGTAGCCCTGCTCGGCGAAGCGCATGGCCACGGCCACATGCCGCGCATACGCCTCCTGGCGCGCCGCCTCCTGCAAACGCGCTTCTTCTTCCTGCTCGCGGGCGAGACGCCCCATCTCCTCGGCGTAGACCGCGTCATAGACGCTACGCTGCGCCGGGTCGGAAAGAATCGCGTAAGCTTCCTTGAGCTCCTGGAACTGAGCGTGAGCAGAGGCTTCGCGTCCCATATTACGGTCGGGATGCGCTTTCATCGCGGCCCTGCGGTAGGCCCGCTTGATGTCCGCGTCGCTCGCGTCGTCGCTTACGCCCAGCAAGTCATACAACGTCGCCATGGCTCGCACAATATGAAGTGAGATGCCGTCGATCGTAGCATGTCGTCCGCAACCATACCGGCCGAGCGCAGACCATCGATCAAGTGTCCTAATCAAATGAACATCAATTGGCGAGGTCTACCCGTAGCGCCAACCCGCAGCGCGGAGCCTTAGCGTCGAACCCGTGTCCAGCGACACCAATCGTGATGATCGAGATTGCGCAGCAAATCGGCCCTGCGCCGTTCGCGCCGGTAGTGAGCGGTGACACTAACTGCGGCTATCAAAAGCACGATCGTGCCGGCAGCCATACCCAGCCAGGACTGGTCCACGTCAGCCTCCTCAGATCCATGCGGATCGCAACCCATTTGTGAGCAACGCACTCTGAATATAGCCTGCTCATGTGACAGGCTATGCGGTCTTGACCGCCAATCAGCGCACGCGGGCCACCGCTCTCAGGAGCGCATCGCCTTGAGGTGTCACTCGGGGCGTTGGAAATCCGGATTCAGGCGTGTCGACGACGACCAGATGAAGGTCGCGAAGCGCACAAAGTTCCTCCCGGTCCGGCTCAATTCGCCCAGGCGCATTCTTTATCAGCATCAACGTGGCAAGTTCGTGGGGGCTCAACATGTCATTTCCCTCCCGCATGATCCCGCTTTTATCCGCTTCTATCCGCGACTTTTCGCTACTTCGAATTTGATCGCGGTTATGCACGCACTCGTTGCCCGAACGCAATGCGTGCTACCTCAGCTTCGCTGCAGTGTCCGATGCGATTTCCATGTACGCGCGCGTGTAGCCGGCCGCCTGCGAAGCGACCCACGGCAACAAGTCGACCTGGCTGCGCACAAGTTGCTCTGGTGTCTGCGCGGACACGATGCCTTCGAGATGCTCTCGTGATCCAGCGAATATCGACCTGCAAGTCGCCAGATTCAGGCGCGCCACTTCACACAATCCATCGAACAGATGGCCGGTCATCGTAGTGATATGTACGGCCCACGATCCGCTTTCTGCAGCCACGAATTTTTGATTAGACATACTAATTTATCCCCCGTGCATTTCATCAATCGTTATGTCTGTATCGACCCGCTTGATGTATGGCTTCGCAACGCGAGCTGCGTTGCCCGTCGAGAAACGAATGCCGGCGTCGATCTAGAGCCTTGATTCTAACTTTGTTAAATCCGCGTCATGAGCAGGGATGAGTCAGGAGTTTCCCCAATTCATTGCGCAAGCTGGTTGCGCGCGAAATATGACGGTGGCGTTTTTCGAACAGCCATGCGGAAAATTGACTTGTCAGATTGACTCTCATCCAGTCAGACAAGCAAGGACGCGCTACCGGTTTTGCACCAGCTGATGATGCAAGACGTCAAACAAGGCAGCGCTGCGATGAGGATCCGTCGCAAGTGAATTGCCGGTACCGCGCCGCTATGCCCTGACACACAAGGGTGGGCTGGCAGATCAATGTGCGCCAGCTTTCGCCGCATGGCGTTGCGCGAGCACCTCGCGTATGCGCGCGAGATGCAGATCGCCGACGGCCGTGTGAACGGGCTCGATCTTGCGGGCGCGACGTGCAGCAGGAGGCCACGCGCCCAGGTATCGGCACAGTGCCGAAACAAACGGCCGCTTTCCACCGCCGGCAAGCTGCCGGGCCGCCGCTGCCACGCGATCCGCACCTACATTTGCGAGCAGCCATTCAAACGCCTGACGGTCTTCGTCATTCACGATGCGGATTGGCGATTCCATGCGACGCTCCTACTGGACGTAAACACACACTGTTAATTTATACAGTATTTTGCGTCCATGCAAGGAAGATCGGGGAATCGCCCGTCCAGCGGCGTTGCATCGGGAAAACGCATACGCGAGACGCTACTCGCTGGCCGCGGCATCTCCTTTCTGCGCTTTCAACCGGTTCCTCACAGCGGTCACGCCCAGTACCGGTCTTGCCGCATTGGCTGCGCGCGAGACCTGCCACGTTTCCGGCACCGTGCCCGTGAGCGTGACGACGCCATGGCTAACCCGAATGTGAATGTCCGAATCGTCGAGGTCCGGTACGCGCCGCAGGGCGCGGCGAACGTCACGCACCACCGAGGTATCCGGCCGACTACCGGGCGTCGATGCCGATACTCTTTGCATGGCCACACCTGGCGGCTCGTTCAAGCCGGTTTGCGCGTTCGCACTGCTTGCACTGGCAGCGCAGCTTGCCATCGCAACGAACACCATCGCGCCGATCGTGCCTGACGTGCCGTTCGCACCGCTTCTGTTCATGCTGCCTCCTGCGGGTCGTGTCTACCGAGGAAAAGCGTCACTTGCACACGTATGTTCGCACAGGAATTCGCACGTCGCGCCCGCGATGGCCGGAGCCGCCACGATGCCTGCCCGCCCGCACACGACGCATGGAGAACGCAACAGATGACTTCAGCGCCGCACTACGCTACCCTAACAACTCCGATACATAAAGTCGTCGTATAACCATGTCACACATCAGCACGGGCGTCGAATACGGGCTGCATTGCCTGCTTTATCTTGCCGGCACGCCTGCCGGCGTGCGCGAGGCGAGCGTGCGCGACCTCGCGGAAATGCAAGGGGTGCCGGTCGATTACGCCGCCAAGCTCTTCACGCGCCTCGCCAAGGCCGGCATCGTCGAGTCGACCGAAGGCATACGCGGCGGTTTCCGGCTCGCCAAACCCGCGCGGAATATTTCGGTGCTGGATGTGGTCGACGCCATCGACGGCGAGAAGGCGCTCTTCGACTGTCGCGAAGTGCGCGGCCAATGTGCGGTATTCAACGACGCGCCGCCCACGTGGGCCACACGCGGTACGTGCTCGATACACGCCGTGATGCAGGGCGCCGAGCGCGCCATGCGCGCGGAGCTCAAGCAACACTCTCTTGCCGATCTCGCCACCCGCGCGTATTCAAAGGCGCCTGCCAGCTATCAACACCACGTGGTGGACTGGTTCACGCAGCGCGCCGCCAATCGTCGCGGATAGCAAGTGCCGCCTTGTGGAGCGTTTTAGCAAGCGAGCCAAAGCGCGCAAGCCTCCAACGAGGCTTGCGCGCCTGACCGAATCTGTCGCGTTCCTGACGGATTACGCAACCACGATGCGAAGCGGATCCGCAGCGGCGAGCGCCTGCTCACGGTCCGCACGCGGCGGATAGATCCACTCGGAGTTGATCTGATGCTTGAGTTTCTTCGCCTCGGCGCCCTGCAACTTCACTTCGCGCTCCCACCCTTCCGTATAGACCGCGCCCCAAGGGCCCAGATCCAGGCATGTGACGTACTTCGGCTGACTATACGGAATCGGCTCGAGGCCGAGCAGATCGGCGGCGACGTTATGGCCTGCCGAGCGCCCCAGATTCATCGCGTGCTGACACGACATCATCGTGTGATTGCCTTCGTCGTCGGTGGCGGCGCGGGCAACGTCGCCCGTTGCGTAGACACCGGGCACCCCTTCCACCGCGAGATTGCGATCGACGTGAAGACGTCCCATGGCGTCGAGCCGGCCCGGAATCTGCGCGGTCAATGTGCTTGCGCGCAGCCCGGCCGTCCAGATCACCGTGTTCGATTCGACACGCTCGCCGTCCGCGGTCGTGACGCCGCCGGCGTCCACTGAAGCCACACCCGAGCCGAGCTTCCAGGTCACGCCGAGCGAGCCCAGCGCCTCTTCGATCACGGGGCGCGGGCCAGCGCCGAGGTCGGGGCCGATCTCGCCGTTACGCTCGACGATGATCACCTTCACGTTTGCATGCTCGCCCAGCGCCGCGCGCAAGCGTGCCGGCATTTCCGCTGCGGTCTCGATACCGGTGAATCCGCCGCCCGCCACCACGACGGTATTGCGCGCGGGCGAGTCCGGCTGGCTCGCCAGATTGCCGATATGCGCCTCCAGTTCGACCGCTTCGTCGGTCTGGTCCACGCTGAAGGTGTGTTCGGCGAGGCCCGGAATCGACGGGCGGAACAGGCGGCTGCCGGTCGCCAGCACAAGGCGGTCGTAGCCGAGCGTAGCGTGCTGGCCGTCCGCGCCGGTCAGATCCACTGCGCGACGCTCCACGTGAATGCGCTCGACCGTTCCCTGGACGAACTTGACGCCAGTCGCCCCGAAGATTTCCGTGAGCGGCGCCCTGAAGTTCGCCGGGCCCTCTTCGTACAAACGCGGCCGGACATGCAGATGCGGGTCCGGTGCGATCAGCGTGATTTCCACGTCCGTGCGCCCCGCTTCATCGAGCAGACGCGCCGCGCTGAGCGCGCTCCACATGCCGGCGAAGCCGGCCCCAATAACAAGAATACGCTTCGACATTTTTGCTTCTCCAATGCAGGGATACGTGAATTCGGGCGTGGCCCGCGCCGCGCTGACGCAACGCATAACTCGGATTCTATGAGTCGGAGTTTAAAGACGCAAGTGCCCCATTTGGGACACACTGTTGATCGATCAGGCAACGCTGCCGCGAAGCGGCATACGGCTACGGCTGCCAGGACATGAAGAAGTCGACCAGACTGCGCGGCGAATTGCCGCCAAGGCAAGCATCGAGCACCTCTTTTGCCGCCGCCGCTTCGCACGCACTGCGAGTGAAAAGCGTTGTCTCGTACGCAAGGAGCGCGGCTTCCATGTCGCCGCTATGAGCGGCCAGGGCCATGGCGAGTTCAGCACCGTCGAACATCGCCAGGTTGGCCCCTTCCCCGGACGGGATCATCAGGTGCGCCGCATCGCCAAGCAATGTCACGCCAGGCCTGCGCGACCATTTGTGCTCCACAGGAAGCGCATGAATCGGGCGAAACACGGGGGCCGTCTCGCCACCGGTAATGAGCGCAGTGAGTTCGGGCGCCCAGCCATCGAACGCATTCGCAACCGTGGCAAGAACGGCTGCCGGGTTGGATGGGTCGATGCCGTCGATCCAGTCTTGTGGCTGCTTCAGTTGTACGTACGTGTGCAACACGCCGCCCGGCTCGCGATGCGCGACGATGCCTTTGCCCGGCGCGAGCGCAAACATTGCGCCTTCGCCAACCGCTTGCGCGCTCGCCTTGTGATGCGCATCGCAGTCGAATAGATACGTCTCGACGAATGCAGTGCCGACATAGGCCGGTTTCGCGTCCGATAGAAGCGGGCGGACTTTCGACCACGCGCCATCGGCACCCACCAGGAGATCGGTCATCACTGTCGCGCCGTTGGCAAAGCTCAGAACGTGCCGGCCGCCGCTGAGGGGAGACACCGCGATGACTTTATGCCCCCACCGCACCATACCGGCGGGCAGCGATTCAAGCAGAATTCGCCGCAATTCTCCACGCGGGACTTCGGGTCGGCCGCCTGTTCCGTCGTCCGGCTGCTCATAAAGGACCCGGCCCTGGCTGTCGAGAACCCGCGTGGCCTGACCGCCGGGATGGACGATCTCGAGGAACCGGTCGAAGAGTCCGGCCGCCTTCAGCGCGCGCTGGCCGTTGTTTTCGTGAATATCGAGCATGCCGCCCTGCGCTCGCGCATTCGCCGAGGCTTCCGCCTCATAGATCGTCGCAGCAATGCCGTGAACGTGGAGGACCCGCGCGAGCATGAGCCCGCCGAGTCCCGCGCCGATGATTGCAATCGATCTCTTCATCCTGCTCCCATTCGTCTCGTCATTGAACGACCGCATCTTATGGAACGTCGTTCCATAGTAATATGGAACATTGTTCCAATGACGTCAAGAGGATGCATGGTCAAGAAAGCGCGTGGCGTACAACGGCGCGAGGACTCGCTCTCACGCGAGCGGATCGTCGAGGCGTCGATCGAGCTTCTGGATAGCAGTGGCGAAGGCGGCCTGACGTTCCGCGCCCTGGCCGAGCGACTCGCCACCGGTCCCGGCGCGATTTACTGGCATGTCGAAAACAAGAGCGATCTGCTGAACGCCGCTTGCGACGCCATCGTCGCTCGCACCATGGACGCGCCATTGCCTGACGCCACGCCACGAGCGGCGATTCGCGCCCTCGCGCTGGGGATGTTCGACGCGATCGACGACCATCCGTGGGTGGGTTCGGTGCTCGCGCGCAACCCGGCGCAATCGGCTATGGTTCGGATTCTTGAACGTTTGGGCCAGCAGATCCGCGCACTCGACGTGCCTGACGCTGCGCAATGGGCAACGGTGTCCGCATTGCTGAGCTACATCCTCGGCGTGAGCGGCCAGAACGCGGCGAATGCGCAAATCGCTCGCGAGCAGGACGCCGATCGAAGCCACTTTCTCGACGAGGTCGCGTCTGTGTGGTCGCAACTCGACCCCGGCGACTATCCGTTCACGCGCAGCGTGGCCAGACAGTTACGCGATCACGACGACCGCGCCGACTTTCTCGCAGGCATCGACCTCATCCTGCTTGGCATCGAGTCGGCGCATGGTCGTTGAGCGCGACTACATGCCCATGCTTGTCCCGGCACCCGTGCTCGTGCCGGTGCCACTGCCCGTAGCCGTGCCCGCGCTCGGCGTGGCATTCAAATCGATCCTTCCATACACACCGTTGGCTTCGTTATTCGGCCCTGCCGCGAAAAACAGCGTATTGGAAGGCTGACTCTCGAGGCCATTGCCAAACGCAATGCCCCACACGCCCGGCTCGACAATCACGCTGCCGTTCGAGGCAACGAGCGGCCCCATCGACTGGCCGCTCGATGCATTGAACGCGTTGACCGTGCCATCGCCGAAATTGCCGATCAGTATCGCGCCACTCATCGAGCCGAAGTTCGCAGGCGCTTGCGCTATGCCCCACGGCGCGTTCAGCGGGCTCCCCGTCGCGAAGCGTTGCTTCAGGTTGCCGGCCGTGTCGTACACGTCGACCATGCCGAGCCCCGCACCCGCGACATCGTCGTGTTTGGCCGCGTCTTGCATTGCGTAGGTGACGAACAGATTCGAGCCGATCGCCTGAATGCCGAACGGCGCGAAGCCGGCAGGGATGACTGGGTCCGTAAAGGCGCCGGGCATTGCGACCTTGCTGAACGCACTATTGAAAACGTCGATCTTGTTGTTATGGAAGTCGGTCGCGTAAAGGAAGTTGGCATTGTTCATGGTCGCGAGCGCGAGACCCTTGTACACGGCGCCGCCCGTGCCGTCGTCGTACATGACGAACGCATTGGTGGGCTCGACCGCTGGCGCCCACGCGGTAATCGTGCCGCCCTCGCCCGCAAAGATGAACGCCGCGGCGCCAGACTTGCCGTTTGCCGTGACCGTGAAGCTCTGTGTGCCGTTGAAAACGATGCCTGTGGGCGAAGCCGGACCGTTCTTGCCGGCGGGAATCGTGACGACCAGCGATTGCGGCACACCGTTGCCGTCATACAGCGTCGCGACATTGCTGCCGTTGTCCGCGACCCAGACGAAGCCGTTCGGATTGAAGGCCACGCCCCATGGATTTTTCAGATTCGCGTCGGTGTGCGCGGCCGCTACCGCGCCATCCGAAACGAGGGCCGTGACCGCGAACGACGACTGGACGGGCGCGCTCGTATTGTTCGAACCGCCACTGGAACCGGAACTGGAACCGCCGCCGCACGACACAAGCGTCGCGATGGCCGCGCCACATGCTACGACGCCGAATACGGCGAGTAGAGGCTTCATGACCGCACTCCTCGTTCAGTCCAAAGGACTAACGGACAAAGAACGAGGAGAACGCGGCGTTTATTCCAGCGAAGAAACGGGGATGATGTCGCGCGCGATCGCAATGACTGAACTAGCTACCGAAAAGCGCGCGGCGGGTAACGAACGCTACGTGCGACCGCCCGATACCAGCACGCTCGCCGATACCGGCGGCGGCTTTTGCGGCGTACCCAGCAGTGCCAGCTTCTTCTCGTGCGCCGAAAGGACGCCACTGTCGTGCTTGTCCGCCTCCGCGTACTTCCGCGCCGCGTGAGACAGATCGCCCTCGTTTTCCAGCGCCTGTCCCCATAGTTCATACGCGGGCGCGAAATCAGGACGTAGTTCGACTGCCCGGGCCAGCCTGGCGATCGCCGCCTCGTTTTGTCCCGTGTCGACGAGCGCCTCTGCCCAGTCATGCAGGATGTTCACATCGTCCTTGTGCATGGTGTCTGCGCGATTGAATGCGCTGAGCGCTTCGTCACACCGGTGCGCGTGCAACAACACGTCGCCGAGCAGGCGCTGGTTCTCCGAAGTGCTGTACTTCTCGTGAGCGCCCGTTCGGAGTTCCCTGATCGCGGCGTCGATTCGCTTCTCCTGCTCGAGCGCGACGCCGAGGTTGGCGCGCAAGACGCCCGAGTGCGGGTACAGCAGGAGGGCGTCGCGTGACTGCTGTTCCGCCTCCTCGGCGCGGTTTTGCCTGAGCAGCAGCCACCCTTGTCCGGCAAGCGCCCACAGGCGCTCCCGTGAGCCCGGCCGGCGCAGGACATCGTCATAGATGGCTTCGAGCTCGCTATAGTCGCATTGGTCCAGCGAACACTGCGTGCTTTGCACCTTCGTGAAGAGATGGCTGGCGAGCGTGTTCGGTTCGACGAGCCGCATGATTTTGGCCGCAATGTCCTGCATCGCCTTGTCGAAGTCATTGGCGCTGAACGCGACGTCGTCGTACATGCGGTCGAATGGGCCATTTTCGATCTGAATATGCGCAATATAGGAATCCGCGCTGTTGCCGCTATGCGTAATGCCGATATGGACAATCACGTCCGGCTTGTCACGGAAAAACGTCGATTTCAGAAACCCGACAATCGAGGCATAGGACATGTCCTCGCCGGGAATCGTGATATTCGGTTCGTCGCCGTCGTCCAGCGACGCATCGTGCGGGATTGCGTCGCTTTCGCCGCTGATCCCACGCATGGCGGCAAGAATTCGTTGTGCCAGGAATTCCGGGGTGTAGCCGGTGTTGACCAATGCCTTTGGCGCTTCCACCGGCGGAACCTGGACGTGTTGCGTGCGCGCACCGGAAATGACGAGCAGGAAAAATGGCGCGGCCAGGACCAGGATGAACCAGGGGAGCACAAAAGGCCATAGCACGCTTGGCGCACGGGCGATCCACCTGATCAGAAGCCACACCTGCAACAGGCCGCCTGGCCCGCGATCCGCAACGCTCGACATGATGCACCTCGACTCGGCTGCAGTTGGTTAAGCCCAACTACCGGTCGGCGTGAACGCATCGAATGTGCCAGCCTGCCCAAACGCTTCTCTGCCAGGCATTTGCGCCATGTTTGCGAATTTGGAGCCCGCCAGGTGTTATCTCCTGACCAACGTCTACTGACCGTGAGTGCCGGGTCGCAGCAAACACATACGAACGCGCCTCACTTCACCGCCTCCATATCTTCAACCTCGCCCGCGACCGGCACGTTGCCCGACGGACTCATCATGCGCGGCTGCAACATCAACGCGACGAGACCGGTCCAGCCTGTCTGGTGCGAAGCGCCGACGCCGCGCCCATTGTCGCCGTGGAAGTATTCGTGAAACAGCACGAGATCGCGGCAGCGCGGATCGGCCTGCAGGAGCGGGTACGCGCCCATTACCGGACGCTCGTTGTTGCGGTCGAGCAGAAAAAGTGTTGTGACGCGGCGCGCGAGTTCGTCGGCGATCTGCGCGAGCGAAAGCTTCTTGCCCGAGCCTGTTGGATACTCGACGCGAAAATCGTCGCCATAGTAGCGGTGGAATTCGTACAGCGACTCGATCAGCAGATAGTTGACCGGCATCCACACCGGGCCGCGCCAGTTCGAATTTCCACCGAACACGCGCGAGTCCGATTCGGCCGGCAGGTATTTGACGCGGAAGTCGCAGCCGTTGTGGCGGTAAACAAAGGGTTCGTCGAGATGAGTGCGAGAAAGCGCACGCACGCCGTGGTCCGAAAGAAACTCGGCTTCGTCGAGCATCCGCCGCAGCAGCGCCTTCATCCGGTGCCCGCGCAATAGCGAGAGCAGCAGGGAGTTGCCCTTGCCGGGTTCGTTCCAGCGCGACACGAGGCCCGCAAGATCGGGCCGGTGCTGCAGGAACCACACTAACCGGTCGCGCAACCCCGGCAGGCCGCCATGCACCCGCTCCTCCAGCACACGCACGGCGAAGAACGGAATCAGCCCGACGATCGAGCGCATGCGCAGCGGTACGCTGGTGCCGTCCGGCAGCCTTAGCTTGTCGTAGAAGAACTCGTCCACGCTGTCCCACAGGCCGGTTTCGCAACCGTCGTCGCAACTCACCGCGCCCGCGATATACAAAAAGTGCTCGAAGAATTTCACGCCGATATCGACGAACACATGGTTCGCAAACGCGAGTTCGAGCGCGATGCGCATGAGGTCGAGCGCGTAAGCCGCCATCCACGCCGTGCCGTCCGCCTGATCGAGGTGGCCGCCCGTCGGCAACGGCGATGAACGGTCGAAAATGCCGACGTTGTCGAGTCCGAGGAAGCCGCCCTGGAAGATGTTGTGGCCGTCCGCGTCCTTGCGGTTCACCCACCACGAAAAATTCAGGAGCAGCTTGTGGAAGATCAGTTCGAGAAACTCCCGGTCGGCCTTCCCGGTAATCGAACGATCGATCTCGTACACGCGCCATGCCGCCCACGCGTGCACAGGCGGATTGGCGTCGCCGAACGCCCATTCGTATGCGGGCAACTGCCCGTTCGGGTGCTGATAGCGGTCCTTCACGAGCAGCAGCATCTGCTTCTTTGCGAACATCGGATCGACCAGCGCGAACGCGACCGCCTGAAACGCGAGGTCCCACGATGCATACCACGGGTACTCCCATTTGTCGGGCATCGAGAGGATGTCCGCGTTGCACAGATGCCGCCAGTCCGCGTTGCGTCCGCGCAGGCGGCTCGCGGGCGGCGTCGGCTGCAGCGGGTCGCCCTCCATCCAGCGGTTCACGTCGTACTGGTAGTACTGCTTCGACCACAGCATGCCCGCCAGCGCCTGGCGCTGCACGAGCCTCGCGTCGGCGCTCTCGATGTCGCGCTGCAGCGCGTCGTAGAACGCGTCTGCTTCGGCGATGCGTTGCGCGAAGAGATGGTCGATGTCGAGCGCGACCTCCTCTTTCGCCTCCGACACCGGGCGCCAGCGGAACGTGACCACAGCACGGCCATGCGCCGCGATCTCCAGATGCGCGCGCGCGGCCGCTTTCGTGCCGGCGTCGCGCCGGATCGCGTCGTTGTTGCCATGCACGACATAGTCGTCGAAGCCGTCCTTGAACGGACCGGCGCCGTCCATGCCGAATAGCCGCTTGACGTTGGTCTCGTTCTCGCAAAAGACCCACTCGACGCTCGCGCCCTCTTGTGCGGCGGCCGTCACGATGAGCGGCTCGTGCGTGCCGCAGCGCGCGACGACATGCTCGCCGTCCGACGACGAAACAAGCGTGAGCGACGGCTTTTCTCCGGTGGCTTTCCACGACCATGTATTGCGCGCCCAGATCTGCGGCAGCACGTCGATCGACGCATGCTGGCCGCCGCGGTTCTCGACCGTCACGCGCATGACGATGTCTTCCGGCGTGTGCTTTGCGTATTCGATCTGTACATCGAAATAACACTCGTCGTCGAACGCGCCTGTATCGAGCACTTCATACTCGGGCGATCCAGCGCCGCGCCGCGCGTTTTCCTCGATCAGGTCCTGGTAGGGAAATGCCGCCTGCGGGTACTTGTAGAGCATGCGCATATACGAATGCGTCGGCGTGCTGTCGAGGTAGAAGTACAACTCCTTCACGTCCTCGCCATGATTGCCCTCCTCATTCGTGAGGCCGAACAAACGCTCCTTCAAAATCGGGTCGTGGCCGTTCCACAGCGCGATCGAGCAGCACCAGTTCAGCCGCTCGTCGGCGAAACCGGCCAGGCCGTCCTCGCCCCAGCGATAGGCGCGCATGCGCGCGTGATCGTGCGGAAAGTAGTCCCACGCGGTGCCGTGCTCGCTGTAGTCCTCGCGCACCGTGCCCCATTGGCGTTCGCTGAGGTACGGCCCCCAGCGTTGCCAGCGAGCGTAGTCGGCCGAGTACAGACGTTGGCCTTCGACCGTGTGGATGAGGCCGGCGGCGCGCTGCAGCATGGGCATCTCCTTGAATTGGGGCCGCCGGAATCATACTTTGGACGGCGGGCGGCGCTTTGCCGCGAGTCACCCATCCTAGCGCGGTTGCCCGCCGGGCGTGCGCAGCGAGCCATGTGTGCGGGCTAATCGGCGTCGCCGAGCCGCTTGAGAGCGCGCAGCAATTCGCCGAGCGACCACGCCTGGAACGGTGCGCCGCCGGGCCGGTGCGGCGCATCGCCATCGGCCACTTCGGAAACATGGTCGAGCCCGGCGTGGTCGAGATGCGCGAGCAGCGGCGCGACAAAGCGCTCGCGAGCGAACGAGCGCTGCGCCGCCGTATCGCCGTTCACGCGCAGCCAGGCATCCACGAACGGGCCGAGCAACCAGGGCCAGACGGTGCCCTGATGATAGGCGCCATCGCGCTCCAGCACGCCGCCGCCGTATTGCCCGCGATAGGCGTGCTCCGATGGCGCGAGCGTACGCAGCCCCATGGGCGTGAGCAGATGCGCCTGAACCTGCGCGACGACGGCGCGCGCCGCATCGCCCTCCAGCAGCGCGAACGGCAGACCGCCTGCCGCGAAGATCTGGTTCGGCCTGATCGACTTGTCCGCCGTGCCCGCCACGTGATCGACGTCGACCACGTCGTATAGTGCGCCCGTAGACGGATCGACAAAACGGGCAGCGAACGCGGCGCTCGCGCGCGCTTCGAGTTCGCGCCAGCGCGTATCCCATGCCGAGGCAATGCGCAGCGCGTTGATCCACAGCGCCTCTATTTCGACCGGCTTGCCAATGCGCGGTGTGACTACCCAGTCGCCCGCCTTCGCATCCATCCAGGTAAGCTGCACGCCCGGTACACCCGCTCGCAGCAGGCCGTCACCCGGGTCGACAGCGATCTGATAGCGCGTGCCCCGCGCGTAGCCTTCGAGGATTGCACCGATGGCGCCTTGCAGCACATGCCGCGCTTCGGGCGGCACGTTTTCCGCCGCGAAGTAGTCGTGCACCGCCACGACGAACCACAGCGACGCGTCGACGGAGTTGTATTCGGGCGTGCCGCCCGCATCGGGAAAGCGGTTCGGCAACATGCCTTCGGAAACCGTCGCCGCCCATTCGAGCAGGATGGCGCCCGCCTCCTCGTAGCGCCCGGTCGCAAGCAGCAGACCGCGCATGGCGATGAACGTGTCGCGGCCCCAGTCGGTGAACCACGGATAGCCCGCGACGATCGTGCGGCCATCGCCGCGCGCGACGACATAGGCGTTGGACGAACGCTGCAGGCGCGAGCCGAGTGAAGCCCGGCGCACTTCCTCGAAACCAGCGAGCAGTTGTGCGCGGCTCGACGCGCTTTCGTTGTCTTCCTGCGGGGCAGCGCTCACGTCGGACAATGGTTGCGCGAGCAACAGCAGCACGGCGTCGCCTTTGGCGAGATCGAAGGTGAACACGCCTGGCGTCGCGAGATCTTCGATGCAGTCGAGACCGCGTTCTCGCTCACGCGTGTAGCAGAAGTTGCGATACCAGTCTGGCGCATGCGTATAGCGGCCGTTCGAGCGGGCGACAATGCCGGGCAAATCGCCGTACGGTTGCCAGCCTACGTGCTCGCCGTCGATCCGGGCATCGAAATTGAATGCCGCGTTCTCGTGGTGCAGCGCGTGGTAATCGCGGCCCGAGATCAACGGGCGGACTTTCAGCACGGCGCCGCCCGCTGCGGGCAGCGCTTCGAGCCGCCAGCGCAGTACCGTCTCGCGGCTCGCCTTCGCAACGAACACCTCGGCCGTGAGCACGCCGCCGCCGTCGACCCGGTAGCGCCACGTGGGCCACGGCGAGGTATCAAAACTTATGATGCTTTTCGACGTGTCGGGGTAAAGCAGATCCGGTGCATAGCGCTGCATGGTCAGCGGCGTTTTGCGCTCCCCGTCCTCGAGCCAGGCTTCGATGCCGTTCACGAGCACCACCCGGTTCGTGGGCGGGTGCCTCGCCGTGAGCAGCAGCGCGTGATAGCGGCGCGTGCGCGCGGTCCCCACGGTGCCGGAGGCGAATCCGCCGGCGCCGTCCGCTTCGAGCCATTCGTCGTCGAGGCGGTCCGCATCGATGGGGCAGTCAAGGCGCGTCATCGGGTGTCCTGCTCTCGTGGATCACCTGCGCAACGATACTCCCGTCGGCTTGCCGCTGCAGGAAAGCGTCTACGTGCGAGCAGGCTGCCCGCGCTGCTGCCGATAGTGAATCTGCGCGGGCACCTGAACGGACTCGGGCGCGCCCTCGCCTTCGAGCAGCGAAAACACGCAACGCAGGCTGTGTTCCGCGAGTTGGCCGCTGTCCTGCACGATAGCGTCGATGCGAAGCGGCAGACAGTCGAGCAGTTGATGATCGTCGAAGGTCATCACGCGGCCAGGCGCCTGCGCAAGTTGGTGCGCTTCGTTCACGAACTCCAGCAAGCCTTCGAGCAACGTAATGGAGCCGGCGAAAAGCGCTTCGGGATAGCGCCCGTGGGCTTCGAACCAGGCTTTCATCAGCGCATAGCCCGACTCCCGCTGGTAGTCGCGCTGAAACACCCAGTCGCCCTGCTCCGCGATGCCATGCCGCTCAAGCGCGAGCCGATAGCCCGCCAGGCGGTCGCGGCTCGGCGAGAGTTCCGGCTGGCCGCCGAAGAACACCACTTCACGCGCGCCCTGCTCGATCGTCTCACCGACCAGAGCGGCCACGGTTTCGGCGGCGTCGGTGATCACGTAGGGAATCGCGCTCGTCGCCACGCGGCGATCGGCGAACACGATCGGCAAACGCTTGACCCATTTGTCGTAGCGCGGCGCGTCGGCCGTGCACGGCACGACCACCACGCCATCCACCTGCTGCGCGACCAGATGCGCAATGCCCTCGGTCTCGCGCACCGGATCTTCGTCGCTCGTCACGATCACGAGCTGATACCGGTAACGCTCACGGCACTGCCACTCCATGGCCTGGGCGAGCGCGGCGTGCGCCGAGTTGGTCAGATCGGGAATCACGAGGCCGATCGTGTTGCTGCGCCGCGAGCGCAGCGCGCGTGCCGATTGCGACGGCGTGAAATGATGGTCCCGCGCCACCTGAAGCACGCGTTCGACCGTCGCCGCCGAAATGCGGTAGCGCTCGGCATTGCCGTTGAGCACCATGCTGGCCGTGGTGCGCGAGACCTCCGCGAGGCGGGCAATGTCGTCGATAGTCAGACGCTCGAACTGGGACACGCGGTGTTCCTGCTGGGTGTGGGTTGGGGATCGCGTGAACGCGAGAGCGAAGCGCCGGCGATGCGGCCGCAAGGAAGGGGAAACCCCAAAACGAAGCGCCCCGTGTGGCACGGGGCGCCCGGTGCATCCCAAGCGCGCGCAAACGCGAAGATCTTCGCGTCAGATGGTACTACGCTCGCGCGCGCCTGAAAATGCGCTTACTGCTTGTACAGGTTCAACGGTACCGGGATGAACTTGTCGACCGGCTTGCCGTCCACCAGCTGCTTCGCGGTCTGCACGCCATACTGGCCGATCAGTTCGGGCTGCTGCTGCACGGTGGCGGCCATCTGGCCGGCCTTGACGGCGGCTATCGCGTCGTCGGTGGCGTCGAAGCCGACCACTGCCACGTCCTTCAGGCCCGCCGCCTGCAGCGCCTTCACCGCGCCCAGCGCCATTTCGTCGTTCTGCGCGAACACGGCCTGAATGTCCTTGTTGCCCTGAATGATGTTTTCCATCACCGAAAGGCCCTTGGCGCGATCGAAGTCGGCAGGTTGCTTCGTGACGATCTTCACGCCGCCCTTCGCCGCGATTTCATCGTCGAAACCGGCGCCGCGCTCGTTGGCCGCCGACGAACCCGGAATGCCTTGCAGCTCGACGATGTTGCCCTTGCCGCCCAGCTTGTCGGCGAGGAAGTCGGCCGCCATCTTGCCGCCCGCCTTGTTGTCGGACGCAATATGCGAGCTGACTTCGGCGCCGTTCACGCTGCGGTCGAGCGAGATCACCTTGATGCCCTTGCTCGTCGCTTCCTTCACGACGTTGGCCACCGCCGAAGAGTCGGTCGGGTTGATGAGGATGACGTTGACCTTCTTTTCGATCAGGTCTTCCACACTGGCCTGCTGCTTCGCGGGGTCGTTCTGCGCGTCGACGGTGATGAGCGTGACGCCGTCCTTCTTCGCTTCGTCTTCTGCGCCCTTCTTGAGCGAAACGAAGAACGGATTGTTGAGCGTCGAGATCGACAGGCCGACCGTGACCGCGCCACCCGAAGCGGGCGCGGCCGCCGACGCGCCGCTCGCGCCGGCGTCGGCGCTGCTGCCCGGACCTTCCTTCGAGCAGGCTGCGAGGCCCAGTGCCAGCGAACCGGCGACGAGCGCCGCGAAAAGCTTCGAGAAATTCGGCGAATTGTGCTTATGCATAGTCTTCCTCCTCGTTATATGTGGAGTGTTTGGAGTTACAAATTCAGGATTACTACTGATAGGGCGTTGCCGCGGCACGCTAACGTTGCGCGATGCGGCCTTTCCGTTACGACGACTTCTTGTTGCCGCGATCGATCAGCACGGCGAGCAGGATCACGATGCCCTTGATGACCTGCTGATAAAACGACGACACGTCGAGCAGGTTCAGGCCGTTGTTGAGCACGCCGATCAGGAGCGCGCCCACGAGCGTGCCGAAGATCCAGCCACGCCCGCCCGTGAGGCTGGTGCCACCCAGCACGACCGCCGCGATGGCGTCGAGCTCGTAGCCCGTGCCCGCGGTCGGCTGCGCGGAGTTCAGCC
This sequence comes from Paraburkholderia acidiphila, assembly GCF_009789655.1. Classification (GTDB taxonomy): domain Bacteria; phylum Pseudomonadota; class Gammaproteobacteria; order Burkholderiales; family Burkholderiaceae; genus Paraburkholderia; species Paraburkholderia acidiphila. Next base: position 1,027,389 of record NZ_CP046911.1, read on the forward strand.
GCGAGGTCAGCACCACGCCCGCGAGCGCCGACATGACACCCGCGATCGTGTAGACCCACAGCTGGATACGATCGACCTTCACGCCGGACAGCTTCGCCGATTCGGCATTGCCGCCCGTTGCATAGATATGGCGGCCGAACACGGTCTTGCGCAGCAGCACCCAGAACACGCCGAACATCACGAGCATGAGCACGACGGGAATCGGCACGAGGCGCGCGACATAGCCGCCGCCGAGCAGCGAGAAGAAGTCGCTGTTGAAGCTGCTGATCGGGCTGCCGTTCGAGACGACGAGCGCGAGGCCGCGCAGCACCGTCATCGACCCGAGCGTGGCGATGAACGGCGCAACCTTGCCCTTGCTGATGACGAGACCGTTGGCAAAGCCCATCACGCCGCCCGCCACGAGACCGGCGAGCGTTGCGACGATAGCGGGCGTGCCCGAACTCAGCAGCGTCGCGATGATCACCGACGAAAGCGCGAGCACCGAGCCCGCCGAAAGATCGATGCCGCCGAGCAGGATCACGAGCGTCATGCCGAACGCGATCAGCGCGTTGATCGACGCCTGGCGCATCACGTTGAGCAGATTGTCGACCGTGAGGAAGTCGCGGCTCACGATCGAGAGCGCCACGGCAATGATCAGCAGTGCTACGAAGGGGCCGAGCTTTTGCAGCGTCGCCCGGCTGCCGGGGGTGAGGGTCACTTGCGACATGTCATGTCTCTCGAGATTGCAATGAATGGGTAACCGGCAACGCTTAAACCGCGACGGCGTGAGCCGCAGGCGCCGGGCCGCCGGCCGCGGCCGTCATGATCAGTTCCTGGGTGGCCGTAGCCGCTTCGAAGATGCCGTTCTGGCGCCCCTGATGCATGACGAGAATGCGGTCGCTCATGGCCAGCACTTCGGGCAGTTCGGACGACACCATCACAATGGCAACGCCCTGCTGCGCGAGCTGATTGATGATCGTGTAGATCTCGGCTTTGCCGCCCACGTCCACGCCGCGCGTGGGCTCGTCGAGCAGCAGCACTTTCGGCGGCTGCGCGAGCCACTTCGCGAACACGACCTTCTGCTGGTTGCCGCCCGAAAGCGCCTTGACGTCGAGTTCCGCGTCGCGCGTACGCACGCGCAACTGCTTGATGAGGCCGTCGACCGCGCTGCGCTCCGCGCGCTCGTTGACGAAACCGAGCGTGGCGTACTGGTCCAGATGCACGAGCGTCGCGTTTTCGCGCACCGACATGCCGAGCACGAGCCCCTGACGCTTGCGGTCTTCGGTGACGAAGCCGATACCCGCCGCAATCGCGCTGGACGCGTCACGCACGTCGAGCGCCTTGCCGTCCAGTGTCACCGTACCGGCGGTCCTGCGGCTCGCGCCGAACAGCGTGCGCAGAATCTCGCTGCGGCCCGCGCCCATGAGACCGGCGATGCCGAGCACCTCGCCCGCGCGCACATCGAAGCTAATGCCTTCGATATGGCCTTCGTCCGCGAGACCGGCCACGCGCATGCGCACCTCGCCCGGCGCATGGCTGCGCTTCGGGAAACGCTCGCCAATCTCGCGGCCTACCATGAGCCGCACGATCTCGTCGAAATCCGTTTCGCGAATCATGCGCTCGCCGACAAAATGGCCGTCGCGCAGCACACTGATCTTGTCGCACACTCGGAAGATCTCCTCCATGCGGTGCGACACGTAGACGATCGCCACACCGCTCGCCTTGAGCGACTGCATGATCTCGAACAGCGTTTCGATCTCGCGGTTCGTGAGCGCGGCGGTCGGCTCGTCCATCACGAGCACCTGGGCGTTCAGCGAAAGCGCCTTGGCGATTTCCACGAGCTGTTGCTGGCCGATGGACAGGCGCCCCGCCTCCGTCTGCGGGTCGATACGCTGCGCGCCGACCTTGTCGAGCCACTTGCGCGCCTCTTTGCGCATCGTCGCGGTATCGACCATGCCGAAGCGGCTCGGCTCGCGGCCAAGGAACAGATTCTCCATCACCGTCAGCTGCGGGATGAGGTTCAATTCCTGGTGAATGATGGCAATGCCCGCGCGTTCGGCCTCTACCGTGCTGCGGATTTGCACGGCGCGCCCATCGACGAGAATCTCGCCCGCATCGGCTTGATACACGCCGCTCAGGATTTTCATGAGCGTCGATTTGCCGGCGCCGTTCTCGCCCATCAACGCGTGGATCTCGCCTGCCTCGATGCGGAAATCGACGCCTTCGAGCACCCGAACCGGACCGAACGCCTTGCCGATCCCCTGCATCATCACTTGCATCCTGGACCCCTCAGAAGATCACGCCCGAATGCAGGATCACATTCGCATAGGGGCTGCACTCGCCGGTGCGGATCACCGCTTTCGCTTCGCGGCAGCGGCGCTTGAACTCCTCGTGCGGCACGTTTTCCACGGCGATGTGCGCGGCCGCCATCTCGCGGCTGCGCGCCACCACGGCGGCGTTGTGCGTTTGCGCCTCGCTCGCGAACACCGCGCGCTCGGCCTTGAAGTCGGCGAGCACGCTGTCGAGCACGGCGAAGAAGTCGGGCACGCCCACCGCGAGCGAAACGTCGATGCATTCCACGCCGTCGGGAACCGGCAGCCCGCAGTCGGCGATCACGAGGCTGTCCGTGTGGCCCATGCGGGCCAGCACGCGGGCGATGTCGCGATTCAGATGTCCGTGTTTTTTCACTGCGAATCTCAGGCTTGCGTGTTCAGGAAGGCTTCGAGTTCGGCGAGCGTGGGCATGCCGCCCTGCGCGCCGGCGCGCGTCACGGAGAGCGCGCCCGCCGCGTTTGCGCGGCGCACGGCTTCGCCCATGCCGAGATGCCAGAACGCCGCGAGCGCACCGTTGAAGGTGTCGCCGGCGCCGGTCGTATCGACGGCATCGACAGCGAAGCCCGGCTGATGCACGAGCGCGCCGTTGGCGGCGGGGTCGGCATAATACGCGCCGTCTTTCCCGTGCGTCATGGCAATGCGTACGGGCGAGCGCGCGATCACCTCGGCCCACGCGCCTTCCGGCGTTTGCAGCGCGGTCGCGAGTTCATGCTCGTTTGGCGTAAGCAGCGTGGTCAGCTCGAGCAGCTCGCCGCTCAGTTCGACCGCGGGTGCGGGATTGAGAAAGAAGGGCTTGCCGTGTTCGCGGGCGCGCCGCGCGGCGTGCAGCACCGTTGCGTAGGGCACTTCGAGCTGCGCGAGCACGACATCGGCCTGCGCAATCGCCGCGCTTGCACGGTCGATGTCTTCGGGCGATAGCTCGTGGTTCGCGCCGGGCACGACGATGATCGCGTTGTCGCCGCCCGAAAGCGTGATCGAGGCAATGCCGGTCGCTTCACGACCCGTGCTTACATAGGCGATATCGACGCCTTCGCGCGCGAGCGTCGCTTTCATTTCGCCGCCGAAGGCATCGGCGCCCACGCAGCCGATCATCGTGACCTCGGCGCCAAGACGCGCCGCCGCGACCGCCTGATTCGCGCCCTTGCCGCCCGGATGCGTCGAAAAATGCGTGCCGAACAGCGTTTCGCCGAGCCGGGGAAACGTGTCGGTCGCAACGACCATGTCCATGTTGATGCTGCCCACCACCACTACGCGCGCCATTGCACTCCCTTTCCACGGCTTCCCGAGTCTGCGGTTTTTTGCCGTGCTAAAACGTAATCAGCTTGGGAGCGCAGTTATACCAGAGTCCTCACGCGGGTGAAATAGGCCCAGGGTATAACCGGATATGCGCGAACATATGTCCCCCATTTTTTTTGATGGCCCAATGCCATTGGGGGAACGATTCTCGGCGGCCCACCGCGTCCTGAACTAGTCTTTTGCTTGCAGGCGGGTGCTTCTCGCTCACAGACACGCGCCGAGACGGCACAGAAGCATTTCAGAGCAGGGAGAAAATGATGGCTAGATATCTTGCGTTGCCCGGCAAAGTCTTCTTTACCGGCGTCCTGTTACTGGGCGGATGGCTCGGCTCCCCCTCTTCTGCTTATCCTCAGTCATCTCCACCGCCATCCGATACAGCCAAACAAACTGAAGCGCTGGTCGACAAAGCTGCCGCGTTAATAGACGAAAAAGGCAAAGCCGCGTTTGCCGGGTTCAGAGTGAAAGGAAGCGAGTGGTTCCATGAGGATACCTATCTATTCGTTTACGACCTGAACGCGAATGTCTTGTTAAACCCCGCCTTCCCATCTCGGGAGGGGACGAACGTCCACGGCCAGAAAGACACGAACGGCAAGCTGTTTCATGACGCCATGATCCAGACGGCTCAAACGACGGGGTCGGGCTGGGTGGACTACATGTTTCTACGGCCGGGGCAGACACAACCATCGCATAAGTGGACCTACGTGAAGGCAGTCAGGATTGATGGCGTGCCGGGTCTGGTGGGTTCGGGGTTCTATTCGGATTAGGTTCTGGTGAGCGGTAGGAGCGCCAGTTGTCCGTTTAGATGCCGTGACTCACTGCACCGTGTCTGGCTGCGCCCGAAGCTTGTCTTTGATGGCGGTAAGGCAGTTCGTGAACTGGCTGCGAAGCCCGACGGAGTTGCTGCTCGGTTCGGCAAGGCCGTCGGTAGTCACAGCCCACCCGCCAGGCGTACGAGAAACATCGAGTTCGAAGTACTCGGCCGATTCGCTATCCAGGACCACCGACTCGCGAAATGCGCCCCGTGGCGAACTAACGACAGCTTCGCAGCCCTGCTGGAGCCGCGCTGGACCATGTGTCGACAAACCGGGCGAACCGTCGCGAACGGGGATTGCGCCGTACATGCGGAACGCCTCGAACTGCGTTGGCATTGCGGCCGTGACGAACTGGATGTCCGAATCTGAAATGGCATTGCCGCATCCCGCGAGAACGCCGACTAGCGCTGCGAGCGCAACGCGAGGGCAATTGCCCAAGTAAGTGGACACAGGGCGGCTGCCTGCCCGTAGTCTCTGCGCAAACGTTAGCGTTTTCATCTGCAACGGGTCAGCCTCGATGTAAGAATCAAGTATTACGGCGTGCGCATTGCATAAATTGATTGGGGTAAACCCTGACGATGAAGGCGCGGCGAAGGATATTCAGGAGAATTGATTATCTGGCGCGCGAATTGGAAGACCCAGTGCAGGATGCGCTTGCGCGGCTTTTCTTCCAGATGCATTTCGATAAACAGCACTAAGTCTCGATGCCGAGCGCAACAATGCGCCGATACAGCGTGGCGCGCGCCATGCCGATCTGTGCGGCGGCTTTCGTCACCTGTCCGCCCGCCGCGCGCAGCGCATCGGTCAGAAAGCGGCGTTCGAAATCGCGCATCGCATCGTCATATTGTTGATACTGCGGCGTATTGGCGCGGCCGGGCGAATCGCGCAAATCGTGCAAACCGGCCGCCGCATCGCGCGCCTCGTTCTCGACGCGCGGCCCGCGCCCGTCGCCAATGAAGCGCGCAAGCGAACGCGCATCGACACGCTCGCTATCCGATAGCAGCACCGCGCGCTCGAGCGTATTGCGCAACTCGCGCACATTGCCCGGCCAGCCATACGCACACAGCACCGCGAGCGCATCGTTGTCGAGTTCGAGATGCCCCGCGCCACTCTCCACCGCAAGCTTGTCGAGAATCGAATAGGCCATCGCCTCGATGTCCGCGAGGCGCTCGCGCAGCGGCGGCACACGAATCATCAGTACGTTGAGCCGATAATAGAGGTCCGCGCGAAAGCGGCCCTGCGCCACCAGCGCGGGCAAATCCGCCGACGTCGCCGCGATGATGCGCACGTCGGTGCGCACGATGCGATTCGACCCGAGCGGTTCGAACTCCTGCTCCTGCAAGACCCGCAGCAATTTGCCCTGCAGCGCGAGCGGCATGTCGCCGATCTCGTCGAGAAAGAGCGTGCCACCCTGGGCCAGCTCGAACTTGCCGATACGCCCCTTGCGCTCGGCACCCGTGTACGCGCCCGCCTCCGCGCCGAAGAACTCCAGTTCGAGCAGCGTGTCCGGAATCGCCGCGACGTTTACCGTCACGAGCGGAGCGTCCGCGCGCCCGGATGCGCCGTGTATGGCATGCGCAAGCAGTTCCTTGCCCGTGCCCGTTTCGCCGAGCAGGAGCACCGGCGAGACCAGACGCGCGGCCCGGCGCGCCTGGCGCTTCACTTCGAGGCTTGCGGCACTCGTGCCGATCAGGCTTGAAAAGCTGTACTTCGCGCGGCGCACCTGCGCAAGCGACTGGCGCGTGCTGATCAGTTCGGCGCGCAACCGCGCGTACTGGCTGAAGAGCGGCGACAGTCCCTTGAGTTCGTTGAAGAGCACGAAGCCGACCGCGCCGATCGTTTCGCCGTTATCGTCCTTGATCGGCAAACGCGTGACGACAATAGGATCTCTATCGGTTTCGAGAATGTCGAGCAGGATGGGCTCGCCCCCTTTCACGACGTCGCGCATCATGCTGTTCGGAATGACGCTTTCGCAATCGAGACCGATCACCGCCGTGGGATCGTCAAAGCCGAAACGCGCCGCGTAGTGCCGGTTGATCCACACCACGCGCGCGTTGCGATCGACGATCACGGTGCCTTCGCTGAACTTGTCGAGCGATTGAAAGAGCGATTGCATCGCCAGTTTGCGCACGTGGTCGTAGTCGGCCAGCAGCGCGGTCGTTTCGATTTCCATTCGGTTTTTTTCGTCGGTCCGGGGCGGTGATGGCCCGTGAATTCTCATTTTCGGGACGCATTATCTCAGAAACGAGATTGGCCCATGTACCCCGAACTATCGGGGCTTGACAGGAAAGAGCGCAGGCGGCGGCGTGCTTCGCCGACCAAGCCGTCTCAGTTTCGGGACACGTTGCTGCTGCAACCTTCCCGCCGCGCATCCCGCGCGTGCTGTGCCCGCCACCGCCCCGCTCCGTGCAAGGCTCCCCGCCCGCTGGCACATATCGTGCTCTATAGCGCGGTCGCGCCGGCTACGGCGCGCGCGAACAACAAACAGACCTGCACGAATAAACGAACTGGAGACAAGATGTCCTTTGTGATTGTGATCGCCGCTTTGGCGTTCCTGATGCTGGTCGCCTACCGCGGCTACAGCGTCATTCTCTTTGCGCCCATCGCCGCACTAGGCGCCGTGCTGCTGATCGATCCCGCCGCCGTCGCACCGGTTTTCTCGGGCATCTTCATGGAAAAGCTGGTCGGTTTCGTGAAGCTCTACTTCCCCGTGTTCCTGCTCGGCGCGGTGTTTGGTAAGGTCATCGAACTATCCGGCTTCTCCGAAGCCATCGTGGCTGCCGCAATCCGCTACATTGGCCGTTCGCGCGCCAATGCCGTGATCGTTGCGGTCTGCGCGCTGCTCACGTATGGCGGCGTCTCGCTGTTCGTCGTGGTGTTCGCCGTGTATCCGTTCGCGGCCGAACTCTATCGCCAGAGCAACATTCCCAAGCGCCTGATGCCCGGCGCCATCGCGCTCGGCGCATTCACGTTCACGATGGACTCGCTGCCCGGTACGCCGCAAATCCAGAACATCATTCCCACCACGTTCTTCAAGACCACCGCGTGGGCCGCACCGTGGCTCGGCGTGATCGGCTCGGTCTTTATCATCGTGGTCGGTCTCACCTACCTCGAATGGCGCCGCCGCAGCGCCATGGCGAAGGGCGAAGGCTATGGCACTTCGCTCCTGAACGAACCGGAACGCGTTGAAACGGGCAATCTGCCGCATCCGGCGCTGGCCATTGCGCCGCTCGTGCTCGTTGGCGTCGCCAACTTCCTGCTTACGAAGTGGATTCCGCAATGGTATGGCGACAGCTTCACCGTCGCACCCGACGTGCTGCCCGGTATTCACGCACCCGTTACGGTGCCTGTTAAAAGCGTCGTGGCGATCTGGGCCGTTCAGGGCGCGCTGCTGCTCGGCATTCTGCTCGTCGTCGTCACGGCGTTTGGCCGTGTGAAGGAACGCTTTGCCTCCGGCACGAAAACCGCAGTGGGCGGCGCACTGCTTGCCACGCTCAACACGGCATCGGAGTACGGCTTCGGCGGTGTGATCTCGGCGCTGCCCGGCTTTCTCGTGATCGGCAATGCGCTCAAGGCCATTCCGAATCCGCTCGTGAATGCAGCCGTTTCGGTTTCCGCGCTCGCGGGCATCACGGGCTCGGCCTCGGGCGGCATGAGCATCGCGCTCGCCGCCATGTCGGACACCTTCATCAAGACCGCTCAGGCCATGCACATTCCGATGGAAGTGCTCCACCGCGTCGTGGCCATGGCCAGCGGCGGCATGGATACGCTGCCGCACAACGGCGCGGTCATCACGCTGCTCGCCGTCACGGGCCTCACGCACCGCGAGTCGTATCGCGACATTTTCGCGGTGACCATCATCAAGACGCTCGCGGTCTTCTTCGTCATTGCCGTGTTCTATCTGACCGGCATCGTCTAAGCGGCATTCACACGAGGCCCTAACTCATGCATCTCCCCAACACGCTCTCCCTCGCCGGAAAAACCGCCGTTGTCACCGGATCGACCAGCGGCATCGGTCTCGGCATTGCGACGGCGCTGGCCCGCGCAGGCGCCAATATCGTCCTGAACGGTTTCGGCGATCCCGCGCCCGCACTGGCGCAAATCGAAGCGACCGGCGCGCGCGCCGCGCATCACGATGCGGACATGAGCCGGCCCGCCGAAATCGAAGCCCTTGTGGCTTTCGCGGCAAGCACGTTCGGCGGCCCCGATATTCTCGTCAACAACGCGGGCATTCAGTACGTCGAAACGATCGAGAATTTTCCGGTGGAGCGCTGGGATCAGATCATCGCGATCAATCTGAGCGCGACGTTTCACGCGACGCGCGCAGCGCTTCCCATCATGCGCGCGGCGGGTTGGGGACGTGTGATCAATATCGCTTCGGTACACGGACTGGTGGGCTCGGTCGGCAAGTCGGCCTATGTCGCGGCCAAGCACGGCGTGATCGGCCTCACCAAGGTCGCCGCACTGGAGACGGCGCGCAGCGGCGTGACCGTCAATGCAATCTGTCCGGGCTGGGTGCTCACGCCGCTCGTGCAGAAGCAGATCGACGATCTGGCCCACCGCGAGGCCATTTCCGTCGAAGACGCCACGCTGAAACTGCTCGGCGAAAAACAGCCGTCGGCAAGCTTTGCGACGGTCGAGCAAATTGGCGGCGTAGCGGCGTTTCTGTGCTCGGAGGCGGCGAACGAGATGCGCGGCGCCGAACTCAAGGTGGACGGCGGCTGGCTCGCGCAGTAAATGTGGCAGCGGCGCGCGAGATCAAGCGAGATCAAGCGGGATCAATCGCGCGCCATGCGCCGCAGCCTCATGGCATGCAGCCGGTGACTGAGCCCTTTGAACACGCTGCTTGCGTGCGGGTCGCCGAAGTGAAACAGCACCGTGCACCGAACGCTGGAAGGTGCGCAGGCCTGATTCGCATGCAACGAGCGCAAGCCCCAGATGAAGTAGAGATTACCCGGCTGCAACGTCACGACTTTCGCCGAGAGCCACTTCTGTACACGCGGTAAGCGCCAGATTCTGGCGAGCAGCTTTTCCACTATCGCCTTCTCGACGATATTGACGAGCGCGGACCGCCGCGCATTGCGCAGATTCGGGAACATCATGAGATGGCCTGCCCGCTCGCCCGGGTCATCAGGTATCAGAACTGGGAGCAAGATCGACACGGCATAAGAGTCGTAGTGGAAATTGTTCGAGTGACGGATTCCCTGTTTGCCCGAAAGCACCCGCATGACCGGGAGAACCGCGTCACTGGGCGGCAGTGTGCCCATCTTGCGTACATACAACTGGCGCAATAGCGCATGCAGTCCGGCGTCTTCGAAAAGCGGGGCTAGACAGGTCCCGTTGATCCATTGCGCCCCGCTAAAGCCGAAGTAGCGGCTGCCGTTCTGTTCGACCAGTTCGGCTACGCCCTTGCGAAGCTTTGCGAGAATGGCGGGTGGCACAATGTCGTAAAGCACGCCCACGCCATCGTCGTCCATCGACTGGGCGAGCGCCTGCGCACTCTGCACGTCGACCCGCGCGATTTCATCAAGCAGCCGCTCATCGTTCAACGCGTTCATTGGGGTCCCTTGCGCAGCCTGATCGGTGAATCCAGGCACACGTCAATGCAGACCGTAGACTGAGCGAAAAAGCTTTCGTGTTCCGTACGTCTTCGTACAGAACGCCTGAACGTGCCGATTTATATGCTGACTGGTTATTTCGGGTCGTTTCCCCACAAACGAAAAAGCGGCGCGTGCTCCCTACATTCGTTAGCTATCGCTTCGCGCCTGCTCGCCAGCTGCCCCTTCAGCCACCACCGGCCAGACCAGAGGTTCGAACTGCTCTGGCGCAACGGGCCTGGAATACAAATAGCCCTGCGCGAAATCGCAGCCCATCGTCCTGAGAAAATCCCGTTGCTCGACCGTTTCCACCCCTTCGGCGATGACCTGAATGCCCAGCTTATGTGCGAGCACCACCATCGCTTCGCAGAGCACCTGATTGTTTGCGTCGACGCTCAGGTTCTGGACAAACGAGCGATCGATTTTCAGGTAATCGATATCGAAGCGCTTGAGATAGGCAAGCGAGGAATAACCGGTACCGAAGTCGTCGATCGAGATGCCAATGCCCGCAAGCCGGAAATCCAGCAGGCGCTCGTCGATATTCGATTCGGCCTGCAGCAACAGACCCTCGGTAATTTCCACCACCACGCTTTGTCCCGGCATGCCCTCACGATTGAGATAGTCGTGCCATCTCGCGCCAACCGTGCTGTCCTGGCGGACTTGCACCGGCGACATGTTGACACTGATCTGGAACGACGGATCGTATTGCTCACGCCATAGCCGCGCCTGTTGCACAGCTTCCCTGAACACCCAGTCGCCGATCGGAATGATCAGCCCGGTATCTTCGGCGAGTGGAATGAATTCCAGCGGGCTGATCATGCCGCGCTCGGGATGCAGCCAGCGTATCAGCGCCTCCGCTTTGCGCACCTGTCCCGTTGCGAGGTCGACAACCGGCTGATAAACCAGGCGAAGCTGATTGCGAGGAAGCGCGGCACGCAGGTCGCTCGTCAGGCGCAAGCGCGTTTGCGCCTCCCGTTGCATGTCGGGCGTGAAGTAACTAAAGCGATTGCGTCCGGCATTCTTGGCCGCATACATGGCCTGATCGGCGTTCTTGAACAGCGCGTCAAGTTCAACGGTGTCGTCGGGGAATACGGTCACGCCAATGCTCGCCGATATGTAGACCTCGTCCGCGCCGAGCTTGAATGGTTCGGTCAGCTTGCGATTGATGCTGCGCACGGTCTGCTCGACCGCTTCCATATTTTCCAGATCGGGCAGGATCACCGTGAACTCGTCGCCGCCCAGTCGCGCGACGGTGTCCAGATTGCGCACGCTCGCGCTAATGCGGCGCCCGGCTTCGATCAGCAGCACGTCGCCGCGGTCGTGGCCCAGCGAGTCGTTCACTTCCTTGAAGCGGTCGAGGTCGATCAGCATCAGGGCCACGCGCCTTCCCGAACGGCTCGCGAGCGCGGCCTCCTCGGTGAGTCGATCGTGAAATAGCTGCCGGTTCGGCAGACCCGTCAATGCATCGAAATTGGCCTGCTTCCAGATGGTGGCCTCGAACGCCATCCGGTCGGAGAGGTCGCGCCCCACCGCGAGCACCGAACTGACATGGCCGGAACGGTCGATCTCGGGCGTGATGCGAATGTGGGTACATTGCTCCTGCCCATCTTTTCCCGCCCACCTCAGCTCGAACTGCGCGCTCTTTCCCGTCGCGATGACATCGGCAATCTTCCGTTCGTAGACCAGCGCGTTCGGGCCGCCAGGCAGCTCCGAAGGCCGCTTGCCGAGGACGCTGGCGAGGTCGCATCCCGCCGACGTGCAAAAGGCGGGATTGGCGAACGTGCGGCGCAGTTCGCGGTCGTATCGCGTGATCGTATCGGGCGAGTTCTCGATCAGCGTGCGCGACTCCCGTTCGCGGGCGACGAGTTCCGCCGTTCGGTCGACGACAGTCTGCTCGAGCGACGCATTGATTTCGTTGATCTTCTGAATCTTCTGCCTGATGGCCGCGCGCATGCGCTCGAAGCGCTGCGCCAGCCGGGCCAGTTCGTCCGGACCGCCAGCCGAGCCCTCCTCCTGCGCGCCTTCGTGCTCGAGTGCGCCGGCATCCTCGCCCGTGTCGTGCATGCGGCGCACCAGGTCCTGCAGCGGCGCGGAAATACTGTTCGAAATAAAGCAGGCAAGAAAAATGGAAAGCAGAAACCCGGAAATACCGACCACCACGATCTGGTTGCGTACGGCCTGTGCCTCCGCGGTGAGACTCTGTTCGGCGATCGTGCTGACCACGAACCAGCTCGTGCCTGGAATGCGCGCGTAGGCGGCAAGATAATGGCCGCCGTGCTGCGCGGCGAAATTGACGAAGCGGCTGGACTCGCCCGATATGCGGTGGCGGACGATATCCTCGATCAGGCCAGGCTCGGGCGTGGCGCCCGGGTTGGGCGACGCAGCATGATTCGGGACTACGATGATCTTGTTGTCGCTCGCATCGAATACGTAGATCTCCGTCCCGCTGCCCGCCGCGACGTCGTTGAAGATCGTCGAGAAGTATTCGGGGCGAACGACCAGAACCAGACTGCCGATCTTCGTGTTGTCGCTCTTGTTGTAGATGGCGCGCACCATCCCCAGGTTCTGCTGCCCGACTCCATCGTCGTAGCTGCCCCAGTAGGTGCGTTCCTGCGACTCCTGCGCGAGGCCGACGAGCGCGGTCACACCGGTCGTCAACTGCGCAAAAGCCTGGGTATCCAGCATCTGGTCTTTCTGGTCGAGCAGATATTTCTGGTTGATGAAATCGACCGAGCCGTAGTGCTCGAGCAGCAAACGCGTCATGTCCTCGCGCGCCTCGCTCTTCTCGCGGGCATTGCCGCTTGCCGCTCTCGCCAGCGCCCCCTGGACCCGATCCGAAAGCACGAGAAGATTGCTTTCCGATTCGATCTGCTGCATGCGCAGCTCGACATTTCTCGAAACCTGCCGCACCACCTCTTTCGAAAAGATCTCCGCGTTTTCCTTGATCGCCGCGACCGACTTCACATAGGAAATGCAGCCCGAAATGATAATGGGCAACAGCGCCAGCAGAATGAAAGCGGCAATCAGCCGATAACGAATCTCGACGCGTCGAAGCAAATCCTGGCAGAGGTAATCGAAAGCGCGTCGCAGCGTCGCGGAGATCGAATTCATTTGTAATGCATCTTCGCTTCAGTCTTGACCGAGAGGTCCAGGCGCTGCGCAGCCTGCCTGGGCGTGATTTTCCTGAGCAGCACATCCTGCATCAATTTATGCACGAGCTCAATCGTGTTGGAAGGAAGCGACGAATAATAGGGGCTCGCCGTGACCGGATAGCGGCTGACGGCATTCGTGTATTCGACGATCTCCACGTCGCTCACTACGGTGCCCATGCCTTGCTGGAACGGCGAAACGTTGTGGCGTTTCCTCTGGAGAATCGGGAACCCCTTGCCGGCGATGAATTCCAGAAAGCGCATGGCCGCGGCCTTGTTGGGCGTTTCGCAAACGGCAAAGCCCGTTTCACTGCCGAACACCGGCACGACGCGTTCGCCGCGTGCGTTCCATGGCGGCACGAACACCCCCACCGAGAAATCGTTTCCATTGAGCATGAGACCGGCGGCCCAGCTGCCCTGAAACGCCATCGCCACCTTGCCCTCCTTGAAAAGGCGAATGCCCTCGTCGTAGCCCGTCGTCATGAACGACGGCTGTGCGTAACCGCGCTCTGGAATCAGGGCGATCCTCGCGAAGATATCGGCTACCTGCGGCGTATCCAGGTTCAGCGTGCCGTCCGCCATCTTCTCTTTCCAGTGCGGCTCGTGCGCGACCACATTGTTGGCGAAGCCGGATGCGAATGGCCCGTTACCGAGCATGTTCGGAAACCCGCCGCTCCACATCACCGGAATCATTCCCGCCTGCTTGAGCTTGGCGCATACCGCCAGAAACTCATCGAAATTCGCCGGCAGCGTGTCGATACCGGCCTTCGCGAACATGGCGCGGTTGTAGTAGATCATCGTCGTCGCCACGCCGCCCGAAATGCCGAACCCCTTGCCGTCGCGGCTGGTCCAGTCGGACTTGAGCGCAGCGAGCATGTGGCTCCATGCGTCGGTCTGGCGAACATCGGCGAGCACGCCCTGGTCGGCCAGCTCGGCGGCATAGGCGTTCGGATTGATACTGACGAGGTCCGGCAGCGTGCCGGCCGCCACGCGCGGCTTGATGTTCTCCTCGACCGAATTGCCGACCATGAACTGGACGTTCACGTGCACATCGGGATTGAGCCTGTCGAACTCGGCCGCGATCTGCAGCATCTCCTGCGGCCAGTCCGGCGCCCAGATCAATGCGGTGATGGTGGTTCGTGCCGGCGCGGCCTTGCTGCTCTGGGCGTTGTTCTGCTGATCGCAACCCAGAAGCAACAGCATGCCGATCAAACCAGATAGCAGCCAGGCAAACTTGATTCCGTGCACGTAACGCTCGCTTTCAGTTCGGGAGTAGCAAACCAGGCACACCAACCCCTGAGGCAGGGGAGCCAGATTGCATATCGGCCGAAACCGGGCATCACTTGAGGGAGCCCGCGCTCGAGCTGGGCGCGCGTTGACTGGCGAGTGCTTGCGCACGAACGTTCACGCCGGTTCGCAAACGTTGGCGCAGTGCGATGCGCCAACGTAGTGCAATAGCATGAAGCATTTTTTGCGCAGACCCAGAACGGGCGGGCGCGATTAGCGTGTCACGGTGCGGCGAGTTCGATCGCTCGCCGCCTTCCATCACGCTCGGCTCGTTTCAGTCGAGGGACGGGCTGCATTCGCGGTCGAGCGCCGCGACGCGCACCGGACGCTCCATTGCCGCAAGCCGCTGCAACGTCACGAGGCCGAACACCGCGAGCACGCAGCCGAGCACGAGATCGGCGCGGATGCCGGCACGGTCCACGATCGCGCCGCCCACCGACGAGCCAAGCGCAATCGCCACCTGAATCACGCTCACGAACATGGCCGACCCCGCTTCGGCCTGATCAGCCGTGCCGCGCTGGATCCACACGGAGAAGCACAGCGGAATCGCGCCGAACGCCACGCCCCACATCAGCATTGCCGCGATCTCGCCAATACGTGCGTGGTCGAGCAGGATCATCGCCGAAAGCGCGCACAACAGCAGCGCGGTCATCGTCGCCACGGCGGACTTCAAACGCGTGGCGACGAAGGCCGAAGTCAACGCGTTCGAGAAAAAGCCGATCACACCGAATGCGAGCAGCAGCAGCGTGATCGCGCTCATCGAAAAGTCCTGCTGAAGCAGCGGTGAAATGAACGTGTACGTTGAAAAATGCGCGCCGAACACGAGTGCGACCATGAGCATGCTCAGGCGCACAAACGGGCGACGCAGCAGCGAAGCGAAATCGGCAAGACGCAATGCGGCAGCGGAAGGCAGCGAAGGCACCAGCAATGCCTGGGCGATCAGCGCGAGCGCGACGAGGCCGCCCGTCACGAAAAACGACATGCGCCACGACGCGAGCCCGGCGATAAAGGTGCCGAGCGGCACGCCGATCACCGTTGCGCAGGTCACGCCAGTCAGGATGATGGCGGTTGCGCGCGCGGCGTCGCTCCGGTGCACGAGGCGCCCCGCCGCCGCGGTTGCCAACGTCCAGAAGCCGCCGAGCGCCGCGCCGAGCATCGCGCGGCCGACCAGCATCAGCGCGAAATTCGTCGAAAGCGCGGAGACGATATTCGATGCGAGCAACATGGTTGTGAGCAACAGAAATACCTGCCGCCGATCCATGCGGCCCGCGAACATCATCAGGCCCGGCGCGAAGATCGCGGCCATCACACCCGGCGTGGTCACCATGAGGCCGGCGGTGCCCGGCGTCACACCGAGATCGCGCGCGATCTCGGTGAGCAAACCAACCGGCAGGAACTCGGACGTCACGAACGCAAATGCGCTGATCGCCACGGCAAAGACGGACAGCCACTGGCGCAGTGTCGTCTCTTCGAGTGGCGCGGGCGCGAGATTGGGAGAACGGTCGTTCATGTTTCGATGACTGTTTTGAGTGGGGCGAATAATAAAAGCCATTGTTCGGCAATTTCGCACCAAAAAATGGGGAAAATCGCCGTTTAAATGGCTCATCGGGAATGGCGTTTAAATTAACATCAAAAAAAGAAACGCGTGCGGCCCTGCGATTGGCGGGGTCGGCAAAAGGGTTATGAATGGAATGTGACGTGGCCTGCTGCGCAGCGCGCCAGCGGGGCAGTGATTATGTCATTTCAGCGCCGGAAAAATAAACGATATTTTTCCGGGGACAAATTAGGCTGAGATTAGATGCTTATGCGCGTGCCGTGGGATAGCACGCTGAGGACGCCGGGAAGGCGCCCTGCGAGGAATGGCCGGCAAAGCTGGCGCGTTGAATCAAGCGCCCGAGTTCAGAACCGCGTTTGCACGCCCACGCGTGCGATGAACTGATTGGGACCGCTCGACGTGCCGTCGGGATCGAGCACGCCGCTAATCAGCGCCTGAGCCCCCGAGTTGGTGCGCTGATACACCGTCTCCGCATAAACGACAGTACGCTTTGACAGGAAGTGATCGACGATAGCCGTGATCTGATGGGCGTGATTGTTGTCGAGATATGCGTTGCCCTTCATATACATGTAGTCGGCGCCAATTGCCCAGTCCGGCGCGAGCAGCCAGTTCGCGCCCACTTCGCCCTCGGCAATTGCGCCGCCGTTGTAGGTGTTGCGCACGGTGGTCACCAGCAGCGTCGCCATGACCTTGCCGAAGTCGTAGTGCGCACCCACGCCCCAATTGCGAATGCCGACATCGGGTTCGCCGTCCTCGACATATTTGGCTTCCGTATAGGCCGCCGCCATGCCGAACGCACCGTTGGTGTAATTCGCGCCTGCGCTGACCGTATTGCCGCGTCCGAATGCGCCCGGAATGCCGCCAAAGCCGTACAAGCCGCCGAAGCTGAATCCGCCGAATTTCGGCGACTGATATTTGACCGAGTTCTCGACCGTCGCGCCCGCCATGCGGTCCCAGTCGAATTGTGGCGCGAAGGGCGGATTGCCCGGAATCGCGATCTTCGCGAACGGCCCCGCGCGGAAGTTGTAGAGGCCGCCGACTTCCATCGCCGCGTCGTCGTGGCCGAAAAACAGCGAGTCGGTCATGAAGTCGTACTGGTTGCCCATCGTCAGCCTGCCGTACTGGTCGCTGTCGAGGCCAACGTAGGCGTTGCGCCCGAAGATCCCCTGTCCCGAGACGATTGCGCCGGTGCCCATCGAGAACTGATCGACAAGATCGAACACGGCGTGCAAGCCGCCGCCCAAATCTTCGCGGCCGCGAATACCGAGCAGGTTCGGGGTGAAAATGCCGTCGTCGAACTTCACCACCGAGTGGCCGCCCTGGTTGCTGACGTAGGACACGCCCGCGTCGACCATGCCGTACAGCGTCACGCTGTCGCCCGCCGGGCCGCCTTCCGCATGGGCCTGGGCGCAAACCATAGCCGAAACCGCCGTGCACCATAGTGCGAGGCTCTTCATGTTGACGTCTCCTTTACCTTGATCTCTTTGCCGGCGTCCGTTTCTTACGGATACCTTATTAATTGGAATAGACTTCGAACTTCGGAAAACAGTAACGGCGCCGAAGCGCCGTTACCGCGACAACATCAGTCGGATTGCAGGGCGACGGGGCTCGAACGGCGCGCCAGCGCGCGCGGTGCGGTTTCGATCAGGAACATCGAAACGAAGACGCCGCAGATCAGCCCGCCAAGCGCGAACTGCAGCGTGAACTGAATACCGTTGTGCTGCGCGATATAGCCTGCAATGGCCGGCGCAATGCCGCCGCCAAAAATCTCGCCGGCGCCCGAGGTAATGCCAATGGCCGATGCGACGAGACCCACCGGCGCCGCTTCAGTCGCGATCGGCCCGGTGAGCACGCCCAGCATGCCGAGCGCGAAGAACGACACCACGAACAGCACCGCAAAGAGCATCCACGGGTTCGCGCCGATGCGGGCGAACACATAGAGCGAAATTGCCGCGCCCGCGAAGGAGACGACCGAAGTCAGCCGCCGCCCGGCGACGTCGGAGAGACTGGCCAGGCCAAACTCGCCGAGAAAGCCGCCGAAGCCGATCGCCGACACGACAAAGCCCATCTGCGAGGTATCGAGGTGCAGGTAATCCACGAGATAGTTGGGCACCATCGCGCCGATCACGAAAATGCCGGCCATGGCACAGAGCGTGGCCAGCATGGCGAGCACGACATTGCGGCTGCCGAACAGCGCGCTCCAGCGCGGGCCGCTCGTTGCGTGCGCAACCTTCGTGTGGGCCGGTTTGACTTGCGGCGCGTCACGCAACATCGTCGCGATCAGCAGCGCCACGATGAGGCCCGGCACGGCGGATACCGCGAACACCCAGTGCCAGGACGGCACGACGCGCAGCAGCTGCGTCGCGATGATCGGGGCGAGGCCGAGGCCCATCAGCGCGAACATGCTGAGCTGCAGCCCCTGGTTACGCCCGCGGCGCGACGGATGCGAGGCCTCCCCCACCGAAGCCACGCTCGTCGGCGTGAATGCGCCTTCCGCGATGCCCATGAGCGCGCGAATGAGCAGCAGGCTCGCGAAGCCGGTCGCGAAGCCCGAGAAGCTCGAAAGCAGCGAAAACATCACCATCGCGGCGATCATGATCTTGCGGCGGCCGATGCTATCGGACAGGCGGCCCATGAGAATGGAGAACACGCCCCACGCAATGCTGAGAATGCCGATCAACTGGCCGAGCTGCTGGTAGCTCAGGTTGAGGTCTTTCATCATGTGGGGAAAGAGCGGCGCGATCATCCAGCGGTCGAGCCCGACCAGACCGAAGCCGATAGCGAGCAGGATCAACGTCCTGCGTTCGTTTTTCAGATCGTGTGGTTCATGCGAATCGTGTGATGGGGCATGCCTCGTCACGTTTGTCTCCTTGATTATGTTGCGCGTTCGTATTGCGAACGTCGCTTCGTTTATCGAACTTCGAGCGAGATCGTAGGAAACCTCGCCCATTGATGTCAATCAAAAAAGACCCTCGCTGTACACAATTTCTCTTTACTTTCGGCTTACTTTTCCACGTTTACCCTGAATTTGCCGTCAATTGGATTGATTCAGCCGAATATCTGTATACAATTTGTACACAGCGCGGCGTTGACTGCAGACTGCATCCGGGCCGCATTCCTACTCGTTTCTGATCGCTTCCCTACACATGAACGGCATCGACGACACCCCCGCCAGCACGCGTGCCGGCTCCGCCGCTTCGCAGACCGTCAAAGCCCAACTCGGGCTGCGGGAACTGATACTCGGCGGCGAACTCGCACCCGGCGAGCGCATCTCCGAACTGGGCGTGGTCGAGCGCCTTGGCGTGTCGCGCACGCCGGTGCGCGCGGCGCTCATGCGTCTGCAGGAAGAAGGACTGCTCGAACCGATTCCGAGCGGCGGCTACGCCGTGCGCTCGTTCTCGGAAAACGAAATCCGCGATTCGATCGAACTGCGCGGCACGCTCGAAGGGCTCGCCGCGCGTCTTGCCGCCGAACGCGGCATCACCCATTCGATGTTCCGCGACCTGCACGATTGCATCGACGAGATCGACGAACTGCTCGTGGGCGAACTGAGCGAGGAAACCTTCTCCCGCTATGTCGAAGCGAACGGCCGGTTCCATCGCCTGCTCGCCGCTGCTTCGGATAGCGAAGTGGTTGCGCGGCAAATCGAAAAAGTCGCGACGTTGCCGTTCGCCTCGGCAAGCGCATTCGTGGTCGTGCAGTCGCTCGACCCGCGTGCGCGCGAAACGCTGATCGTGGCGCAGGCCCAGCATCGCGCGGTGCTCGAAGCGATCGAAAGCCGCGAAGGCGCGCGCGCCGAAGCGCTGATGCGTGAGCACTCGCATATTGCGCATCAAAACCTCAAGCGCGTGCTCGACAACCAGCGCGCGATGACCAGGCTGATTGGCGGCAACCTGATTCGCCGTAATCCGCGCTAACGACGCGCGGCGCCCTGGCTTGATCTGAACGGCGGCACGCGTGCCGCCCCTCACCCTGAACGAAGGCGCAGCAAAGCGCCCTGGAGGAGACGTATGTTCCTGAAAAACGCGTGGTATGTCGCGTGTACCCCCGATGAAATCAATGGCAAGCCGCTCGGCCGGCAGATCTGCGGCGAGCGCATGGTGCTCTGGCGCACGGCCGAAGGCGGCGTCGCCGCGCTCGAAGACTTTTGCCCGCATCGCGGCGCGCCGCTCTCGCTCGGCAGCGTGCGCGAAGGCCACCTGGTGTGCGGCTATCACGGCCTCACGGTGGGCGCGAGCGGCAAATGCGTGAGCATGCCGTGCCAGCGCGTGGGCGGCATTCCGTCCGTGCGCAGCTATCCTGCGGTCGAACGCTACGGCTTTATCTGGGTATGGCCCGGCGATGCAGGCGAGGCCGACCCCGCGAAGATCCATCACCTCGAATGGGCCGACAATCCCGCGTGGGCCTATGGCGGCGGCCTGTATCACATCCAGTGCGACTACCGCCTGATGGTCGATAACCTCATGGACCTCACGCACGAAACCTACGTGCACGCCTCGAGCATCGGCCAGCCCGAGATCGAGGAAGCGCCGCCCAAGACCTCGGTCAACGGCGACGTGGTGACGACCAGCCGCTTCATGCACAACATCATGCCGCCGCCGTTCTGGGCCGCCGCACTGCGCGGCAATGGCCTCGCCGACAACGTGCCCTGCGACCGCTGGCAAATCTGCCACTTCTCGCCGCCGAGCCACGTGATGATCGAAGTGGGCGTGGCGCATGCGGGCAAGGGCGGATACGACGCCGATGCGCGCGACAAGGCGTCGAGCATCGTCGTCGACTTCATCACGCCGGAAACCGAAACGTCGATCTGGTACTTCTGGGGCATGGCGCGCAGCTTCGCCGTGCACGACGCTGCGCTCACCGAAACGATCCGCACGGGCCAGGGCAAGATCTTCTCCGAAGATCTCGACATGCTCGAATCGCAGCAGCGCAATCTGCTTACGTGGCCCGAGCGCCGCATTCTGAGCCTGAACATCGACGCGGGCGGCGTGCAATCGCGCCGCGTGCTCGACCGGCTGATCGCCGCCGAGCGCAGCGCAAACGCTACGGCTGCCTGATCGATCTGAAGCCACGGTCGCGCGCACACGCGCGGCCGCTCTCCTTCCCTTGCCCCAACGCATCATGAAAGTCACCCTTCTGCGCAAGATTCCCGTCGCCACCGACATCTGCGTTTTCGAACTGGCGAGCACCGACGGCGCGCCGCTCCCGGCGTTCGAGGCGGGCGCCCATATCGACGTCCATGTCGACGGCTTCGTGCGCCAGTATTCGCTTTGCAACCGCCCCTCAGAAGCAGGCGCCTACCGCATCGGCGTGCTGCGCGACGCGGCTTCGCGCGGCGGCTCCGTTGCGATGCACGCGCTCGAAGCAGGCACGATCCTCGAAATCAGTACGCCGAAGAATCATTTCGCGCTCGACGAGCAGGCCACGCATACCATCCTGCTCGCGGGCGGCATCGGCATCACGCCGCTCATCGCCATGGCCGAGCAGTTGCGTGAGGCAGGCCGCACATTCGAGCTGCACTACTGCGCCCGCGACCCACAACGCGCCGCGTTTCGCGAGCGTCTGGCCGAAGCGGGCTTCGCTGAGCACACGCGCTTCTACTTCGACAGCGAAGGAGCCGATGCCCGCATCGACCTCGCACGTGTGCTTCGCGCCCCGCACGATGGTAAGCATGCCTACGTATGCGGCCCCGCGGGCTTCATCGACGCCGTGCTTGGCGCGGCGGCCAGCGCGGGCTGGCCCGCGCAGAACGTGCACCGCGAATACTTCGGTGTGGCTCAACCGCCCGCAAACACCGACGCCGACGCCAATGGCGCCTTCCAGGTCACGCTGGCGAGCTGCCAGCGCGTGATCGACGTTCCGGCCGGGACGTCGATCGTCGAAGCGCTGCGTGCGGGCGGCATCGAGCTGCCGGTCTCATGCGAGCAAGGCGTCTGCGGCACCTGCCTCACGCGCGTGATTTCCGGCGAGCCGGACCATCGCGATGTCTATCTGACCGACGAAGAGCGCGCCGCAAACGACCAACTGCTGCCGTGCTGCTCGCGCTCGCGCACGCCTATGCTCGTGCTCGATCTTTGATCCGCCGATACGGCGCCGCGCGTCAAGACACGCGCGCGCGCCGCACCGCGAGCAACGCCGCGAGCGCCGCCACCACCGTGACCGGCACGCTCGCGCCAATCACCGTCGTGGCGCTCGCGCCGCCCGCCAGCAATTGCCCGGCCGCCAGCGGACCGACGATCGAACCCACGCGGCCCACCGCCACGGCGGCGCCTACGCCGGTGCCGCGCATGACGGTGGCGTAGCTCGCGGCGGAAAACGCGTAGAGCATCGACTGCGCGCCCACCACGCCCATCCCCGCGAGCAGCACCGAAGCGGAGATCCAGAACAGATTGCCCGCGCCCGCAAGCATGAAGAGCGAAATCGCAATACCGGCATAAACGGCGGCGACGACACGCTCAGGCTTCACGCGATCCATCAGCAGGCCAATGCCAAGCACGCCGATCACGCTGCCAACGTTGAAGAAGATTTGCGTGAGCCCGGCCTGGCTGCGCGTGAGGCCACGGCTCACGATTAGCGAGGGCAGCCAGTTGAGCAGGAAATACAGCACAATGAGCGTGCAGAAAAAGCTGATCCAGATCTGCGCGGTCACCGCGGCGCGGCCCTCGCCGAACAGCACACGCCACGTGGGCGGCGGCCCGCCCTGCGTGGACTGCGCCCGGTTCGCTGCCGCTTCATAGGCCGCGGACTCCGGCAGGCAAGCGAGAATCAGCGGCGCGACCACGAGCGGCCCCACGCCGCCCGCATAGAAGATATGCCGCCATTCGGCATCGCCCGCACTCAGCACGCCGATCAGCGCCGCGAGGGCACCGCCGAGCGGCATGCCGCAATACATGATGCTGACGGCCGTATTGCGCAGGCGCGGCGGCACGGCTTCGGCCGAGAGCGCGATCAGGTTCGGCATCGCGCCGCCCAGGCCGATGCCGGTCAAGACGCGCGCCACCAGCAGCGTGGCGAAGCTCCACACCTGGGCGGTGAAGATCGAGAACACGCCGAACGCCAGCATCGAAAGCAGCAGCACGCGCTTGCGCCCGATGCGGTCGGCGAGGCGTCCGCCGATCATCGCGCCGGGCAGGAGCCCGAGCATGCCCGCGCTGAATGCGAGCCCCATCTGGCTCACCGAAAGGCCGAACTCGCGCGCCATGCGCGGCGCGGCCACCCCTGTCGATTGCAGATCGACGCCCTCCAGCACCGCCACGATCAGACACAAACCCAACACCCATGCGGTGCCCGCCGCCGTGCGCGCGCTCACCTGCGTAGTCGATGACGACACGTTGCCTCCTCGTTTTGTAATGGAATTTCGCGGCCTTTCACCGCGCCGGTACTAGTTAGTTACCCTAAACTACGCGCTGAAAAATTTTCATACGTGCGGCAGTGGAACACGACAACCCACTTCGATGAGCTGCAACCGGTGATCGAACGCCGCGAGCGGGTAAGCAAAGAAGTAACACGCCGTGGTGCGCTTTTCGGCGTAGAACGGATCGTCGGCGGGTGCGTTCAGCGCGATGCGCAGCGTGCGCGCCCAGGCGAACGCGAGCAGCAGCCAGCCGACGAGCGCGAGGTAATCGTCGGCTACGCGGTAAGGCAACTCGCGATCGTCCGCGCTGCCCTGCGCGATTTCGCCTGTGATGCGTTGCACGTCGGCAACCAGCGCGGCGAGCCGTGCACCCGCGCCGGTTAGCGCCGGATCGCCGGCGGCCGTGCAGCGCGCGGCTTCCGCCGTGACATGCGCCAACAAGGCGCGTAACGCTCCGCCGCTATCACCCAGCACCTTGCGCACGAGCAGATCGATCGCCTGTATTTCGTTTGTGCCTTCGTAAAGCATCGCGACGCGGCAGTCGCGCACGGTCTGCTCCATGCCGTACTCGTGAATGTAGCCGTAGCCGCCGAATACCTGCAGTGCGCTCGACGCAGCGGCAAAGCCATTGGCGGTGAAGAACGCCTTGGCGACAGGCGTGAGCAGCGAGGCGAGCTGCCCGGCCGCCTGGCGCTCCTGCGCGTCGGGATGGCGCGCGGCCACGTCGAGCCAGTAACCGATCCAGTAGCCGATGGCCCGCTCGCCTTCCACGCTCGCGCGCAAGTCGAGAAGGATGCGCCGCATGGCCGGATGAAACGCAATGGGCGCAGCCCGACCCGGCTCGCCTTCGTGATGCGCGGGCGCACTCACGGCGCGCATTTGCGTGCGCTCGTGCGCGTACGCATGGGCGCGCTGCCAGGCAAGCTGCGCATGGCCCACGCCCTGCATCGCCACCTGCAGGCGCGCCGCGTTCATCATCACGAACATCGAAGCGAGGCCGCGATGCGGCTCGCCGACCAGCCAGCCCAGCGCCTGCTCGAAACGCATCGAGCAGGTCGGGCTCGCCTTCAGGCCCATCTTCTTTTCGATGCCTTCGCAATGCACGCCGTTGCGCACGTGCTCGCCGTTCGCACCCAAGGTCCATTTCGGCACCACGAAGAGCGAGAGGCCTTTCGTGCCCGGCGGCGCGTCGGGCAGACGCGCGAGCACGAGGTGCACGACGTTCGCGGTCAGATCGTGATCGCCGCCCGTGATGAAAATCTTGCTGCCGTCGATACGCCACGCTTCGTGCACCGCGTCGGGCGTGGCCCGTGCGCGCAGCAGCGCGAGATCGCTGCCCGCCTGCGGCTCGGTCAGGCACATTGTGGTCAGCCACTCGCCGCTTGCGATCTTCGGCAGCCAATCGCGCTTGAGCGCAGCGGAACCGTGCGCCATCAGGCATGCCGTCGCGCCGTGCGTGAGGCCGGGCGACATCAGCCACGCATGATTGGCCGCCGCGAGCATTTCCTGAAGTGCGACTTCCAGCAGTTGCGGCAAACCTTGACCACCCGCTACGGTGTCGAGCGCGAGCGTGGGCCAGCCTGCCGCCACGAAGTCGGCATAGGCTTCGCGAAAGCCCGCTGGCATCGCAACCTCGCCGCCCTCGAAGCGGCAGCCTTCGAGATCGCCAACCGAGTTTAACGGCGCGATACGTTCCGTTACGAAACGCGCGGCTTCTTCCAGCACCTGCTGCGCCATCGCGCCGTCGACGTCTTCCCATGCGGGAACGCTGCGCCACCACGCGGGCGCGTCGATCCATTCGTCGATCACGAAGCGCATGTCGCGCAGCGGCACCTGATAGTCGAGACTCATCGTGACCGCCCCTTAAACCTGCTGCAAACGACGCGCGAAGATCACGCGCGCGCTTGCAGCATGCTCGCCGCCCGAGGCATAGAGCGCGTTCACGAGCGCCGCGCGCTGGCTCAACACGACGCGCTGGTTAATCGACCCTTTGTCGGTGATCTCGCCAAGATCGAGCGAAGGCGGCGCGTCCATCACATGAAGCCGCGTGATGAGGGTCGCGCTGCCCGTTGCCTCGCGGTTCAACCGCTCCATCAGGTCAGCAAAGAAGTCACGCACGGCGGGCGAATCCAGAACGTCGCGCGCTGCCGCCCCGGCGTCGAGTCCCGCGAGCCGGCGGCACTCATCGAGACGCGGGAAGATCAGCACGCCAATGTCGTCGCGGTCCATGCCCGCGATCACCGCGTCCTGCACATACGGTGCGCCGCCCGAGACGATGCGCGCGCGCATCGGCCCCACGCTCACGAACGTGCCGGAGCTGAGCTTGAAATCCTCGGCAATGCGGCCATCGAACAGCAGGCCCAGTTCGGGCCGTTCGGCATCGACGAAACGCACGGCGTCGCCGGTGCGGTAGTAGCCCTCTTCGTCGAACACCTCGTGACGGTCGGTTTCGTTCGCGCGCCAGTAGCCGCTCATCACGTTCGGTCCGCGAAAGCGCGCTTCGAGCTTGCCGTCCACCGGCACGAGACGCGTCTCGCAGCCCGGCGCAGGCAGCCCGATATAACCCGCGCCAATCACCGGCCCGGTCGTAAAGAGACACGACGGCGCGGTCTCGGTCATGCCGAGCCCCGCCATGATGCGGATGCGCTCGCCGCAATGGGCCTGCGTCACGCGTTCGAGCCGGTCCCACGCCGCCTGCGAGAGCCCCGCGCCCGCGAAGAAATACATCTTCACGCGTGAGAAAAACGTCTCGCGCAAGCGCGCGTCGGTTTCAAGCGCCGCGGTCAGTTCTTCCCAACCCTTCGGCACGTTGAAGTAGAGCGTCGGCGCGATTTCGCGCAGGTTGCGCAGCGTTTCTTCGAAGCGGCCCGCCACGGGTTTGCCATCGTCGATATAGAGCGTGCCGCCGTTGTAGAGCGCAATACCGACGTTGTGGCTGCCGCCGAACGTGTGATTCCAGGGCAGCCAGTCCACCAGCACTGGCGGCTCCATGCCGAACTGCGGAAAGGTCTGCAGCAGCATCTGCTGATTGCTGCACAGCATGCGGTGCGTGGTGGGCACGGCCTTGGGCAAGCGCGTCGAGCCCGAAGTGAAGAGGAACTTCGCGATCGTGTCGCCATTCACGCGCGCTTGCGCGTCTTCGATGCTGCCCGGCTGCGTCTGAAGCAACGCCTCAAACGGCGTTTCGCGGCGAGCGCCCCCAGCCGGCGTCACCACGACACGCTCGATGGAGTCGGGCACGGCGGCATCGAGCGCGGCTGCGAAAGCGGGACCGTCGGTGGCGAATACGAGGCCGGGGTTGAGCAACCCCAGCGTGTGCCGCAGCTTGCCGTAATCGCTCGACACGAGCGAATACGCGGGCGAAATCGGTGCGTACGGCACGCCGGCCCACAGCGCGCCGAATGCCATCTGCAAGTGTTCGAGATCGTTGCCCGAAAGCAGCGCGACCGGGCGTTCGGCCGACAAACCCCGCTCGATCAACGCCTGTCCGATCGCGCGTGCGCGTTCGAGCATCTGCTCGTAGCTGATGCCCTGCCATTGCCCATCGGCGCCTCGGCGCGCGACGAGCCAGCGGTGCGGATGCGCGTGCGCGCCGCTCACGAGCCGGTCGGTCACGCGCTCGGGGAAGTCGTCTAGCGCCTCGGTCGAGCGCAAATACCAGCAGTCGCCGCGCCGTTCGATCTGCGGCGCGGCCGAGCCGATCGCGACGGCGCGGTAACCGGCGAAGTCCGGCTGCACGAGCGCGCGAGCGTGCGTTTGGGTCGGCTCCGAATCCAAAGCCTGTCTCCTTTGCTTGCCCGGTGCCAGGCGGCGCCGTGTGTCGACGCAGCCGGCCCGGTAATTCATGTATTGAGCGCGTTCAGATCGGATAGTGGCGCGGGCCGGTCTGCACGGTGATCCAGCGCAGGTCCGTGAATTCGGCAATCGATGCCTTGCTGCCGAAGCGCCCATAGCCGCTCGCCTTCACGCCGCCGAACGGCATTTGCGCTTCGTCGTGCACCGTCGGCCCGTTGATATGGCAGATGCCCGATTCGATGCGCTTCGCCACGTTCATCGCGCGCGTGATATCGCGGCTGAACACGGCCGCCGAAAGACCGTATTCGCTATCGTTCGCCACTTGCACGGCTTCGTCGTCGCCATCCACGCGCTGCACCGTCACCACGGGGCCGAACGATTCGTCGGCATAGAGCTTCATCTCGCGCGTGACGTTTTCGACAATCACGGGCTGCATGATCGCGCCGTTCACCTCACAGCCGAGCGGCAGGTTCGCGCCCTTCTCGCGCGCATCTGCCACGAGCGCGCGGATGCGCCGCGCCGACGCTTCGCTTTCCAAAGTACCCAGCACCGAGCCTGGCTGCGTGGGGTCGCCGGCCTTCAGCGTGCACGCCTTCGCGACGAGTTTTTCCACGAACACGTCGGCAATCTTGCGATCGACGATCACGCGTTCCGTCGACATGCAGATTTGCCCCTGGTTGAAGAACGCGCCGAAGGCGATGCCATCCACCGCCGCGTCGAGGTCGGCGTCGTCGAGCACGAGCACCGGCGCCTTGCCGCCGAGTTCGAGCAGCGCCGGTTTCAGATGCCGTGCGCAATGCTCGGCGACGACGCGGCCCACGCGCGTCGAGCCCGTGAAGTTCACGCGCTTGACGGCGGGGTTGGCAATCAGTCGCTCGACGATGGCGGGCGCATCTTCCGGCGCATGCGTGAGCACGTTCACGACGCCCTCGCCCAAGCCTGCCTCATTGAGCACCTGGCCGATCAGCGCATGCACGCCGGGACACCCTTCGGAAGCCTTCAGCACCACCGTATTGCCGCACGCGAGCGGCATGGCGAGTGCACGCGTGGCGAGAATCACTGGCGCATTCCAGGGTGCCATGCCGAGCACGACGCCGCACGGCTGGCGCACGGCCATTGCGAGACTGCCGGGCACGTCGGAGGGGATCACCGCGCCGTCGATCTGCGTGGTCATCGCAGCCGCTTCGCGCAGCATGTTGGCGGCCAGCATCACGTTGAAGCCGTACCAGTTCGCCATCGCCCCCGTTTCCGCCGCGCCAATGGCAATGAAATCAGTTGTGCGCGCATCCATTTTGTCCGCAGCGGCGAGCAGGCGCTTGCGGCGCTCCGTGGGCGTGAGCGCGGCCCAGGCGGGAAACGCGCGCGCGGCGGCGGCCACGGCCGCGTCGGCGTCTTCCAGCGTGGCGGCGGCCGCGCGCGTGGCCGCCGCGCCCGTTGCCGGATTGATGCGCTCGAAGGTCTTGCCATTCGACGCGGCGCGCGCCACGCCGCCAATCAAGAGGCCGGTTTCATGCATGTCGTTGTCTCCTCTGTCCTTATGTGTTGTGAACGATCAGCGCTTGTAGGCCTGCAGGCCCGGCTTGATGCTCTTCTCGTCGAGGAACTGCTTGAGGCCCTGCTCGCGGCCGCCTTCCTTGTCGCGATGGTTCGCCTGGTCGAGCTTTGCGTAGAGGTAGTCCTCGTTCTGCTCCCAGGTCAGTTCGCGCGAACGCTTGAAGCCGTGCTTCGCGTTGCGCAGCACGACCGGGTTCTTGTCGAGCAGCTTCGCGGCGAGCGCAATCGTTTCTTCGCGCAGCTGCGCGAGCGGCACGCTCTTGTTGACGAGCCCCATTTTCGCGGCCTGCTGGCCCGTGAACGTATCGCCCGTCATGATGTAGTAAAGCGCCTCGCGATGCCCCACCGTATCGGCCATCGCCTTGCTCACGAGGTTGCCCGGCGGAATGCCCCAGTTGATTTCCGAAAGGCCGAACGTGGCTTCGTCGGCGGCAATCGCGAGATCGCACGCCACGAGCGGCGAGAAACCGCCGCCAAAGCACCAGCCGTTCACCATCGCAATGGTCGGCTTCGAATACATGCGCAGCAGTTGCCATTGCCAGCGGCTCGCGTCGCGACGAATGCGCTCCTGCAGCACGTCGGGGCCCGCGTCGACTTCGCGGAAATATTCTTTCAGATCCATGCCGGCCGTCCACGCCGAACCTTCGCCGGTCAGCACGAGCACATGCGCCTCGCCGTCGAGCTCGAGCGTTTCGAGCACGTCGATCATCTCCTTGTTCAGCGTCGGGCTCATGGCGTTGCGCTTTTCCGGGCGATTGAACGTCACCCACGCGATGCCGCCCTCAACTGCAACCTTGACCGTTTTCCAGCGACCTTCGTAACTCATTCTCTATCTCCGTAGACACTGCCGCACTCGCGGCTTGAAATCAATTTACTATCAGGCTACCTGATATGTAAAGTAGAATATGATCTCGTCGGTACAAACCCGTAAAACGCGATGAACCAGAAAACCTCCCCCAAGGCGCCGCGCGCGCGAACCGCGCAGCAGAGCGCCGAAGGCGGCCCGCACGCGGTGCCGCCCATGCGTCTGAGCTACCTGATCGGCCAGCTCGACCGCGTCGTCTCCCGCCGCCTCACGGAAGCGCTTGCACGTCACGGACTCACGCTGCCGCAATACACCGCGCTTTCCGTGTTGCGCGCGCGCGGGCGCTCCTCCAATGCGCAACTCGCCGAGCGGTCGTTCATCACGCCGCAGGCGGCCAACGAAGTCGTGAAGACGATGGAGACGAACGGCTGGGTCATGCGCGAAGCCGACCCAATGAACCGCCGCGTGGTGCTGCTTTCGCTCACCGAGGCAGGCAATGCGCTGCTGGGCGAATGCGACGCCGCCGCCGATCACGTGGAAGGCGCGATGCTCGACGATATGGACACCGAAACAGCGGAGAAACTGCACGCGCTGCTGCATGCCTGCGTGCGCAATCTGCGTGCCGCTTGAAAGCACGCCTGCCGCGAAAGACAAAAAGGAGGAGACACCCTTGAACATCGACCAACTCGTCGCCATCGATACGCACGTTCACGCCGAAGTGTCGTGCTGCCAGCCGCCCGACCTCTTCGCGAAGGAATTCGACGAGGCCGCCGACAAGTACTTCGGCACCGTGCTCAAGCAGGGCCGCCGCCCGACGATTCCGGAAACGATCGAGCACTACCGCGAGCGCAAGATCGGCTTCGTGATGTTCACGGTGGATTGCGAGGCGAATATCGGGCGCCGCCGCATCGACAACGAAGAGATCGCCGGCTTCGCGCGGGAAAACGCCGACATCATGATCGCGTTCGCCAGTATCGACCCGCACAAGGGCAAGTTCGGCGCGCGCGAGGCGCGGCGGCTGATCGAGGAGCACGGCGTGCGCGGCTTCAAGTTTCACCCCACCATGCAGGGCTTTTTCGCCAACGACCGGCTGGCGTATCCGCTATACGAGGTGATTGCCGAATATGGCTTGCCCGCCGTTTTTCATAGCGGCCACTCGGGCATGGGCTCGGGCATGCGTGGCGGCGGCGGCTTGCGCCTGAAGTATTCGGAGCCGATCTATCTCGACGATGTGGCCGCCGACTTCCCCGACATGAAGATCGTGATCGCGCATCCGTCGTGGCCGTGGCAGGAGCAGGCGCTTTCCATCGCGCTGCACAAACCCAACGTCTATATCGACCTGTCGGGCTGGTCGCCGAAATACTTCTCGCCAGAGCTGGTGAAATACGCGAATACGCTGTTGCGCGAGCGGGTGCTGTTCGCTTCGGACTTTCCTCTGATCCGCCCTGACCGTTGGCTCGCCGATTTCGATACGCTCGACATCAAGCCGGAAGTGCGGCCCCTGATCCTCAAGGAGAATGCGGTGCGGTTGCTGGATCTCGCCGCAAAGCCCTGAAGAAGCGGCGCGCCCCGCGAGCGTCATGCGGGTCTTTCAACCGCGGGAACGGGTTCGCCCGGCGCCTTCTCGCGCTTGACGGCATACATCGCGAGGTCGGCGCGGCGCAAGACCAGATCGACGTCCATGTCGTCCGCCGCGACCGTCGTGAAGCCGACGCTCGCGCCGACGCTCACCAGCAGCCCCGGCGCGAGTTCGAACGGCCGCTCGATCGCTTCGGTCACGACGCTGGCCCACTCGCGCGGCGCGCGGTCCACGTGAGGATCGACGATCACGAATTCGTCGCCGCCCATGCGGGCCACCCACGCGCCCGCGCTGGCCAGCATGCGCAGGCGGCTGGCGACCTGCACGAGCAGCATGTCGCCGGCCTTGTGGCCATGCGCGTCGTTGACCAGCTTGAAGCCGTCGAGATCGACGAAGAATACCGCCATGCCCGCCTTGATGGGCGTGGCGCTTGCCGGTCCCGCCGCGCTGAACAGGCCATCGCGGTTCAGCAGCCCCGTGAGCGCATCATGGCGCGCGCGATGGCTGTTTTCCCGTTCGGCCTTCATCGTCGAGATGAGCATGGCGTTCAGGTGACGCGCGGCGGCGCTCATGGCGAACAGATAGAAGGGAATTTGCAGGAGCGAGAGCAGGAGAACCGGCTCGCCGCCCAATAGCGCGCCGATACAGCACGGGCCGAGCGAAAGGCAGATCATGACCGCCACGAGGCGCGGCGCCGCGAAATTGCGGAAGCAGATCCCGCCCACCATGGCGGCTGCGGAGAGGAAGGCTAGCGTGGCGGAAACCCAGTCCCGGCTCATGGCGCTGACGAGCGCGCCATAGCCCACCGTCGCCCCCCACAACGGCGCCAGCAGAATATAGAAGTCGGTGGGCGTGCTCTTGCCCTCCCTCGCGCGGCGGCGCGAAAGCGTGAGTATGGCGAGCCGCACCATACAGACGACGATTTCGGCGATGAGCCAGAACTTGAACGGAAGCGTTCCGTGACGGCGCGCCAGGACCCACGCCACGGCCACGGTATTGGATACGCCGCCGAAGAAAATCGGCAGGGTTCCGAACAAGGTGCCGACAAGGGCGACACGAATATCGTGCGGCGTGTCCTGTCCGGGCTCGGTCAACCAACGGGCCAGCTTGCCACGCGGCAAAGAGTAGATTTCGTTGCGGGAGCTCACATGCGTCACCGTCGGTCGTACCGCGCGCCAGACGTTTTCGCCTCTCGCGCCCTGTAAAGTCGGGGGCGTACGGCCGTGCGAAAGCAACGGGCGCCGCCGCCCAACTGCGATAACGGCAAGCTGTAAGGGAAACTTTAGGAATGCGGGGGTGGCAGACGGCGGGGAAAGCTACAGCTAGAGCATTCGCAACCCCGCACCATCCAGCACATAGCGCGCATAAAGAAAGTCCCGAATGCCGGTCACCGCGCCACCGGCAAAATCGAGCGCCACGAAATACGCCGGGCCGCCAGCCGGATCGGCGCGGTCGAACACCACCATGACGGGCCGTCCCTCCACACAGCCCGCTTCGAAGCGCCACTGCTGTGCGAGCGCGTAACGGTGCAGGTATTCGCCCACCTTGTCCCGCCCTTTCACACGCAGCCGGTTCACGAGGTCGAGTTGCACGTCGTCCGCCAGCATCGAGCGCAGCGTGTCGAAGTCCCGCGCGTTGAAGCACGCGACATACTCTACGAGCCGCCTGCGCTCCGGTTCGGCGAGAACGTGACCGGGTCTGGCCGGTTGCGGCGGCTGATCACCCAGTTCACGCAGACGGGCGCGCCCTCGCTGCAGCGCGGACTTCGCGGCAGGTACGCTCGTTTCCATGACCTCACCAACCTCTTCCACCGAGTACCCGAGCACGTCCTTGAGGATCACCGCGCAACGCTGGGGCGGCGCGAGTCGCATGAACGTATGCAAACCAGCCGTGGCGATCTCGCGATCCTGCTGCGCATCGCCCGGCGCCGCGATCGTCTCGTCGATCTCAAGCGTGAGTGGCGTGCCATCGCGCGCATGCCGGCGCAGAAAGTCCATCGCCGCGTTATGCGCGATGCGGAAAAGCCAGGCCTCCCGATTCGCGATCGCGCCAACGGTGGCACCGCGCTTCATAGGCGTTGAGCAGCGTGTCCTGCACCACGTCCTCGCCGTCGATGACCGAACCCGTCATCCTCGCGCAATAGCGGTGCAGTCGTGGCCGCAACGTGCCAAGCAGCGTATCGAAGTCTTCGGGGTTCGTCGGCGTGTCCGGCATGAAAGCGCTCCTCGCGGAAGGTGGCGACTAGACGTCGAGCGGTGCGATCGGGGTATCGCGCCGGAACCCGTAGGCTACGCCATCGGCGTAGCGCGGATCGGTCAGGAGCGTCGCGACGTCTTCGCCATATTGTTCCGGCAGGAGCGGCGCGCCGTAGCGCGCCAGATGATCTTCCGCCGTCGTGCCCTCCCGCTCCGCATACGCGTTCGCAACCGCACGCCCAAGGCCCGTCGCACCGACGAGCTGCAACGGCAACAAGACCTGGAAATGCAGGCCAAGCCCGCGCGTACGCGCCACGCTGTTCGCGTTGTGCGCCATCAGCCAGATCATGCGCTTGGCACCCATGTAGCCGCCCGAAAGGCGCATCCCCTCGGGGTGGATGGCCGGCAGGGAAAGCACGAGCGCCGCACCGCTCGAAGCAAGCAGCACGCGGCCGCCCTTGGGCATCGGCGCCTTGAGCGCCGCCTGAATGCCATGAAGCGTGGCCTTGACGTCGTTATTCCAGACGATGGAGAAGCTTTCGAAGCTCTGCTCGTCGATCGGCCCCATCCACGGCGTCGCGCCCGCATTGAGAATGAGCGCCCTGGGCTGCAGGTCCCTGACGAGGCGGTCCATGAGCATGGCGTCCGTCGCGTCGCCTTGCACGGCTTGCGCGCCCAGGCGCTCGATCGCGCCGAGGCCGTCGCTGTCGCGCGCAAGCACCGTGACTTTCGCTTGCCTGCGAAGGCAGGCCTCCACCATGGCAAGACCAAATCCCCGGTTACCACCGGTGATCAGCACCGTTTGATTCTGAAGCGTTTGCATCGCGCCCTCCTGTCTGGTCGACGCCAGCGCACTCTGCGACCGGCATGCTAAAGACGGTTGGGCAAACGAAAACGGATCGGTCCGTTCGAAAATATTTTCGACGGCGCTGCGTGGCCGCTACCGTTCGACGGTGACGGTCATCTCGGATTCGTACGTGATCTTCACGTGGCTATGGTGCTTGAGGGTCTGCATCACCTCGATGAGATCCGGACGGCTCACCCGAACGGAGCGCGCCGTGCCCGACTTGTCCACGATGGTCAGGAGGTTGAGCTTGCGGTCCACGGCGGTGACCTGCGCCACGCCGGTAAAGACGCGGAGCACCTGGAAGTTTTCGTTGTCGGCGCCGGAGGAATGCTGGGTCACTTTTGCCGTGTGGGTGAGGCGCGTGACCGCCGCGCCCGCGGCGGGCGTCAATCCGGTGACGTACGGCTCCAGATAGTGGGTTGTAAGCTTGTCGCCAACCTTGACGACATCGAGCACGTCGCGATGATCTTTCACACTGAAGCTCAGGTCGTCGCGGCCCGGCACGGTCACGACGATGAGCGCATTCTTCTGATCGATCAGACTGATCGTGCCGCTTTCCGTGTCGACGGATGCCCCGGCCGGCATGGCTTCCGAAGCGGCGGAGGCCTCGGTGTCGGCGGCCAGGCACAGCGGTGCCGAGGCGGCATAGACGCCAATGGCCGCGACGCAGAGCGCAAGGCTGCGCGCGAACGAAACGCACGTATTCGATCGATAGAGCATGGTAGTCCCCTTGAAACGATCAGGTGCCACGCTTGTTGCGCCGGTCCGGGACCCTGGCGTGTGCTCTCGGAGCCTAACACCGCGGAACGCCCCGAGCATCGGACTTTGGTCTTATACAGTCTATGCGGTCTATGCGATCGATGTGGCCAGCACGGCCGATATGGCTTACCGCGCGAAGGCCGCCGTGCAGCATGCCTGAGCCTGCCCCGGCACCGGCGAGCGGAACGAGAACAACCCGCCCGCGTGCGGCTGCTTCTCGCGCTCGGCGGCCGTCAGCCCCTTCCATGCGGTCGAAACATAAACCGTACGCAGATCGTCCCCGCCGAACGCGAGCTTCGTGATGTTCGCGCAAGGAAACGCAATCTGATCGACCAGCTCGCCTTGCGGCGAATAGCGGTCGATACGCCAGCCGCCGAATAGCGCGACCCACACGTAGCCCTCGGCGTCCACCGCCATGCCGTCCGGGTGGCCGTCGCCGACAATCGCGGTGAAGACGCGCTTGCGCGACAGCGTGCCGTCGACGGCCACATCGAATGCATAAACGACGCGGCGCATCGTGTCGTTGTGATAAAGCGTGCGGCCGTCCGGGCTCATGGCCGGGCCGTTGGTGATCACATAGCCGCTGTCCTGTGCGCTCATCTTGCCGCCTTCGTCCACGCGATACAGCGTGCCGCTCGGCGCTGCTTCGGCATCGTCCATCGAGCCGAACCACAAGCGCCCCTGGGCATCGGCGAAGCCGTCGTTCAGACGATTGCCCGGCAAATGCGGCTCGACGTCAATCAGCTTGTCGAACTCGCCGCTCACCGCATCGAAGCGATACAGGCCGTCGGGCATGCCGCACACGAAAACCCGGTCCCCCAGCGGCGCGAGAAAGCCGACCTGGTCAGGCGCGTACCACGTCGTGCGTACCCCGGTCGTGACCAGGAGACGATGAATCTGGCGGCCCTTGATATCGACGAAATAGATCGCGTCTTCCGCAGCCTGCCATAGCGGCCCTTCGCCAAGCTCAGCACCGATCGGCCATACGCACACAGGAACCGGCATCGTTATTCTCCGTACCATCCACAGTCGACAAAGTAATCGCGGCCGGAGCAACGCGAGGCGTCGTCGGAAGCGAGGAACAACGCCATGCGCGCGACATGCTCGGGCTCGATGCGCAGTGGCAGACACTGCCCCGCCACCACCTTCGTTTCGCTCTCCGCCGTTTGCCACAGCTTCATCTGGCGCGGCGTTTTCACGGCGCCCGGGATAATGCAGTTCACGCGAATGCCCGCGCCGCCCAGATCGCGCGCGAGACCCCGCGTGAGGCCCTCGATGCCGGCCTTCGCGGTCAGGTAAATCGGCAGGTTCGGCAACGCGACATGCCACGACACCGAACCGAAGTTCAGGATCACGCCACGTCCCGCCTCGCGCATGCCGCGCGCGGCGGCCTGCGCGCAGAAGAACTGATGGCGCAGGTTCACGGCGATACGCTCGTCCCAGTACTGCCCCGTGAGTTCGCCGATATCGTGGCGGTCGTCGTTGCCCGCGTTGTTCACGAGCACGTCGATCGGGCCCGCGGCTTCGACAATCGAAGCGAACACGCCTTCGATCGCGTCGACGCTGCGCAGGTCGCAGCGCTTGAACAGCGGCGGATGCTTCGCATGACGAAGCGTTTCCTGCAGGGCGAGCGAATCCTGTTCGGCCACGTCGAGGAAGAACACGCGCGCGCCCTGCTGCGCGAACGCCTCGACGACCGCAGCGCCAATACCGCTGCCGCCGCCGGTAATAACGACGGTTTTGTCCGCGAGGCTCGGATAGATTGCGTACGACATCAGATATTCCAGTTTTAACTTGTCAGACCCCAAACAGGCCCTGGCGCGCCGCCCTGACCTGCTTCCCCTGCCCTTACGATACGACCTCGACGGCGCTCAGCATGCGCCAGTCGCGCGGCAGCGTTCGCACCGCGTTGCCCGCGACCGTGACCGTGCCGCGCAGATGGATGTCGCGGCTCGAACTGCCCACCATCAAATCGAAATCACCGGGTTCGACGATGCGCTCGCCGCGTGCATCGGTGAAATTGAGCATGTCGACCGGCAGCGTCACGCGCACGCGCGCCTTAGCGCCCGCCGCGAGCGGCACCCGCGCAAACGCCTTCAATTCGCGCACCGGCCGCGCCACCGAAGCGTGCTGGTCGCGCACGTAGATCTGCACGATTTCCGTGCCGTCGCGCTCGCCGATGTTCTCAACCGTGAAGCTCAGTTCCACCGTGCCGTCTTCAAGCGGGACTTCGCGTTGCGCGAGCGCGAGATCGCTATAACGGAACGGCGCGTAGCCCAGGCCGAAACCAAACGGATAGCGGCTGCCGAAGTGGTACGCGATCGGCGTGCCCGCACTCTTGAGGCGGTGGTTGTAGACATACGGCACCGCGCCTGCGCTCTTCGGCACCGACAGCGGCATGCGGCCGCTGAAATTGGCGCGGCCCACCAGCAGATCGGCAAGTGCTTCGGCGCCGCGCTCGCCTGGTGCGAACGCCATGATCTGCGCGGCGATGCGATCTTCGAGACCACCGAGGTTGTACGGGCGACCGCCCGTCATCACCACAACGGTGGGCGTGCCGCTCTCGACGACGGCCGTGAGCAATTGCAGCTGCACGCCCGGGAGTTCGAGGCTGTCCGTGTCCGAGCCTTCGCCCACCGTACCGGACTGGAACAACCCGGCCAGATCGCCGACGAAAACGATTGCCACCCCCGCCGCACGCGCGGCGGCGACTGCGGGCGCGATGCCTTCGGTATCCTCACTGATCAATTCGTCGCGGTTGGCGCTGCCGCTCAGGTCGAGCGACACGTCGCCGGGGAACACCGGCGCGCCCGCACGGCGTTCCTTGATGATGTCGCAACCCTTGGCATGCAGCACGCGCTCCTCGCCGAGCAGCGCGCGCAATGCGCCCAGCGGCGTGGCGATCGAAGCGACCGACTGTTCGCCCGAATTGATGAGGTGCACCGGGAAGCTGTAGCCCGCGAGCAGCGCGAGCGGGTCGTCGGCGGTCGGGCCGATCACCGCGATTTTCTGTGCGCCATCGGCTTGCAAAGGCAGCACGCCGCCTTCGTTGCGCAGCAGGACCGCCGATTCGAGCGCGACCTGGTAGGCCGTATCGGCCGCCGCCGTGCCCTTCACATCCACGCGCTCGGGGTCCACGTACGGATTCTCGAACAGGCCCAGCTGGAATTTCGTGCGCAACACGCGCGAAACCGCCGTGTCGATCGTCGCTTCCGTGATCTCGCCGCGTTCGAGCGCTTCCTTCAAGTGGACCGCGCACTCGTGCCCCGGCAGTTCGACGTCGAGCCCCGAATTGAACGCAAGCGCCGCCGCCGACGCGCTGTCGTGCGCCACGGCATGATGGCTGTAGAGCAAATCCACGGCCGCGTAATCCGCGACGACGAGGCCTTCGAAGCCCCACTTCTCGCGCAGCGTATCGTGCAGCAGCGCGCGGTCGCCATGGCAGGGCACGCCGTCGATATCGTGGTATGCCGGCATGATCGAGCCCGCATGCGCGAGCTTGACCGCCATTTCGAACGGCAGCAGGAACACGTCGTTCAGCTCGCGCGGGCCGACATGCACAGGCGCATGATTGCGGGCGCCTTCGCTCGCCGAATGACCAACGAAGTGCTTGAGCGTGGCGAGCACATCGCGCCGCTCGCCTTGCAGACCGTTCACGTAGTGAAACGCGAGCACGCCAACCAGATACGGATCTTCGCCGAGCGTTTCCTCGGTGCGGCCCCAGCGCGGATCGCGCGACACGTCGAGCACGGGCGCAAGCCCCTGATGGCAGCCGATCGAGCGCGCCTGCTCGCCGATGATGCGCCCCACTTCGCCCACGAGGCTCGGGTTCCACGTCGCCGCGTAGTTCAGCGGCGAGGGAAACAGCGTGGCGTCCTTGATCATGAGGCCCACGAGGCATTCCTCGTGCGACATGACGGGAATGCCCAGGCGCGTGTCTTCGATCATCTTGCGCTGCAGTTCGTTGAGCGCGCGCACGCCTTCCTTCGGATCGACCGTATGCGTGCCGAGCGGACGCGTGATCTGGCCAAGACCATGCTCCAGAATCTGGTCCACCGTGAGGCTGTTCGCGCTTTGCGCGAAATCGATCGAACGCGCCTTGTGATCGCCGTCGGCGGACAGCTTCAGCCACGCGGCATGAAGCTGGGCAATCTTTTCGTCGAGCGTCATGCGTGCGAGCAGATCGGCCACGCGTTGCTCGGTCGGCGCGTCGGCGCGGCGATAGACCGCAACCTCAGTGGTGTGTTCAAGCGACATCGATTCACTCCCTGGTATTGCACCAGACGGTGTTCTTGCTCACCGCCTGCTTAGTTGTGCTTTTAAAATTGGCGTTGCGCAGACGCGCGGCAAAAGCCGCGCACCGCTTAGATCAGACGTCGCAGCGCCATGTCATGATCGTCGAACACGTGGCAAGCCTCGGGAGGCAGCGCCAGGTTGACCGCTTCATCGTGCGTCAGCGGACTGTCACCGGGCACCTTGGCGATCAAGGTCACCGCGGCCGGACCCGTTTGCGTCGCGTGGATATAGCTGTGCTCGCCCATGTGTTCGACCAGCTTCACGCGGCTCGCGAGCGTTTGTTCATTGCGCGGATCGACGGCCACGCGCAAATGTTCCGGGCGCACGCCGAGCGTCACTTTCATACCGGTGCGCGCACGCGAGCCGTCCACGCGTGCACGCACGCGCTCGCCGCTTTCCAGGTCGATGACCACGCCGCCATCGTCGCCACCCACCACCGTGCCGGCGAAGAAGTTCATCTTCGGCGAGCCGATGAAGCCCGCGACAAAGCGGCTCTTCGGATGGTGATACAGATCCAGCGGCGCGCCCACCTGGGCAACGCTGCCGTGCTGCTCCATATGCGCACCGGCCTGCATGAGCACGATGCGGTCGGCCAGCGCCATCGCTTCGACCTGGTCGTGCGTCACATACACGGCGCTCGCTTCGCTGAACTCGCGATGCAGACGCGCGATCTCGGTGCGCGTTTGCACGCGCAGCGCGGCGTCGAGATTCGACAGCGGTTCGTCGAACAGGAACACGCCCGGCTCGCGCACAATGGCGCGCCCAATCGCGACACGCTGGCGCTGGCCGCCGGAAAGCGCTGCGGGACGGCGTTCGAGGTACGTGTCGAGTTGCAGTGCCGCAGCGGCGCTGCGCACCTTCTTGTCGATCACGGCCTTGTCGATTTTCGCCTGACGCAGACCGAATGCCATGTTCTCGTACACGCTCATATGCGGATAGAGCGCGTAGTTCTGGAACACCATCGCGACCTTGCGCTTCGCGGGTTCGACCTCGTTCATGCGCTGGCCGTCGATGCGCAACTCGCCGTCGGTGATCGACTCGAGACCGGCGATCATGCGCAGCAGCGTGGACTTGCCGCAGCCCGAAGGCCCGAGAAACACGCAGAATTCGTTCTTGCCGACCTCGAGGTTGGCGTCGCGAATCACCGCGTTGCCGCTCGCGTAGGCCTTCTGTACGTTATTGAGGGAAATGCTTGCCATATCGATTTATGCAAAGTTCGGTGTGCGATGCGGATCAGCCAGATCAGCCCGATCAGCCCTTGAGCGAGCCGGCCATCATCCCCTTGATCACGCGCTCCTGACCGAATGCGTAGGCAACGATCAGCGGCAACGACGTGAGCACGAGAACGGACAGCATCGAGGGTATGTTCGAAGCGTATTGCCCCATGAAGTCCCAGATCGCGAGCGGCAGCGTGCGATGCTCGGCCGTCGACGTGAGCATGTAGGCGAAGATGAATTCGTTCCAGAGACCGATGCCGTTGAAGATCGCCACGGTGGCGAGCCCCGGCCCCGAAAGCGGGAAGAAAATACGCCAGAAAATGCGGAACGGGCTGCAGCCGTCGAGCTTCGCGGCTTCTTCGAGCTCGCGCGGAATCTGGCGCATGAACTCGGTCAGGATGAAGATCGACACCGGCAGGCTGAGCGCCACATAGGGGCCGAGTAGCGCGAACGGCGTGTCGTAAAGACCGAGGTTACGCGTGAGCAGATAGATCGGCACCAGCGTGGCGTGCAGCGGCACGATCATGCCGGCGACCACGAGACCGAAAAGCATCTTGTTCATCGCGAAGCGCATGCGTGCAAACACATAGGCGGCCATTGCGCTGATGATGACGATCAGCGCCACCGAAACGCCCACGGTGAACACGCTGTTGCGGAAGTACGTGAAGAACGGCCCCTGCAGCACAGCGGCGTAGTTGCCGAAAAACAGATGGCTCGGGGGCGCCCACACGTTCGTCGCGAAGGTCTCTTCCTGGCTCTTGAAGCTCGACACGACCATGAAGATGAACGGGATCGTCGTGACGGCCAGCCAGATCAGCGCGAGCAGTGGAATCCCCACGCGCGGAAAGCGGAATTTTTTCATGGTTCAGACCTCGGTTGCGTAACGACGCGTGAAGTACATCGACACCGCCGCCACCGCGATAACGATCAGGAACATCGCCGAGCCGATGGTGCTGCCGTAGCCGAGCTGGAACGAACTGAACACCGTGCGATACATATAAGTGGCCATCACCTCGGACGAGCCTTCGGGGCCGCCGCCGGTCATGACGAAGACCAGATCGAAGTAACGCAGCGAGCCGAGCACCGAGAGAATCACCGCCGTGCGCACCGTGCCTTG
Organism: Paraburkholderia acidiphila; assembly: GCF_009789655.1. Lineage (GTDB taxonomy): Bacteria > Pseudomonadota > Gammaproteobacteria > Burkholderiales > Burkholderiaceae > Paraburkholderia > Paraburkholderia acidiphila. The sequence goes on from NZ_CP046911.1 coordinate 1,068,915, forward strand.
CAGATGCGGCAGCTTGATGCGCCAGAAAATGGTCCACTCGGAAGCGCCGTCGAGCAGCGCGGCTTCGTTGACCTCGGCCGGCATCGACGAGAGGCCGGCGAGGAACAGGATCATGTAGAACGGCGCGTTCTGCCAGATGATCACGGCGATGGTCGCGCCCAGCGAGAAATGCGGGTCGCCCAGCCAGTCCTTCGCGAGGCCATCCAGGCCGAAGGCCTGCAGCGCCACGTTCAGGGGTCCGAAATTCGGATCGTAGATCTGCTTGAACAGCACGCCGATCGCCACGCTCGACATGAGCAGCGGCAGGAAATAGAGCACCTTGAGCACGCGCGAGCCACGGCCGGCCTTTTCCAGCAGCACCGCGAGCGCGAGCGCGACAGGAAGCTGGATCACGATGGAGGCGACCGCGAGAATCACGTTGTTCTTCAGCGATTGCCAGAACACCGTGTCGTGGGCGAGCCGTGCCCAGTTCGCGAGCCCGGTATAGCGGGCGGTATTGCCAAGGCCGTTCCAGTCGAGCAGCGACAGCCGCAGGCTGGAAACGAGCGGATAGAGCAGGAACACGGCCAGCAGCAGCAGCGACGGCGCAAGAAACACGACCGTGACGAGCGTTTGCGACGATAGCTTCAGCCGGCGTTCAGGTGTAGCGGAAAGTGCGATATTCACGAGCTTGTCTGCCGGCCGGCGCCTTGCGGCGCCAACCGGACTTTTCTTGAGTGTTAGGGCCTGTCACGTTAATAACAGGCCCTCAAGATCAGCCGCCCTTCTTCGAAGCGGCTTCCATTTGCTGCGCAGCCGCCTCAGGCGTGACCGACAGACCGAACAGCGCCTGCGTCGTGTCCTTGTGCAGCTCGCCCAGCGCGGGCGGCAGTGCCTGGTCGTACCAGAGCTGCACGCTCGGCGCCGCGGCCAGCAATTGCTGCAGACGCTGCGTGAACGGATCGTCGATCTTGACGTTGTTGACCGGCGGGAGCTTGTGGTCATCCGACGCGCGTGCCTGCATCGCCTGGTCGTCGGTCAGAGCCTGGATCAGCTTGAAGGCGGCGTCCGGCGTCTTGCACTCGGTCGAGATGCTCAGGAAGCCATCGCCCACCGTGCCGATCAGGTCGCGCGGGTCGCCCTTGCCGCCCGGCACGCTCGGGAACGGGAAGAAGTCGAGATCCTTCGAGAACCCCGGATTTTCGTTCGCGATCGTCGAAGCTTCCCAGGCGCCCATCAGTTCCATCGCAGCCTTGCCCGAGTACAGCAGACGGCGCGAAGCGCCCGAGTCGTAGTCCAGACCGTTGATGCCCGGCGCGAACGCGCCAGCCTTCACGAGTTCCTGAATGCGCTTGCCCGCTTCGACGAACGCCGGATCTTCGAAGCCCTTGCCCTTGCCGGCGATCGCGTCGCTCACGACTTGCGGACCGCCGATACGGTCGACGAGGTACATGTAGTACATCGAGCCGGTCCACTTGTTCTTGTTCGCGAGCGAGAACGCTGCCACGTTGTGCTGCTTCAGCACGTCGACGACGTGCATCAGTTCATCCCACGTCTTCGGCGGCGTGATGCCGTACTTCTTGAACACTTCCTTGTTGTAGAAGATCACGGCGGCGGCGGCGTTTTCGGCGGCCACGCCGTAAGTCTTGCCGCCGAACGTCGTGACGTTCCACGACGACTGCATGAAGCGGCCGCGGAAAGCCGGATCCTTGTTCAGGTACGGCGTGAGGTCGACGATCTGGCCGGATTTCACATACTCCTGCAGACCGCCGCCGCCCCAGTTCTCGAACACGCACGGCGGCTGGTTCGCGCCGAAGGCGACCTTCAGCTTCGTCTTGTAGGCCTCGTTCAGGACGTGCGAATTCTCGACCTTGTAGCCCGGGTCCGCCTTTTCGAAGCGGTCCGACGCGTCACGAATGATCTTGCTCGACGACGCATTGGTCTGTTGATCCCACACCGTGATCGTTTTGGCATCCGCCGCAACGGCGTTCGAGACTACTGCAGTCAGCGAGAACAGCAGTGCCGTGGCGCCGGCGATTGCCCGCGCCTTGGAGAAACCTGGGTACGCCATGTTTGTGTCCCCTCTTATGGAATTTTGAGAGCTACCTGAGTTACCTGAGGATTTAACGTTAGCCTTAACGTTAATGAATGTTAAGCCGAGACGTGAACTACGGCTATGCGGGATTTTCCTGGTGAGCCCCCGCCCGGAGCTTGCGCCCCGCGCAAGGTTGGTGCGCGCTTGAACTTTTGAAAAACCGCGCATCTGATAGAATAGCCAGCACATAAACGGTATCGCTAACGTGACTAGAGACTAGCCCGCGGAGTAACCGGCGAGTCACGAGCGAGCTTTCGCAGACATGACCTCTCGCAAGCCCACACCACGCATGGCAAGGCAAACTCCCACGCTTGAGCACGTCGCCAAGCTGGCCGGCGTGTCGCAAATGACCGCGTCGCGCGCGCTCAACGGACGTCCGGGCGTGTCGCGCGAAACGCGCGACGAAGTGCTGAGAATCGCTTCGGACATCGGCTATGTCGTGAACCGTACCGCGCAGAAACTCTCCGGCGGCCGCAACGGCATCATCGGCATCATCACCCCCACGCTCGACACGCAGTTTTCCAGCGAACTCGTGCTCGGCGCGGGCCGCGCGGCTCGCGGCGCGGGCATGGAAATGCTGGTGTACACCGTGTTCGACGAAGACCGTCATACGCATCACGACCTGCTTGGGTTGATTCAACAGTTTTCGGACGGCATTCTCGCCATCCTGCCGCGCGAATCGCTCTGCCTCGAAGCGCTCGCCACGGCCAACGTGCCGGTGGTGGTGGTCGATCAGCGCGGCACGCTCACGGGCTTTCCTTCGGTATCCGTCGATAACTACGGCGGCGCCTGCCTCGCGGTCGAACATCTCGCGGAACTCGGTCACAAGCGCATTGCCTTCCTCGCCGGCGACGAAACCATCGAGGGGGTGCGCGACCGTCAACGCGGCTATCGCGACACGCTCGCCAAGCTCGGCTTGCCGCGCGAAGACGCGCTGGTTGCCGCGGGCGATCTCTCGCAAATGATGGCGTTCGACGTCACGTTCGACCTGCTCAATCTTGCCGATCCGCCCACCGCGATCTTCACGGCCAACGACCAAAGCGCGTTCGGCGTGATCGCCGCGGTCAGGGAAGCCGGCCTGCGCGTACCCGACGACATTTCCGTGATCGGCTTCGACGACATTCCGATGTCCGAGCAGTTTCATCCCGCACTCACTACGATTCGCCAGCCCTTCCAGCAGATGGCGCGCTCGGCGGTCAATACGCTGCTCGCGCAGATCGCCGGCATCGACGCCGCTTCGCAGCGCATCACACTGCCCGCGGAGCTGGTGGTGCGCGACTCGACCGGGCCGGCCAGGACGCGGCACCGCCGCTCGCGTCACCAGATCGTTTCGACGTAAGTCGAAGCGCGCACCTTCGCATCGGAGGTCACGAGCGCGCCGCCATGCGTGCGGGCGGTCGCGACAATGAGCCGCTGATGCGAGGTGAGCGCGGGCGGCAGCGTCGCCGCCCGGAACGCGATTTCGGAATCGACCGGAATCAGGCGCACGCCATCGAGCTTCAGAAACGTGGAGAGCCAGCTACGGGCGTCCATCGTGAGCCCGAGGCTGCCGGCCTTTACGAACTCCGCAATTTCCAGCGCACTGATTGCCGAAATGAGAATCTCGCCGCCGTCGAGTTCACGGTCGATCGCATCGTGCGCGGCCTGGCTCAACGCTTTCTGCTTGCCGAGCCAGCACACGAGCGCAAGCGTGTCGAGCGTAATCATTACTCTTCCTGCTCGGCAGGGACCGGTGCAAGCGCGTGCTTGAGGTTGAAATGCGTGATCGACGCACGCAGCAGTTCGAGCGGATTCTCCGTCTTGCTGCGATAGGGCCGGATTTCAATGGTAGGTTGTCCCCGGTCCGTCACGACGACGGTTTCGCCGAGCGTTTCGACCTGGCGGAACAGCTCGCAGGCCCGGGACTTGAAAATGGCTTTCGATACTCGCTTTTCCATGACGTTCTCCACCCATCAAAATTCAATTGGATTGTTATTGCATCGGGTCGTTGCGTGCGCAATCGAATACCTGCGCCTCGTTCCCCAATGGCTCTTTATCGGCCTTGCCCAACAGTTTGCTGCCTGAAATACGCTCTGCCGCCGGCGTCCCCTGGACCAACGCACTACGGGTTTTTACCGGTAACATGTTTCGCTTGAATACACCCCGGCGGGCCTTGCGCTTTCATATAATCGATATGTCTGGTGAATGCCCGTCAAGCAGCCCGAGTGGTGATCGAGCGAACCGCGAGGCAAGACAACAGGGTGTGTTGCTCGCCGGCGGCCAGATTCGAAAGGCGGTGTACGCCTCGCTTGGCCGTATGGACGCTTCCGCAGGGAAGCGGCGCGTTGGGGGAGATGATTGCACTTGCTGCAGACCGTCGATTAAGCAGAAACATAATAACGTTACCCTTAACGTTAATTCATGTTAAATGCACCGTTCTGGCACCGCCATGCGTGGTTTACCTGGGCTCGGCGAAATGCCGCAGCGTACACGTAAACCCCGCCAGATCCCGGCCCAGCAAGGGAAGAGCGCCTGGCAAGCTCGCCACAGGGTACTGCAAAAAAGTACCGTTCCGGCTAACGTTAAATGAGCGGTAATAAAAGTCGTAACGCCCATTCGCGACACTCGTAATCATCCCTGTCCCGATATCGTCATGCTTGCCGGTCCGGACGATCCGGGGGCAGCGGCTTCGATGAAGGCTCCGCATCGAAGTGGACGATGAACGCATGGAGCGGTTCGCGCCGCCTCTCCTGCCGGTCCGGGCGCTCGCGCGGCGGCGCGCGTTCCCGGTCCGTCACGCCGGCGGGCGCATCTGGCTCCGCAGCCAGCCCGGACGGCGCCGCTGCAGTGGACTCGACATCGTCCTTCGACCCTTTGTTCGCCATCGGACTCGTCTCCATCGCCTTCGCGCCCATCAAACGACGGCTTGCACGTGCTCTCCCACTGCGGGGCGCTCGAACGCCACCGCCGCGCCGTGCGCGTCGAACAGCGTGACAGCCGACGACGCCACCTTGATGCCCACACGCGCGCCCGGTTCGTACTGCGCGTCCCTCTTGTCGAGCTTGAGCGCGATGGCGTGCGCCATGCCATCCAGGCGCGCGTGCAGGATCGATACGTCGCCCAGATGCTCGACCAGTTCGACGCGGGCAGCGATGCCTTCGTCCGCCTGGCCGATGCTCAGGTGTTCGGCGCGTACGCCCAGGGTCAATTCGCCGTTGAGCGCACGGTCAGGACGGCCCGACAGCGCGATGCGATGGCTCGCACCCGCAAGCGCCAGGACCGTTTGCACGCCGTTTTGCGACACGACCGTGGCGCTCAGCATGTTCATTTGCGGCGAGCCGATAAAGCCGCCGACAAAGCGGTTCGCGGGCCGGTCGTACAGATCGAGCGGCGCGCCCGTCTGTTCGATGTTGCCCTTGTTGAACACCACGATCTGCTCGCCGAGCGTCATCGCCTCGACCTGATCGTGTGTCACATAAATCATCGTCGTGCCGAGTTCACGGTGCAGCTTCGCCAGTTCGATGCGCATCTGCACGCGCAGCGCGGCGTCGAGATTCGACAGCGGTTCGTCGAACAGGAACACGCGCGGCTTGCGCACGATCGCGCGGCCAATCGCAACGCGCTGCCGCTGGCCGCCCGAGAGCGCCTTGGGCTTGCGGTCGAGCAAATGCGTGATCTGCAGGATTTCGGCGGCTCGGCCCACCACCTCGCGCACTTCGCGTTTCGATTTGCCCGAGAGCTTCAGCGAAAAGCCCATGTTCTCCGCCACCGTCATGTGCGGATAGAGCGCATAGCTCTGGAACACCATCGACACGCCGCGGTCCACCGGCTGCAGATCGTTCACGCGCACGCCGTCGATCAGAATGTCGCCGCCGCTCACTTCCTCAAGGCCGGCGATCATGCGCAGCATGGTCGACTTCCCGCATCCCGACGGCCCGACGAATACCGTGAACTGGCCGTCCGGAATATGCAGGTCGATGCCCTGAATGATCTGCGGACCTTCGCCGTACGTTTTCACGACGTTGCGCAATACGAGTTCGCCCATTGTTACGTCCTCCTTAGTGCTCTTGCTTGCCGTCCCGCGCGAGGTTGGCGACTGGGCCTTCTTCGCGCGGGTTACGGTGCTGTTCTCTGTGCCCGCGTTAGCGGCCCGCCTCGGCGGCGGCGTGCTCCGCGATGACCTCGCTATACCAGTGCGCGCTGTCCTTCAGCGTGCGCTTCTGGGTCTCGTAGTCGACATACACCATGCCGAAGCGCTTGTCGTAGCCGCACGCCCATTCGAAGTTGTCCAGCATGCTCCATGCGAAATAGCCGGCCACGTCCACGCCTTGTTGCGCGGCATCGGACAGCGCGGCCAGGTGCAGATCGAGGAAGCGAATGCGGTCGGTGTCCTGCACGCGGCCGTTCTCGAGCACGTCTTTCGCCGCGCAGCCGTTTTCGGTGATGAAAATCGGCGGCAGCTTGTACTCGGCGTTGAGGTTCGTGAGCAGTTCGGTCAGGCCTTCCGGATAGACTTCCCAGTCCATGTCCGTGAAGCCGTGCACGCCCGGCGGACGCTTGTCGCCCGAAGCGCTGGCGAAAATGCGCGTGTAATAGTTGATGCCGAGGAAGTCGAGCGGCGTGCCGATGATGTCGAAATCGCCCTCGCGAATCACCTCCTGCGGGCCGTTCGCGCCATACCAGTTCAATGCTTCGGCCGGATATTCGCCCTTGAAGATCGGGTCCATGTACCAGCGCACGAACTTCGCGTATTCGAGCGATGCTGCGGCAACATCTTCGGGCGTATCGGTCGCGCCGTGTGCCGGCGACTGGTTCAGCACGATGCCAAGCGGCGCCTTCACGCCATCGGCGCGCATGGCCTGAACCGCGAGCCCGTGCGAAAGCAGCAGATGATGTGCCACGTGTGCCGCCTTCTTCAGGTCGGCGTTGCCCGGCGCGAAGTAACCCGTTGCATTGCCGAGCCATGCGGTGCACCAGGGCTCGTTGTGCGTGGCGATCGAAGCCACGCGGTCGCCCAGCACACTGCCGATCTTGCGTGCGTAGTCGGCGAAACGGTACGCCGTGTCGCGGCTTTCCCAGCCGTTTTGCTCCGTCTGCAACGCTTGCGGCAAGTCCCAGTGATAGAGCGTGGCGAACGGCTGAATGCCGCGCTTGAGCAAGCCGTCGACCAGACGCTCGTAGAACGCGAGGCCCTTTTCGTTGTACGCGCCGCGGCCATCCGGTTGCACACGCGGCCATGCAATCGAAAAACGGTAAGCATTCACGCCCATTTGCGCCATCAGGTCGAGGTCTTCCTCGAAGCGATGATAGTGATCGCAGGCCACGTCGCCGCTTTCGCCTTTCACGACCTTGCCGGGCACGCGGCAGAACGTGTCCCAGATCGACTCGCCACGGCCGTCTTCACGCGCTGCACCTTCGATCTGATACGAGCTGGTGGCCACGCCCCAAACGAAGTCTTCCTTGAATCGAAACATCGACATAACGATAGGTATCCTGATTAGTCGTGTTCGCTTTTCGGCGAACGGGCTTGAAATAGATAGAGTGAAACTCAGGCCTTGACCGCGCCGGTCGTCAAACCGTCGATCAAACGCCGCGAGGTGAAAGCGAACAGCACCAGCAGCGGCACCACCGCGACCGCCGAACCCGCCATGACCGCGCCCCAATCCGAATTGGTCGGGCTTTGCAGAATGCGCAGCGCGAGGGGCAGCGTGTACATGGAAGGCGAACGCAGCACAACCAGTGCCGAGAGAAAGTTATTCCAGGCCTGAATGAAGCTGATGAGACCGAGCGTGCCGAGTGCGGGCCCAAGCAGCGGCAGCACGATGCTCCAGTAAATGCGGAACTCGCCGCAGCCGTCGATGCGCGCCGCCTCGATCAGGTCGGACGGAATGGCCGACGCGATGTACTGGCGCATGAGGAACACGCCGAGCGCCGCGGCGGCGCCTGGCACATACAGCGCGCGCGGCTGGTTGATCCAGCCAAGCAGGTTCATCGTCATGAAGGTCGGAATCATGCTGAGAAACGGGGGCACCAGCATGGCCGTGAGCGCAACGGCAAAGAGCGTCTTCTTGAAGCGGAACTCGTACATCGCGAACGCGTAGCCGGCCATCGACGTGACGAGCAGCGTCAGCACGGTCTGAATCGTGGCCGTGTAGAAGCTCCAGCCCAGGTTGCGCCAGAACGGAATATGACGCATGAGCGACGCCATGTTGTCGAGAAACGCGTTGCCGAACCACAGCGGCGGCGGCATCGAGAAAATCTCCGAACTCGTATGCGTGGCGAAGACGAACATGAACCAGAACGGCGAGAACATCAGCACCGCGCCCGCCAGCACGACGGCATAGCCGGTATAACGTGCCTTGTTGTTTGACAGTTTCATCGCTGTGCCTCCTCTTTCATGCCGCTGCGGTGGAAAATGCGCGTGTTGAGCCACATCAGCGCGGAAATCGTGATGAAGAGCAGCCACGCAATCGAACTGGCCGTGCCGAAGTCGCCGTCGTGGAATGCCGTGCGATACATGTAGACCGCCGTGGTCAAGCCGGACTGGCTCGTGCCCATGCCGTCGTTCGGCAGCAGGATGAACGGCTCTTCGAACAGTTGCAGCCCGCCGATGATCGAAAGCGTGACCGCGAAGAAAATCATCGGCTTCAGAAGCGGGATCGTGATGCGCGTGAACTGTTGCCAGCCGTTCGCGCCGTCAATGCGCGCCGCTTCGTAAATGTCCTTCGGAATGGTCTGCAGTGCAGACAGATAGAGCACCGTATTCCAGCCCACGTAGCGCCAGAACACGACAACGGAGACCGCCGGTTTCACATTGGCCGGGTTGTACAGCCACTCGATCGGTTTCGAAGGCACGATCCAGTGCAGCCCCGGAATCTTGCCGATTTCGGCAATGGCGAGGTTGATCATGCCGAAGTCCGTCGAATACAGCGACGAGAAAATCAGCGCAATCGCCACGCTCGACGTGATGAAGGGCAGAAAATACAGTCCGACCACGAAATTGCGCCAGCGGCGAAACGCGGTTTGCAGAAAGAACGCCAGCGGCAGCGCAATGAGGTGCTGCGGCACGCCGGACATGGCCGCCATCGAGGCCGTGTTGTAGAGCGATTTCCAGTACCACGGGTCAGTCAGTGTGAACGTGAAGTTCGACAGGCCCACCCACTTCATGCTCGCCAGTCCCGCCGTCGCGTCCCAGCTCTGGAACGAGAGATACAGCGAAAACAGCAGCGGAAAGGCCAGGAACACGGCGAACAGCACAAAAAACGGCGCGAGAAACAGGTACGGCGCGAACTTGACCGGATTGAGCCGCGGCTTGCCGCGCGCGTGGGCGAGCGGCGCGAGCGTGTCGCGCGCGAGCCCTTCCCGGGCGACCTGTTCAGTGGTGGGCAGAGGAGAGTTCATCAATAGTTCCGTCCATTCGGGCGTGACCGGCGCAGGTGACCGGTCACGCTGTTGCAGCAGACTTCAGAGCGCGGCGTGGCGCCGTGCCGTTTCATCAAAACCGCTTAACGGCGGACACGATGCGTGATATCGGCCTGTGCTTCCTCCAGCGCCTGGTGGATGTCCTCGTTGCTGTCGACCACCTTGTCGAGCGCCGAGTGGACCGCCTCTTCAGCCACCTGGTCGTACTTGCTGCGCTGGATCGCCGGGATATGCGCGGCTGCGTCACGCCAGATCAGACGAGCCTTCTCGTTGCCGAGGAATGCCACGGGCTGCGCGAAGAAGTCGTCGTGCTGGGCCGAAAGCAGCGCCGGGAAGGCGTCGATCGAGCGGAACGAAGCGAGCTGCTCATCCGTGCGCGTCGTCAGGAACTTGATGAATTCCCACGACAGCTGCTTTTGCGTAGCCTTCACCGGAATCGACCAGAACGTGCCGCCGAACGATGCATACGCGCCGCCAGGCAGATTCGTCGCGCGCCAGAGACCCTTCGTGTCCGGTGCGATCCACGACGAGAGGTGGCCGCCAAGCCACGCGCCCATCATTTGCGTCGCGACCGTGCCGCGCTTGAAGCTTTCGGCCCATTCGTTCGACCACGGCGTGATCTTCGCGTCGAGGCCGAGATCGCGCGCCTTCTTCGCAAGCTCGAATGCCTTCACGAAGCGCGGTGACGTCACGATCGGATTGCCGGCCTTGTCGAAGTACACGCCGTCGCCTTCCTTCAGGTCGGCGCGAATATAGATGTCTTCGATATCGCGCGACGACGCCATCAGGTATGCGCCCGTCGCCTTCTTGATCTTCTGGCCGGCCGCGAGATACGAGTCCCAGGACTTCGTCAGGTCGGCTTCGGTCACGCCTGCCTTGTCGAGAATGTCCTTGCGGTAGAACAGCGTGCCCGGCCCGATATCGCCCGGCATGCCGACGATCTGGCCGTCCTGCGTGGTGGCCTGCGCGAACGTGTAGTTGATGAACTGGCTCTTGTACTGACCGGCGCTATAAGGCGGCTTGGCCAGATCTTCGAGACCGCCGCCCGCGGCGAACCGGCCAATGAAGCCGACTTCCACGGCCATCACGTCGGGCAGGTCCGAGCTGGTGGCGAGCGCGGTGGTCATCGCGTTGTGGTGATCGCCGATCGCGAGCGACGACACCTTGATGTCGACGTCCGGATGCAGCTTCTTCCACGCGGGAATCGCGTCCTTGATTTCCTGGTCGAGCTTCGGAAACACCGCGACAGTCAGCGTGGTGTTGGCATGCGCGGCCACGGTAGCCAGGCTGAGCAAAACGGCGGCGGCAGTGCCTGAAAAACGGAAATTCATTACATGTCTCCTGGTGAAACGTTTGTGAGTGACGTTCAAATGCTCCCCTGCTGCTACGAACTACTTCCCCTGTTGTATTGATTCGCAGTGCTTGACACACTGCTTACCGTGCTCCGGTATGTGAAAGCGCTTTCACGGCAAAATTAAAAAAACGGCCCTGAATGGACACAAACGCGGACACGGATCTCACGCACGTTGGTCTCCCTTGCTCAATGAAGGCCCAATCCGGCGCGTCGTCTCACGCGTCACGAGCGTGAGCGGAATCGGGCTCAGTGCGACTGGCTGCTTGCGGATCATCTGCACGATGCCTTGTGCCGCGAGCCGGCCGATTTCATAGGTCGGCTGCCGGACCGTCGTCAAAGGCGGCGTCATATACGAAGACGTCGGCAGGTCGTCGAAGCCGACCAGCGACACGTCCTCGGGCACGCGCACGCCGCGGCGAAACATCGTGAGACGCGCGCCGTACGCGGTCTGATCGTTCGCGCAGAACACCGCGCTCAGCGAAGGCCGGCGCGCCAGCAGCCGCTCCATCGCCGCAACGCCGCCTGTTTCGAGGTAGTCGCCCTGCTCGACCAGATCGGCGTCGAAGCCGATGCCCGCTTCTTCCAGCGCGCTGCGGTAGCCGTCGAGACGCTCGATCGCATCCTCGTGATTGCTCGGGCCCGCAATGAATGCGATCTCGCGATGGCCCTGCTCGATCAGATGGCGCGTCGCGTCGCGCGCGCCCTGCAGGTTGTCGATCGGCAGGCCGGCCAGCGCCATGCCGTTCTGCACGGAACGCCCCAGCACGAGCATGGGTGCGTAGCGCGAGTATTCGGTGAGCGTCGGCTCATCGAGTTGTGCATGCAGCAGAATGATGCCGTCCACGCGGCGCGCAACGAATTCTTCAAGACGCGCCTTTTCGTCGACGACATTCCAGCGGCTGCTCACGAAAATCGGCGTGAAACCGGGTTCGGCAAGCGCCTCTTCAATCCCGCGCAGCCACTCGGCGTAAAACGGACTCGACACGGCCTGCGTCAGTACGCCGATGGTTTCGGTCCGGCCGCTCGCCAGACTGCGCGCCAGCACGTTTGGCCGATAGTTGAACCGCGCAATGGCCTCTTCCACCGCGCGCTGCTTTTCGGGAAGCACACGTGCGGTGCCGTTCAGGATGCGCGACACCGTGCTCGGAGACACGCCAGCTGCGCGCGCAATTTCCTCCAGCGTCACGTTGGGACCCGAGTTGGGCCCCGCGTTCTGACCACTGGGGACACGGGGCGCGCCGGGTGTTTCGTTGGTGCCGTCGGTCATGAGTTCCGCCTGAACATTTCCATGAAAGCGCTTTCAAAAACTGGGAAAAGCGATTCCCGATACGAATTCGGATTGACTGATTGAAACCAGATGAAACTGCAGATCGCAGAAAAAGCAGCCGGTGCGACCAGGGTGGAGGAGAGATCGCACCGGCCTCTCTATAGAGAGAATTAAGCAATACCTGACACAAAGAGATCACAACAACTACAGGTCAAACAAACTCAAATCAGAACATGTGCATGATGCCCGCGAACACACCGGTCTGGCTGTGACCGTAGTTCGGGTTGTCGTTCGACGACGTGCCCGTCGCCGGGTCGAAGTTGTTGTTGCCGTACGGACCGTTGCCGAGGTTGATGTTCGACGTCGAGCTGTTGTGCACGTAGCCCGCTTCCGCGTACAGGAACGTACGCTTCGAGAGGTTGTACGTCGTGCCGAGCGTGAACAGCGTGGCATTGCCGTTGCCGTTGTTCGCATTCGCATGGAACACGGCAGCCGTGATTGCCGAAGCGTCGTTCACCTGCCAGCCAGCGCCGATCCACTCGTGATTCACGGCCGTCGGTGCGCTCACGCCAGCCGGCTGGGTGCCGGCCACGCCCATGCTTGCGTCGGTGGCGTCCGGTGCGCTCAAGTGCTGGTAACCCGCATAGATCTTGACAGGACCGAGCACGTACGTGCCGCCAACGAGAATCGAGCGCGAAGCCGAATACACGTTGTTGAACGAGCCGTTTGCACCGCGGACTTCGTCATAGATCACGCGGAAGTCGCCGCTGCCCCACGTGTAGATACCTTCAACCGCGTTCGTGCGGCCCTGGCCCGTCGGTACGCCTTGCGCGTTGACCGGCGCCGAGTTCCAGCTCGTGTTGTTGGTCAGCGAATACTGGCCCTTGAACACGAGACCGCCGAACAGCGTAGGCGAATCATATTCGGCGCCGTTGCTTGCGCTCGCCCAGTTACGGCCGCGCACCAGCGTCGAGATGGCGTAACGCTGCATCAACTGCGGGTCCGCGCCCCAGCTGTCCTGCGAGAGTTCGCCAGCGCCGAGGTTACCGATCTTGAACAGACCGAAGCGGTCGTTGGTGAAGCCCACCGTGGCGTGGCGGCCGAACAGGTTGCCCGCCGAAGCGCCCGTCATCGTATTGAGCTGGCCTTCCAGCTGGAAGACTGCCTTCGTGCCGCCGCCGAGATCTTCCGAACCCAGCAGGCCGAACCAGGAGCAACCCCAGTCGCCGCTCTGTGCCGAGAACTTGTTACCGCCCGGCAGGCCGGTCTCATACTGCACGCCGTTGTCGATACGGCCATACAGGGTGACGCTGCTCTGCGCGTGCGCCATCGTCGTCGCAGCTGCCATCACCGACAATGCAATAAGCTTCTTTTTCATTAGCTATCCTATATATATTTTGGCGTCTCCAAACCGCGCAGGTCGCGTGCGCTCTACACGTTACCTACCAGGCTGCCTCACTGAAATGTCCCGAATCACATTTCGAGGCGATTATAGGGACGCCCCTGCTCCGTGTATCGAACCGGCGGGTTAGGGAAAACGCCGTTACCGATAACAGTTGCACGCCGCAAGGTCCCGGAGTAGGCCCCTGCTTTATGACCATTCCCTTATGGTCACGAGCCTCGCAAATCCGTTTGCGGTCGTGAGGGAAAATATGCGCGCCGTGGGAAATGTTCCGAACAGCCGTGCTACATCGGCCAAATCGCGCTTGACAGCGCTTTCAAACGCCGCGCTTCGATGTTGTGAAGTTGCAACGACGAGACGAAAATTCTTGCCCGTTGCGTCTTCGGCTTTCCTGTTGAGGGTTGACACCGCTGTCACCGGCACGCGTGGGCGATAGCGACTATCATCAAGGTAAACCCTGCCGGGCAACGAGTTGGGATTTGCCGGAAAGCACGCTCAGCGCGGGACTGCGCATGAATCCCGCGGGCTTTCCAGCCTCACAGGATCGCGTCACGCAATACCCTGCGCCTCGACTCCCGCTGTTCCCCGCCACGTCGCGCGCGCCGTCCTGTCCGAACGCAAACGCACCAGCACGCACCGGCGTATCTTCTCGCCGGGAAAAACCCTCGACGCGCCGTTGCGGCGGCCACCCGCCCGGAAGGCTTGCTGCCGGAATCGACCAGCACTTCTGCGACACTGCAAGGAGGTATCGTGAAAGCCATCATCCCTTCCACGCTCGCAATACTGATTGCCGGCGCCATCGTGCCGGCCGTTCAGGCTCAAACCGACACGGCGGCAAGCGACTCCCAACTTGCACACGATGTGCGAGTCAGCCTCGCGCGCCATGGCGTGAGCAACTCTCATGTATTTGTATTCGCACGGGGAGGCACGGTCACACTGCTCGGATTCGTGCCCGAGCACGAACAGGTCGCACTGGCCGAGCGCACTGCGGCTTCCGTCCCCGGTGTGCAATCGGTCGATAGCTGGCTTGCGCGCGGACGCTGAATTCGGTGAAATTGAATGGAGCGCCGCGCGCGGACGGATTCCGTATCGTCCGCGCACGGCGTTTTATTGATTAGCCGGAAGATCGTGCGATCGTCGAACTGGAACAGGCCGCGCATGACAGCCAGGGCACCGACTGGAACCACGCAGTGTTTCCGGTCATCAATGAACTACGCGATCTGCTGCGTAGTTGCGGCGAACGCACGGTGCTACCGATCAGTCAGTCTGCGGAAAGTGCCGAAAGCGGATGCGAACGTTCGTGAGGCGCGCCGGACCCGACTGGGTCCAACATCTGTCGCCGGCACAACACCCCGTTTACCAGGCGGTCTGGTCAACGCTCAAACTGCGCTATGCGCGCCGATGTTGCGATAGCGCCCTTTGAAATACAGCAATGGCTGCGTGGCAGCAGCTTCTTGCAGGTTTAACGCTTTCACTTCGCCAATGACGATCAGATGATCGCCTGCGGCGTGTTCGGCGTGAATTTCGCAATCAAGCCAGTGAAGGCTGCCGGCGATGACCGGATTACCCAGCGGCGATTCCTGCCATTCGACACCGTGCCACTTGTCCGTGCCTCGCCGAGCGAACTGGTTGGAAATCCGGACTTGCTCATCTGACAGGATATTGACTGCGAAACGACCTGCACGGCGAATCTTGGGGTAACTGCCCGAACTGGACATGACGCTGAATGACACCAGCGGCGGGCTCATCGACACGCTATAAAACGACTGGCAAGTGAAGCCAACCGGTTCGTTATCAACGTGTGATGTAATCACCGTAATACCGGATGCGTAGTGCCCGAGCGCCTCACGAAAGCTCAATGGCTCGATAGCATTACTGGAAAGTGACATAGTCGGTACTGGATACTGGGTGCAGCTCGAAAGCGTTAAGGAAGGCCTGAAGTAATCAGGTGATTCTGGCTGACCTCAGCCCGGCCTGCTCGCGCTTGCCGCTGAATCGGAGTCGAAAACAGGCCATTGCTTCATTTGGATGCTCGGGCAACCTGGGCGGCATATGCCGCCAGATTCGCGGAGTCTGTTCAGGAAATTCCCTGAGATCGACACCGCGTTCAAACCGCCCGAGCCTCCCTCCGACTCTAGCTCAGAGTGAGTTCGAGAGTTCCTTGCGAACGATTTCTGCGCCTGCGCTCAAGGCTTCCAGCTTGCCCTTCGCGATTGCACGAGACAGGGGCGCCATGCCGCAGTTGGTGCATGGATAGAGCTTGTCGGCATCGACAAACTGAAGCGCCTTTCGCAAGGTAGCGGCGACTTCCTCGGGCGTTTCAACGGTTTCGCTAGCCACGTCAATGGCTCCCGCCATCACTTTCTTGCCGCGAATCAGCTCGATGAGCTCCATCGGAACGTGAGAGTTGTGGCATTCCAGCGAGACCATGCCGATGCTGGACTTTTGCAGCTTGGGGAAAGCCTCTTCATACTGGCGCCACTCCGAGCCCAGCGTCTTCTTCCAGTCCGTATTGGCCTTGATGCCGTAGCCATAGCAGATATGGACAGCCGTTTCGCACTTCAGCCCTTCGATGGCGCGTTCCAGCGTGGCGACGCCCCACTCATTCACCTCATCGAAGAACACATTGAATGCGGGTTCGTCGAACTGAATAATATCGACCCCGGCAGCTTCCAGCTCCCTGGCCTCCTGATTCAGGATTTTGGCGAATTCCCAGGCCAGCTTTTCGCGGCTTTTGTAGTGATCGTCATAGAGCGTGTCGATCATCGTCATGGGGCCAGGCAGCGCCCACTTGATGGGTTGATTCGTTTGCTGACGCAGGAATTTGGCGTCTTCGACAAAGACCGGTTTTTTGCGAGCAACAGCACCCACCACCGTCGGTACGCTTGCATCATAGCGATCGCGAATCCGGACGGTCTTGCGGTTTTCGAAATCGACACCCTCCAGGTGTTCGATAAACGTGGTCACAAAGTGCTGGCGCGTTTGTTCGCCATCACTGACGATGTCGATACCTGCGTGTTGTTGTTCTTGCAGCGCCAAACGCAAAGCATCCTGTTTGCCCTCAACCAGTTCCTCGTTCTGCAACTTCCACGGGGACCAAAGCTTCTCGGGTTCTGCAAGCCAGGAGGGTTTCGGCAGGCTACCGGCAGTCGAAGTGGGCAACAATTTTTTCACAGTATAAGACCTTGCGTTTTTGAAGAATCAGAGAGCGTAGTTGGCAGACCACTGTTGAAGAACAGTCTGGTAGGGTTTGATGAAGTGCTCTTCAGCAAACTTGCCTTGCTCGATAGCCAGACGGCTACGTTCCTCCCGATCATAGACAATCCGGGTTAACGAAAAATCCTGATGCTTCAGGCTGGGCTGATAGGATTCCCCTGCCGCAGAATTCGCATTGTAAATTTCCGGCCGATAGATCTTCTGGAAGGTATCCATCGTGCTGATCGTGCCGATGAGCTCGAGATTGCTGTAGTCAGCGATCAAATCGCCGGCAAAATAGAACGCCAGAGGAGCGACACTATTCGGCGGCATGAAGTAGCGAACCTTCAAGCCCATTTTCTTGAAGTATTCGTCAGTGAGCGAATATTCGTCCTGCAGGTATTCAACACCCAACACCGGATGCTGATTCGCCGTCCGTTGATAGGTCTTGCTACTCGAAACGCTCAGGCAGATCACCGGCTGCTTTTTGAAGTTGGCCCGGTAAGCGCTGGAATTCACGAAGCTCTTGAAGAGCTTTCCATGCAGAGACCCGAAATCGTCGGGCGTGCTGAATTCGGACTGGTTCTTGTTGTGCTCCAGCAGCAGAACGCTGAAGTCATAATCCCGCACGTACGAGGAGAAATTGTTTCCAACAATCCCTTCGATACGCTCGCCGGTTTTTTGATCGACAATATTCGTCTTCAATATCTCGATCAAAGGCAGCGTATGCGTGCTGCTTTCACCGTCAACATTCATTTCGACGGAAATGATCTCGTGCTTGACGGTATAACGATCGCCTTTAGGATTATCCCAGTGCGCCAGGGCATTGAAACGATTGTCGATCATCCTGAAGGTGTTGCGCAAGTTCTCCTGGCGGCTCGTGCCTCTCGCCAGGTTAGCGAAATTGGTGGTTATGCGCGTGTTATCCGCAGGGTGATAGTCTTCATCGAAACCAATGCTTTTTATCGCAAATGTGAAGTCTTTACTCATTTTGATCTGACGCCCTAATTTCCGAGATGAATCTGCACTTGTTTCCTGCCTTTCGCATTATTGTTTTGCTACTCAGCCGTCATGCTGCCGATATTTGGAACGAATTCTATGCTGAGCCACCGATGAAAAAAAGTGAATTGATTTCATCTAAGCATTAGAAATCTTCATGGCACAGGAGCACCGGTCTCAAGGGCCTTCCTTGCTTCCGCGATTTGACCGCATCAGCACTCAGCCGTGCAGAGAGCCTGATGGCGCAGGCATGGAGCGAGCGTGGCGAACATTTTGCGGGATACGAGGATCGCTCGCTCCGGGTCAAATCTGGCGGCAACACCAGTGAAATGAGCATGCCTCGGACGGTACACAGTGCGACCAGCATTTTTCCAGGAGTACGGTGTTTTCACGCCGTCTGCCTGCTTGTCCGTGCACATATGACGCGCTCAGGACTCGCTTGCGGAGTCGTCGTCCCCGTAGAACTTCACGCCCAGCTGAATGCGTTCCCGGCCGCTTTCCAGGCGATGGCGATTGGTGTCACGAAGCGAATAGACGCAGCCGCAATATTCCTGCTGGTAGAAGTTTTCTCGCTTGCTGATCTCGATCATGCGCGCCGAGCCGCCGCCTTTGCGCCAGTTGTATTCCCAACACAGCATGCCGGGATAGTGCGAGGCTGCACGCACACCGCAATCGTTGATCTGTTGCATGTTCTTCCACCGCGAGATGCCCAACGAACTGGTAATGACAGGGAAGCCGTGCTCATGTGCATACAATGCCGTGCGCTCAAAACGCATGTCGAAGCACATGGTGCAGCGGATGCCGCGCTCCGGTTCGTTTTCCATTCCCTTGGCGCGCTCGAACCAGTTGTCGCGGTCGTAGTCTGCATCGACAAATGGAATACCGAATCTCTCTGCAAACCGGATGTTTTCCTGCTTGCGTAGTTCGTATTCCTTTAGCGGATGGATATTCGGGTTATAGAAGAAGATCGTGAAGTCGATGCCGGACGCCTGCATGGCTTCCATCACTTCACCCGAGCAAGGAGCGCAGCACGAGTGCAGCAGCACCTTGTTTTGCCCGCCAGGCAATGCGAGAGGCTTCCGGTCATTGGTTGGTGTCATGGCAACTCCTTCGATGAAACTGCGCGCCGGCTGACGCTGCGCCGGCGAGCGAACGTAACGCGTGTCGCTGTTCAGGCGTCGCCCCAGACTTCACGTGTGGTATCGAACACGAGTTCGAGCTTGTCGCGCTGCGCAGCGACGGCAATGCCGTTGTCCAGAGAGGCAGCGATCATAGCGCTATTCTTCAATGAAGAAAAATGGCATTATTTCATCTATCTATTATATTTTTTCATCGGTTTACCGGGAGGCCTGCGTCGTGCTCGAACGCGTTCATCTAGTCATCGTGCGCGAAGTCGCCCGCCAGGGCTCGCTCACCGCCGCAGCGGCGTCGCTCTTTCTGACACAGTCAGCACTGAGCCACACGGTCAAGAAGATCGAACAACAACTCGGCACGGCGATCTGGGATCGCGAGGGCCGCAGCCTGCGTCTGACCCAGGCGGGCCAGTATCTCCTCTCCCTCGCAGAGCGCCTTTTGCCCCAGTTCGAACTGGCCGAAGAGCGCATGAAGCAATATGCGGCGGGCGAGCGCGGCACGCTGCGCATCGGTATGGAGTGTGCGCCCTGCTATCAATGGCTGCTCAAGGTCGTGTCGCCGTATCTCACGCGCTGGCCGGACGTCGATGTCGACGTGAAGCAGCGCTTCCAGTTCGGCGGCATTGGCGCACTGATTGGCTACGATATTGACGTGCTGGTCACGCCTGATCCACTCAACCGTCCGGGCCTGCGCTTCGAGCCGGTGTTCGACTATGAGCAGGTGCTGGTGGTCGCCGAAGAGCACCGGCTTGCCAAGGTGCGTTACGTGAAGCCGGAGCAGCTGATCGAGGAAACGCTCATTACGTATCCGGTGGACACGGACCGGCTCGACATCTACAACTATTTTCTGCGCCCGGCAGACGTGGTGCCGCGCCGGCACAAGACGATCGAAACCACCGACATCATGATGCAGATGGTGGCCAGCAACCGCGGCGTCGCCGCGCTGCCGAAGTGGCTCGCCGAGGAATACGCCGACCGCATGCCGCTCGTCAGTGTGAAGCTTGGCAAGGAAGGCATCGCCAAGCAGATTTTTCTCGGCACGCGCGAGACCGATGGCGCGATCGACTATCTGGCCTCTTTCGTCGCCTTCGCCCGGGAATCGAACTGGCAGGCAGCTCGCCCACGGCGTTGAGCAGGCGTGGTTTGGCCTTTGGATCTCCGCCTGTTCGCGTCAATGCCTGATCTCATTCGCCCCGAAAACGACACGCGCGATCAATGCGCAGAGTTGCCCATCGGCGTCCTGCGCGCGGGCCGCGGCCAGTGCATGATCTGGTGATTCGGGCGACGTGTCCGCGAGTTGCCCCTGCGCGGCCGCACTGATCATCCAGGCCTTCGCGATGGCATGAAGCGCTCGCCAGTCCCGCTCTTTCAGCTGTGCGACGACAACCCGTCCCACTTCTTCGTAGATGTCCCAGCAATCGTCGCTGCTCTCTGCCAGTTGCGAGAGCAGATGATTGACGGCTTCTTCGTTCTGCGATGTCATTTCGTCCACCTTCGGCCAATGCATGATTGCGCTGCGCCGGAACACGACCGGTGGCAGTCGCGCTGCCAACCGCCGGCGCAGTGCGGGGTTTCAGAACCGATGCCGTATGCCTGCCGCCACGAGCAGCTGACTACGCCCGCTCGATGCATCGTTCGTGTTGATCATCGCGAATGCCCCGGACGACGCCCGCTGCCAGATCGCCTCCGTGTAAACGTCGGTACGCTTCGAGAGCTGATAGTCAGCCTGGACTGCGGCCTGATGCCAGTGCGCCGACGACGCATCGGTGTAGGCATACATCGCTGCAAGCGAAGTGGCCGGCGTGACCTGCCACACCGCGTTGGCTTCGTAGTTGCTGAAGGCGATTGACGGCAGCGGCGCGCCGTCGTCCGCCTGCGAGATACCCGTATGGATCGAACGCGACCATGCTGCGCCGAGTGTCACGTCACCGAGCGTGTAACTGGCGCCCGCGCCCAGGGTGTCCTCGCGTTGCACGGTGACCTCCGTTGCCGCGAAACCGGCACCCGGAAGGACCGACGTGTCATACGCACCGACTGTCGAAACGCCGCGCCCGTCAATGTGCATCCAGGCCACGCCCGCGTTGAATGGGCCGCCGTCATAGTGCGCGCCAAAGCCATACGCACGGTTCTGCGCAAATCGACCCGCTGCGTTGGAGAATGCGTACATGGCGCCTGCGCTAAAGCCGCCATACGTCGCGCTCTCATACTTGACCGCGTTCGAAGCCAGCCATGAATTGTTTGCGTTGTCGTTGTCGAACGGATGCGCGAACGCTGTACCCCCTGCGCCGCCAGTGAGGACATAGGGCGCAAAGTAGTCGTGCATCGTGTCGTACTGCCAGCCGAGCGTGAGCGTGCCCATCCGTTCTGAGCGCAGACCCACGTAGAACGGATGATCGTCGAAGGCTTGCCCGCTTGTTGCGGAGAAACCGCGCTCAAGCCGGAAAATGGCGGCATTGCCGTCGCCGAGATCTTCGGTGCCCTGCAGGCCCCAGAAGCTGCCGTCGATCAGCCCGGAGGTCGAGCGGTATTGCGAGCGGCCGCCGACGTTGTTGACATAGGCGACGCCCGTATCGATCTCGCCGTATAGCGTGACTTCCTGCGCGTCGGCGGTGATTCCGGCGCAGGCGAGCACAGTGCCGCCGAGCATGGGGACTAGCGTTTTATGCATGTGAATGGGTCCGATTTCTGTTTGTGGGGAAATTTGCGGACGCGCGCCGACCGCCCCCGGCCACGCAGGCGGGAACAGTGGACGACGGCGGCCGTCGTTATGGAGTGCGGACCGTTTCTAGCTGTGCAACTCCGGAGACCAGAGTGCAAAGCAGCAGGTTGACGCCCGGTGTAACCGGACGGTAGATGAAGACGAAGTAGTCATTGACGGCTCCTCGGGTTGCGCGCCCTGGAATGAGTCGAAGAAAGAACGCAGCGAGGTCTGACTTCTGGTTCGACGAGGATCGCCCTCGTCGCCAGTCACAGTGGCGCGACCGTGCCGGATTCACACCGGCTTCCCTGCTTCGTTCTGCTCGCGGGCCTGGATCGGCCCGTTTCTGCCTGCGCCCGCTCGGGTGCAAAGCCATTGAAAGCATAGCGGATCATGGCGCATTGACCAACACGGGTAAGCGTCGGCGTCGGCTTGCCCGTTCGTCGAAATCCGCGGTGATGACGCAGATGCCCAAGGAGATTAGCATGCCCCCCCACGCTATTGACTGAAAACAGGAATGGGGCACACGATCCGTGAGAAGCAGAAGCTGCTCAACCGCATCCGTCGAATAAAGGGGCAGGTTGACGCGATCGAGCGTGCGCTTGAGGACGAGCGCGGCAGTTGATCGAAGTCGTGCACAGCGACTTCAAGTGAAATAAACCTCGAACGCAGCGGCGCAGTCCGGAAGATGTAGCCTCCGGAACACGTTGGATAGAGTGTCCGAGAAGGGTCGGATTCCGCCCCTTACTCCAACTCCCTTGGGCCCGATCTGATCTCGTCACCCGAGCGACTGCTGATGGTTTCCAGCCTAGCGGTAATTCACGAAGTTGATGATGTCGTTGAGGAACCACGGAAGAATCAGCTGCGTGTCGGGATCGCTGACGCCCACAGTGAGCCTCGGCGGCTTCGACGCGGGCGCGCCGGGCCTCGTGGAATCGGGCGTGTGCAGCATGTAGGTGTCCGTGTCGGCAGCGGGTGGCGGCGATGAAGCACAACCGGCGACCAGCAATGCAAAGAACGCTGCGCAGCACAAACGCTTCATGATCGGCAATCTCCAGCCACGTGACATTGAGAAGCCCAAGCGTACCATTGGCCCCGCGGCAATCGCGCGAAGTTGTGCACACTCCTTGCTTGCCTGCGTCTAAAGCAATAGCCGTACTGAGTTTGGCGATCTCCCGAATTCACGTCACACGCCATCTTTCTGTTTTACGCAAAAGTCATTCGATCAAATTAAGCTTTGGTCCGCAATTTCCCGGCTCGACTCACCTTCCGTTGATACGTATCAACGGTAACGTAGCGCTTCTCGACTCACCCACCTCGCTATCGAACGATCACAAGATATTCTCTGCCGGCTTATTCACGCCACCAAGAGAAGCGTTCCATGAAAATCAATCGCATCGTATTTATTCCCGCCGCCATTCTTATCGCGGCAGCCGCACTTCCCGTTCTTGCTCAGCAAACCGTCGCGTATCCGTCGAAAGGCCAAAGCGCTCAGCAGCAAAGCGCTGATGAAGGGGCTTGCTACGCGTGGGCAAAACAGAAAACGGGCATTGACCCGGCGGCAGTCGCCAACGCCGCGCCGCAAGTTCAAGCCCAGAACGGGCAACGCGTGCAGGGCGCCGCCGGAGGCGCGGCCATCGGCGCAGCCGCTGGCGCGATCGGGGGCAACGCCGGTCACGGCGCGGCCGTCGGCGCGGTGGCTGGCACGGTTGCAGGCGGCGTAGCGCACCGGCGCCAGGAGCGTGCCGCCGAGGCGCAGAACGCGCAAACGGAGTCGGCGCAGCAACAGGCGCTCGCAAGCTATCGCGAGGCGTGGGATGCCTGCATGCAAGGCCGAGGCTACGCGGTGCGCTGAGCGCCGACCATAGCGAAGGGACAAAAGCGAAAAAGGCGGCAACTATGAAAGGCACACGTTGCACAAGACCAAGCGTGCAACGCGACCTTTTCGAAAACGTGCCGCGCGCCTAGCGGAATCCGTAAACAAGAACCTTCTTCCCCTCGAATTGTTCTTGCACACCTTGATCGCAATTCGGTGGGCAAGTCGTGCCGTCGGCGGTGGCCCCGGACGATGGCGAGTACGCTTTGTTGACAACGGATTCGATGAGCGTGCCGTCGTCGGAAACCACGATTTCCAGGTCGGTTTCTACGCCGGCCGCCACCGGCCCTCCACTGCCATAAACCACTTTCATGGTGCCGGTGCAATCGGAATTCACGGTGTAGGTGCCGCTCTGGTACGGATTGAAGGCAGTCTGCCCGCCTTTGGGTAAGCCATTGATCATGCCGAAGTCGGTGCGCGTGAATTTACCCGAGCCATCGAACGTCACGATGGCGACGTCATCGAGCGTCAACGGTGAGGCAAACGGGTGCAGCTTGTTATTGCTGTCTAGCAAACCAAGAATTTCCCCGTGACCGTGAAATCCGTAAGGTCCACTTAGCGTTGCATTCGAGCAAAGGCCGCCTGCTTGCGCGGCGCTACTGAGTGAGAAAAGCGCGAACGCTGTTACTGCCGTCACTCGTGAATGCTTGATCTTCATGGTCATCTCCTTGTCACCGTGTCAGGCGCCGGGCTTCAGAATGCGCAGCGGGCCGAATCACTCGCCGGCCTGCGCCGCTGCGTGCTGTGCTTCCTAAGCCTATGGAACCGCGCACGCTCTCGCCTCCATCATTTGATGGAGAGAGAACCGGAGGGAGATTTCGCTTGCGGAAAAATGACACGAGAAAGGTGCGCAGGTATTAGGGCTTCACCGCGTAATGCACCAGTTCGATCGCGTTCGTCGCGGGCGCGCCCCTGCCGGCCAGACGGCCTTGAAACGCTTCACGCACCACGCGCTTGACGCTCGGCGCATACCAGAGCGTCTCCTCCATCGGGCCGCCGCCCGGACCATACTGCGGCTGCCAGACTCCGCTCATCGTGATCTTGATCGCGGCGAAAGCGCCCGCCTTCGTCTGCACCGTCTCCACGCCTTCCACTTCGCATTGGGCCCGGCGCTGCACCCGCATGCCCGAAGGCGCAGTGGCCGTGCAGTCCGCCTCATAGCGTTCGCCGGCGCGCAGCGGAAAATGCAGGGCGATTCCGCAGGCACGCGCATCGACGCCATTGGCAATCACGTTGGCTTCGGAGGTGAGTTCCAGACGCCCGCCGCCGGGGCCGATCAGCAGCGATGCACTGCCGTCTGCGTGAACCGACGTCACGGTTTGCGTGAAGGTGCGACTCTTGCCGGACAACGGGTCGGACCGCTCGAAAGTCCAGCTGTCGCCCACTTTGTAGTGGGGCGCGTCCTGAGGCAGCGCAACGGCGGCGGCGTCGAGCGCGAAACTGGCCGGGGCCCCTGGCCCCGCCGCCAGCATGCACACGACGCCGATCGCTGCGGCGCGACGCATCCGTGGCCTCATTGGCCCTGCTTCTGCAGATATTGCTGCACGTCGCCCAGCGACACCCGGCCTGTATGAGCCGTATCGATCTGATCGAAATGCTGCGCGATATACCCCAAGCCACTGCTTTGCGCCTGAGCTTTCGTGATCGATGCGCCGTTGCTCAACGCGGAATTCGCGCCCAGTCGCGCCTCCACGCGCTGTTGCGCCTGTTGCTGTAGTTGCGTACCCGTGGAAGGGGTGAGCGGCACTGGCCGGTTTGACGGGAAAAATGGGCCGTCCACACCATGGCCGCCCTTCGGGAGTTGAACGGGCGCCACGGCCTGCGTCGCGGCCTGCGTTGCGGCGTGGACATTGGCCAGAGTGAGCGCGGCAACCGCGCACACCATGAGCGGCGTGACGCACCACAGCTTGTTGAATGTAGACATGATCGCTCGCCTTCAATGAGTAAGGAGCGGGGCCGCAATCGAGTATCGATTATCGATATCGCGGCGCAAACCCCGGCCTGTAACGTTATTGGCCCGCTGCCGCGACTGCCGTGGAAGTCGGCGTGCCCGCGGGGCTCTCATCGGGCCACGGCTGCGGAAGCGTCCAGAGCGAAAGCGCCAAGGGTATAGGTTGACCACCATAGTAGTTCACGAGATCGGCCTTCATCTTCGGGCGCGCGACGTCGTCCAGATAAATCATATGGCCGCCCTGGAAGAAGTTGACCTGCAGGTTCGGGCTCAAGCCGGCCACCGTTTGCAGGCGCGCAAGCTGCTTCTCCGTATTGAAGAACGGCGTGGCGAGATCGTGATAGCCGTTCTCCGCCAGCACCTTGAGCTGGGGATTGAGCTGGATCGCGCCGAGCAGGTCGGGCAGCGTATCGGGCAGTGGCTGACCGTCGTGCGAGAAGTCCCAGACCTCGATGATATTGTCGTTCAGCGGCATATACGTCGCATTCGGCGCCGTGTAGCCGAGATAGTTCGGCATCTGCGTGGCGAGTGCTGTCGTGAACGGCTGCGAGATGAGGATGTCCGATGGGTCACCGTCGCTCTGCAGGCGCGGATCCGAATCCGGCAACGACACGCGCCCATCGTAACGCCCGATCGTCGTGCCCGGGATCAGTTCGTTACTGAAGGGATTCACGTTGAAATAGCCGTTAAGCGCCTGCAAGCTGAGACTCGAAGGCCAGCGCCACGAATCCAGCGTTTTCGCGGGCGGAAGGACGGGCTTGCCGAGCGCATCGGGAATACCGAGTTGACTCAGCACCCACGTTTGCGCGTACTTCCGGAAATGCTGGTACTGCCCTGTCGCGAAGATCTCCGACTGCAGCGCAAAGAGTCCTTGATCGATCAACGGCGGCGAAACCAGATTGAAATACGCGGCCACCTCTGCGTAGCCCGGGTAATAGCCCGCGAGCGTATCGGTGTCGAGTTGCAAGCCTGCGGTCGAGTCCGTGATAGCCGTCGCCTCGATCGCATCGGCGAAGTAGTTCAGGATGGACGACTGCAGCACGATGCCGGTCAACTGCACGCCAGCCGCTTCGAGCGCGAGCGCCAGCATGTCGGTGCGCGGCGTGCCATACGATTCGCCGTAGAGATAGATCGGCGAGCTGCTGCGATTATTCACCGCCAGATAGCGTTTGATGAAATCGCGCATCACCTCCACGTCTGGATCACAGCCCCAGAATTTCTGGTTCGTGTTCGGCAGGATCGCCTCCGAAAGCCCCGTGCCCGGCGGGTCGATGAACACCATGTCCGTGGTGTCGATCAGGCTTTCCGCGTTGTTGACGAGCGGAAAGTTCGGCCAGTTGGTGAGCAGCGGATCGGGCGTGGCGACACGGGTTGGCGCAAACGAGCCGAGACGCAACCAGATCGACGACGAACCCGGGCCGCCGTTATAGATGAACGTCACCGGCCGCGGCGAACCGTTCGTGCCCGGCGCGGTATAGGCGACATACGACATCGTCGCTTCCGGATTGCCGTTTGCATCGGAAGCGGTCAAATGGCCGGTTGTCGTCGTGTAGTTGATGGTCGTCTTTCCCGAGGTCCACTGGTAATGCATGATCGCGGCCTTCTCGGCGACTTGCGACGCGGCAAGACCGTCGGTGGCGTTCGGCGAGTATGCAATCGGGTCTGTGTACGGTTGGTTTGCGTTGGGCGAATTGGGGGTTTGCGCGGCTGCCTTCGCGCTGGCCGAAACCTGGTTCAGCGCGCTTGCGGCAGACGAAGACGGGCTGCTGTCTCCGCCGCCGCAACCCGCAAGCATCAGCACGCCAAGCGCGATTGCGCCTGCGTGACGTAACTGGCTCCGACCACGGCGACAACCCACGCTGGATGAACGCTCCGGATGCATTGTTATTCCCCTTCGAATGATGACGTCACACTACGCGGGGGCCGCATTCGCCGGAGATGAAGCCTTGAAAAAAGGCATCGAAATTCACATTCAATTGCCGGCATACAGCGGCTGACATTTAACTTTCCATTCCTGACAAAGTCGATTCATTTCAGGCGTTATCTATTTACTATGGATAACTAAATAACTCATAGCGCATCGCGCGAAAACCTTGATTTTCGCCGACATGATTTCGCTGGAAATATTTTGTAATGGAGGGTGGCAGAGGAAAAATAGGAGCCGCCACAGTACTTTGTCAAGGGATAGTTTCGGAACCTATGCGTGCTGATTCGTTGCGTACGCAGCAATTCCATTGAGCACGCAACGCACCTATGCATGCGTGCTGGCGATGCGGGATCTCGTTGCAACGCGACCGCGAACGAACGCCGAATGACCTGCTCGGCAATGCCTCGCGGGGGGCGTCGAAATGATTGCAATCCGTGGTTTGATGCCGAGGCCGACGTGCGCCCAATTGGGGACATACTTCCTGAACCATACGGATCGAGAAAGAAGCACGCTCGGTCGTTTAGCTATTTTGATAAATAAAAGCCGCGCGCACGCAAAACACGCATATACGGTAAAAAGTTCCGCAACTCAATCTTCACGACAATAAAGTCAAGAAGCATATGTGCGCCAGGCAACAGCAGAGATTGACGCGCTGTGGGAAATCAACCATATTTTCTTCACGCGGCTGCGCTCGGTCGGCCACGCCGCTTTCCTGCGCATGCAGATCGTGAGTTCCGCGAGGCGTCACGCTTCGCTTCAACGACGATTCTGAGCATGCCGAAATGGCATCGCCATAACGGTGGGACGACATCATGTCCGCTCAGATTGGTCGCGACCATAACTTCCCCTCGGCGTGCAAGCGTTGCGGCGGGCTGCTGTACGAGAACTTCGAATTCTGCCCTTACTGCGGCACGGATCTTCCGCTCGACAAAGTTTCACTAGGCACCCATCCGAAGGCCACGATAACGCCCCTCGGCGCGACTGCGGCCACGCCTCCCGCTCCCGCGGCCGCGAAGATGGCGCCAACGGTCGTGCCCGCGTCCGATGGGCCGTCGCTGAACCCGGGCTACCCGCATGCGATACAGAACAGCGTGCAGCACGCCGCTCAACACGCCGCGCAGCAGGCGATACAGCTCGCGCACAGCGTGCAGTCTTCGCCGTTGAGGCAATGGATCTTTCCCAAGGGGCTTTTCATCATCGCTGTCATTCTTGCCTTCGCGTACGGCACGTACCTGCTGCTCGGCACGAACCGCCAGCGCGAGGGTACGCCCAGCGAAGAGACACTGCATTCCTCGGGCGGCTCGGTTTCGACCCATGCGCCTGCGCAACAGGCGGATGAAACGCCCGCTGCTGCGGGCACAGAGACCCGCGGCGCGCCTCAATCCGCCCCGCCGGATGCGCACGCCGCGCCGCAATTCGCGGATGTGGCCGATGGTCTGCGTGTCGCGCGTAACAGCCTGGCGCAGAACAATCTGTTCGACGCGAAGGCCGCAGCCAACGCGGTGCTCGCACGCGATGCGGACAACGAGGAGGCGCACGCGCTGCAAAGCGAGATCGCGGCACGCGAGCAACGGCGCGATAACGCGTTGCAAAACGCGGACCGCTGTGTCGCACAGCGCGCGTGGGCCTGCGTGCAGCAACAGGCTTCGGAGGCGCTTGCGATCGATTCGAGCAGCCAGGCCGCGCAATCGTTGATGGAGCGTGCCATCGTATCGACCGCGTGGAAACCGCTCACCTCGCCAGGTGGCGCCCCGCAAGCGAACACCGCCCCTCCGGTGCCGCCCGCGGCGAACAGCGTGAGACTGCCGTCGTCGCAGGATTGGAACACCAACGCGTCGCCACCGCCACTGCCCGCCGCGACGAATGCGACCCAGGCAGCGAACACGACCAACGCAACGAACGCGGCGACAGCCGCCACTCCCGCCAGCAACGACAACAGCGTCGACGCACGGGAGCGCGCGATCGTACAAAACGGCTGGACGCATACGGCGCCACCAGGCGCGACGCATTAAGAAGGATTCCACAACAGATCGAAGTCGCGGCACATCACAAACAGGGCGGGAGAGAGACCATGTTGAGAACGACACTAGTGGGGGTGGCGACGCTGATCGCCCTGCTTTTCCCGGCATTTTCCTTCGCGGCCGAGGTCGACGCGCACTACCGGATCGTGACCGGCCCAGAGCGCGGCACGTACATCCAGATTGGCCAGGACCTGGCGAAATGGGTGGCGCCGCCGGCGGGCATCGATCTCGAGGTGATTCCATCGAAAGGCTCGGCGGAAAACGTGCAGCGCATGCGTTTCGAGCCCGGCGTGAAGCTCGCCCTCGTGCAGTCCGACGTGTACCAGGCCTACGTCGATATGGCCAATTCCGGCAACGAAGAGGCCGGTACGCTGATACGGCCGCTACGTCTCATCATGCCGCTCTATGACGAAGAGATTTACTTCGTCGTGCGTAACGACTCGCCGATGAAGAACATCAACGAGATCAAGGACAAGGTAATCAGTGTCGGCCTGATCGGCAGCGGCACCGCGCAGTCGGCAACGACGCTCTACCGCCTCATGTTCGGCCAGCCCATTCCCGAACAGAACGCGCAGCACCTGAGCAACGAAGACGCGCTTGCCGCGCTCATCGTCAAGAAGATCGATGTGGCGATCATCGTCGCAGGGCAACCCGCCAAGCTCTTTACCGACATGAACCCCGAGTTGCTGCAGCAGATCCGCTTCCTGCGCGTCGATCCCAACGCGCCGGAAACGGCGCGCGCGAAGCAGACTTACTATCCCGCGACCATTCACGTTTCGAGCTACCCGAACTGGCTGAAGGAGGACGTGCCGACCTGGACAGTCAAGGCCTTTCTCGTCACCTACGACTACAACCTGCGCGACACGGTCGGCAACCTGAAGCGCTTCGCCGATTCGCTGTGCGAAAACTTCGACAACCTGCAGGAGCACGGCCATCCGAAATGGAAGCAGGTGAAACTTGAATTACCCGGCCTCGGCAAAGGCTGGCAATACTATCAGCCTGTCGAGCGACGCCTGAAGGCGTGCTTCGCCCATCGCGCCGCGATGCAGGCCACTAAAGGCCCGGCAACGGCACAAGGCGGCGCTCCCGCACCAAGAGCCGACGGGCGGCCATGCTCGGATCAGGAACGCTTGCTCCTGCTTTGCAAATAGCCAGCCAGATCCGCCGCCTCGGGAACGCGATCCCCCAACGCGCGTAATTGCCGCGCAAGTCCGGCCTTCCAACGCCAGTACGGTGTGGTGGCGGGTGCCCTTGCGCGCGCATGCAATCTCTCCTGGTATCTGCTTTCGGGATGTCCTAATGTCGATGGGTGCCGCGATGCCGGCACGTCGAAACGGCCGTCCCGATGCAGTGCGTCCTACCCTAACAACAAACAAGGAAACACCCATGAGAGATACCCCGTTCGCAGTCCGGCGTAAAACGGCACGGCTCAGTGCCGCGATCGCCATCGCAGGCGCGGCGTTCGCGTCAGGCGCGCACGCCGCCGACAACAACGCCAATCACGCAGCATTCAACAGACTCCCGCCCTTCGTCGTGGCGAACAGTCTGCAAACCACCACCTACGACGGCGTCAGCGACGATCTGCTGACCGCCGGGCTCGGCAAAACCGGCCTTGCCGGCGCGCAGCCGGCCATCGCGAATCCCGCCGCCCCGACAGCAGCAGAGTTGCGCAGGCTCGCGATCTGGTCGAACTATCGCGCGCTCGTCGACATCAGTGCGAACGGCGGCTATGGCCGCTTCTGGGGGCCTAACGTCGATCTCTACGGCAACGACACGCTGGGCGAAGGCAAAATCGCCGGCACCGAATATCTCGCGTTTGCCGATGATGGCAGCGGCCGCCAGAACGTCAGCCTGCTCGTGCAGGTGCCGGCCAGTTTCGACCCGGCGAACCCGTGCATCGTGACAGCCACGTCGTCGGGTTCGCGCGGCGTGTATGGCGCGATCTCGGCGGCCGGCGAGTGGGGACTCAAGCGCGGCTGCGCGGTGGCCTATACGGACAAAGGCACCGGCAACGGCGCGGAAGAACTGATGAGCGGTCTCGTTACGCTGATCGATGGCCGCACGGCCGATGCCGCAACGGCGGGACGCACGAGCCTTTTCACCGCGAACGTGCCCGCGGTCGCGCTCGCCGCGTTCAACCAGAAGTTTCCGAACCGCTATGCGTTCAAGCATGCGCATTCCCAGTTGAACCCCGAAGCGGACTGGGGCAAGGACACCCTGGAGGCGGTCCAGTTCGCCTACTGGGTGCTCAACCAGCAGTTCGCGCCGCGCGTCGACGCATCGAATCGCGGCGTGCGCTACGCACCCGGCGACATCACGACGATCGCGGCTTCCGTGAGCAACGGCGGCGGCGCGTCGCTCGCGGCGGCCGAAGAAGACACGGGCAAGTGGATCACGGCGGTCGTCGTCGGGGAGCCGCAGATCAATGTGCGCATGCCCGGCGACGCGCAAGTCAGGGAAGGCGGTCAGCGGATTGCTGCAGCGGGCAAGCCGCTCGCCGACTACATGACGCTCGCGAACCTGCTGCAACCGTGCGCCGCGCTCGCCGACGCCGCCGCTGGCGCGCCGTATCTCACGGCGCTGCCCGTTGCGACCACCACCGCGATTCGCCAGGCGCGCTGCACGTCGCTCGCGGCGGCAGGCTATATACGCGGCAGCGATACGCAGGCGCAGGCCAACGATGCGCTCGCCCGTCTGCACGAAGCCGGCTATGAAGCGGACTCCGATCTGCTGCACGCGCCAATGTGGGATTCGCAAGCCGTGCCGGCCGTTGCCGTGACTTACGCCGATGCCTACACGAGATCGAGCGTGCTCGACAACCTGTGCGGATTCAGCTTCGGCACGACGAACGCAACGACCGGCGCGGCAGGCGTTGCACCCGCCGTCTCGCCCATGCTCACGATTTTCGGCGTGGGGAACGGCGTGCCGCCGACCAATGGCGTCAATCTCGTCTACAACGTCACGCCGCCGGGCGGCGCCGATCATCGGCTCGCCACGCCCGATGCGAGCCTCGCGGGCGCGGCCTGTGTGCGTGCGTTGTGGACGAAGGGCGATCCGCGCATGCGCCAGAGCGTTCAGGCGATCAGCGTCAATGCGAACCTGCACGGCAAGCCTGCGATCATCGTGCAAGGCCGCAGCGATGCGCTCGTGCCGATCAACCATGCTTCGCGTGCGTACCTCGCGGCAAACAGCGAACGCGAAGGCTCGCGCAGCCACTTGTCGCTCTACGAAGTGACGAACGGGCAGCACTTCGACGCCTTCCTCGCCGTGCCGGGCTTCGATACGCACTTCGTGCCGGTTCACTACTACAACATCGCCGCGCTCAATCTGATGTGGAGTCACCTGAAGAACGGCACGCCGCTGCCGCCGTCGCAGGTTATCCGCACAATCCCGCGCGGCGGCAGTCCGGGCGCCGCGCCGCCGCTGGGCGTCGCGAACCTGCCGGCCATCGTGGAGAATCCGGGCAGCAATGCGATTCGCGCGAACGATGGCGTCGTGAACGTGCCGCATTGAGGCACGCACGCGCCTGGCGCGGCAAGCGCATCACACCAGCAGTTGCCGCGCCAGCACTTCCCTCGCCTGAGTCACCGTGTCCCCTTCGCCGGGATGCGGCGGCATGAGCGAGAACACGGCGTCGGGCAAGGTGGGCAAGCGATGCTTCGGGCCGAGACGCACGAGCCCCTCGCCGATGGCGGATGCGCACAGGCACCCCACACCGAGGCCGGCTGCGAGCATGGACTGCAGCCCGGCCACGCCCGACGCGCTGTGAACGAGCACATAGGGGATGTCGTTTTCTTCGAGCAAGCGCACCGCGACCTGGTGCATCATGCAGTCGCCTGGCAGCAGCACGAGCGGCAACGCTTGCGGCAGCTGCTCGGCAAGCGCCGGCGACGCGACCCAGTAAAGCGGCTCGCGCAGCAACTCCCAGCGCGTGTCCGCGTCGGCGGCGGCGGGCCGGAACGGGCCGCTCGACAGGTGCATGACCACGCCGAGATCGATCTGCCGCTTCGCATACGCGACCTCGATGTCGGCGCTCTTCATCGCGCTCACGTGCAAGCTCAGTTGCGGGTAGCAGTCGCGCAGCCGCACGAGCAAGCCCGCCACCTCGTTGGTGCGGAAGTACTCGGTAATCGCCACGCGCAGCTCGCCCTTGATGGCCTGGCCGCGCACCTCGTCGAACGCGGCCTCGTTGAGCGCCACGAGGCGCCGCGCGTGCTCGAGCAGCCGCGTGCCCGCGGGCGTGAGCTCCACGCCGCGCTTGCTGCGCACGAACAGCGGCACGCCCGCGCGCACCTCGAGCTTGCGCACCTGCTCGCTGATGGTGGATTGCGAAAGATGCAGCAGCGGCGCCGCCGCCGAAAGGCTGCCCACGTTCGCCACCGCCGCGAACGTCTTCAACTGGTCGAATTCGAAACCGCGCATGGCATTCCAACTTCCATCGAATAACTCGATGGATAGTACCACTTATTCCCGCTTTTCCGTTTCTTCGAGTGTCGTCAGAATGGCGATTCGATTGGTTCGATGGTCAGGTTGCGCGCTCCCGCATCAGCGCAGCCTGCGCCGCGATCCAGCCCTTTATCGCCGAGCACACTCATGTCTGACAATACGTACGCCGCCTGCGCCGTGGCGCCCCGCGCCGCTGCCGAAACCGGCCGCAGCCATCACGGCTGGGCACTGGTCGTTCTGCTGGTAGGCGCGATCCTGCCGCCGCTCGATTACTTCATCGTGAACCTCGCGCTGCCCGCCATCCGCGACGGACTCGGGGCGAACGCGTCCGAACTCCAGCTGGTCGTCTCGGCCTACGCCTGCGCGAACGCCGTCATGCTGATCACGGGCGGGCGCCTGGGCGACCTGTATGGCCGCAAGCGCATCTTCATGATCGGCATGGCGGGCTTCGTGGTCGCCTCCACGTTCTGCGGCCTCGCCACCAGCGGCGCGGCGCTCGTGGCCAGCCGCATCTTGCAAGGGCTGTTTGCGGCGACCCTCGCGCCGCAGGTGCTCGCCACCATCCGCAGCGTATTCACGCCGCACGAGCAGGTGCGCGTGATGAGCCTTTATGCCTTCGTGTTCGGCGTGGCGGCCGTGATCGGGCAGCTTGGCGGCGGCGCGCTCATCAGCCTGCACCCGTTCGGTCTGGGCTGGCGCGCGATCTTTCTCGTCAACCTGCCCATCGGCGTGTTCGCGCTCATCGGCAGCTGGCGCTTCATTCCCGAAAGCCGGCCGCCACGCGGCAAGCGTATTGACGTGCCGGGCACGCTGTTGCTTTCGCTGTTTCTGCTGATGCTCGTTTATCCGCTTACGCGCGGACGCGAGTCGGGCTGGCCGTTGTGGATGCTCGCCTGCCTCATCGGTTCGCTGCCCATGCTGGGCCTGCTGCTGCGCGTGGAGTGGCGCAGCCTCGTCAACGGCCGCGATCCCCTGCTCGACGTGCGCCTTTTCCGCAATCCGGTCATCGCGCTCGGCCTGGTGCTGGGGTTCCTCTTCTATACGATGAGCGCGTTTTTCCTGACCTACGGCATCTATCTGCAAGGCGGCTTGCACTGGACGCCGCTCGCCTCGGGACTCGCAATCCTGCCGTTCGGCCTCGGCTTTCTTTCGAGCCCGTTGTTGATGCCGCGCCTCGTGCACCGGTTCGGCGGTTATCGCGTGCTGACACTGGGCTTCGTACTGCTCGCGCTTGGGCTCGCCGTTGCGGCTTCGCTCGCGGGCGTGTCGGAGCCCGGCGCCGGCTTCTATCTCGGCCTCGCCGCCATCGGCATCGGCCAGGGGCTCGTTCTGCCCTCCGTCGTGCGCATCGTGTTGGCCGAAGTGGAGCCCGCGCACGCGGGCATCGCCTCGGGCATGGTCACGGCCACGCTGCAGATCGGCGCGGCCGTCGGCGCGGCCACGCTAGGCGGCCTGTTCTTCTCGAAGCTCGGCGCGGCGCCCGGCATGCTCGACTACGCGCATGCATTCAGGACGACGATGTTTTCGCTTGTCGCGATCCTGCTGCCTTGCGCGCTGCTTTCTACCGCGCTTGGACCGCTGCATCGGCGCACGCATGTCACGCCGGCAGGCGGTCCAGTCACACGGTAGGTTGCTCCGGACTCCTCGCGATCAGAAGTCGATCTGCGCGGAGAGCAGCACGGTGCGCGGCGCGGAGGTCGTGAGGTAGGTGCCCTGCTGGACCCAGTAGCGGCTGCCGAACAGGTTCTCCAGGTTCGCCCGGAACACCACGCTCTTCTGGGCGATACGCGTGCCGTATCGCGCGCCGATGTCGTAGCGCGTCCACGACGGCAAGCGCAGCGTGTTGGCGGCGTCGTAGTATTGCGCGCCCGTGTGGATGATGCGGCCGTTCACGCTCAGGCCCTGCACCCACGGCAAGTCGTAGTCCGCGCCGAGATTGAACGCGAAGTTCGGCACGCCCACCGGCTCGTTACCGTCGGTCGCGCCGCTGGCGGTGTTGCGCAGCTTCGCGTCGTAGAACGTCGCACTCGCCATCAACCGCAAATGTCGAAACGCCTCGCCGTACGCGGCCAGTTCGAGGCCGCGCACGCGCGTCGTGCCATCGTAGCCATAGACGTTCGTCGCCGGGTTCGTCACGCCGTTGGGCTGCGAAAGCTGGAACACGGAAACCGAGGTCATCACGCGGCCCCAGTCGGCTTTCACACCCGCCTCGTACTGGTTCGACTTGTACGGCGCGAAGGCCTGGCCCGCGTTCGCGGTGCCGATCGGCGCCGTGCTGCCGTTCGTGAGACCCGACGTGAAGTTGCCGTACACAGAGATGTTCGACCACGGCTTGAAGACAATGCCCGCGAGCGGCGTGATCGCCTGCTTCACATACGTATCCGTGCGCTCGCCTGTCGTCGTGTCGTAGTCGTCCACGCCGATGACCTGACGCCGGAAACCGCCCGTCAGCAGCAGGCGGTCGTTCCAGAACGACATCGTGTCGATCAGCTGCTGGCTGTCGAGGCGCGTATGGTTCGAGCGCTGGGCGTCGCCGCGCGGCGTCGTCATGGCCGGAAGCGGCGTGGGATTGTAGAGATTCGAGGCCACTGACGAATCCGAGAGCGCATAGAAATAGCCCTGCTCCTCGTTCAATGACGTTGCGCCCGCAACCAGTGTGTGTTTCACGCCGAACGTGTCGAAGTGCAGACGCACGCCCGCATCGACGGTACGCGTACGGTTGTACGCGTCGTAGTAGCCGTTCATCACGTTGAAGTCGCCCGCGGCGGTCATGCCGCTGGCCCACGGGAAATTCTGCTGCGACGTGCCGTAATGCTCGCCCGCCGCGCCATAGACGGTCAGGTATCGGTTGACGTCGTACTCGAGCCGTGTGGTCACCGCCGAATCGCGCAGCCTGAGTTTCGAGCCGGGATAGAAGTTGGTCCACGATGACGGCGCCGCCGGTACCGCCGTCGCCGTGCCGAGGCCGATCTGCGGGCGGAATTCGTCGGTATTCTCGGAGATGTTGTACGCATCGAACGACCAGCGCAGCTTTTCGCCGCGATAGTCGAGCGCGACGGCGCCGTTGCCCTGGCTCTGGTTGCCGTGCGCGATGCCCGTCTGCCCGTCCTTGTACTGGCCGTTCACGCGGATGCCCCACTGGCCGTCGCTGCCGAAGCGGCGGCCCACATCGGCCTGCACGCCGAACTGCCCCTTCGACTGGTACAGCGCCGTGAGACGCGTGAGCGGATCGTCGTCGGCGCGCTTGGTGACGATATTGATCGCGCCGCCAATGCTCCCCGAAGGCCCCATGCCGTACATGAGCGAACCCGGACCCTGGAGCACTTCCACGCGCTCCATGAGGTTGACCGGCATGCGGCTCGCGGAGACCATGCCGTAGAGGCCGTTGAGCGCCACGTCTGTAGCCTGAACGTCGAAACCGCGAATCTGGAACACGTCGCCAAAGCCGCCGCTGCTCTGCTCGGCGCGCACCGAGGCGTTGTTCACCACGACGTCGGCAAGCGTGCGCGCTTGCGTGTCCAGCATCATCTGCTCGGTGTAGTTCGTGGTGCTGAACGGCTGGTCCATCACGTTCGCCGTCCCGAGCACGCCGATGCCGCCGCCCCGCGCGACCTGGCCGCCCGCGTAGGCGGCCGGCAGTTCGCCCGGCATGGCTGCGGCCTTGACGGACACCGCAGGAAGCACGCTGCCCTGTTGCTGGGTGTCGGCTTTGGTATCGGCGGCCTGATTGGCGTCGGCTGGTGTGCCCGATGCACTCTGTGCGCACGCAACCGATGGCGCGATGGCCGTGGCCAGCACGCCCATCAGCAGTCGTTCGACCGTCCAGGATACGGCGGTGCGCCGGAATGGCCTTCGTGTGTTTTCCCGTTCAAGCATATGGCTGTCGTTGTTGTTCGAAGAGGTAGTGCGCCTGCGGCGGCATTGATAATGATATTGCGAATCATTATCAATTGTAATGTAAAATTTTGCTTAAACAAAAGTGGAATCGCAGATTTTTCTGGGGTCGTTGCGTGAACAACGGCTCCAGCGCTGTTGCCTGCCGCTTTTCAATGCCTGGGCCGCAAAGCATCAAGGCCGCTTCCCTGGGGAAGCGGCCTTGACGTGTTGGGAAAAGCGAACACGCTGGGAGAGTTCGGTACGCCGCCGCCCTAGTGGGCAACGGCCTTCACGGTCAGCGCATTGTTCAGCGACGAGACACCCGCCACGCCTTGCGCGGCCTGTGCGGCGGCGTCCGCCTGGCCCTGCTCGGGCACCGAGCCAAGCAAGGTCACTGCGCCGTTGCGCGCACGGACCGTGACGTTGGTCACATCCACGGTCTTGTCCTTGCCCAGCGCCTTGCGCACTGCCTTTTCAAGCATGTGGTCCGCCTTGCGGGCGGCTTTGGCCGATGACGCGCTGGCCCCAGGAAACGAGGAATCAGCGGGCTGCGCCTGCGCATTGAACGCGGCCAACGTCGCAAGCGTGCCGATAACGACGGCGAGTTTTTGAATACCCATGGTTGCGTTGCTCCGATCAGAAGGTCGTGCGAATGCCGACGTTCGCGCCGACCGTCGTGCCCGGCGGCAGGCCCAGGCCTTCGGCCGCCAGCCCGAGACCTTGCAGCCCTCCCACGCCACTGCCGCCGCTCTCCACTGTCAGCCCCGAACCGAGGCAGACACCGTTGTGCGCGCAAGTGTTGTTCACGAGGCCGACCTGCGCATACAGCGACGTGCGCTTTGAGAGGAAGAATTGCGAGCCGATCGCGCCCATCACCGAATGACCGCCGGAATTCACGCGATCCTGCTGGTAGTACACGCCGGCATTCAGATCGAGATACGGCAGCGGGAAATAATCGAAGCCCCCGCTATAGACGTTCACACTGGTATTGGTCGAATACATCAGCGACGGATTGACCGAGACCGGCACACTGTTCGCCTTGAAGTTGGCGAACGCCGCCTTGGCAATCAGTCCGCCGAATTTGTAGCTCATCCCCGCGG
Source organism: Paraburkholderia acidiphila (assembly GCF_009789655.1). Classification (GTDB taxonomy): domain Bacteria; phylum Pseudomonadota; class Gammaproteobacteria; order Burkholderiales; family Burkholderiaceae; genus Paraburkholderia; species Paraburkholderia acidiphila. The sequence continues at coordinate 1,107,635 of NZ_CP046911.1, forward strand.
TATAGGCGCGGACGTTGACGGGATAGAGTTCGCCAACGCTCGCGAGCGCGCTGTCGGCTGCGTTGTTGGTGCTGATGTACGCCGCTGCGGCGAGGAATGTGCCGTTGGTGTAGCGCGCGCTGACCGACCATGCACGGCCGGTCTGGAAGGAACCTGCGACGCCGCCGAGTGCGAACAGGCCCGCCGCCTGGAAGCCACCGATGTCGGGCGACGTGTACGACACCGCATTGGGCATGAAGACAGCGGCGATCAAACTGTTATCGCTCACGGGCGTGAGAATGCTGCCGAATTCGCCGGCGCCGCGCGGATCGAGTGCGTAAATGATGTTGAAGAACGGCGAGATCTGCAGACCGGCCATGACCGTACCAAAGCCGCCCGACAAACCGACCTCGGCGATGCGGTTGAAGAGCCCGTTATTGCCGCCCGGGTTGTCGAAGCCGCCATTGGCGAGATTGATGCCGCTTTCGAGCTTGAATTCCGCCTTGATGCCACCGCCCAGATCTTCCTTGCCTGCCAAACCCCACAGCGAAGGCGAATAGCCCGCGTTCGTGAGCTGGAACACGTGGCCTGTGCCTGTGCTCGTACCATTGAATTCCGGTGTCGAATGACTCAGGTACATCATGCCGACATCGGCGATACCGTAGAGCGTCACGCTCCCGTCCGCATGCGCCGCGCTTCCCGCACAGATCGCCGCGGCGGCCACACATGCCTTGAGTGGCCATTTCCGTTGCTTCGCCATCTTCATGAGTCTCCTATCTTTAGAGATGGTTTTTAGAATAGCTATGCGTTGTCTTGCTGCTGATTTCTCTTCCTCATTTACTTCGGATTCCATATCATTAATCGTTCAATCCCGGATGGAACCCCAGCGCCTGCTGTCCCCGCTACGCTGTCTGAATGAAAGCGGGTGCCGGGTCTAGACGGTCACGTCCGAATCACCTTCGCTGAGCCCAACGACAGCCTGCGAGGCGACCACGCGCATCTGCCCGAAAATCAGGCCCTTCCATTCGTCGTTGTCGCAATAGAACGCATCTTTCAGGTTTTGCCGGATCTGCGCGGCGGTGGCGGCGTCGCATTCCGGATGACGGTGCAGCCAGTGATCGGCGCGCAGCGCCTGCAACACGTGCAAGGACTCGTAAGTGCCGAATTCGAGGCCTAGCGTCGTCTTCTCGACGCCCGGAAATTCGTCGTACGAAAACGTGATGATCGGCCCTTGAACGTCGGCGGAAACCGAACCCGGTTCGTGGATCGGCTTCACGTCGTTGCCCCACCAGCGGCGCGCCCTTTCCAGTTCGGCGCGATCCGTGCTCATGAAGATTTTTTCGCCGTGACCATACGGGCCCAGTCCCGTATGAAGATCGATCCACGCGAGGCGCCGATACCCGCTTGCGTGCGCGCGCAGGATCGAATGGACGGTCCGCGTGCTCCAACTCGCTTGCACTCCGCCGTAGAACATCCCGTCCGCTACCGCGTACTGTCCCTTCGACACCGTATTGCGCAGCGCCTCTTCGCCATGCGTCCGGATATAGGCCCCGAGCGCGGCCTGATTGGCCGCGTCAGGCGGCCAGACCTCTGGCAGCAGCAAGGGATCGAGCGCGACGTATCCGGGATTCGAATCGGTCAGCGCCGCATAGTCCGCGCTATTGCGATTCAGATCGACGTTGTCTTCGTTCACCCGGCGCAGATGCGCGAATCCGTACGGGTTGACGCCATGAATCATCAACAGCGCGACGCCGCGCCGCTTCGTCTCGGCAAGGAAGGCCGCGTCCTCGAGCAATCCAACCTGACAACCCGATCCGCAGAAACCCTCGACACCATGCGTGCCCGACGTGACGATGAGCAGCGCACGAGCGCCGGCTGGCGCGTGAACCGCGAGGTCGATCGACAGGCTGCCGCCGTCGGGGCCGAGCGCCGTGGGATGCGCGACCTGCCTCGATTCGAACCCGCCGGCGCGTGCCGCCTGCGTGAATCGCTCTCGCGCCTGCGCATAGGTAGCGGAGAAATATTTTTTTATTACCATGCAGTCACCCCGATGAGATGCACGCGAGGCGTGCGTTCGGTCACAATGATCATGACTAACGCATCGGTGCACAAGGCAATAAAAAAACGGCCTTGATAACGTTTTTTTATCTCATGGAGCAGAATGAAACTTCGTCAATTGCGGGTATTCCTGAGTGTTGCCGAGCAGGGCAGCTTGCACGGCGCCGCGCGCGCACTGCGTTTGACGCAACCCGCCGTCACGGCCACGATGCGCGAACTGGAGAGAACGCTGGGCGTGCCGCTCGTCGTGCGTTCGGTCAACGGCATTACGCTCACCGAATATGGCGTCGTGTTTCAGCGCCGCGCACGCATGCTGGTCAACGACGTGCGGCACATTCATGAAGAACTGTCGACCATGCTCAATGGTGCGGGCGGAGAGGTCGCCGTGTCGGTGTCGTCGGCCGTGGCCTGTGCATTGCTGCCGCAGGCGTTTGGCCAGTTTCGCGCACAGAATCCCGATACGTCGGTGACCGTGCGCGAACTGGCGCTCCCTACCGCGCTCAATGCGCTGCGCGATGGAGACACCGATTTCGCGGTCATCACGGCGGTCGCCGGCACGCAATGGCCCGATTTCGTCGAGCAGCGAAAGATCATGTCCATGCCGTTGCTGGTCGTGGCGCGCCAGGGCCATCCGCTCGCGCACGCGCGCTCGATGTCGATGCTGCACGCGGCGGAATGGCTCGTGCCTTGCGAGCCCGGCGACCAGATCGACAAGGGGTTCAGCGCCTACTTTCACTCGCTGGGTCTGTCCGCGCCGGGCAGGATCATGCGCTGCCAGGCATTGGCGCCCTCCGTCGCCTTGATCGCGAAGACCGATGTGATTTGCGTGGCCACGCAGCCGACGTTCGAACTCGAGATGAAGCGCCGGAGGATCCGCGAACTGAAGATCCACGAGCAGTTTCCCGACATGGACGTCTACGTCGTGCAAAGGCGCGAGCGTCCGCTCACCACGGCGGCCTCGCGCTTTCTCGCCTGCGTGGAGCAAGCGGCCATGCAGTGACGCGCTTTCAGTTACATTGGATACCTAACCATCTATCGCACGTCACAGCGCCTCCTCACCCACGGGAGGAAACACATTCCAGTAACCGTCGTCGTGCTGAAAGAAGAACAACGCATGAAACCCCGTTGTCTGGCGCGTCTCCACGCACACATAGCGCGCCTTGCCTGAAGGGGTATGGCCAAACGCGGTGACATGCACCGGCGTGGTGGGTGACAGCCATTTTTCGACCTGATAACGCAGTGACTGCGTCTTCGTGCGTCTCATCTGGGCCTCCCAGACATCGTTTGGTTTGGCGGGTGTTCCGCGAAAGCGACGAAAACACGCTGCACAAACCGGGCGCCCTTGGTGCACGGCGCAATTTTTACCGCGCCGCATCAAGTGCTTGAGAAAGCACTTTAACTATAGACAGAAAAGCCTTTTGCAAACGCGATTTCAGCAAGATAGCAACAAAACAACAGAAAGCCGGAAACCCACGCTGGACAACCCGGGCTGATGCGCCGCACCAGGCGCCGAATGAATGGAAACGTCCGAGCTCCGCGCATAGCTCGTGCTCGCTGCCATCGACTCCCGCTTGTCAAAGGATCCGTAAGCCCGGCATCGCCGGCGAAGGACGCAGCCCCTGCGCAGCGCCCCAGGCACCCGCGGCACACACGACCGCGCCCACGAAAACTACGAGCCACAGATACACGCCGCGAGGCCGATAGCGTTGCGGCAACACGGTCACGCTGAGGGCAACGAGCAAACCCAACACGAGCGGCAACATCAACGTGTTGATCACCTGCGCCGCAACGTTCAGGGAAACGAGGTCGGGCGCGAGCCAGACGGCCCATGCACTGCCCGCAACAGCCAGCGCATACGCGCCATAAAACCAGGGCGCCCGGTCCGGACGATCCTCCAGAGACGCTCTGTACCCGAACACATCGCCGAGCCCCCACGCGAGCGCGAGAGAACTCACGATGGCTGCCACCAGCGCCGCGCCGAGCACGCCCGCGCCAAATAGCAATCGGCCCGCAAACGGGCCCGTTACGGCAACGAGCGCATTGCTGATTTCGCCGATGCTGTCGAGGGAGCGCGGCTCACCATGCGCCGACAACGTTGCGGCCGCAGCGACGAGCACCGCTGCCGTGAGCAATTGCGTGAGGACCGCGCCGACTGCCGTCTCGACGCGCGCCGATGTGAAGTCCTTTGCCGTGAGGCTGTCCGCGACCGCCGACTGCTGATAGAACACCATCCACGGATTGAACGTCGCGCCAATGAGCGCCGCGGCCAGGTAGCCGGCTTGCCGCCCGCCAGCTGCGAGGTGAGTCATCTGCGGGACCATGACCTGCAGCTGGTGGCGCGCACTCCAGGCGACGGCGAAAAACGTCAGCGCAAACGCGCCGATCGCAATGGCGATCCGGTCGACGCGTTTATGCGAGCCGGTGAGCACGATGCCTGTCAACAGGATGACGGCCAGCGGCAGCGTGACGGAGCGCGACACGCCATACATTTCCCCCACGCCAGCAACGCCAGTGAACTCTGTCACGAGCGACCCCAGCACCGCCACGACCAGTCCGGCCGCGGCCAGCGTCGCCCAAACCGGTCCGAAGCGCGAGCGGATGAGTTCGCCATAGCCGCGCCCGGTGAAGATGCCGAGACGCACGGTCAGTTCCTGAACCATGTAGAGCAGCGGGACAAGCGCGAGCAGCACGGGCAAGAGCCGCAGCCCCGTTTGCGCGCCCGCCTGTGCGGCCGTCACGACGTTTCCGGCGTCGCAGTCGGCCAACATGACGAGGAGCCCGGGGCCCCACAGCGCGAGCCGGCGCAGTCCTCGCGAAACGGTTTCCTTGAGCGTCGGGAGACAAGTCATGCGTTCTGAAAGGATGCGCCTGTAGTATCTGTCGAGCGATTGTAGCGTGCGAGTCAGGACGCGCTGTCCCGCCGCGCAATCGACCAGACTTTGGGGATACGACATGACGATGACCTGGCTCCTTCTGGGCTGCGGCTTTGGCGGGGGCCTTCTGATTGCAATCTGGGGGATATGGAATCTCCGGCAACCGGACGCCCGCTCGAACGAGGCGGACGTTGCAGACCCGCCCCCTGTCTCCCGATCGCAGCCTTCGTGACGCCGCGTTGCCCGCGCGAGCCGCGAGCCGCGAGAAGAGGCCCGACGTTTCAAGCCACGCCCCGTCCCGAGGGACGTTGAATTTTATTTTCCTTACCCATGGCCTCCATACCCGCGCGTTCCTCCACTCAAACCGCAGACGTTCCCCCCGCCCTGATTCTGGGCGCCATAGGCGTGGTTTTCGGCGACATTGGAACGAGCCCGCTCTACACATTGCGCGAATGCCTGAAAGCCGCCGGTGGAATTAGCCAGACCAACCTGTTCGGGATCGTTTCGCTGATTCTCTGGTCGATCATCGTTGTCGTGACGCTCAAGTACGTGAGCTTCGTCATGCGCGCGGACAACGACGGCGAAGGCGGCATTCTGGCGCTGACTGCGTTGGCCGCTCGCGTAGCGCCCGTGCGGCTGCGCACCGTCCTCCTGACGCTCGGCGTTTTCGGCGCCGCGATGTTTTACGGCGACTCGATGATCACGCCAGCGATCTCGGTCATCTCGGCAGTGGAAGGCGTCGAACTCGTGGATCCCAACCTGGCCAGGTGGGTCGTGCCCATCTCACTCGTTATCCTGACCGGGCTGTTCAAGCTTCAAAAACACGGCACAGCCACGGTCGGAAAGGTGTTCGGACCGGTCATGGTCGTATGGTTCTTGACCCTTGCCGTGCTCGGCGTTTTTCATATCGCACACAACCCCGGCATACTGCGCGGCGCTTCGCCGTCTTACGCATTGAGCTTCGTTGCGCACGCACCCGGTACGGCGTTCGTCGTGCTCGGCTCCGTGTTTCTCGCCTTGACGGGAGGCGAAGCGCTCTATGCGGACATGGGGCACTTCGGCAAGACACCCATCCGGCTCGCGTGGCTCCTGCTGGTCCTGCCAAGCCTCATTCTCAACTACTTCGGCCAGGCCGCCCTCGTGCTCTCGACGCCTTCGGCGCTCACGCAGCCATTCTTTTCGCTGGCGCCGGGCTGGGCACTGCTTCCGTTGGTGCTGCTGGCAACGGCGGCGACGATCATCGCTTCGCAAGCCGTCATTTCCGGCGCGTTTTCCATGACGAAGCAGGCGGTCCAACTGGGCTTGCTGCCCCGCATTCCTGTGATTCACACGTCGACGCATGAAGTGGGTCAGGTCTACGTGCCGTTCATCAACATCTCGCTCTATGCGGCGGTCGTATTCCTCGTCGTGTTCTTCCGTTCGTCCGACAATCTCGCGGCCGCTTATGGCATTGCCGTCGCCTCGACGATGCTGCTAACGACGCTGCTCATGTATTTCATCACGCACTGCCTGTGGAACTGGAAGCCGGTCGCAACGGTGGCGGTGATCGGACCGCTGGCCATCGTGGATGCGATCTTCGTTGCGAGTAATGCGGGCAAGGTCCTCGATGGCGGCTGGTTTCCGCTGCTGGCAGGCGGCGTGCTGTTCACCGTCATGACGACATGGCATCGCGGGCGCGAACTGGTTGTCGAACGCGTGAAAAGCGACAACCTGCCATTGCCCGAATTCATCCAGTCGTTGTGTGCGGGATCGCACCCGCCTCCGCGCGTGGGCGGAACGGCGGTGTTTCCCGGCGGTGTGCCCGGCATGACGCCGAGCGCGTTCATGCACAATCTCAAGCATAACGGCGTGATGCACGAGACCAACATCTTCCTGGCCGGCACGACGGAAAACGTTCCGCACGTGCCAGAAAGCGAGAAAGTCTCGGTTAGCGATCTTGGGTACGGCTGCTACGCGGTCGCGGCACGCCACGGTTTCATGGAATTGCCCAACGTCCCGGCACTGCTTCTGCTCGTGCAAAAGCAGATACCCACCTGGCAGTATGAGCCCGCAGCCACATCATTTTTCCTGGCCCGCGACACGATCCTCGCATCGGCTCAGAGCAAAGGCATGTCGTTATGGCGCGAGAAGCTGTTCGCGTTCATGGCGCGCAACGCGGCGCAGGCGGCCGAGTATTACAGCCTGCCCGCGAACCGGGTTGTGGAGATGGGTGGACAGATCAACCTCTAAAGGCCCACGATCCGGCGTATCACAGGAGCAAAACAACGCATGGCGAATGATGAGCGCACCACGATCATTCCGAGGAGAACAGCGGAATCCGCGGCCATGACCGCCAACCTCAACCGCGCGATGGCGATCACCGCCGCGATGAACCGGTTGACCTTCAACGACGCCGATGAAGTCCGGGCCTTGTTTAGCGAGCTCATCGGCAAGAAGGTCGACGACAGCGTGCTATTGATTCCGCCGTTCTACACGACAGGTGGCGTCGATATCCGCGTTGGTCGCAATGTGTTCATCAACCAGAATTGCACGTTCTATGACCTGGGCGGCCTCGACATTGCCGACGACGTGATGATCGGCCCGAATGTGAGCCTCATCACCTCCGGCCATCCCGTCGCACCTTCCCGACGGCGCGACGGCGTCATCGCCAAGCCCATTGCGATCGGGAGGAACGTCTGGATCGCCGCCGGCGCGACCGTCATCGGCGGTGTGACGGTCGGCGAAAACTCGGTCGTGGCGGCGGGATCGGTGGTCACGAGCAACGTTCCCCCGAATACGCTGGTCGGCGGCAATCCCGCGCGTGTCATTCGTTCGATTGCGGAGTAAGCGCGTACCGCCCGGCTTGGGCTCCCGTTGTCGCGGGTTCACGAAATCACGCCGTAGACGGGCCCGCTGACCGGATGGCAATACGCCGGTGGTGGACGGCCAGCGCGGCCTCGCCGCCGCTCGTGGCGTGAAAGAGTCCAAGCTGCTCGAACTCCTCCTCCTGCAGCGGCGTGATGGCGATATCCGTGTAGGCGTAACGATCCGGCGCCTTCATGACAGCCCTGAGCGTTGCCTCTGTCCTGAGGTAGAAGCGCAGATATTTTGTCAGCTTGACCGCGGTCTCGCTCCAGAAGCGCGGATAGAAGCGAAGCGGCGATTCGACCGGCAGTCCCCAACGGCGGTCGCGGCGGTGCTTCATCCGCAGGGCGCCCCCTTCGAGCGGATGCACACCCTCGTGCTCGATCATCAGTCTGAACCAGGCGATGGTGCGCATGATCGTCTTCGGTCTGCCGTTCGGAATCTGCGCTGCCCGCTTGACGATCGTGCGGATATGCTCGTACGAGTAGAACGCGCTCCACGCGCACCGATACGCCTCTTCCCATTCGGCGTCCGACATTTTTGGGTGGTGCGTGACCCGGTGGTTGGTGTCGTATTTGTTGATGTCCGGGTCCATCCATTCGCCGTTCCTGACCATCGTCTGATGATCCTCGGAGCCCGGAAGCGGAGTCAGCATGAAGAATTCGAGAATGTCGATGGGCAATTCGCGCTTGATGATCTCGATGTCGCGCAGGATCGATTCTTTCGTGTCCGCCGGGAATCCGATGATATAGCCAGCGTAGGTAATCGCGCCGTGGGCGCGCCACTGCTGCAGCATGGCGCGGTATTCCGTGATCTTGTTCTGCCGCTTCTTCGCCGCGATCAGATTCTCGGGATTGATATTCTCAAGCCCGATGAACACGCGACGCACACCCGCGCGTGTTGCCTTCTCGATGAAGCCGGGGATCTTGTGACAGAGCGTGTCGACCTGGATCGTGAAGCCGCAGTGAATGCCCGCCTTTTCCCGCAGTTCGATGACACGGTCGAGAAGGATTTCCCAGTCGTGGTTGCGGGCGAAATTATCATCGGTGATGAAGAAGCGGTCGATGCCCTGTTTGGCGTTTTCGCGGATGATCTTCTCGAGATCGTCGGGCGTGCGAAAGCGGCTCTTGTGCCCCTGCACGTTGATGATGGTACAAAACGAGCACTGATACGGGCAACCACGACCGAGGTCGACCGATGTATACGTCCCTGCCGTGCGTTCGATATGCTTGCGCGGCAAGAAGGGCTGGGGAGCCCCTTCGAGCGAGGGCAACGCGTCCATGAAATTATACAAAGGCTTCATGGCACCCTTCCACGCGTCGAGAAGGACCTCATCGAACCGCCGTTCTTCGGCCTCCCCAGCGAAGAGCGCCACGCCCATTGCTTGCGCTTCCGTAAGCTCCGCGGGCATCTCGGGCAGCATGGAGATACAGCCCGAAACGTGGAAGCCGCCGATCGCGACTGGCAAGCCAGCGGCACGGAACTGGCGGGCGAGGTCGAGTGCTCGCGGGTACTGGTTCGACTGGACACCGACCAGACCAATCATCGATCTCCCGCCCTTTGCCTTCAGGTCGCGAATGATGCGCTCCGGCCACACCCGCTGGTTGGTTTCGTCGCATGTTTCGATCTCGAACTGGACGTGAGGGCCCAGCAGCGCTCGCTTTCGCGCGTCATCAGCGAGCGCATACATACAAGCGAGCGTATTGGAAGGCATGACCGAGCGCAGCCACTGGATCGGGTAGCCTTCGTCGTCGTAATGGGTCGGCTTGATGAGGACGAGAGAGAAGCGGGTACCGTCAGCAATCGAGTGCGTCGTATCCATGGTCTGCTCTGTGTCCCTGTCTGGAAGTCACAAAACCGCGAAGGTCGCCCATCTTCAGAAAGGAGAGCGATCGTGAACTGGCAAGCAGCACAACAACCCGCATCCTACCTGTCTCGCCCTCCATTGTGTTTACAATCCCGCGGGCGCCAGGTTGCGAGGATCCAGCGCAAGCGCAAATGCATCGAGCATGGCCTGTTAGATGCACCATGCCTCGCGCACCAGGACGATATTCCAATCGGGCAATGGCACATTTGCGCAATACGTAGATACGCGAACGCACTCGCGCAACTATGCATAGCTCAATTGCTTGTTTGTGGTAAGAAAACCGATCGGCAAGAATGGCTCTGCCAAACTTTGGTCAGGACCACGATATGTCGAACGCGCCCAGCCTTCACCTCGACTCCGCCACGCTGATCGAAGCCTGCGACCGGCCTGGCGTTCGCCAGTTTCATCACGGTCGGCAACGGCTCGCGAAAGCGCTCGAAGCGCATCGCGGCGCACTCGGCTACGCGCTCACGCGGCGCATGATCATCGCCACGGCGCACAAGCCGCTCGCGCATTAATCCGTTGCAGTCCACACCAAAGCGAACGCCTACCACGATTCGAGGAGCACACATGAGCGCAGCATCGCGACGCCCTGGCCAATTGAGCCTTGGCGCCTTCCTGATGGAGACGGGCCACCATATCGCCGCGTGGCGCCATCCCGATGCACACGCCGCCGGCGGCCTCGATTTCGCGCACTACGCCGAACTGGCGCAAACAGCCGAGCGCGCCAAATTCGACGCGATCTTTTTCGCCGATAGCGTGAGCGTGCGCGACACCCATGTACCCTCGCTCTCGCGCACCGCGCGCGCCGATCATTTCGAGCCGATCACGCTGCTTGCCGCGCTATCGGTCGTAACCCAACACATCGGGCTCATCGCCACCGTATCGACTTCGTTCAACGAGCCCTACAACGTGGCCCGCAAATTCGCCTCGCTCGACTATCTGAGCGGCGGAAGCTCGGGCTGGAATCTCGTGACCTCGAGCACCGAGACCGAAGCGCACAACTTCAGCCTCGACAAGCATCTCGATCACGCCGTGCGCTACGAGCGCGCGAAAGAGTTCTACGACGTGGTCTCCGGGCTTTGGGATAGCTGGGAGGACGACGCCTTTGTCCGCGACAAGGCGAGCGGCATCTACTTCGACCCGGAGAAGCTGCACACGCTGAACTATCGCGGCAAACATTTCAAGGTGCGCGGACCGCTGAACGTCGCGCGTTCGCCGCAAGGCTGGCCCGTTGTGGTGCAGGCGGGCGCTTCCGAAGCCGGCCGGGAACTCGCGGCGCAAACTGCCGAAGTGATCTTCGTTGCGCATCAAACGCTCGATGAAGCGAAGCAGTTCTATCGCGACGTGAAGGGGCGCCTCGCGCGTTATGGCCGCCGCCCCGAGCATCTCAAGATCATGCCCGGCATTTTCCCCGTGATCGGCCGCACGCAGGAAGAAGCACAGGAGAAGTTCGACGCGCTGCAGGCACTGATCCATCCGAGCGTGGGACTGCAACTGCTCTCGAACATGTCGGGTGGCCTCGACCTCTCGCAGTATCCCGTGGACGGCCCGGTGCCCGACCTGCCGGAAACCAACGGCGGCAAGAGCCGTCAACGCCTGCTGCTCGATCTCGCGCGGCGCGACAACCTCACCATACGCGATCTTTACCTGCGCATTGCGGGCGCGCGCGGGCATCAACAGGTGATCGGCACGCCGCAAAGCATTGCCGACCAGCTCCAGCAATGGTACGAGGAGGAAGGGGCCGACGGCTTCAATATCATGTCGCCGTGGCTGCCGGGCGGCCTCAACGAATTCGCGCAGTACGTGGTGCCCGAATTGCAGCGGCGCGGACTCTTTCGCACCGAATATACGGGGCGCACGTTGCGCGAGCATCTTGGCTTACCCCGTCCGGCGAACCGCTTCGCCACGCAACAGGAAGACGCGTTGCGCGTCGCTTCCTGATTCTGTTCGTCGGCGCGCAACGCTTGGCGCGTTGCGCGGCATTCAAACTTTCCCAGCGGGCGCCACAGCACACGCCTCTTTGCGCGTGCCCATTGGCGGGGCGCCAGGCACGGCATGGCTCGGACCCGGATGCGTTGCCGCCGGGGTCGCCGCGATGACGTTTCCATCGGTCAGCCAATGCCACGGGACGGGCCACAAGCTGCGCTCGAATCGCGAGTGAAAAAATGCGAAGTGCCCGATACTGCGCTCGCCGACCGAAGCGGGCGCGATGCGTAGATGTGTCGAGTCGCTATGCGTGAAATATCGCAGCGTGCGCTCGATCGCCCGGATCGTGGCGAACGGGTCATCGGGGAAGCTGACGGCAAGAATGGGCGCGCGCAGACCGCCAAAGCGAGCAACAATCTCGGCGCGCTCTTGCGGCGTGCGCGCGAGCGAGCCCTTGCGAAGCGTATCTTCAAAGCGGGCGCGGCCCCGGCTCCAGATGTTCACGACGCCGCGCGGCGTGTCCTCCATCCATCCGAACCACGAAGCGGGGAAATAGCCCTTCAGGCAGGTCAAAACGGGCATGACGACGTGCCACTTCCAGAGCATGAGCGGCATGCTGCGCGGCGCGTAGTCGCGCCAGTACGCGTACTGCGTGCCCACTGTGAAAACGCGGCGAACAAGATGATTCGACGGCGCGAGCCCGATCAGGAAGCCGCCGATGCTATGGCCCACGACATCGATGGGTTGCCCGGGGAACGTGCTACGCACGTAGCGCAGCACCGCTTCGAAATCGCGTTCGCCCCACTCCAGCCAGCTCGCATCGAGCGTTGCGAGCGCAACGGGCTGCGAAGCGCCAATGCCACGGTAATCGTAGACGAGCACGTCGAAGCCCTGCTCGTGCAGCCACGCACCAAAGCGGAAATAGTAATGGCAGCGCACCGACGTGGCCGAATTGACGATGACGACGGGACGCGGCTCGTCCGTGTTCAGCCGCGCGTGGCGGCGCCACACATAGGCGCGCAGGACAAAGCCGTCGGCGGCGGCAATGGCGACGGCGAGAGGACGCGGCCCGCCGGGATCGGTTGAACGCATGAGCGTGCTCCATGAAGTCAGCGCAACGTCGATTTCACTTGACCCAGGCCGCCGGTTCAATCAATCTTTCAGCAGCTTTCGCATGAGGATTACGCATGTCAGTGCCGCTCGTGAAACTCCCTCCCCTCGACCTCATCCGCGGTTTCGTGGCAGTTGGCCGGCGCATGAGCATCACGCTCGCCGCCGACGACCTGTGCGTGACGCAATCCGCCGTGAGCCGCCAGATCGCTGCGCTCGAGGAAGCACTGGGCGTGCGCCTCTTCAACCGCGGCTATCGTTCGATCTCGCTCACGCCGGAAGGCGAGCGCCTGCTGCGCGTGGCGGACAGCGCGGTCCAGCAGATGCAGGAGATCGTGGGCGCACTGGCTGTGCCGCAGCGCCAGCCGGTGACGATCACCGCCAGCATCGGGATTGCCGGCCTTTGGCTGCTGCCGCGTATCGGTGAGCTGCAACGCCTGCTTCCCGATATCGATCTGCGCATCGCGACATCCGAGAAGGTGCTCGACCTGCGCGCCGAAGGCATCGATCTCGCGCTGCGCTACGCGCCCGCCCGCATGGCTCCGGAGGCGTCGGGGCACGCGGCGCACCTTTACGACGAATACGTCCTGCCGGTCGCGCATCCCTCTTTGAACGTCAAGAAGCTCGACGCGGTCACGCTCGCGCGCCACGTACTGCTCGAGTTCGAAGGGGTGCGCCGCCCGATGCTTCGCTGGGCGGATCATCTGGGCGCGCGCGGCCTCGACGGCGCACCGCTTCGCGGCGTGCTGCGTTTCAACCAGTACGATCAGGTCATTCAGGCCGCGATTGCCGGCCGCGGCATTGCGCTCGGGCGGCTCGCGCTCGTTCAGCCGCTGCTTGCCGACGGCAGGCTGGCCGCCATCGGCAATGCGCGCGCCGTGGGCCCGACCGGCTACGCCTACTGGCTGCATCAGGCCGACGAAACCCCGCGCGACGACGTGAGCGCCGTCATCGACTGGATTGTCGAACAGGCTCGCCAAAGCCAGATCACATGAGCATAACGCATGCGAAGCATGCGAAAAACTCGCTTGAGCCGACCCGCCATGCCGCGCTCTACTAGGCGCGACGCTGCGCGACAGCGCAGCGCCCAGCGCGAGGAGGCGAACGATGACCGGTATGGACGATGCATGGCGCCGCCGCTGGCTGCCCGTGCTTGCGGGTGGCGTGGTGATGGGCGCGGCGCTGGGCGCGCGCAACGTGCAAGGGCTCTTTCTGCTGCCTGTCACGCTCGATCGCGGCTGGTCGCGTGAGACGTTCGGTCTCGCGCTCGCGTTGCAAAACTTGCTGTGGGGCATTGCACAGCCGCTCACCGGCATGATCTCCGACCGCTTCGGTTCTGCGCGCGTGATCTTCGCGGGCACCCTGCTTTACGCGCTCGGCCTCGCGATGATGGCGCTGAGCGCAACGCCCGGTGTCTACACGTTCGGCGTGGGCGTGGTGCTCGGCGTGGCATTGTCCGGAACGGCGTTCGGTGCAGTCTACGGCGCGCTTTCCCGGCTATTCGCGGCCGACCAGCGTAGCTGGGCGCTGAGCGTGGCAGGCATGTTCGGCGGCCTTGGCCAGTTCTGCGTCGTGCCGCTCACACAAGGGATGATCGGCAGATTCGGCTGGGTGACGGCCATTCTCGTGCTTGCGGCCGTGATGCTGGCGAGCGCGCCGCTCGCGGCATGGCTGCGCGATCGACCGATGGCGCGCAGCGGCGCCGCCGATTCGCACGACACGCTGCGCCGCGCCGTGGCAGAAGCGTTTGCGCATCGCGGATTCTGGCTGCTGAATCTGGGCTTTTTGTCGTGCGGCTTCCAGCTCGCGTTCATCGGCGCGCACCTGCCCGCTTATTTGCTCGATAAAGGCATGAGCGCGCGCGAAGCGAGCCTCGTGCTCGCACTGATTGCGCTGGCCAACACAGCGGGCACGTTTTTGTGCGGCTACGCAGGCGGCTTTCTGCGCCGCAAATATCTGCTCTCGGGCATCTACTTCGCGCGGGCCGGCGTGATGGCGCTATTCCTCGCCTTGCCGCTCTCGCCCCTCACACTCTATGTGTTTGCGTTCGCAATGGGATTCATGTGGCTCGGCACCGTGCCGCTGACAAGCGGGATCGTTGCGCAGATGTTCGGCGTGCGCTTTATCTCGACGCTCTTCGGCTTCGTGTTTCTCGGCCATCAGATCGGGAGCTTCTTTGGCGTCTGGCTAGGCGGGGTCGTGTTCGACGCGACGCATAGCTACGACCTGCTTTGGCAAGGCTCGATTGCGCTCGGCATCATGGCCGGCGTCATGCACTTGCCGATCGACGACGAGCGGGTCGCGCCGCGCGCCATGATCGCGGGCCAACCTTCGTGAGCGAGAGGTTGGCCGTGCGCATCATGCAGGTCATGCTGGCTGTTTCATTCGCCATGCTAATTGTTTTGACGTTTATCGATTATCTGTCGCCCGCGACGTTGCTTGCGTTGCTCACCGGCGCCGCGTTTTGCCGATGACCGCGCAGCGTGCCGGGAATTATTTGATCAGCGCAAGCATGTCGTGGAATCGCGGATGGTCGCTCGAACGCAACCACTCGAACGCGACCATCTCGACCGTTGCCACGTCCGCACCCGCCTGGCGCAACCGCGCAATTGCCGTGTCTTTATCGACGATTGTTCGCGAACCCACCGCATCGATAACGACTGTGACCGATAAGCCGCGATGCAGCAAACCGATTGCCGTTTGCAGCACACAGACATGCGCCTCGCATCCCGCAACGACAACTCGGGTTCGATCTTCAGGCAGTGCGTTAATCAAACCGTCGGCTGTAGCGTCGAAATGGTGCTTCGCAACAGTCATCGCGCACAGGTCTTTTATTTCCTTCGCATTCTCGCCAAGTGCGGCCGGATTCTGTTCTGTCCCGATAACGGGAACATCGAGCCCTTTGGCAATGCGCCCGAGCCGAACGGCTTGAGCGACTACCGATGCGCTTTCGTGAATCGCAGGCATTAGTCTCGTTTGCAAGTCGATCAGAACTACGATCGATTCGGAATGACTATGTAGCATTACGAATCCTTTTAGAAATTGCGCTGCGCACCATAGCACCTGCCAGGGATATTACTAAGTATGCGACAAATGGTCGCCGTGCGACTCTATATCCCAATGCCATTCCCTATGGAGCCAGGCATGCAAGCAGAGACGCTAAAGAAAGCAAGAGCCGCCACGTTTCTCACCCGGTCGGCGTTGTGTCTGATGCTGTTGCCAGTTGCCAGTCTTGTCTGGGCGCTCCAGGCGTATCCGCCACAAGAAGCTTGTTGGCTTTGCTTCTCGCTGGCTATCTATATCTGGCCTTTCGCCGGAGTCCTCTTTGTGATTTCAGCGGGATTCCACGTCGGCACTCACGGTCGCCGACTCGAAAAGGATGCCGGATTGCGCGAGGCGCACGGGCACTAAGTAGCCCGCGCGCCGTCCTGCCGGACGCTCCGCTGCCGATGCTCGAATCAAAGCCTGCTGGAAACAGTGGGCTTTCGGGCTACGCCTGGGCGTCTTGCCGGAACGGCGCGGCCTCGACATCCTTCGGATTCCAGATTAGTTATGGCACGCCGCGTGGCGAGGCCAGCGATCTGGTTGCGTTGAGTCGACGTGCCTCGACCTTCTGACACTCGCGCGCGCGCCGGGTGTGTTCGCGCTTACGCGGCCGCCCCCAGTTCGGCGAAACTGGTGAGCGTCGCTTCGCAAGCTCGCGCAAGCCGCAAATCGTGGCTCGAAAAGAAGACTGCGCTCTCCTTGCCCAGACTCTTGAAAAGATCGATGAGAACCGCGCGCGCAGCGGCGTCGAGCCCGTTGCCTGGTTCGTCCGCGATAACGACGGCGGGCTTGCCCAGCGTCGTCGCCGTCAGGAAGATTTTCTTGCGGGTGCCGAGCGACATCTGCTCGAAACGTTTCTCAAGATGCGGCGTGAGGCCAAAGCGGTCCGCGAGATCGAGCGTGCGCGCGTCGACGGCTGTTTTCTTTGCCGACGCCACGAGTTCGAGAAACGCCCGGCCGGTTTGGAGCGGATACGCCATACAGTCGTCGGGCACATAGGCCAGGGCGGATTTCGCCTCGAGCGGCGCGCTACGCAAGGAATGGCCGCCGAGCCATACCTCCCCTTCGTCGGCATCGATCGCGCCGGCAAGGATGCCGAGCAATGTGGACTTGCCACTGCCGTTTTCATCGCAAAGCGCCACGCATCCCGCGCGGATATCGTGATGCAGTCCCTGGAAGATAACGCGCTTGCCAAAGCGTTTGCTGAGGTTCTCGAATCGAAGCATGGTGGAGTCAATCAAATAAGCCAATGCCAGGCGCGCCGGACGAGCGCGACCCACATCGCTGCCAGCATGATGAGGCAGTCGTGAATCCGTGAACTGGACAGAGCCGATATCGTGCCACGTCGGCTGCGACGCAACAACCGCGCCAACGCCTGGCTTTCGTATTTATTTCATTGCCGGACTCCCCTCGGCGCTGGCCTATACTCGTCGTTTCGCACCGGTAAGCGCCCCGACGCCCGGAGTCTGGTGCGCCCCCTTCAATCTGGCGCAATAGTGACTTCGTGATCTGAAATGAGCGATGGCGTGGAGTACAAGCGGCTCGCCGGCCTTCCGGGGCTGGTTCTTGGTGCTGGGCGTTTCGAGGCGTTCCGTTTCGAGCGGCATTACCATCTTGACTATCACATCGGGCTCGTAACCGAAGGGGTTCAGCGCCAACGCGTCAACGCAGACGCGTTCCTGCTCGGGCCAGGCCGCATTTCCGTGATGCCGCCCGGTGAGGTCCACGATGGAGCCGGGGAATGCGGCAGCGCTTATACGCTGAAGACATTCAGACTGTCCCGAGACCTGCTGCAACGCGTTGCAACCGAGCTAACGGGCTCGGCTCGCGAGCCCGAGCTGAAAAGCATGATGCTCGAGGATCCTGCGCTGGCCGCGCAATTGTTGCAGCTTCACGAGGCGATGCAATTGTCGCCGGACGCTTCGTCGCTGTCCGTGCAGTCGGAATGGTTGTCCCTGCTGTACTGCCTGTTCAACCGGTCCGGCGCGATCAAGCCGATAGCCGTCAACGGGGCTAATGCGACACTCTCTCCAGTGCATCGGCAACGGCTCAAAGACTATTGCCTGTTCCATCTCGCCGAGAAGATCACCCTCGACGACCTCGCCGCCTTGTGCGGGCTGGGGCGTTTTCCTTTCTTGCGCCGATTCAAGCAGACCGTTGGCATGACGCCTCACGCGTGGCTGCTTCGTCTGCGTCTGGAACAGGCTTGTGCCTTGCTGGCAGGGGGCAAACGAACCATTGCCGAAGTCGCCCAGGGTGTCGGGTTCTACGACCAAAGCCATTTCAACAAGGCGTTCCGTCAAGCGTTTGGCGTGGCCCCATCCGCATACTGAGCCGACGCGCGTGCGCGCATCGCACGCGGCAATTTTTTACAAGCCAATCCTGCCCTTCCTCTTTAGGATCGGCGGAAGTCCGTTCGGTATCCGGTGGTCCGATCGCAAACCTGGAAGCCCATTGCAATGACTCTGCACTTTGAAACGCCTTTGATGGAATCGCGCGCCTTGAGCGCCCTCGGTGACCAATCCGTGTGGCTCAAGCTCGACGCGCTACAGCCTTGCGGATCGTTCAAGATCCGGGGCATCGGCCACGCGTGCGCCGTCCATCAGAGCCGCGGCGCGCAGCGTTTCGTTTCTTCCTCCGGGGGCAATGCGGGTCTTGCCGTTGCCTATGCGGGTCGACGCCTGGGTATGCCCGTTGTCGTGGTGGTACCGGAAACGACAACGGCGCGCGCCAAGGAACTGCTCCGCCTGGAAGGTGCCGAGGTGGTGGTGCACGGCAGCTCCTGGCAAGAAGCGAACCAGTTCGCGCAAACGCTGCTCGGCGCAACAGATGCGTTCGTGCATCCCTTTGACGACCCCTTGCTATGGCACGGTCATGCCACGTTGATCGACGAAGTTGCCCACGCCCGCTTCAAACCGGACGCCGTGGTGCTTTCCGTCGGCGGCGGCGGTCTCCTGTCCGGCGTCGTGGAAGGCCTGCAGCGCAATCGCTGGCACGATGTGCCCGTGCTGGCTGTGGAAACCGAAGGCGCCGCTTCGTTCCATGCAGCGCTCGCGGCGGGTCATCCGGTGGAGCTGCCATGTATCTCCAGCGTCGCCACGTCGCTCGGCGCGAAGCGGGTGTGCGAACAGGCGTTGCATTGCGCGCGCGAACACCCCGTACACAGCCTCGTCGTGTCCGACTACAGCGCACTCGCAGCCTGCGAGCGCTTTCTTGCGGATCACCGCATTCTGGTCGAGCCGGCTTGCGGCGCGGCGCTGTCTGTCGCCTATGACAGGCATCCGGCGCTGGCCGGCTACAGCAAGATTCTGGTTATCGTCTGCGGCGGCGCCACGGCGACCATCGATCAGATCCGCACGTGGGCAGCCCAGGCCGGCCGCGCGTGACCTTGTGCAGGTAACGGTGGAAACGATAAAATCCTGTCCGCCGAAAATAGAGTCGCAGGTTGGTATCTCCTGCGCCCAATGATTGGGTTCTAGATATGCCGCGGCGTCAACCTTACTTTCATCAAGTTGAGGGGACGCGCTGTGGACACGACGCTGCGCACCCCTCTAGACGAGGAGCCTGCCCACATGCGCAGCAACACAAACGAGCCGTTAAATGCGGAAGGAACGGGAGAAAGACCGCTGTTCAGCGGATTGACGTTCGATCGCGAAGCGCTGACCCGCGTGCTTCGAGAATGCGGTGACGAACCGACGTTCGAGCACTGCAATTTCAGCGGCGAAGATCTTTCCAACCTCGACCTCCGAGCCGCCCGATTCTCACAGTGCAACTTCGAGCATGCGCTCATGGAGCACTGCGAACTCTCCAGAACCCGTTGGTTGGCGTGCAAGTGCACTGCCGCAAGGTTTCGCTACGCCAATGCGAGTGATGCGCGTTTCTGCCGGAGCGATCTTAACAATACCGATTGGACCGGCTCGAAACTCGCATCAGCCGCGTTCACCGAGGTCAAGCTCACGGGCGCCCGCTTTGTCGATACTCGCACGCTCGGACTTAGCTTTCACGATTCCCTGCTCGTTGGCGCAGATCTGCGGGGGCTCTCGTTTCGCAAGCAAACCCTCGAGGCGCTGAATTTCTCCGACGCGGATCTGTCCGACTGCGACTTTCGCGACGCTGTATTCGAAGGCGGCAGCCTCAGCAACGCACAACTGCGAAACAGTCGCTTCGACGGTGCCGATTTACGCTCTGTAGACCTAAGTGGTTTTCGCATCGTCGACGTACTTCAGCATCTCAAAGGCACGATACTCTCCGTCGATCAGGCGGTAATGCTGGTTGGAGACTGCGGAGTACGGGTGATGTAAGGCAGCTGGCCGGCACGCGCCAGCCGTTTCTCACCAACGCCAACGCCAGTGCACACTGGCGGGAACTCCCATTGCACCATGACGAAGCGTGTCAGCCAGTGCGCAATTCGCGGAATCACCATTCCCATTTTGATTTCGATTCAAGATAAGCGGCGCGACGCGCACCATTTCTACACAAGCTACTCGTAGATATGTCAACACGCGTTTCGTCATTTCATCTGCGTTTTGCGCCGTTTCACTAGTTCATATGGTTGATTTGGAATCAAACCGAAATAAGTTCTTACCATCTTTGGCGCTTTGCAGGCACGCCGCGAAGCTATATTTAAAGGTGACTTCGTTTGCCGCCTGAGACCAAAGCGTGGCGCTGTGTATCAAACGAATAACGCCCGCACCTTTACACCGACGCGTGAAGGTTCTCATCTCGCTCGAGAGGGTACAGCGATTGCATCACAAGCGAAGCGCGTTGCCATGAGCGCTGATTGCCAGACATTTGCATGAGCGGGGGCTCTTCTATGTCGAACCGACACGAGACCTCTCCTGCCGAGACGGGAGAAGTCCTGGTACTGCTAGGTGCCGCCTTCGCTGTGCTTGGCGGCTGGCTCGTCGCAATGGGTTCTACGCCCTACTACGTCGTCACCGGCCTCGCACTGATGGGCTCGGGCACGCTCATGGTGAGAAGCCGGGCGGCGGGGCTGTGGAGCGTCTTCTTCACGCTTGTCGCGGCGCTCGTGTGGTCTATCATCGAAGTCGGGTGCGACGGATTCAAGCCCATACCGCGCCTGTTGTTGCTCGCCCTGCTCGGCCTCTGGTTCTACCTCAACATCGTCGTTGGCCATTCGGCAGTCGCGAGACCCGTGCGCGTTGTGGCTGGCGTCGCCGCGATCGTCTACGCGCTCACGATCGCCGGCATGTTCTCGCCCAAAGTCCCCATTTCGGTTGCGCAACATCTTCGCTACGGACCGCTGTCCCCTCCCCACAGCAGCGGCGCGCCATCCGAGCAGAACAACTAGCGCGGCTCAATCACTCGATGCGAACGATTCAACAATTGATTTCGATTCAACCGGCGAACGCGTGATACGCATCCCCACGCTTCTTCAGACGTGCGGGGAACGCCCTTTGCTTGAAGGCAGGCTCGGAAGTCAAAGAGGTAAGCCATCGTGCTCATACAATTTCCAGAAGAAGATCCCTTCTACTATGCGAGCGGCACGGTCCGGTATCGGGCCTTCGTCGACGGCGCATGGGTCATGTGCGAAATATCGCCGGAGGCGCTTGAAGATTATTTTCGCGCGCGTGCGGGTCGCGCCGGACTGTTAGCGGCTTTCGCAACACATAGGAAGGAGATCGAATCAATCACAAGACAAGTTCTTCCGCACCGTCTCTCCGCCGGACGCTGTCAGCTTTTCTTGCGAGACTGCCTGCGCAAGCCGGGAACAACCGGGGTAGACATATGCCCCAACAGGGGTATCGTTGGAACTGTCCGATACGACGATACGCCAGGCACCAGCACGCGCGTGCCCGCGCTCAGGTACGTCTACGAAGCGGGAAGCGCGCGAAGGTGAATACGCGCTTCGCAATGAAAGGCCAGTGAACGCGCCAGGCGCCGGACCCTTGACGCACTGCAGTGTGAGCGAAGGCACACAACATGCGCACGATCGAAGTTGCATCGCAGCGGCTCACTGCTACGAAAGCCTTTCACCGTGTGCGCTGGCCTCAAAAATACAAAGACGACGCCTTGCGTATGTGGCACGGAGGCGGTTGAGGATTCAGTTCGAAACCGCCCTTCTGAAGAATTCATCTGCGGGATGGCCACAATAATGAACAGCTTCGATACCGTCATTCTGGGAGCCCTCACCCAACTCCAGTTTTCCCCTCAGGTCAATCATGCAATCGTCGTGATTGCCGATCTCTATACCTTCAAGGGCTATCTGCTGATACCGCTGTTGTGGTGGATCTGGGTCCAGCCGAACGAGCGGCGCGACTGGCGCCGTGAAATCGTGCTCGCCACGTTGGCGAGTGCGCTGATTGCACTCACGGTAGGACGCCTGCTGGCGCGCTGCCTGCCGTTCAGGGAGCGGCCGCTATTCACACCGGAGCTTCATCTGCATTTCGCCTCGTCGCCCGTGCAGTTTGCCGGACTGATGAACTGGAGTTCCTTTCCAAGCGATCACGCCATGCTCTGGATGGCGGTTGCCACGGGCATCTTCATCGTGTGGCGCGGCATTGGCGTGCTGGCGTTTTTGGCCGTCGCGGTATTCGTGTGCTTTCCGCGCGCGTACCTGGGGTATCACTACCCGACCGATCTGCTCGCCGGCGCCCTGATAGGCGTCGTGATTACCTGGATCATGACGCGCAGAGCCGTGAGGAGGCGCACGGTGAAACCCGCCATGCGCTACATCATGCGCTATCCCGGTCCTGCCGTGGCGCTCGGATTTATGCTGTGTTTCGAGTTGGTCACGCAGTTCGACGATCTTCTGCGGCTCGCCCATTCTGTATTGCATGCAGCGAGTTGATCGACTCCGTATTCATTCGGATTACTATATGATTAATACCGATCAATCGTGTGAAGCTGGCACAGCTATGCATCAATCGCTTCGCGCGTGGGTCGTGATCTGCACAAAATCAGCAACGATGTGCCCCGCGCCGTAGCGCGCTTCCATCTGCTTCAACTGCTGCGCAACCGCTGCAATGTAGGCCGAGCGAGACTCGGAAGCGGGACGCAGCCCATCGAACAACGGCGCGGGCGTGATCAGCAAAACGATCATCTCAGTGCCGAATGGCTTGTCCACGAGCCAGTATCCCGAACCGCCTACTTTGGCGGAGAACCCAGGCGGCGCCTGGTTGTCGCGCTCGACATTGCTGGGAACCAGATGCACGACGCTGCCGTCGAGCGCGAAGTAATCCACGTTGACGTATGAGTCGTAGTGCGGCGTGGTGATATCGACGATGAGCGGCATGCCCTGCGTGAGGTGCGCGTCGAGCGGCTCGGTACGGATCGTCGCGCCACCGCCCGCCAGACGATTGGCGCGCCAGTACGGCGCAAATGCGCTCACCACTTCGCAGTTGTGGTTTTCCACCGCGGTCACATCGAGTTTCGCGGCCTGCCCTCCCGGCGTTTGTGCTAGTGCGTCGTGCACATGCGCCATGGCTTCGCCTCCGTTGGCAAAACCACGCAGCTGGATCACTTGCCCGGGCAGCGACGCCGCAAGCGCCGAGCAAGGGATACGTGCAAGCGTCGCATTCAACGCGGCGATCGACGCGACGTCGGCCACGGGAGCCGCCACAACCGCGCTCGCGGCAGGCGCGCTCGCGACCACGGCCGCAGGCACGGCGGCAAGCACCGGCGAGGCGGCGGCTTCCGGGGCCGGCTTCGTTGCGCTTGCGGACGCGCTGGTGGCGCCGGTAGTGCTGGTGGCGCTGGTGGAGATAGCCGCCACGGAGGGATTGGCGCCCGTCCGCCCTGGTCCGGAAAGCACGCGGTACCCCGCCCACAAACCCGCGGCGACGACGATCGCCCCCACGCCAACGGCACCGACCCGGGCGCCTGAAAACACCGGCGCATGCGTGAGCACGCCCATGCCCTCGAGAAACTGAGTGACGCTCGCCGTGCGCGAGGCGCGGTCGAACGAAAGCGCCGCGCTCAGCGTGCGCCATTGGCCGCGATCGAGCCCTTCCGGGCGCTCGGCGCGCATCTTTTCGCTGCGTGCCTGGGTAGCCGATTTCCGCTTGAAGGGATGCTTGCCCGTCAACAGTTCGTAGGTCACACAGGCGAGCGCGTAGACATCGTCGCGCGGGTCGGGCTCGCGATGCTCGAACATCTCCGGGCTCGCATAGGCGGGCGTGATGCCGCCAAGCGTCGCGGGATCGAACACGGTAACGTCGGGATCTTCTTCGGGCCGCTGAAATACGCGTGCAATGCCGAAGTCGATCACTTTCACGTCGCCGCCATCGGTGAGAAAAACATTGGCGGGCTTGAAGTCGCAATGCACGAAGCCGCGCTCGTGCGCATAAGCCAGCGCCTGCCCCATGCCGGCAATGATCGGCCGCGCCTTCTCGAACGACATGCCCGCGAAACCCGGCGCGCGCAACAGCTTGCTGAGCGGCTTGCCGGACAGATATTCCATCGTGAGGTAGACGAGCGGCCCGTCGCGGTCGAAGTCATACACCGTGACGATATTGCGGTGCGCGAGCGTCTGCGCCTTGCGAGCTTCGCGTTGCAGCGCGATCAGCGAAGTCGGCTGGCCGCGGAACTGCACGTTCAGCACCTTGATCGCGATATAAGGTTTGCGGTCGGACGCTTCGAGCTTACGTAAATCGAGCGCCTTGTAGACGGTGCCCATGCCGCCCACGCCTAGACATTCTTCGAGCACGAAGCGTCCGTTGAGCGTGTCGCCAATGCCCTTCACGTGCTCCGACTCGTCGCCTGTCGTGGCGGAACGCGCAGCGGCAAGCGCTTCATGAATGCGAGTGGAGTCGTCCACGGCCCCCGTGTTGTCCTGGCGATGTTCGATGCGGCGCAGAACCTCGGCATACACGGCGTCCGGCAGCGGATGAACGGTTTGCGTCGCGTCCACGGCTTCGCGCAAACGAGCGCAATTGGCCGCGTCGACCGCGAGCACGTGGTCGATCTCGGCGAAGAACGCGTCGCGTGAAAGCGCCCCGCTCTGGAATGTCTGGATCAGCTGCGCAAGGCTCATCATTCGTATGCCTTCAACTCAGCTTCAGGATGGCCGAGGCGCTTTTCGTCACAGGTTCCCGGCGCACGATCGCGCCGCGTCTGGCCGCATGCCCCGATCTTCGCCGAGCCCGTTTAAACGTGGTCTCGTCATCCTTAAAGCATACAGAGTCGCCGCCGAATCTGCGCGTACCGTGAACTCGGGCGGCGTGCGCCAGCCACCATACAACAAGGTCTGATGAAAGATTAGTCTGCTGCCGCACGCAGTGCAATCGGTGCCTGAACCAGGCCTCGCACTCACGCATGTTGCTCCGAATCCAACGGCCTCGCCGCGCGCTGTTGGGCCTGCGCCATCAGCGTTTTCGCGCGTAAGCGCTGCCGCCTGCGCCGCGTACGCACGAGCGCGAGGCGCGAAGCCCCGCCGCACAAGGCGTTCAGCGTCAAGTGAGTCGACCGCGAGGCCGCTGGCACAACCTGTGCATTAAGAGGAGCGAGCCCGCAACATACTGCAGCTCATTCGCCAACTACCCTGTTTAGCCCTTCTGGAGAACTATCATGAGCAAGCTGATGATCGCCGACCTGAGCGTCGCGCAAGCACTCGACCACAGCGAAATGAGCGCCGTGCGCGGCGGTGGCGGCCTGAGCCTCTGGCCCGGCTACTATCCGTCGATGCCGACCTTCCAGTCCACCACGACCAACTTCACCGCCGAACAAGTCATCGGTCAGACGAACAGCATCGTGAACAACGTGGGCAACGACGTCGCCTTCGCGTCGAACATCCATGCAACGGTCAACCCGGTGCAGACGGCCCACAACACGATCAACTTCTGATCGTCCAGATAGCGGCGCGACCCCACCCCTGCTGCACTCCGTGTGTCGCGCCCGGCTTCACTCGCCCCATTCATCATCAACTGGAGGCTCATCATGACTTCTCTCGTTATCCGCGAGCTGGCTCCCGGAACGGAACTCGACCGCCGCGCCATGACAGCCGTGCGCGGCGGCGGCAGCAGCGCGTACGGTGGCTATGGCCCGATCGCCAATATCAACGTGTCGCCCAACATCGTGCAGAACATCTCGCAGGTTCAGGTGGTCGACGTCGCCGCGCTCAATAACATCGGGTATATCGGCGCGGGTTTTGGTCCGCTGAATCTCAAGGTCAATCCCTCGCAATACGCGAACACCGGCGTGCTGTTTTAGCCCGTGCCGCGAAGCGAACAAGCAGACGGCGCCGCGAGGCGCCGCCTGCTTGTTGACGTGGGCATCGCAGCACCGCCTATACTCAAACGACACCCATCAAATCCCCTTCGATCTCGTGGAGCGGACCATGAGCATTATCGTCATCAAGGACCTTCCGGAAAGCGTGGAGCTGGACAGGCAAGCGATGGCCGCGATTGCGGGCGGCGCCCGCGTCGCCGCGCAGCGCACGCTACTCGTACCACGGCCGTTCATCGGCGTACGTGTGGAGATCGAAGGCTCGCCCGCGCGGCGTGGGCCGGCAACCGTCACCGCGATGCGGCCGCGCCCCACATTGCTGCGTTGATTTCACGCAGCGCGCGCGGTCATGGCCGGACGCGTGCTGGCAGGCGGAAATACGCACCACGTACCGTCGTCGTGGCGGAAGAAGAAGATTGCAATCGTGCGTGCGGGATGCACCGCTTCTACGCAGACATAGCGCAGCCGTTGCTGCTGCGTGCGGCTAAAGCGCACCACGCGGGCCGGCACACGTGCATTGGGTGCGAGCCACTTGTCGACGAGGGTGCGCAGGGAAGTGTCGGCGGAATTCATGATGGTCTCCGAAGCAAGTGGCGTGGCGCGGCGTATCGGCGTCGGCGGAAAATGGGGTTCACGCCGCCTGTGCGGCGTACGTGTCGTGGGCATGTTCGCGGCGCGCGTGAACCAGCGCGCGAACCACGCGCAGGCCGGCAAGCGGATGGGCAATGCAGGCGCGGACCTGTTCGCTGCGGCCCTTGCCGTCCACGCACCAGGTGCAGAAGTGTTCGCAGTTGTTGCTGAGCAGGCGGTAGCGGTCTTCACCCAGACGCGAACGCGCACGCGCTACCGCTTCGCGGCCCACGAAGGCCGCGCACGGGTGCGCGACGATGGCGACTTCGCAGCCTGCCGCGAAACGTTCGAGCGAGACCTCTTCGATCGGACCGCGATGCAGCGAGACGCACAACCCGGCGTAGTGGACGACACGCCCGGCGCCGACATAGATACCGTGATGGCTGTAGCCCGCGCGACGCGACACGAGATGCGCGCCGAGCGGCGGCTCCTGTGTGTGCGACGTCGATTGAAGTTCGGGGCTCATGGCTGCATCCGCCTGGCTGGTTGCTGGCTTTCCGTGCTGTTCAACGGTTTGCCGGTTGCCAACTATCCTGCATCAGACATGCCAGGCGAGCGATCACGGTTCTATAAGGCGCAGCGGAAGGACAGGCATGCGTGGGCGCCCCTTGTGTCGGCTGCGCGCCAACTCGAACGCTTCGAATGTGTCGGCGCCGGACCGGCAGTTCGACGCCGGACCGGCTCAAGAGAGGGGATTGGGTATGTGTCGGTGTCCTGATGACAACGGGCACCCTGCGTGTTGGCAAGCGCACGACCATTGGAGCGCGGACCGATGAGGCGTGGACGTGGGCGGACCGCGCTTAGCGAGCGCAGCGCCATATGCGGCAAGCCACACCGCGCCTGCGCGCGCGAGCGCCGCGTTCCACCAAAAAATGGCATGCTGCTTGCGAGGTATGGCCGGAACGCCGCGTGCCCGCGGCTATCATCTTGACGGAGACTTTGTCATGACCTCGCTCGCCATCACCGACCTTCACCTGCAATGCGATCTCGATCGCAAGGCCATGTCGTTCATCCGGGGCGCAGGCGCGCCGTGGGTATTCGGCTGGATACAGCCCTACGAGCCCGCGCAGCCTTCCCAGCAGCTCGGATCGATCATCAATCTCTACCAGACCAACAACACGTTCTACGCGAATCAGGTGATCAATCAGTACCAGACGCTCGACGTGACCAATTCCGCGTCCAATTCGAACGTGACAGTAGGCGTGGGCCAGAACGGAAAAAATAACGGACTCGTCGCGTAGCCTATGGAGGCTCGATCGTGGCAGGCGGATTGTTATGGAGCTCGGCATCGCGCACGGACGTAGGGCGTGTGCGCTCGCTCAACGAAGATGCATGTCTCGATCTGCCCCAGAAGGGCCTTTGGGCAGTGGCCGACGGCATGGGCGGGCATACGGCGGGAGACTTTGCCAGCGGCATGATCGTGCGCTCGCTTGGTGGCCTGGCCGCCCCCAACACACTCACGAGCTTCATGGCCGCCGCGCGCGGCACGTTGCAGACGGTGAATCACCAGTTGCGCGAAGAAGCGGTGCGGCGCGCGGTTCGCATGATCGGCAGCACCGTTGCCGTGCTGATGGCGAGGGGGCGCGAATTTGGCTGGCTATGGGCGGGCGACAGCCGCATCTATCTGTACCGCGATGCGCAGCTCGAACCGCTCACGACGGATCATAGTTACGTGGCGGAACTTCAGGCGCAGGGGCATTTGAGCGCCGAAGCGGCGCGCCACCATCCGTCGCAGCATCTGATCACGCGGGCCGTCGGGGCGGCAGACTGGCTCGATCTGGATGAAGGCCGCATTGTCGTGCGTGACGGAGACCTGTTTTTGCTTTGCAGCGATGGGTTGAGCAATGAGGTTCAGGCGCCCGAGATCGTGCGGGCGCTTGAGGCCGGCGATTGCCAGCTGGCTACTGACATGCTCGTGGAGATGGCCCTGCAGGCCGGGGGGCGCGATAATATCACTGCCGTGGTTGTGAGGGTGGATGATCCTGGGGCGTCGGATCGGACGCTTGTGAATCCTGCTGTGGGGCGGTGAGTGTGGGGGTGGGTTGTTGTCGTTGGCGCGGTTCCGCGCTGCTTTGGGCTTTACTTGTTTTCGCGGTGGTGCTTCATGCGTTGCCCCTGTGCGGGGCGGCACCTACTTTTCTTTGCAGCGGCAAAGAAAAGTAGGCAAAAGAAAGCCGCTCACACCGCTAATGCCTGCCACCGTTCACCTCGCACCACCCCACTTGAATGGCTCCGGAGCGTCTGTGACCTCGCACCATTCTCGTTAGTGACAAAGGGCTCATCCGTTCCCGCTGCTCGCTACGCGCGCAGCGGCCGGGTCTGCGAGGGACACCGGAAAACCGAAGGGTAGCAAGCGCATTCGTGAGAACTCACGCACCCAAACGTTTTTTTGTAATGCCCTTCGGGGCGCGTAGCGCCCCCGGAAGGATGAGCGCCTTGTCACTCAGTTTGGTGGTGCGAGGTGACAGACGCTCCGGAGCCATTCAAGTGGGGTGGTGCGGGGTGAACGGTGGCAGGCGCTGGCGGTTTGAGCGGCTTTCTTTTGCCTACTTTTCTTTGCCGCTGCAAAGAAAAGTAGGTGCCGCCCCGCACAGGGGCAACGCATGAAGTACCGCCGCGAAAACAAGGAAAAGCCAAAACAGCGAAAACCACGACAACCAAACCGGCTCACGACTCCTTCCCATGATTCATCTTCTCGGCATGCCGAAAGTCCTTCGAATGAATGCCATGCTTCTTGAGCAGCATCTGCAAATGCGACCGGTTCATATCGCAGCGCCGGGCAAGCTCGGCCACCGTGCCCCCGGTCTCCAGCAACCCGCGCTCGAGAAACGCGCGCTCAGCCTCGTCACTCGCGGCACGTTTCGCATCGCTAAGCGATAAAGGCGCGCCAGCCGCCTCGGCCTCGACTGCACGAAGCGAGAGCGCCGCAGGCTTAGGCCGAATATCGTCGGGCAAATGCTCGATATCGGCAGTATCGCCAGCAAGGCACGACAACCGGTACACGAGATTGCGCAACTCGCGAATATTCCCCGGATAAGCGTAAGTCAGCAGAAAATCGCGCAACTTGGGCGTGAGCTTCAGAGGCCGGCGCTTAAGCTGCGCAGCAGCCTCATCACCGAAATACGCAATGAGCAGCGGAATTTCGTCGTTGCGCTCGCGCAGCGCAGGCAGCGTGACATGAATCACGCTCAACCGGTAAAAGAGATCCTCGCGAAACAGCCCTTGCGCCGCAAGTTCACGCAGGTTGCGATTGGTCGCCGCAACAATGCGCGTGTCCACGCCAATGGGCTCATCGGAGCCCACCCGCTGGATTTCGTGCGATTCGAGCACGCGCAGCAATTTCACCTGTCCCTGCAGCGGCAACTCGCCAATCTCGTCCAGAAAGATCGTCCCCGAATGCGCGCTTTCGAATTTCCCTTTGCGATCGCTCGACGCGCCCGTGAACGCCCCTCGGCGATGCCCAAACAATTCCGATTCGAGCAGGTTCTCGGGTATCGCACCGCAGTTGACCGAGATGTACGGCCGGTCGGCACGCGCACCGTTCGCGTGGATCACCTTCGCCATCAGCTCCTTGCCCGTGCCGCTCTCGCCGTCGATCAGCACGGGCAGGTCGGTCGGCGCCGCCTTTTCCGCGATCTCCAGCGCGGCCAGCAGCTTCGGGTTGTCGCCGAAGATGCCTTCGAATATGAAGCTGCGCTCGATGAGCGCCTCGCGCCGCCGGTGCGCGGAAGGCGCGAGGGCATCTGGCTTCGCGAGCGCATCGAGCGCCTCGGGCGCTTCGGCCGCCGCCTCGACAAAGCGCTCCTTGCGCGAGAGTTGCATGACTTCGTCGCGCAGTGCGTTCGATTGGTTCAAGAGCTTTTCGATATCGGTGCGCTCGAGCCGCGGCGCCCAGCGCAGCGTGGAGCGCAGGATCTCGATCTTCTCGAGCAACCCCGCATAAGACACCACGGAGCTGCCGAATCCATGCGGGTCGAAGAGTTTCATGATGCCCCCAGCTGCTTTTGAACAAGCTGGTAATACATGCCCTTGCGCTCGACGAGTTCTTCGTGCCGCCCCTGCTCCACGATAGCGCCTTCGTAGAGCACGAGAATCTTGTCCGCCCGCATGATGGTGCTCAGCCGGTGCGCGATGATGAGCGCCGTGCGGCCCTCCAGAATGTCGTGCATGTTCGAGAGGATGTTGCTTTCCGACTGCGTGTCGAGCGACGAGGTCGCTTCGTCGAACACGAGCAGCCGCGGGTCGTGATAAAGCGCGCGCGCAATGCAAAGGCGCTGGATCTGGCCGCCCGAAAGGCCCATGCCGCGCTCGCCCACCACCTGCTCGTAGCCAAGCGGCATCTTGCTGATGAACGCATGCGCGTCGGCCATGCGCGCCACTTCCTCCATGCGCCGCCAGTCCGGCGTTGCGTCGCCGCAGGCGATGTTCTCGGCAATCGTGCCGGAAAACACAAGGTTCGTCTGCATCACATAGCCCACCTGGGCCCGGAAATACGCGTGGTCGATCGCACTCATGTCGTAGCCGTCCACGTTGATCTTGCCTTCGGTCGGCGCGTAGAAGCCCACCAGCAGCTTCGCGAGGGTCGTCTTGCCGGAGCCGCTGCGCCCCACGATCGCCACCATCTGGCCGCGTGCCACCGAGAAGCTGATGTTTTCCAGCACATAAGGCGTTTCGTTGCCGCCATAGCGGAAGTACACGCCGTCGAACTCAATATCGCCCTGCAGGTCCGGCAGCAGCACGCGCGAGCCGAGGTCGGCGGGCTTCTGCTCGGGCTCGATGTCGAGCACGTCGCCCAGCCGCTCCATCGCGACCGCCGCGTCGTTCATGAGGCTCCATAGCCCGACCAGTCCCATGAGCGGCGCGAGCACGCTGCCCATGAACGCGTTGAACGCAATGAGCTGCCCGATGCTCAACTCCTGATCGAGCACGAGCGTGGCGCCCGCCCACAGAATCACGATCGTGGTGGCGGCGTTGAGCAACTGGCTGCCGAGCCCCACCAGAATGTTGAATGCCTGCGCGCGATACTGCACTTCGAGCGACTTCGCATACTTGCGCTCCCACTTCAGACGCACCGCTCGTTCTATGCCCATGCCCTTCACGGTTTCGACACCGCCGAGCGTCTCCATCAGCATGGAGCGCGCGTCCGTGGACACCGAAAAGACCTCGCGCGCATAGCGTTTGATGCGCGGCGTGGCAATGGCGGTGAGCGCCATGATGGGAACGACGAACGCGATGAGCAGCAGCGTCAGCTTCACGTTGTAGAGAAACATGATCGTGAAGTAGATGAAGATCATCAGGAGATTGAGCGCCGTGGTCACCGTCGATTCAGTGAGGAACGCGCGTATCGTCTGGTTTTCCTGGAAGCGCGCGAAGATATCGCCCGTTTTGCGGCGCGCGAAGAACGAGAACGGCAGCGACATCGTGTGCTTGAAGAATTGCGACATCATCGCGAAGTCGAGACTGCGCACCATGAAGTTCGACAGATGCGCGCGTATCGTCGTCATGAGCTGCGTAAACACGTGCGAGATAATGAGTCCCACGATCAGGAGATGCAGCAGGCTCACGTTCTGATGGACGATCACGCTATCGAGAATGTTCTGGATGATGAGCGGCGGCACCACGCCCAGCAGCTGGATCACGAAGGTCGCGAGAAACAGGTGGGCGAGTATTTTCCGGTACGGCAGCAAGTAACCGATGAAGCGCACCCACGGCGAGCGCGTCGCCGCCTGCGCGCCGGTGGTGTCGCTCGCGGTGAACAGCAGGCACGTGCCATTCCAGCCGCGCTCGAATGCTTCGACGCTCAGCTTGCGAAAGCCGAGCGCCGGGTCGGCCACCCGCACCCACTGCTTCGACACGCCGTACACGACGATATAGTGGTAGCCCTCCCAGTGCGCGATAAAGGGCAGCTCGAAGCCTTGCAGCGCTTCATAGGTGCACTGCACGCCGCGCGTGGTGAAGCCGAGCGCCTCGCCCGTGCGTGCGAGACTCTCTAGCGTCGCGCCCTGTGTCGTCACGTTCGCGAGGTCGCGCAGCTTGCCGAGCGTCATGGGAATGCCGTAGTGGCGGCAGATCATCGCGAGGCACGCCGCGCCGCAGTCCATCTCCTCGGCTTGCTCGACCAGCACGAAACGCTTGACCACGCGCTCGCTGAATTTCGCGTCCGCGCCGCTGTCCACGGCAACCGGGCGGCTGCGGCGCTCCGCGAGCTTCTTCTGCCGCTGCAATTCGCGCTCGTTGAAGCGCACGCGCTCTTCCAGCACCTCGCGCAACTTGGGATTGCGCTCCAGCATGAAGTGCACGGTCTTTTCGGGTATCACCAGCAGCCGGACATCGGTGAGCGCCGTGACGCTCGCGGGCTGATCCTGGCGAAGCAGGCACGCGCGTTCGCCGAAAATCTCCCCTGCGCCGAGCTTCGCAATTTGATAGTCGGTGCCGTCTTCCTCGCGCGCAATGTTGACCTCCCCCTGCCGCACGACATACAGGCGCATGTCGCCGCTCGCGCCTTGATGAATGATCTCCTTGCCCGCGCTCACACGCTTGACGCCCACGCTCGACACATATTCTTCGAGTTCGGCGCGCGTCAGCTTGCCGCGCAGATCGAAAAGCCGCGTGACGAAGCCGCCTGCCGAGCTGATCGCGACATAGCTCGTCACGAACGACTGCGCGGCCGGATTCGCGGCGAGCAGTGGTTCGAGCGCGGCGCGCGGGATGCACAGCACCTCGGTTTTCGCCGAGGCGCGCACCGACACTTCGTGCCAGTAATCGCGCAGCATGGCGATCTCGCCGAACACTTCGCGTTCCTTGCGCACACCGAGGCTCATTTCCTTGCCGCGCTCTTCGGCAATCAGGCGCACGGAGCCCGAGCGGATCACATAAAGCCCGGCTGCGGGCTCGCCACGCTTGCAGAGCGTGTCGCCGAATGCGTAGCTGCGCGTTTCGACCTGCGCGGCAAGCCGGTCGAGTTCTTCGCGCGAAAAGAGCGAAAGCGGTTCGACCGATGCGAGAAAGTCCGCCAGGGAAGGTGCGCTGGCCGGTGCGGGCGCCTGAGTGTCCATCAGCGTGGCTCTGCGTGCTCAGTGCGCGTCGATGATGTGTTCTTGCGCGCGCTCCGCAAGCCACTCCTCGCGCAAAAGCCGCCGCACCTCGGAAGCCACATCCGCTTCGAGCGACGCCGGATGCTTTGCGGTCACGCAGAAAATCTCGAAGAACGAGCCATCCGGCGCGGGAAACGGGCCGAGCAGGTCGCCCACCTGCGCATTGAACACCTTCGCCTCGATGTCCGTTTTCAGGGACCCCCGCAACACCTTGCCGATCACGCCGCCGCGCTCGCTCGTGTCCGCGATCGAATGTTCGCGCGCCATTTCGCCGAACGCCTGCGGTTCGTCCTCCAGAATCGACATGACCTCGCGCGCCTTGCCTTCCGAATCCACGACGATGTGGCTCACTTCAATGCTGTCGAATTTCGGCGAGTTGAGCTTGAAATAGCTTTCGACTGCCTCGTCGTTGCAGATCAGGTTAAATGTCTTCTCCTGATAGAGCGTGTCCGTAATGAAGCCCTCGAATTCGTCGAGGCTGATCCCGAACACATCGAGGTAGCGGTTCATGTCCGCCGCGCGGTGCAAACCCCGCACGCGGCGAAACTGGTCGGCGCGCTGCTGGATTTCGTCGGGCTCCACCTGTACGCCCATTTTCTTCGCGGCGATGACCGTGAGCCGGTCGCGCACCTGCTGTTCGACCAGGCTTTCGAACTGCCCCGTGAGTTTCAGCACGCGGATGAAATCTTCCGTGCCGATCGCTTCATCGTCGATCCGTACGATTGTCGTCATTGCGTTCCCCTGAGTTCTGATACCCGAATTCTGGGCGGGCTTGCGCCTTCAACCCGCGATTTGCCGGAACGGGTCCAGCGCGAAATCGATCAGGCGCCGCTCGCGCACCACGATTTCGGCGGTCGCCGTCATGCCGTAGCGCAGCGGATACGTCGCGCCGCCAATCGAAAAATGGTCGCGCGCAAGACGCACGCGCCCTTCGTACACCGGCTCCTTCGTCTGCGCCTGCGGCTTCGTGGTCGGCGAAATATATTCGAGCGTGCCGTCCACCACGCCATAGCGCTGATATGGAAACGCGTTGAATTTGAGCTTGACAGGCAAGCCCTCATGCAGGAACGCGCGGTCCTGCTCCGCGATCGCCACCTTCACGACGGGGCGCGCATTGGCAGGCGCAATGCCTCCGAGCGGCGTGTTCGCCTGGATCTTGTCGCCGGGCTGCGTCGTCGTCACGTCCGTAATCACGCCCGAAACCGGCGCGAGCACGAGCAGGAAGTTGTCCTTGTCGATGTTCTCGAAGCGGATGCGTGCCGCGGCGTCGGCCGCCAGGCGTGCGGTCTGCACCTGCAGACGCAGCTTGTCCTCGGTATTGGCGATTTCGCGCTCGGTCGCGTCGTATTCGATCCGCAGCGACGTGAGCTGTTCGGCGCTGCCTTCGAGTTGCGCCTTCGCCTGCGCGAACTCGTGGCTCGTTTGCGCCTGCAGTTCGGTGAGCCGCGCCTGCGCGATGCGGTAATTATTGTCGGCCTGGATGAACGCGCTGCGCTTTTCGTCGACCTGGCTTTGCGACACGCCGCCGCCGCCAGGCAGCGCGATCAGGCGCTCGTATTTGTCCTGATCTTCCTTCGCGAGGTCGCGCACGTGGCGCGCATTATCTATATTGCCGCGCGCTTCGTCGAGCTGGGCGTTCTCTGCCTGCTGAATCTTGCTCGTGCCTTCCGCGACGCGCGTTTGATGCATATGCTCTTCAACGTCCATCTGCGCCTTGAGCGCCTCGGCCTTGCGCTCCATCAGCGCCTTCTTCTCGGGAAACTCCTTCCAGTCGCGTTCGGCGTCGTCGAGCTTCAGGCGCGCGTCGAGCGCGTTGGTCGCCGCCTGGATCGCTCCGCGCGCGTTGATGCGTCCAATCACGTCGTCCTTCTCCACGGGCTGACCTTCGGCGATATAGATGTCCACGAGCTCGCCATCCACCGGCGCGTAGATGCGGCGCACTTCGGACTCCGGAGCAAGCGCCCCCTGCGCGCTGACAATGACATCGGCGCGCCCGACGAACGACCATAGGAGCGCACACACCGCGAGCGCAACCATCGTGATGATCGTGGCTTCGATAAGACGCCATGGGCGCGCGGTGAGGATCGCAACGCCCTCCTCGCTGTGGTCCCCCAACGCCTCGCCAAGCGGTCGCGGCGGTTCAGGCGCCGCATGCGCGCCAAACCTGCCGAACGCTTTGCGCACGCGCTCAATGAGCGGGGACGGATTCATCGTGCCCTCCCGCTTGCGCAAGCTTTTCGAGCGTGCCCGCATGGGCGGCGAACGGCGGCGTGGAGAAGTGGGCGGCAGCCAGGCGGTCGTGCACGGCTTGCACGTGGCCCGCATGCGCCTCGCTATCGATCTGCTGATACTGGTCGACGTCGTCGCGCACGGCGTCGAGCCCGGCGAGGCGCGGATAGCGCTGCGCATAATCGCTCAGCATCGCTGTGAGCGCGTCGAAACGGTCGCTCGCGAGTGCGCTGTCGACGGCCTCATGGATACGGTCGAGCGCAGCCACATAAACCGAGTCGTCGCTCTGCAGCTTGCGCAAGTGGCTAAGCGAGTCCGCATACACTGCGGCGAACGCCGGCACATACGCGGAGATACGGTCGAACGCACGCTGATGCTCGCCGGGATCGTCGCTCCAGCGGCTCGTTAGCGCGTGGATCGGCGCTTCGTCGCGGTAGATGCGAATCGGCGCAAGCGGGCCGCCCCGCCCTTGCACGAACGACTGAAGCGCGCCGATCCAGCCGATGTTTTCCACGAGCGGCGCGGCGTCCGGATTGTGGCGCGCCAGCGTGCGCATGTCTTGCACGATGGCGCGCGCGCGATCGAACGCACGCGCGTTGATCGCGGCAACCCAGTCGGGCACGTTCGCCTTGATGAGCGCTTCTGTCCCCATCGTGCGCCACGTGGTGTCGTTCGGGTGACGCGTGAGGTATTGATCGGCCATGCGCGCCGCGCTTTCGAACTGGCCGCTCGTGAGCAGGGCCTGCATGTCGCGTTGTGGCGCGCCCTGAAAATACGTGAAGGCAACGAGCGCGACGATCACGGCGATCCCGCCGCCGCCCCACCGCGCGAACGCGCCCATGTTGATTTTTCCGCTGCCGCCCAGCGCTTCGCTCAACTCGCTAAGGAAGACCTCGATGCGGCCGCGCCGGCGTCTCGCGTCGTGGCCCGGTTCTGGTGCGGGTGGAGGCGCATCGGGATTGATCTCGTCGTCCTGTGCGGGCGCCGGAGGCGTGCAGAAAATGTCGAGAAACGAGTGCGCGCTGCCAATAAAGGTCGTGCGGTCGGCGTCTTCCGCGAGCACGTTGGCGCGGCGCTCGCGCGTCGCCGTCACGGTGGCATCGCTCACACTCGTGTTTTCGAGGCCAACGCGGTAGACGAAGTGCTCGCCGCCGAATGCGATGCGCTGGCCGTCTTCGAGCCGGACTGCGTGATCGTCGAGCCGCTGTCCGTCGAGGAACGTGCCGTTGGTGCTCCCGAGGTCTTCGACATACATCGCGTCGTCTTCGGCATAGATGTGCGCATGACGTCGCGACAAATAGTTCACCTGATGCGGAAACGCGTCGTGATACTGCGAGAACGTCTCGTCGGCCTTGCTGATCAGGAACGGAAAACTCGTGACGACGATCTGCTGCAAGCCGAGATCGGCGCGCTCCGGCGTGAGCGTCACCACGGTGGCCCGCACGGCCGCGTGCGCCGTGCGCGGCGCGAAACTCACACGAAACGCGAGCGCACCCGCAAAGCTGAGTTCGTCGCCGTCGTTGAGCACATGGGGCTTCTGGGTGACTTCGATACCGTTGACCGCCGTGCCGTTCTTGCTGCCGAGGTCGGCCACATAGGCCGACGCGCCCTCGCGGAAGATGCGCGCGTGACGGCGCGAGACATCCACCACGACGTCCGGCCGCGCCGCGGCAAAAGGCGGCTGGGTCCGGCCAACGGCGAACAGGTCCTTGTCGATGCGGATCTCGCCCAGCTCCGTATGCGATATCGGCCGCAGCACGATATCGAACGTCCGGTCGAGCGACGTCTGGCTCTCGGCCATGGAAGCGGCGTCAGGCACCATGATTCCGCCAGCGATCAGCAATTGTCAGCCAGGCCGCGCGTGGCGCAAGCGCCGCGTGCGCACCGACTCTCGGTGAGAAGCCGCGCGCCTTGCACAGGGCGATCGGGGTGTTAGAAAAGTGTAGGCGACTGTTGGCTGGAGTCAAACAACTGGCGTGCACCGCCGCAACGAACGCGCTCACTTGACCGGCGCTGCGGACACAGCGGAATTCGAGGCCACGTTGGCCACATCGACGTCGGGCCAGCCGCCGCCGATTGCCTTATAGAGGGTGACAGTGTCGCTCAGGATCAGCTCATGGTTGGCCAAAAGCGACTGTTCGGCGTTTGCGAGCGAACGTTCGGACTCCAATACTTCGAGCTGCGATACGAGCCCCTCTTTCAACTGCGCCTCGACCTGCGCCGCGACGGTGCGCAGACGCTCGTTTTGCTGCAGTAACTCGATGCGTTGCTTTTTATGCGCGTCGAGATTCACGAGCGCGTTCTCGACTTCTTCGAACGCCGTGAACACGACCTGGCGATACTGCTCCTCGGCAACCTTGCTCTCGGCCTCGGTCGTCTTGATGTGGGCGTGCACGCTCGGGTCGAACATCGGGAAATCGATGCTTGGCATGAAGCTCAACGTGAACACCTTGAAGAGATCGGAAAGCGAGAACGCGGCCGTACCGGCGCGGCCCGTGAGACTGAGGGTCGGCAATTGCGCGAGCCGCGCGGAACCGACTTGATCATACGATTCGAGAATGCGGTACTGCGCGGCCACCACGTCGGGGCGGCGGCCCAGCAACTGCGCGGGCAAGCCCATGGGCACGTCCGGCAGCTTCACGCGCTCGCGCAACTGGCCCGCCGGCATCCTGAACTCGCCGGCGGGCACGCCGACCAGCGTGCACAGCGCGTTTTCGGCGGTATCGCGCTCGCGGTGCAGCTCCAGCAGTTCGTTCGCCACGCCATTGACTTCGGCGCCCTGGCGCAGCACTTCGGTTTTCGGCGCGACGCCGTTTGCGTACATCTGCTGGTAGATGGTGAGAATCAGCTTGTTCCTTCTGAGCGTGTCTTCCTCGTCGCGGATCTGATCGTCAAACTGGAGGATCTGGAAATAAGTGCTCGCCACATTCGCAACGAGCGTCAAATAGCCTGCACGCCAATCCGCTTCGGTAGCGTGATACTCGGCTTTTTGGGCCTGCACGCTTTTCTCGACTTTGCCCCAGATATCGATATCCCAGTTCACCTGCGTGGCGACGTTGTAGGTCTTCGAGAGCGCTATCCCCGTGCTCTTCTCATAATCGATACCCGCGCCCGCGTCGACGGTGGGCAGCGCACCGGCCTGCACTTCCCCGATCTGCGCGCCGGCCACGCCAATGCGCGCCGCCAGCACCCGGATATCGACATTGCCCGCAATCGCCTTTTCAATGAGTGTATTCAGGTAGGGATCGTCGAACTCTTTCCACCACTGCGGATTGACCGTATCGGCCGCGGAAAACGTGCGGTTCGTGTGCGCCCACGCGTCCTTCTCAGGCATGCCGGGGCGCCGGTACGCCGGCGTGCTCAGATCCGTGCAGCCGCACAGCGCCACGGCACACAACCCTACCGTTCCGACCAAACGGGTCAGCCAGCGCGACGCGCCGCCTTGTACGTTTGCGGCGGACGGCGAGAGCAGTGTGTTCACGATCGACTCCGAGGAGTGTGGCGAAAGAGCGGTGGGCAGCGGATGCGGTGGTGGGCGGCGCCGTGGAGGCGGGTAAGCCTCCACGGCTGGCGGCACGATCAGAAGTTGATCGTGTTGTGCGCCGTTTGCATCGGGTTGGTCGACGAGGCGATGCCCGTCGCGAACGCCACGTCGTTGCCCGTGTTGCTCGCGATGCTGTTGGTCTGGCCGATCACTTGCTCGGCGGTGAAGTTGGTGCTGCTGACCTTCACGGTCGGCATGCTCGGATAGAGGATGGGCAGCGGGCCGAAGCTCAGGCCGCCGCCGTGCACGGCGCTCATTTCACGGCTGTCGAGTTCTTGTGCGACGCTCAGGTCGGCAATCATCAGCTTGCTCATGGCAGTTCTCCAGAAAAGGAATGCAACGGTGTTGAGTTTTGAGCTGCAAGGTTGCGGGCTCGGATCCAACAAGGCATGAGACATGCCAGGTGCGCGAGCGTGCGAGCGCAACGCGGCGCATCGCCCGCTGCATAAGGAGGGTTCTGGAATATCCGGAGTCTCACGCGCAGCGAGGCGCGTTCGCTGATCGTGGGGTGTGATGGGTTTGCGCCAACTCGTGATTCGAGTTGTGTTGGCGAACTGCTAACACAGGTGGGCAGCGTGCCGTTAAAGCGTCGCAAACATTGAGTGCAGCATCATGACGTGCCGCAGGAATCGTATGGATCACTTAACGTAAATGGTGATCTTCTTCGAATACACCGGCGGGTTGTGCGGCACATGGTGCGCGTCGCCCATCAGTAGCTGCAGCGTATGTTTGCCCGGCGGCAACTGCAGCGTCGTTTCGGTCTGGCCGGCGCCGAAGTGCAGATGATTGCGATCGGAGGGAATGGGCTGGTCCATTGGCGGCAAGTCCGTATCGACGAGCAAATGATGGTGGCCCGTATTGGGAAACTCGACTTCGGCAGGCGCCACGCCCATGTTGCGCAGCCCGAACCACACGCGAAACGGCTTGCCGGCCGGCATGACCTGGCCGTCGTTGGGCCAGCCGATATAGACGTGCGCGTTCGGGTCGGCCGGCGTCGTGCCTGCATGCGCCGCACCGCCCGCGAGCAGCACGAGGCTGGCAGCAAAAACGAGGAACCTGTTCATGGCATGCACTCCCGCTTCTTTTGCGCTGCGGCTAAAGACGGATGTCCTTGGCTATTTCACCGTGATCGTGATCTTCTTCGAGTAGACCGGCGGATCGTGCGGCACGTGCCTGTAGTCGCCCATCAGCAACTGCAGCGTGTGCTTGCCCGGCGGCAACTCGATCCGGGCTTCGGTTTCGCCCGCGCCGAAATGAAGATGATTGCGATCCGACGGGATCGGCTGATCGAGCGGCGGAAGGTCCGTGTCGATGAGCACGTGATGATGGCCGGTATTCGGCTTGTCGATCCCCTTGGGGCAGACGCCCATGTTGCGCAGCCCCATGCGAATCCAGAACTTGCCGGTAGGGATCGTCGCGCCATCCGGCGGCCAGATGATGTAGACCTCCGCGCCGGGCGGCGAAGGGGTGCGCTCGGCAAACGCGAGGCGCGGCATCAGAACGGCCGCTGCCAGGGCCAGCAGGGTTGCTCGTCGTTGCATCTTCGTGCTCCTCGTTCGGCAGACGGCGCACGGCTTTGGAGTTCGGTGCGTGTTCTACAGCTTAGGTCGGATTCATGCGGATGGAGATAAATCGGCGTGGCGCACGCGCTTGCCACCGAGTTACAGCATCGCCCGGCGTGCGTGCTATTTTGTAGTTGTGCGCAGGCAGTGCCGGGGCCGGCGGCGGCCGGCGACCGCAGCGGGGTAGCGCACTGTCGGCAGTGAAAGACGATGATGCCTGGGCTGGCACTTCAGCTGGCATCTGATAGGGAGAACGAACATGAGGCAGCTAGTGTTGCCTGTGTGCCTGTTGATCTCGCTCGGCCTGACCTCGACGCTGCGTTCAGCCGCGCCGGCTGCGCATGACCGTTCGGCTCAGGCTCGCGCGCAGCCGCAGGTCGAGCCGCAAGACGCCGGTGGGTATGCAACCACCCCTGGCGCGCACGTGCGGACCACAGCGGCCAGCGCCGCGCGGCAGCGCTATGGCGTCGCGATCGTGCGCGTGGGCCTGATGCCGAAAGACACCTCCCAGGAATACGAAATCACGTTCTGGAATTCGATCAAGGACAGTCAATACCCAAGCGACTACGAGGCATACCTCAAGGCCTATCCGAACGGGCGCTTCGCGCCGCTCGCACAGGCGCGCCTCGCGCGTTTGCGCGCGGAGGCGTCGAAACCGGCTGCGGCGTCCGCTGCGAGCGCAACGTCCGCCATGCACCCGGCCAGCAACCCCGCTGCCGCCGCGCCCGTGCCTGCGCCCGCACCGACGCCCGCACCGCCACCCGCATCCCAGGCAAAGGCACCGCCCCCTCCGCCCGCCCCGCCAGCCGCGCAGACGAAGGCCGCGCCCGCCTCCGCACCTCCCGCAGCGGCCACCGCGGCAGCGACGGCCGCCGCCGCAGTGGCTGCGAAGGGCAATCCCGCCATTTCGAAACCGGGTCCTCACGACATTCAGGACTGCCCATCTTGTCCGGTGCTGATCGCGGTGACGCCTGGTAACTTCACCATGGGCATCGACAACGACGACGTATCGGAGCGGCCCGCGCACCGTGTCACGATCGGTCATAGCTTTGCGCTCGCGAAATATGCGGTCACGGTCGCGCAGTGGAACGCATGCGTCGCCGCCAGCGCGTGCCCGCACCTGTCGACCGAGAACAATGCGTCGCCGAATGCACCCGTACGCGATCTGAGCTGGGACGACGCGCAGCAATACGTCAAATGGCTTTCGAAGATCAGCGGCAAACCCTACCGCCTGCCGACGGAGGCGGAATGGGAATATGCGGCGCGCGCCGGCACCGAAACGCGCTACTGGTGGGGCAACGACATGCGCAAGGGCACGGCGAACTGCAAGGATTGCGGGCCCCCGTGGCACGTCGAGGCGCCCAACGACGTCGGCTCTTTTGCGGCCAATGCGTTTGGCTTCTATGACATGGCCGGAGGCGTTTGGGAATGGGTCAGCGACTGCTGGCACAACTCGTACAAGAACGCCCCGAACGACGGCCACTCATGGGACGAGCCCAACTGCCAGACGCGCGTGATCCGCGGCGGATCATGGCGCGACGGCGCGGGCTATATGCTCGCCGCCACGCGCTTCAAATACGACAGCAGCGTTCGCTACGAAGCCAATGGTTTTCGCGTAGCGCGCGACATGAAATAGCGCAGCAAACGTTGCAAGTCTCGCAGGCAAGCGTACAGCCGCTTCCTTGAATTTGCCTGG
Organism: Paraburkholderia acidiphila; assembly: GCF_009789655.1. GTDB lineage: Bacteria > Pseudomonadota > Gammaproteobacteria > Burkholderiales > Burkholderiaceae > Paraburkholderia > Paraburkholderia acidiphila. The sequence continues at coordinate 1,150,280 of NZ_CP046911.1, forward strand.
GGCAGTTCATAGACTATGGGCAGCCGCTCGAAACCAGTGAGCACACGCGTAAGGTTCTGATTGCCGTACGTGGAGGCGCAACATGGCTTGCGATGTTCCGTTCACCCGCCGGACATTCCTCAAAGCCATGGGGAGTGGCGCATTCACGATCTCGGTCAGCCCCGTCGCCGCATTCATGGCCGGCTGTTCTGCGCAACGCCCGGCCGCCACCCCCAGCGCGAATACCGCGAATGCCGCGACAAGCGCCCACCCCACGCAGCAAGCACCGAATGGCGCGCCCGACTGGGCGCCGGAGCCGGGCAAGGCGCGCTGGCGAATCGAGGGCGTACCCAAGGTCACGGGCGCCAGGATCTACGCGCGCGATTTCAAGGCGCGCGACTTCGACGGCTGGCCGAAAGAAGAAAACTGGCTATATGCCCTGAGATGCAATTGCGTCGACAAGAATGTCGAAGACTTCGACCTGAGCGTATTGCCGCGCGAACTTCGCCCGATTGCCGTGGTCTCCAACCAGACGCTGAATGACAATCGAATCTATCTCGCTGCCGAATCTGATCCGCTGCAACACGAGGATATCTTCCTCTTTGCGCAAAAGGGCCAGCCGGCCAATTGCTATGGCCAGCCCGTCGCCTTGTTGATTTTCGAAAACTTCGACACATATCGCCACGCAAGGAAGCTGCTCGATTTCAACGAATCGGTGATCCGCTACGGCGCAACGGTCTCGAAGCACGCCGCGGCAACCGACTGGTATGCCTCCGCGAACAAGATCTATGTACGCGACGACGACACGTCGTTTTCGAACCTCCTGATGGCCGTGGACAACAAGGGGCGTCCGTCACCCGCATTCATCGAAACGTGCAAGGCAAAGAGAAAGGAGATTCTGAATCTGGCCGCAAGCAAAGTCGGCAGCAAAACCTGGCGCCCGTTCACCGGCTCATTTACGACGCCCGCCATCGATCCGATGTTCATGGAGCCGGAGTCGGGACTGGCCTGGTTCCAGGCGGACTCCGGTTGTATGCATCTGGTTCTCGGCACGCAATCGCCGCGCGGCGACGGCGGCGCAGTAGGCGACGTGTTTTACAAGAGCAATATCAACGTCAAGCAGGTGCACGTAATCAGCTGCTATCCGGGCGGCGGATTCGGCGGCCGCGACAGTTCGAATTTCCCCGTTTATCTCGCCCTCGCCGCGCCCTTCGCCAAGGGAGCGCTGCGTTGGCAGCAGTCTCGCTACGAGCAGTTCCAGGTAGGGTTGAAGCGCTCGGCGACCGCATTCACGGAGACCATCTGGCTCGACCCTGGTGGCAAGCTGCAGGCACTCGACAGCTCGTTCACCTTCAATGGCGGCGGCAAGGAAAACCTCACGGGCGCCGTTGGCGACCTCGCCGCCATGAGCGCGATGAGTTGCTACAACATTCCGCGCGCCAGTGCGCAAAGCGCCGTGAGCTATACGCCCGATCTGTTCGGCGGCTCGCAGCGCGGCTTCGGCGGTCCCCAGGCTTACCTCGCCATCGAAACGCTCATGGACGAAGCCGCGCAGGCACTGCACAAGAGTCCGTTCGAGATCCGGCGCAACAACCTGCTTGGCAAGGGCCATGGCAAAACGCTCACTGGCGCGCCCATTCTGTTCGACCTTCAGCTCGAAGACCTGCTAAACGGCCTTGAAGCGCACGCGTTATGGCGCAGCCGGGAAAGCGTGCGCGCGCAACGGCGTGCGCACGGGTTGCGATATGGCGTCGGGCTCGCCATGTCGAACCAGGCCTACGGCACCGCGAAAGACCCCGTATTCGCGATGGTGCAGATTCAACCGAATGCCGGCCTGCGCGTGCTGACGCATTACACGGAGATGGGCAATGGCGCGGCGACGACGCTGGCGCTCGCGCCCGCCGCCTCCCTCGGGCAGAACGCACAGGACATCGCCATGGGCGAGGTCGACGCATTTCAGATACCGGACTTCAAATACAACACGCTGGGCAAATGGAGCGACAGCCGAAGCTACCCAATCTCGAGCCCGTTTGGCTCTTCAAGCGCATGCCTCGGTGCATTCCAGCACTTTCAGGCCGTGGACCGCGCCGCCATGGTGTTGCTGCTGCAAAGCGTGCTGCCTGCCGCGCGCAAGCTATGGCGTAACCCGCGCGTCGAACCTCAATACCTCAAGTGGGTGAATGGCAAGCTCACCGCCGCCAGTCACGAGGCGATCGGCTGGCCGGCGCTGCTCGACGAGATCAACCGCCTGCAGTTGCCTACCGTGGCCGCCGCGCATATTACCTACGCGGGCGGATTCTGGCGCAGCAAGTATACGTTCGAGTCGGGACCGGCCGAGATGGACTGCGACTACATTGCCGTCGGCCCCGATACGCACAATCTCAAGAGCGTGCCTCACGGCGAGTTGCTGGCGCCCCCGAACGGGGTCGGCTTCGGGCGCACGAACTATGCGCCTTCGGCGGCGCTTGTCGCGGTGTCGGTCAGCCCCGAAAGCGGGCGCGTGAAGGTGGAGCATGTCGTCACGACGCTCAGCGCCGGCCGCCTGATTTGTCCCGAGATCGTGCAAGGCCAGTCGCAAGGTGCCGTAGCCATGGCGATGAGCAATGTCCTTAGCGAAGCGTGTCCGCTCGGCAATCTCGGCCCCGGCAACGGCACATGGAATCTCGACCGCTACCTCATCACGCGCATGAGCGATGTCCCGCGCCAGGAACTCATCACACTGCCGCCGCCCGCCGGCAAGGAGCATCACAGCGCGCGCGGTATCGGCGAGGCCGTGATGTGCCCCATCGCGCCGGCACTGCTGAACGCGCTGGCCATGGCAACCGGCCATCGTTTCAGGGACACCCCCGTCACGCCCGACACGATACGCGAGGCCCTGAAGTGAGCGAAGGCAACGTCAAGATTCACGTGAACGGACACGCCGTCACCGTGCCGGCCGCCGATACCGACATGAGCCTCGCCGAATTCCTTCACGAGCGCCTCGACCTCACAGGGACCAAGGTGTGCTGCGGTATCGGCGCATGCCGCGCGTGCACCGTGGGCATGCGCAGCAGCCAGGGCGCGCTGATGGAAAAAACCCTGGCGTGCATCACGCCCGTGAGCGCGGTTGCGAATCAACATATCTATACCGTCGAGAGCCTCGCGCACGGCAACAGGCTTTCGCCGCTACAGCAGACTTTCCTCGAATCTTTCGCGTTTCAGTGCGGCTACTGCACGCCCGGTTTCCTGATGGCGGCGACCGCCATGCTCGAACATCTGAAGGCGTACCGTATCGGCCCAGACCAGCTCGACGCGGAAATCGACACGTGGGTGGGGGGAAACCTGTGCCGGTGCACTGGCTACGTCAAGTACCGCGAAGCGATCCGCAAAGTCGCGCAAATGCAGATGAAGAGCGGGGGATGACCATGTCGTTGCGCATCCGCTTGTTCGCGCTGTGGTTCCTGTTCGCCGTGCCGCTTGCTGCCGCGACACATGAGCAGACGTTGCTCGAATACGCCGATCAATGCGCGAGGGAAATCGGCGCAATCCCGCCGTTCAACTGCAACGACGGCACGGACATTCCGATTACGGTCGATGGCAAACCTCCCGGGCCACATGAATCTCCCGCGCTATGCGACAAGCCTTCATTGCTGAGCCCACTCTCCGCAGCGGAAGGTCAGTGCATCCCGTTTTCGAAGATCCTGAATCTGTCGCGCGGCAACACGCAAATTTCTGCGTATTGCCGCCGCGACGTGCTGCGCGACGATAAGGATTCGCACTATGACCTCGTGGTGGTCGTGCTGCATCATGCGGGCAACGGCAAGACCTGCTGGTTTGCGTCGAAGCCGCCGCCAGCGAAATCGCAAGCCGAGATGCCAGCGAGTAGCGGGATCGTCGCGACACGTGTGCCGCCGCCCAACGAGAGACGGCCGCCTTCCGGTCAGCCCTCCGCAGTCGAATTCTGGGCGACACCGGCATCGGTTGCCGCCAGCACGGCGGCCAACCCCACCTGCGTTAAATGCCACGACGCGGGGCCCTTCATCTTCAGCCCGTATATCGGCCAGGTGTGGGACAAGGTGCCCACCGACCCGTGGGGAAAGTATTCGAGCATCGGGCAGGCTTTCTCCTCGTACCACCTCATGACGATGAGCACACCCGGTAACACATGCATTGGGTGCCACCGCATCGGCAGCGAAGCGAGCTGCACCGCCTTTCTCGGGCTCTCGACGGGCAAGCAGAAAGCGCCCGGAAACGACCGGCTCGCCAACAGCTATCCGTTGGACCACTGGATGCCGACCGACAACGCCTCGAGCCAGGCGCAATGGGACACAGCAAACGTCGCGTCGGTCAACGCCCTGCTGGCCTGCTGCAAAGACGCGGCGCACAAAGACCCGAACTGCACGTTCACACCCATGCCATCGAGTTCGAATATACGGTCATTGCATTGACCTTCATGAGGAGACCTGAAATGGCTGAAAACGTTAGTGCGAGCAACGTCATATCGGATGTCACGCAAACCCTGCAGACCTTCGACCTGCTCGATCTGCAGCAATACACGCGCGAGAAAAGTTACTCGAACACCGCCAGCAAGGACTTCCATCTCTTCTACGTGGGGCGCGACGACGTTCACAGCATCCTGAAGTACATCCTTTCCCGCGCCAGCGTGTCGCTTTACATGAACATGTTCGGATTCGACGACGATGAACTCAACTCAATCCTCATGCAGCAAGCGCTCGACCCGACCATCACCATGATGATCACCCTCGACGAGACACAGGCGAACGGCGTAAATGAAAAGAAGCTGCTCGAATCCGATATCGCGCAGAACCCGGCTAAATTCAACACGTACTTCGTGATCGGCGAATCGGCGACCCATCAGATCAGTCATACGAAGGGATTCGTTGCCGATGGCAAAGTGGGCGGCGAGGGATCGGTGAACTGGTCGGCGTCCGGAGAAGGCACGTTCGTCAACAACGGCGCGCCGGGAGGCCCGGGTTACAAGGCGCAAAACAACACGCAGACCATCTTTACGGACCCCGACACGATCAACCGGTTTCAGACCGAACTGATCGCGGAACACATGACAGCGAAAGCGCAGGGCTACATGCTCGGCGCTGCGAAGCCTACCGCCAAGCCAGCAGCCGCGCCGGCCAAAAAAGCCGCCGCGAAAACCACGGCCACCGCTGCGGGCCACGCTGCCGCCTCTGCTGCTGCGCAAAAAACCGCGCCCGCTGCAAAACGCAGCAAGCGCACTTGAGCGCAACCCGCTGATGCCTTCAGGTCGGCATGCCAGCCCAGTAAGACACGGCGTCCTGCCGATCGAACACGAAGGTCTTGAGGGCGACCAGGCTCTCGGGAGAAAGCGCGTCGAATTCGAGCCCGTGCAAGGTCAACCCTTCCTGCGGCGTGTCGGCGCGCAAGTTGCGGATCACGGCGACGGCCTGGAACGTCGCCCCCACGTTGCCCGCCTCGATCGGAAACACCACGCAAATGCGCTCGCCGACTTCGCCAATCTTGCGCCCGGCAGCCAGCGACATGCCCAGCACGCTGATATCGCAGCCAATGCCTAGCCGGTCCAGTTCCGCGCCGGTCAAATCCACGCCATAGCGCACCGCGAGCTGCGTGCGCACGCGCACGGCGCGGCGTTCGCGCAGCCGTCGTATCGTGCCGGGCTCCGAGAGCACGAGATAGCGGAACGGATGCGTGCAAACCGCCTCGACGGTGCAGACGAGCCAGAACGCGGCTTGTGTTGCGATCGCAACGATCTCGACCTGTTCGCCGAGGAACGGCTCCCATGCGGGCTTCGCCGCGGCAGGCGGCGTCACGAACATCGCGCCGCCCTGCCGGAAACCAATCAGCCGGCACGGCAACATCTCGCGCCCGGTGCCCGCCTGGCTGCGTATGCCTAACAGCGCACCAATGGCGAGGTTCATGTCCTCGAGCGACAACGGCGCTTTTCCGCGCTCGGCCAGGCCGTCTTGCGCGCTCGCGAGCGTCGCTTCCTCCGCCGTGTTGCGATAAGGCTGGAAGTGCGCGAACAGAAAGTCGCGCTGCTCGCTGTTCAGCACCCCGCCTTGCGGCAGCAGCATCGTGCCGTCATGGTGAAACACCGCCAATGGCAACGGTGTTTCAATGGGCAGTTGCTCAGGGTCCGCGAGGCGTTCGAGAGTCTTTGACGCAATACCGCTGCCAGGCTCGTGAATGTGCATGACCGATAGCGTGTGAATTTGTTGGTTTTGTTCGTCGCCGACATTGTTACCGAAATATAGTGACCGATGTCAATAGAAATGCGGCCCACCTCCGGGCTTGTTTAACGAAATATTCACGCCACATAAATCGCGAGATTACGCGCCACAATATTTCTCTTTCTGAATCGTCTACACGGGTATGGAAACGCCGCCCACTCCGAGCCCGCTCGCCACGCAGGACCGCGAAATCGCCGACACCGTCGCCCGCGAGCGCCCGAGGCTGCGCAATTTCATTCGCCGCCGCGTGATCGACCAGGACGAAGCCGAGGACATTCTTCAGGACGTATTCGAAGAGCTGGTTCAAGCATGGCGGCTGCCGGAGCCCATCGAGCAGGTTGGCGCGTGGCTCTATCGCGTGGCGCGAAATCGCATCGTCGACCGCTTTCGCAAACGCAAGGAAGTGCCGCTCGGCGAGCCGGAGGGGGACGAGAGCGAGTATCGGCTCGACCTCGCGCTGCCCTCGCCCGATGCGGGCCCCGAGGCCGCGTATGAGCGCGCGGCGATGCTCGATGCCCTGCGCGCCGCGCTCGACGAATTGCCGGCGAACCAGCGCGAGGTGTTTATCGCGCACGAACTGGACGGGCGCAGTTTCAAGGAAATGGCAGCCGCAAGCGGGATTGGCGTGAATACGCTGCTGGCGCGCAAACGTTATGCGGTGCTGCATCTGCGAGAACGTTTGCGCGCGTCGTGGGACGACTCCGCAATTTGAACCGAAGGAGAATGGAATGAAGTTTCGCCGCAACATATTCGCCAAGGCGCTGCTAATGGTGGTGGTGATCGCGTTGCTGGGCGCCATCGTCATGGGCTTGTGGAACTGGATCGCTCCGGCGATCGTGGCGGGTGCGCATGCGATCGACTATCCCCGCGCGATTGGCTTGCTCGTGCTTTGCCGGATTCTGTTCGGCGGATTCCGCGGGCATGGCGGCTGCCGCAGGCGCATGCACTGGCACCAGTGGCAGCAATGGCAAAATATGACGCCGCAAGAGCGCGAGCAATTCCGCGATGGAGCCGCCCCGGGCGCGACGCCCCCTTCGCCATAATTCGCCCCTGGCCAGCCTCGCCGCGCCACGGGCTGGCACAATTGAACCATCTTCGATCCGCCAGGAAGTTCCATGCCAGATGCCGCCGCCCGCCCGTCACGCGTCGCGCCCCTCTTCGCCCTTCTGCCCTTTCTGCGCCCCTATGCGGGGCGCTGGGCGCTCGCATTTCTCGCGCTGCTGACCTCGGCGGGCGCCACGCTCGCGCTGCCGGTGGCGTTCAAGTACCTGATCGACCGGGGCTTCGCGAGCGGCGATCGCACGCATATCGATCGCTATTTCATCGCGCTCTTCGTGGTTTCGCTGATCCTCGCCGCCGCCACGGCCCTGCGCTTCTACTGGGTCTCGTGGCTAGGCGAGCGGGTGACGGCCGACTTGCGGCGCGCCGTGTACGACCACGTAATACGCATGAGCCCGCAGTTCTTCGAGACCACGCAATCGGGCGAAGTGCTCTCGCGCCTCACCACCGACACGACATTGATCCAGACCGTAGTGGGCACCAGTCTCTCGCTCGGCCTGCGCAATCTGCTGCTCACGGTCGGCGGCGTGGCGATGCTCGTCACGACGAGCCCCGTGCTCTCCGGCTATATCATTGCGACCCTGATCGTTGTGGTCGCACCGATCGTCATCTTCGGCCGGCGTGTGCGGCGGCTTTCGCGCGCGAGCCAGGACAAGGTTGCGAACGCAAGCGCATTGGCGGGCGAAGTGCTCAACGCCATGCCCACCGTGCAGTCGTATGCGCAGGAGTCGTTCGAAGCGAACCGTTTTGGCGGCGCCGTGGAAACGGCCTTTGAAACGGCGCTCAAACGCATCCGGGCGCGCGCCGGATTGACGGCCGTGGTGATCGTCTTCGTTTTCGCCGCTATTGTGTTCGTGCTATGGCTTGGCGCGCAGGCGGTACTCGCCGGGCAGATGAGCGCCGGCCAGCTCTCCCAGTTCATTCTCTACGCGGTGTTCACGGCGGGCGCCGTGGGCGCCGTCGCCGAAGTATGGGGCGATCTGCAACGGGCCGCGGGCGCGACCGAACGGCTGCTGCAACTGCTCGCCGCACGCTCGCCCGTGGCGCAGGCGGCGTCAACCGTGCCGCTGCCGGCTCACGGCACGGGCATCCGGTTCGACAACGTTCGCTTCTCCTACCCTTCGCGCCCCGGCATCGCTGCGCTCGACGACTTCTCGCTCGACGTGCGCCCGGGAGAACATGTCGCGCTCGTCGGTCCCTCCGGCGCGGGCAAGACCACGCTCTTTCAACTGCTGCTGCGCTTTTACGATCCGCAGTCGGGCACCCTCAGCATCAACGGTGTGCCGACACAGCAGGTATCGCTCGCGGCATTGCGCCAGGCGATCGGCGTCGTGCTGCAGGAGTCTGTGATCTTTTCCGGCAGCGTGCTCGACAACATTCGGTATGGCTCGCCCGACGCGACGCTCGAAGCCGTCCAGCACGCCGCCGAAATGGCCGCGGCGGCCGGCTTTATCGAGCAACTGCCCGAGGGCTACGACACGTTTCTCGGTGAGCGCGGCGTTCGTCTTTCGGGCGGTCAACGTCAACGCATTGCCATCGCGCGCGCGATCCTCAAGAACCCGCCCATTCTGCTGCTCGACGAAGCGACCAGCGCGCTCGACGCCGCGAGCGAACGCCTCGTGCAAACGGCGCTGGACAACGCCGCGCAAAATCGCACGACGCTCGTCATCGCGCATCGCCTCGCCACCGTGCAGCAGGCCGACCGCATTGTCGTCATGGAACAAGGCCGTATCGTCGCACAAGGCCGACACGCGCAACTGCTGCAGAGTTCGCCGCTTTACGCGCAGCTCGCAGCGCTGCAGTTCGGCGCGCAACACGCAACCACCGTGACGTAGATATCGGCCTGTCGATCCGCCCTCTCCCTCTGCGGCGATCGTCTGCGCCAGCACCTCGAATCATCAACTCGGTCCGAAGCGGAACGGCGTCCTTCGCAAGCCAGCTTGCGAAGGGCTATCCAGGGGAAGCGAGGCGCGCGACGCTGCGCGCCTGGCGCGGCAGCACGATATACATGCCCCAGGCCACGAGCAGGATCGCGCGCAGTGCGTCTGCAAGCGGATGCGAAGCGGCGATCCCCACGTTGGCAATCGCGAGGCTGGCGGGCAAGGTCCACGCATAGGTCGTCAAGCCGAGCAGCGTTGCGCGCCAGAAACCGAAATGCCTGGGCGCGGGCATGGCGTGCGCGGCCAGCCCGCGCCGCACCATATACCCCGCGAGCGGCAGGCTGAGCAAAACATAAGCCAGCGCGGGCACGATGAAGGGCATGCCGGCGATCGCGAGCGAAATGGCCGGCGACGACTGCGCGACGTCGTGCGGAACGCGATTCGCCGCGAACGCCATGAGCGGCGCGGCGATCTTCCCGAGCGAGAGGCGCAACACAAACCAGGCCGCCACGAAGAGCAGCGCGCTCGCGAGCCACTGCCGCCAGGCACAGGACCACCAGACATAAAGACGCCGGCCGAACGACACCGCCGGGCTCAGCGCAAACAGTGCCCACTTGTCCCGGCGCGCGCCAATGCATGCGAGCACAACGAACAAAACGCCGGCGACCACGAATACGCCCTCGTTCCACACGATCCATTGCGGATGTCCTCGTCCGATCGCCGAAGCCGGCGTGGACGAAGCGAAATTCTGCAGATGGCGCGCGACATAGTCGGAAGGACTCAGCGCCTGCGAAGAGAGATAAAGGGTCATCGCGTCTCCGTCTCGTGTGATGCACCGCCACATGGCGACTTCATTCAAACCACGCGCACTACCTCACAACGTGATATACCATCCATTGGTATAAGAACGTTTCAACCCATGCCAGCAGGATGGAGCGATAGCAAGGGACGTATCACTTCCGCCTGATCCGGCGAAGTCATCTTCCCGGCGAATTGGGGCACGTTTTTTGCGCACCACCGGGAGCCCTGGCCATGCGTTCTTGCATTGGCCCTATCGCGCTTGCCTTGGGGGTGCGAAATGAATGCCGATCAACCAGGAGCTACGCTCCTTTCGGAGGAAGACGCTCATCGCCAGTTACGCCGCGCCGTGATTGCCAGCACTATCGGCACGACGATCGAATGGTACGACTTCTTTCTCTACAGTACAGTCACCGGGCTTATCTTCGCGAAGCTGTACTTTCCCGAATCCGACCCGCTCGTTGGCACCCTGCAGGCCTTTCTCATCTATGCCGTGGGCTTCGTCGCCCGGCCGGTAGGCGCGGCCATATTCGGGCACTACGGCGATCGTGTCGGCCGCAAGGCCACCCTGATCGTCACCTTGCTGCTCATGGGGGTCGCCACGTTCGCCGTGGCCTTCGTTCCAACCTATGCGTCGATCGGCATCTGGGGCGCCGTTTTGCTCACCGTGCTGCGGTTCATCCAGGGTGTCGGCGTAGGCGGCGAGTGGGGCGGCTCCGTGCTGATGTCGATGGAATGGACGCGCACCAATGCGCACCGCGGCTTCGTCGCTTCCTGGCCGCAATTCGGCGTGCCAGCGGGACTCTTTATCGCCAATCTCGTGGTGCTCGTCGTCAGCCGGTTTTCCGGAGACAGCTTCTTGACGTGGGGATGGCGGATACCGTTCCTGCTGAGCATCGTGCTCGTCGCGATCGGCCTGTATATTCGCCTGAACATTCTTGAAACGCCGATCTTCGCGAAGCTCCTCGCCGAGAATAGGATCGAGAAAACGCCGATGCTCGAAGTCATTCGCCGCCAGCCCAAGGACATTCTCCTTTCGGCACTGGCGCGCATGGCCGAACAGGCGCCGTTCTACATCTACACGGCGTTCGTTTTCACATATGGCGTGAAGACGCTGCACGTTTCGCGCGACCTCATGCTCAGCGCGGTATTGGCGGCGGCTGTGCTGCAGTTCGTGACCATTCCGTTCTTTGGGCACATGTCCGACCTGATCGGACGCAAGCGCATGTATATGATCGGCGCGGTGGCCGTGGGTATTTTCGGCTTTATCTACTTCGGAATGGTGGATACGAAAAACCCGGCGTGGATTTTCGTGGCCGTCGTGCTTTCGCTCGTGCCGCATGCCATGCTTTATGGTCCGCAGGCTGCGTTCATTGCGGAATCGTTCACCGGACGGCTGCGCTACAGCGGCGCCTCGCTCGGGTATCAACTGGCTTCCGTGATCGCGGGCGGCCCGGCGCCGCTGATCGCCACTGCGCTTTTCGCGTATTACCAGACGGGTTATGCGATCGCGATCTATATCGCCGTGTGCGCGGTAATCAGTCTCTTTGCCGCCTGGCGTATGGGCGACTACACCAACAAGGATATTTCACGCGAATACGACGATAAACACGGACTTGGCGATCACGGGCACGCTTCCCACCCGGCCTGATCGAGCGCTACAAAATGTAAGCGCGCCCCTGCTCGACGAATCTTGCAGGGGCGCGCTTCTTGTGTCATGCCTTAACGATCAGCCATCCTGATCGTTCAAACCTTCGGCGCCTTGTCGACCACCACGCCCGTCGCCGGGTCGAGGAACAGCCTGTGGTCTTCATGGCCGCGGCCGCGGCGGTCGAAGTCGAACATGCCCATGATGCTGCCCGCCGTGGCGTCGAACGAACCGCCGCCGATACGCTGACCATCAAGCCAGTTGTCTTCGATAAAGCGCACCACGGAAGCCTGGTCGATCAGCGTATGGTCGACGTAGTTCTCGCGCGCCCACGGCGAGATCACGACGAACGGGATACGCGTGCCCGGACCGCAGCGGCCGTTCACGGGCTTGCCGCCCAGGCCGGCCGGCGCCGAACCCGTGCCGCAGATGCCGGCGGCGGTCAACTGGTCGGCAACGCTATCGTACGAAGCGCTGGTGGGCTGCGCGTACGCATGGTCGTACCAGCCGTCCGAGTCGTCCCACGCCACGATAACGGCCGTATCTTCCCAGTCATGCTGTTCCTGCAGGAAGTTCACGACCTTCATGACGAAAGCCTGCTCGTCGAGCGGGTCGGAGTAACCCGCGTGGCCATCCTGGTACGCCGGGGCCTTGAGGAAGCTCACCGACGGGAAATTGCCCGCCTTCACGGCACTGAAGAAGTCGTCGGTATCGTACTGGTGATTCGCGCGATCGGGGCGCCCAATCGCGGCGAGCGAGCTCGGACGCACATGCTGCGGGTTCGACGTCGATGCGTAGTACTGGAACCAGTTGTGGTGCGGAATGTAGTCGGCCGTGGCCGCGCCGACCACCGGCGAGAGCGTGCTGCGCTTGCAGCCGGTCGTGCCGTTGCTGTTCGTCGTCGCGAGGTTGAAGCCGCCCATGAAGCCGCCCCACGAGACATTGCGCCCGTTCAGCAGGTCGCCGATATTCTTGCCGGTCATCTGCGCCGTGTCGGTCGTGCTCGAGCAGAGGTCGTAGGCCGGATCGACGTCATTGATCATCGTGAAGCCGCCCTGCCCGTCGTTCACATAGTACGAACCGGCGGTCGAAGGCTTCTTCGTTGTGAGCACAACCTTCATGCCGTTGGTCTGCCCCGAGACCACTTCGAGCGCGCCGGGCGTGGAAGGACCGTAGGTCGACGTATAGGCGTTATCGCTCATCGCGAAGTGCTGTGCGTAGTTCCAGAGCGCCGTGACCGTATTTCCGTCGTAATAGCCCATCACCTGGCCCTTCGTGCCGAATGCGCCGGCGCCGCCGCTCGTGCCATTACCCGTGTACTCCGGGAACAGGTCGGCACGGCCGTCGTCATACGCCTGCTGCTCGGCCGTATAGGCGTGGTTCTGGTCGGCCGTGGCCGCCTGCGTGCGATCCAGACGGAACGGATTGGCCGCGCCCGCACCATTGCCCGAATTCGTGAAGTTCGGGTTTTGGGTCAGCAGCGTGCCGCTCAGGCCGTTCACTGCGGGCGTGCCGGGCTGCGCCTTGAAGGCAGGCTCGCCCGACGGGTTGGTGGCATGCGGATAAGTCGCGAAGTAATGGTCGAACGATACGTTCTCGCCATAAATCACGACCAGGTGCTTGATCGGGGTAGCAGTGTGACCGTGTTCCGGATGATTCTTGTCGTGATCGTCACCAGCACTCCACGCAACTGTCGATGCGAATGCTGCGGCTGTGAGCGAACCAACTGCGACGTGACGCCATTGCATATTCGGCTCCTGGTTGGTTTCGTATTGTCGGGGTCACCGTGAAGCCGCGGAAAAGGCGTTATGCAGCCCGCATCGTCGCGCTCATGCCAGCGCAATGCGGAGGCTACACGGCATGAGGATTAAAACATCGGGGTATGAATGCTCGGCGTCAGACTCCTTACGAAATATTTTCGATTGGTAAGTCTGGCGCGAACCTGATGCTGAATTGGCGAAACCGGCCTTGATTTCAGGTATGAAGATTGCGCAGCGTTCGTACGCGGGTTAGCAAACGAGATGAATTCAATGAAACGCGCGCGTCGTGCTAGATGAAACTGACGCCGCCGTTGACGGCAATGGTCTGGCCCGTGACGAAGCCATTGCCGACCACCATCAGCACGACTTGTGCGACTTCGTCGGCTGCACCGAGCCGGCCAACGGGCAGGCGTTCGGCGACCTTCGCGGCTTTCAGCGGCGCGGCCATTTCGGTGTCGATAAGCCCAGGCGCCACGGCGTTCACGGTCACGCCTTCGCGGGCCACGCGCGAGGCGTAGCCGCGTGTCAGGCCTTCGAGGCCCGCTTTCGATGCGTTGTAGTGCACGCCGACCAGGCCACCGCCGCGCGCGGCAGCGGACGAAAGATTGACGATGCGGCCCCAGCGCCGCGCGCGCATGCCGGGCAGCACCGCTTGCGTGCAGAGAAACGCCGACTTAAGATTGACGGCGAGCGTGTGATCGAATTCCGCTTCGGTCAGCGACTCGATGTCGCTGATCGTGCCCGTGCCCGCGTTGTTCACGAGCACGTCGACCGCGCCGAGGCTGCGCTCGATCTCGCCGATCATGCCGGTGACTTCGCTTGACACCGACACATCGGCGCGCACCGCGAGCGCGCGGCCGCCTGCGCTTTCGATCTGCGCGACGACCTGGTGCGCTTCGTCGGCGCGTTGCCGGTAATTCACCGCGACCACCGCGCCGGCCGAAGCCAGCGCAACAGCAATGGCGCGGCCGATTCCGCGCGAACCGCCGGTCACGAGCGCAACGCGGTTATTCAGGTCGGGTAAAAGTGCGGACATGGCCACTCACGGCGCGGTGCCAATGCCGCCGCCCGGGCCCGCGAGTTCTCCGTCCACGCCGAGCGGGTCTGCATGGCCGTGCGCGCTCGCATGGCCGCGGCGGCGCGAAAACGGCGCGGTGCGCAGCTTCGCGCGGCGACGCGGGCCGGATATCGGGTCCAGGTAGAACATGACGAGCGTGCCTGCCGCGGCCGCCGCCGCAAGATGGAACAGTGCCTTCATGGACGCCTCTCGATAGTTGCAACGCATGCGAAGCGCGGAAACCGGCGTGAGCGGTACGGGACACTCATGCGCGAATCCGCGCATCCATTATGCCGCCGAGCACTGTGCATGAGGCGGCTGCGTGGCGTGCACGTTCAGGAATCGCCCTCGTCCCAGCGCGTATCCCGCACCTGCACCATGCCTGCTTCCACGCGCACCGCGAACACCGCGACGTCCTCATACGCGGGCGGCGCAAGGACTTTCCCCGTCTTGATGCAAAAGCGCGCGCCGTGCCGCGGGCAAATCACCTCGTCGCCTTCCACGTCGCCCCCCGTGAGTACGCCGCCGTCGTGCGGGCAGGTGTCCTGGATCGCATAGCAGGTCCCTTCGAGATTGAATACGGCGACCTGGGTGCCGTCCACGTCGACGCTGCGCACGGAACCCGGTTGAAATTCGCCATATGGCGCGACGTCCACCCAATCGGCCATGTCAAAGCATCCCCAGCTGCAGGAGCGCCGCTTCGGACATGCGCGCTTTCGTCCACGGCGGATCCCAGACCAGTTCCACCTGCGTCCCGCTCACACCTTCCACGTCGTTCACGCAGTCTTCGACGGTGCCCGGAAAGGTTTGCGCAACCGGGCAACCGGGCGCGGTTAGCGTCATGTGTATCGTCACGCGGCCCGTTTCGGCGTCCACGTCGAGTTGATAAACGAGCCCCAGATCGTAGATGTTGACCGGGATCTCCGGATCGAACACCGAGCGCAGCGCGTCGATCACGCGTTCGCGCAAGTCGTCGCCCGCCGTTTGCGTATTCATCGTCATTTGGCCTCCAGACACACGTAACCTCATTCGGTGGAGACGGTACCGCGCTCGTCGCCCAGCGCGGCGTGCAGCGTGTGCCACGCGAGCGTCGCGCATTTGATACGCGCCGGAAATTCGCGCACGCCCGCGAGCACCGCGAGCTTGCCGAGGCCTTCGGTCGAGGCCGGCCGGTCCGAAGGCGCCGTCGCCATGGTGTGAAAGCGTTCGAACAGCGCTTCGACTTCCGCCTGCGTGCGCCCCTTGAGCGCCTCCGTCATCAACGAAGCCGATGCCGTCGCGATCGCGCACCCCGCGCCCTCGAAGCCGGCGTCCTTGATCACCCCGTCCTCGATACGCAGATACAACGTGACGCGGTCGCCGCACAGCGGGTTATATCCTTCGGCGCGATGCGTCGCGCCGGGCACGGGGTGACAGTTCCGCGGCCGCCTGTAGTGGTCGAAGATCGTTTCCTGATACAGGGCGCGCAGGTCGCTCATAACGGGAACACCTCTTCTACGCGCGCGAGGCCGTCGAGCAGCGCGTCCACTTCCGAACGCGTGTTGTACAGCGCAAACGAGGCGCGCACGGTGGCGGGCACGCCGTAGCGATCCATCACCGGCATCGCGCAATGATGCCCCGTACGCACCGCCACGCCGCACTGGTCGAGTATCGTGCCGATGTCGTGCGCATGCGCGTTCTCCATCACGAACGAGACAATGCCCAGTTTTTCCTTCGCAGTTCCAATCATTCTCACGTTGGCCATGCCCCGCAAGGCAGCGTCTGCATAAGCCAGCAGGTCCGCTTCGTGCCGCTGCGCCACTTCCAGACCAATCGCGCTCACATAGTCGAGCGCTGCCGCCAGACCGATCGCGCCCGCGATATTCGGCGTGCCCGCCTCGAAACGCCAAGGAATCACGTTGTACTCGGTCTTTTCGAACGTCACGGAGCGGATCATGTCGCCGCCGCCCTGCCATGGCGGCATGGCCTCGAGCAACGCGGATCTTGCATACAGTGCGCCAATGCCGGTGGGGCCATAGATCTTGTGCCCCGAGAACGCATAGAAGTCGCAACCGAGCGCGGCCACGTCCACGGGAAGATGCGCAATCGCCTGCGCGCCATCGATCAGCACCGGCACGCCGCGCGCATGCGCAAGCTCGATCATCCGCGCCACCGGATTGACGGTGCCCAGCGCATTGGACGCATGCGCGATGGCCACCATCCGCGTGCGTGCGCCAAGCAAGCGCTCGTAGGCATCGAGGCCGAGTGCACCGTCGTCCTCGATCGGCACCACTTTCAGCAGCGCGCCCGTTTGCGCACAGACGAGTTGCCACGGCACGATGTTCGAGTGATGCTCCATTGCGGTGATGAGCACTTCGTCACCGGGCTCGAGTCGCGGCCGCGCATAGCTTTGCGCCACGAGATTGATCGCTTCCGTCGTGCCGCGCGTGTACACGATTTCTTTCTCGTGCGCCGCATGCAGGAAACGCGCAATGCGTGTGCGAGCGCCTTCATAGGCATCCGTCGCGCGTTGTGACAGCGCATGCACGCCGCGATGCACGTTGGCGTTGTCGTGTTCGTAGTAGGCCTGCTCGGCGGCGATCACGCTCGCGGGCTTCTGCGTGGTCGCGGCGTTGTCGAGATACACGAGCGGCTTGCCATGCACGCTTTCGCGCAGAATCGGAAAGTCGCGGCGCCAGCCCATCACCGTTTCGGCGTCGGGAATACTCACCGGTTCGAGTAGATTCATGACAGTCCCCGCAGGTATTCGCCACCGGGCAAGCGCGCGAGCAGTTGTTGCGTGAGCCGGCTGCGCAACGCCGCGCTTTCCACGCGATCCACGCTCACGCGCGCGAACGACCATACGAGGAGCGCACGTGCCATACGCTCGTCAATGCCGCGCGAGCGCAGGTAAAAGAGCGGGCTCTCGTCGAGCTGGCCGACGGTTGCGCCGTGCGTGCACTTCACGTCGTCGGCGTGAATTTCCAGTTGCGGCTTCGTGTCGATCTCGGCGCTGCGCGAGAGCAGCAAATTGTCGTTGCTCTGATGCGCGTTGGTTTGCTGCGCGTCCTGGTGCACGATCACGCGGCCGTCGAACACGCCATGCGATGCACCGTCGAGCACGCCGCGATAGTATTCGCGGCTCGTGCCGCGCGGCACCTCATGGTCGATACGCGTGTGATGATCCACGTGCTGCCTCGCGCTCACGAAATACAGGCCGTTCAGATCGGCCTGAGCGTCTTCGGCATCGAGCCGGGTATCGATCTGCGTGCGCGACAACGCGCCGCCAAACGCGAACGAGTGCGAGGTGAAGTGGCTGGCGCGCCGCACGGAAGCGCCCACATGCGCGATATGAAACGCGGTACGCGCCTCCTGCTGAATACGGCAATGCTGAATCTCGGCCTCTTCGTCGGCGACGATCTCCGTGGCCGTGTTGACGAAGTACGCTTCGTCGGTAATGCCCGCGAACTGCTCGACGACCGAGCACCGCGCGCCCCGCTCCGCCACCACGGCGTTGAACGGATGCATGGCGAGCGCGGCCTCGCTGCTGAAGAACAGCACGTGTAGCGGCCAGTCCAGCGCGCAGCCTGGCGGCAATACGACCACGTAGCCGTCGCTGCGAAATGCGCCGTTGAGCGCCGCGAAGCCGTCCTCCGGCGCGCGGCGTGCCATGATGGACTCGATCCGATCAGGAATCCTCCGCATTGCCTGCGCGAGCGTGCCAACGAAGGCGCCCTCCGGCAACGGCGGCAGTGACGAGAGCTTCGGCGCGTGGCGGCCGTTGACGAACACGATACGGCCGCCCGCATCGGCGGGCACGAGGTCGTCGATCAAGCGGGCATAGTCGGTGTGATCGCCGTCCGAAGGCATGAAATGCCAGTGCGGTTTCGCAATGGACATCACATTGGTGTATTTCCATGCTTCCAGCTGCGTGCCGGGAAAGCCCAACGCTTCGAAACGGTCGAACGCGTGCCGCCTCGCCTTGCGCAGCCAGGGCAGTTCGACACCCGCCAGCGTTCCCGCCATCGTGCGGAATGCGTCGCGGTAGTGCTCGCGCGTCGATTCGCTCATCGCTGCTCCCTGGCCGCTGCCGTCTGTTGCGTGCCGGCGCCCGGCCCCCCTGCCGGTTCGTCGCTATCCGGCTCGCCGAGCCAGCCGTAGCCCTTGCGCTCGAGTTCGAGCGCAAGCTCGTGCGAACCCGATCGCACGATGCGGCCACGCGAAAGCACGTGCACGTGGTCCGGCACGATGTAGTCGAGCAGGCGCTGGTAATGCGTCACCAGCACGATCGCCCGGTCCGCGCTGCGCATCTGGTTCACACCGCGCGCGACGAGTTGCAGCGCGTCGATGTCGAGCCCGGAGTCGGTCTCGTCGAGAATGGCGAGGCGCGGCTCCAGCACCGTCATTTGCAGCACCTCGTTGCGTTTTTTCTCGCCGCCCGAAAACCCTTCGTTCACGCCGCGGTACAGGAGGTCTTCCTTCATCTCCATTGCCGCCATTTTTTCTTTCACCAGCGCGAGAAAGTCCATGGCGTCGAGTTCCGCTTCGCCACGTTGTTTGCGCTGCGCGTTGAGCGCGGCCTTGAGCAGATAAATATTGCTCACGCCCGGTATTTCGACCGGGTACTGAAACGCGAGAAAGAGCCCGCGTCGCGCGCGTTCGTCTGGCGCAAGCGCGAGCAGGTCGCAGCCGTCGTACTGCACGCTGCCCCCCGTGACCACGTATTGCTCGCGCCCCGCCAGCACATGGGCGAGCGTGCTTTTGCCGGAGCCGTTCGGCCCCATGATCGCGTGAACCTCGCCCGCGTTCACGCGCAAATCCACGCCGCGCAAAATCGGCTTACCTTCGACTTCGACATTCAGATTGCGAACTTCCAGCATACCGCTCTCCCTCAACCTACGCTGCCTTCCAGGCTCACGCCCAGAAGCTTTTGCGCTTCCACAGCGAATTCCATCGGCAACTCCTTGAACACGTCCTTGCAAAAGCCGTTGACGATCATCGACACCGCGTCCTCCTCGGTTAGCCCGCGCTGCCGGCAATAGAACAGCTGGTCCTCGCCAATGCGCGACGTCGAGGCTTCGTGTTCGACCTTCGCGCTGGGGTTCTTCACCTCGATATACGGAAACGTGAAGGCGCTGCATCGATCGCCGAGCAGGAGCGAATCGCACTGGGTGTAATTGCGGGCGTTTTCGGCCGAGCGCGCCATTTTCACGAGCCCGCGATACGCGTTCTTGCCTCGGCCCGCCGAAATGCCCTTCGAGAGAATCGTGCTGCGCGTATTGCGCCCGATATGGACCATCTTCGTGCCGGTATCGGCCTGCTGATAGTGGTTGGTGAGCGCCGCCGAATAGAACTCGCCGATCGAGTTGTCGCCCTGCAAAATCACGCTCGGATATTTCCATGTAATGGCGGAGCCCGTTTCGACTTGCGTCCACGAAATCCTGGCGTTGGCCTCGCGGCAGTCGCCGCGCTTCGTCACGAAGTTGTAGATGCCGCCGCGTCCTTGCGCGTCGCCCGGATACCAGTTCTGCACCGTCGAATAGCGGATTTGCGCGCCCTCCAGCGCGACGAGCTCCACCACGGCGGCATGCAGCTGGTTTTCGTCGCGCATCGGCGCCGTGCAGCCTTCCAGGTAGCTTACGTAAGCGCCCTTGTCGGCCACGATGAGCGTGCGCTCGAACTGGCCCGTGTTGCGTGCGTTGATGCGGAAGTACGTGGACAACTCCATCGGGCAGCGCACGCCCGGCGGGATATAGCAAAACGAACCGTCGCTGAATACCGCGGAGTTGAGCGTTGCGAAGAAGTTGTCGGTGTACGGCACGACCGAGCCGAGATACTGGCGCACGAGGTCCGGATGCTCGCGCACCGCTTCCGAAAACGAACAGAAAATGATGCCAAGCTCGCCCAGCTGCCGACGAAACGTCGTGGCGACGGACACGCTGTCGAATACCGCGTCCACGGCCACGCCCGCGAGCATCTCGCGCTCCTGCAGGGGCACGCCGAGCTTCTCGTAGGTGCGAAGGAGTTCCGGATCGACTTCGTCGAGGCTTTTCGGGCGGTTGGTCTGCGTATGCGGCGCGGAATAGTAGGCGATGTCCTGGAAGTCGATCGGCGGATGCTGGATGCTCGCCCAATGCGGTTCGGTCATCGTGAGCCAATGCCGGTAGGCGGCGAGCCGCCATTCGAGCATGAAGTCCGGCTCCTGCTTGCGCGCCGAGATGAGCCGGATCACGTGCTCGGACAAACCGCGCGGCAACGTATCGGACTGCACGTCCGAAACGAACCCGTGCCGATATTCCCGCTGCAGCAATTCCTCGAACGTTTTCGCTTGTGTATCCATGACGTTATTACGGTCTCCTTTGCACTTACGACTTCATTCTAGAGCCGCTGTCAAAACCCTGGCACGGCCGGGGTTTAAGCGCAGCGCACGAACCGCGCAAAGAGGCACGCCCGATGCAAAAGACCCTGCTGGCATGAGAGACATGGGAGATGACGACGCATCCGCATGAGACGCTCGTCGACGCAATGCATCGACGCCACGCGAGGTTCGCACACACCGGCAGGCATGCGATTCGCGCTGTCTTCCAGAATCAGGACGACGAAAACGAACGGAGAAGCCATGAAGGCACGCCATCTTCTCGTTTGGGGCGCGATCGCGTACGTGCCGCCAGCAGGCGCCGGGCTGCCCGCGAACGCGCACGCACCGCCGGCGCTTCTGGCACAAACGGCCCCGCAGCCGCCTGCCTCGCCGATGGTGAAGCCACCGGCAGCGGCGCCCGGCGCCGCGAGTGCATCCAACCCCGACAACATGCCGATGAAGAAGCCAACCGGCCCGGCCACCAACGACAAGATGATGCGCAGTGACCCCGCCAGCGGCGCGCAAGCGAAATAGCTGCAAAAAGAACTCAACATCGGCCGCGCCAGGCTCTACCCTGTAACAAGGAAACGAACGGAGGACCAGGATGAGAATCGAATTCACGAGTCGCCGTCACGCCGTGGCTGCCGCACGCGTAGCGTTCGAAGCCAACGTGGACAACCGCCCGGTATGGTGCAGCGTATCGCTCGACGCGCTGAACGATCGCTTCGGCAACACCGGCACATCGGCGCATGCGCTATTGAGCGCGTTCGAGGCGAACCGCCCGAGCATCGAACTGGCTGCGCGCCACGCGCTGGAGAAAAACGGGGGCCAGTCTGTGGAGCTCGAAACGCGCGATCTGGAGTAATCGCGCAAGCGCAATGCGTTGAAGGAATCGTTGGCCAAATCGAGGCCTGCTCCTGCAGGCCTCGATTTTTCCTGCGTCCGCGACCCGCGGTGAGCGAAAAAAAGCCCGGAAATCCGGGCTTTATCTTTGGAGGGGGCGACTCAGACCTTACGCGCCCGGAGATATCGGAAGAACTCCGCGCCTTCCTGCAGGCGCCGCCTCATCATTTCCCAGCTCACCAGCATCTCGCGGACGATTTCCCAGATCTTCGACGGCCGGAAATAAAAGCGCTTGTAGAACTCCTCGACGCCAAGGTAGATCTCTTCGCGCGAGAGGTGCGGATATCCGATTGTCGAAGCCTGCGTTCCCGCCGAATTGATGAGCGTAATGACCTTGGTATCGTTCAGCCAGCCATTTTCAACCGCCTGCTTATGCAGCACCGTGCCGGGATATGGCGCGGCGAGCGACACCTGAATGGTATGGGGATTGATCTCTTTCGCGTACTGAATGGTCTTCTGAATCGTCTCGTGCGTCTCGCCCGGCAGACCGAGAATGAAGGTCCCGTGGATCTTGATGCCGAGCTTGCGGCAATCCTCGCTGAACTGGCGCGCCATATCGGTACGCAAGCCCTTTTTGACGTTCACGAGGATCTTGTCGTCGCCGGATTCGTAGCCCACGAGCAGGAGCCGCAACCCGTTGTCCTTCATGACCTTCAGGGTGGAGTACGGCACATTCGCCTTGGCATTGCACGACCACGTCACGCCTAGCTTGCCGAGCCCGCGCGCGATCTCTTCGGCGCGCGGCCGCAGATCCGTAAACGTGTCGTCATCGAACATGATCTCCTTGATTTCGGGCATGTTGTCCCGAATCCATTTCACTTCTTCCAGCACGTGCTCGACCGAGCGCGTGCGATAGCGGTGGCCGCCGACCGTGTGCGGCCAAAGGCAGAACGTGCAGCGGGATTTGCAGCCACGCCCCGTGTAGAGCGACAGATAGGGATGCTTGAGATAGCCGCTGAAATAATGCTCGGGCGTGAGGTCGCGCTTGTAGATCGGCGAGACGAAGGGAAGCTGGTCCATGTCTTCGAGAATCGGCCGGGCGTCGTTGTGCATGATCCCGCCGTCGGGCAGGCGATAGCTCAGGCCCAGAATCGATTCGAACGGTAGTCCCTGTGCAATTTCGCGGCACGTGAAGTCGAATTCTTCGCGGCAGACGAAGTCGAGCGCGTCGCTCGCGGTAAGCGAACCATGAGGATCGACCGCCACTTTCGCACCGATCATGCCGATAAGGATCGTGCTCTTGCGCCGCTTCAAGTGCTCGGCAAACCGAACGTCGCTCTGGAACGAGGGTGAACTTGTGTGAATGATCACCAGTTCGTATTCCTGAGCGATATCCAGGGTCGTTTCCAGTGAAAGCTCGTCTGCGGGGGCATCGACCACGCGGCTGCCTTCGACGAGCGCGGCCGGCTGAACGAGCCACGTTGGATACCAGAACGAGCGGATCTCACGCTTTGTTTGAAAACGTGAACCCGCGCCGCCATCGAAGCCTTCATACGAAGGTGCCTGCAGAAACAGCGTTTTCATGAATGGAATGCCCTCTGAGAAAAATCGTGAATTTGTCTCGAAGCCTACAAAAACATGACACTTGCTGGATGGCTGCTTTGCCCGGTCAAGAATACTACGACTTGCCTTCGCGGCATGGCGAAAAAAAGCCTGTGCCGCTTATCGAAACACCCAGTTGAAAAGGCCGGCGCCAGGTGAGCGCCGCATTCGTCGGCATGAGCGATGCTTTCTGTACTATATTTTTTGGGGCGTCCGCAGCAGCATTCACAGCACTCCAAAGCAGGAGGCAATGTATGTCGCGCTATCACGACATGTCGGAAGGCGTGCCGGTCGGAAATGGCCACCATATCAGCCCGGCCGAATTCCTGCTGATGGCGGGCTTTCTCGCCTACCGCGCCCCACTCGCTTCGGCTGAAGCCCGGGCAGCAGCCCGGCGTGTTCTGGATGCGGTTCTCAGTGCGGCGGCTGCGCACGGATTCGTGCATGCCGACACGCTCGAATTCATGATGGCGAGCGCCGAAAGATCGGCGAACGTACGCAATCTCGCGGAGGAAGCCAGTGCGGCCGTGGGCGACACGTTCACTTACCTGCAGGTGATTCGCAGTGCGGGAGTCGCGCTGGAGGCGGACCCTTACACGTTAATCACTTGATGTAAGCGGGATGCTCTGCCGCGGCGTGCCCAAGCACCGCAGGGCCATCAGGCCCTTGCGGCTACGTGCGGCTTGATCTCCCATAAGGCGCCAAAGCCGGCAGCCTTGCGCATCCTTCCCTAATTGCTGTACCAACAAAAAAGGATTGGATCAGCATGAGGAAAGCCAATGCACGCGAAATCAACCGGCTCGCGCCGCACCTGGGTTGATGCGGACGACGCTCCCGAGATTTCGGACGAATGGATCGAGCAAGCGGAACTGCGCGAGGGCGACAAAATCGTGCGCCGCGGCCGCCCGCCAGGCAGCCAGAAAACGGCAACGACCATCAGCTTCGACGACGACATTCTCGAAGCCTTCAAGGCTACCGGCCCTAGCTGGCAGTCGCGCCTCAATGCTGCGGTGCGCGACTGGCTGAAGACGCATTCCCCCACCGAGGTCGAAGCATAAGGCGCAGAAGGATCGGACCGGCCGGGGCCTTGCGCGGAGTCGCCCAAAGCCCCCTCGTCACTCAACTGTCAGGTGGCCGCGCAGGGACCTGCTGCCAGCCGCCGGCACAGGTGCGCACGTACGGATAGTAGGTTTGCGACGCTACGCAGTAGTACCAGACGCCGTATGGGGCGTCGCCACCCTGCCCGCCTTGCCCGCCGCCTTGCCCATACTGCTCGTTTTGATCGTACATGGCGGGGCCGCCGTACTGAGGCTCTTGCTGGGCCTGCCCCTGGCCCTGCCCCTGTTCGATCCACTGCGTGGGCTGCGAGAAATCGCCGGAAACGTAGGGGTAATAGACGCTGCCGATAAACGCCGGATAGTAGTACGGATAAAACGGATAGCCGTAGATGAAACCCGGCCCGAAGTAGAAGCCGACGCTCACCGAACTGCAGCAGCCGTACCAACCGTGATAGTAGCCACCGTGATACCAGCCATGGTAATAGCCGCCATGGTAATAACCGCCGTGATACCAACCGCCACCGCTATAGCTGCCGTGGTAACCGCCGCCCCAGCCGCTGCTGTGATTCACGCCGCCGTAGCCGCCCCAGCTTCCGCCGTAACCACCGCCGCCTCCGCCACCACCCCAGCCGCCGCCACCGCCGCCGCCGTGATACCACCCGCCGCCGCCCCTACCCGCGCTCGCCCCGGCGCTGATGCATAGCGCCACGAGCACGAGAACGAGTCTGCACAATTCACGCCCTTTCATGATGCTCACCCCGATAGCCGGTTGGCTTCAACAATAAGTTTAGGCGTCGGAAGCCCATTTTTCTTGTGTGCGCGTTTTCCGGCGCATTACGGCTCGCAAAACTCGTCCTGCCTCGCGAGGATGGCCGCGCCGATAAGCCCGCCGTCGTGCCGGAACCTGCCGGGCACGACTACACGCTCGCGAAATTCCCGCAGCGTACGCTTGCGCACGGCGGCATCCAGCGCTTCGATGAGTGGGGACACATTGGATAGTCCGCCGCAAGCCGGCACGACCGAAGCACCGGTAATGTTGATGACAGCTGCCAGCGGTTCCGATACGAGGGCGAGCCAGGCGCAAACGGTGCGCTGCGCGCGAGCGCTGCCTTGCTGCCAATCGTCGAGAAGGGCGTGGCTGTCTTGCTGTTCGCCGTTCAGCAGCGCGTTGAGCCGCTCAAGGCCACGTGCCCCGCCGATGGTGTCGACGCAGCCCATGCGGCCGCAACCGCAACGCAATGCGCTCACAGGCTCCGCGTGGCCCGTGCCGTTGAAGTCGACGTGCGTGCTCACAGGCAGCCCGTGCCCCCACTCGCCCGATATGCCGCTCGCGCCGCCGGCTACGCGGCCTCCCACCACGAGCGCGCCGCCAACACCGGAGCCGAGGACCACGCAAAACACGACATCGTGGCCCGCCCCCGCCCCCTCGACGGCCTCGGCCAATGCGAGGCAGTCAGCGTCGTTGGCAATGCGTACGCGCCGCTGAAGCCGGGAGGTCAACTCCGCGCCAAGCACGCGACCCGAAACGCATGGGACGTTGGACGAACAGATCACCCCACTTGCGGGATCGATCGCACCGGCCATCGAGATCGCGAGAGGCGAGCGGCTCTCGCCAATGTGACGCTCTGCGAGGGATTGGAGCGCCGCGCCAAATGCCTCCCAACTGTCGACCGGCGTCGGCATGCTGTCGAGCAGGCGCACGCTGCCAGGACGCTCCGATACGCCGAGCCTGATGTAAGAGCCGCCGATGTCCGCGACAAAGACTCGTGAGTTTTGCTTGTGTTCAGCGCTGCTGTCTGGCACCCGTGGCTCCTCTAACCGCGCCCGTGCGACGCCGGCCTGAGGGCTCAGCGGGCGCGAACGAAATGATGCTCTATCTTGGCACGCAATACGCCGTCGACGGCCGCGAGCTGTTCGCGCAGCCGCGTCGCGCGCCCTTCGGTCATCTCGCCAAATACGATTTTTTGCTCGAGCACGTCGCCGCAACGGGTCACCGCCCACCGGTCGACCACCACCTGTTCGCCGTCGAGCACGCCGGCGGCCGTCGAAACGACGCCGAGGTCCAGACCGGACACCAGATGAACGGTATGCGTGAGCGTGAAGCCAGGAAGGCAGTGCGCGAAGTCCTCACAGACGGAGGAGGACGTGGCCAAAGCGGCGGGGATATCTTGACGCATAGTGACTCCGGATGAAGGTTGATCGAACCGGTGCCAGCTACGCTGCTCCCGCTTCGTTGCCGTAAATCGGCCGCATCGCCTCGAGGGCTTCCACCTTGCCCGGGAGGGCAGGTTGGCGTCGGTCAGTCCGACTCTGGATGCTTTGCTACGCTCTGTTGCTCTTGTTCGATATTCCGAACGAGCTTTCATTATACCGGAATCAAGGCGCCGGGCAAGGAGTGCGGCGCGCAGCGCCCTCGTGCCCGGCTTTGCGGCCCGCAAACTACTTTCTCGGGACTGCGCCCCGCGACTCGGCCGCCCTGAGGAAATCGAAGTCGGCGCCCTTGTCCGCCTGGGTCACGGTGTCGAGAAACAGCTTGTGATAACCGCGGCTCGCCGTGGGCACCGTCACCGGATTCGCCTGCGCCCGGCGCCTCAGTTCTTCGTCGTCCACGAGCAAGGCGATCTCGCGGTTGGCCACGCTCAGGCGGATGCGGTCGCCGTTACGCACGTGCGCAAGCGGGCCGCCGATGGCGGCTTCCGGCGTGACGTGCAGCACGATCGTCCCGAATGCCGTGCCGCTCATCCGTCCGTCCGAAATCCGCACCATGTCTTTCACCCCGGCCCGGGCAAGTTTCTTCGGGATCGGAATGTAGCCGGCCTCGGGCATGCCCGGCGCGCCTTTGGGCCCAATCCGCTTGAGGACGATGACGTCGTCGGCGTGCACGTCGAGGTCGTCGGAGTCGATGCGGTTCGCCATGTCGCTGGCGTCCTCGAATACGACCGCGCGGCCCTCGTGCTCCATCAGCGCCGCGGAAGCCGCCGATTGTTTGATGATTGCGCCCCCCGGCGCAAGATTGCCGCGCAGGACGGCCAGCCCCCCTTGCGGATAGATGGGCGCGCCAAGCGGCTTCACCACGTCTTGCGCGAAGCGCGGTCCGGCGCGCTCCATCTCCTCGCCCAGCGTGCGGCCCGTCACGGTCATGGCATCGAGATGAAGCAGGGGCTTCAGTTCGTGAAGCAGCGTGGCCATGCCACCAGCCCGATGAAAATCTTCCATGTAGTGCTCGCCGGAAGGCTTCAGGTTGAGCAGGACCGGCGTTTCGCGGCCCATGCGGTCCACCGCGTCCAGATCGATGTCGAAGCCGAGCCGTCCGGCAATGGCGGCAAGATGCACGATGCCGTTCGTCGAACCGCCAATGGCCAGCAGCACCCGCAAGCCGTTCTCGATCGACTGGGCACCGAGCACCTGGTCGATCGAGCGCCGCCGCGCCGCCATCTCCACAGCCTGTGCGCCGGTCTGCTCGGCCACGCGCATGCGGTCCGACGTCACGGCGGGAGGCGTGGCGCCGCCCGGCACGGTCATGCCCATGGCTTCCGCCACACACGCCATGGTGCTGGCCGTACCCATGACGGCACAGGTGCCGACGCTCGGCACCAGGCGGTCGTTCACCTCCGCGATCTCCTGCGCCGTGACTTCGCCCGCGCGAAACTTGCCCCAATAGCGGCGGCAATCCGTGCACGCGCCCACGCGTTCGCCGCGATGC
Source organism: Paraburkholderia acidiphila (assembly GCF_009789655.1). Lineage (GTDB taxonomy): Bacteria > Pseudomonadota > Gammaproteobacteria > Burkholderiales > Burkholderiaceae > Paraburkholderia > Paraburkholderia acidiphila. The sequence continues at coordinate 1,178,228 of NZ_CP046911.1, forward strand.
GCGCCTGTCACCATGGACCCCGTAATGAGCTGAATGGCGGGAATGCCCGCCGATATGGCGCCCATCAATTGCGCGGGCACGGTCTTGTCGCAGCCGCCGATGAGCACGACAGCGTCCATGGGCTGCGCGCGAATCATCTCCTCGGTATCCATCGACATGAGGTTGCGCATGAACATGCTCGTTGGCTGCGAAAAGCTCTCGTGAATGGAGATGGTCGGGAATTCCATCGGCAATCCGCCCGCCAGCAAAATGCCGCGCTTGAGCGCCTCGAGCAGTTGAGGCACGTTGCCATGGCAAGGGTTGTACGCGCTGCCCGTATTGGTGATGCCGATGACTGGACGCTGCAGCGCGTCGTCGGTATAGCCGGCGCCCTTGATGAAGGCCTTGCGCAGGAATAGCGAGAAGCCTGTGTCGCCGTAATTCGTCAAACCGCCACGCATGCCCTCCGGCTCCGGGGAAGCCTTTTCGTGCGGGGAATTCTTCTCGGACATAGCCACCATCCTCGGGTCGAGTCAGATTGGTCAATACGTGGTCAAGGCGCCGTCGCCGGTAAGGGTACAGCGAATCGCGCAAGGCAGAGCGGGGCCCTTTGCCGGCGATATTACAAAACACCTTCAATGGCGGATTGAACCGAATGCGCGCACACTCGGTCAGTCAAGGTATCGGCGAGGTATCAGACTTGCTCGCAGTGATCATTTCGGCCAACTGAAGCGAAATCATGTCGACGAAACAGACCCAGACCGAATCCTCCAACGAAGCCTCCCGCGCGGCCCCCAGCGCAAAAGTGCCCGCCCATCCGCAAGGTGCGCCGGCCGCTCCCGCCTCGCCCGCCGGCAAGCATCCCGCGCCGCCCTGCACGCTCGTGATCTTCGGTGCGGGCGGCGATCTGACCCAGCGCCTGTTGATGCCGGCGCTGTACAACCTCGCCGTCGACCGTCTGCTCGACGACGGCATGAAGATCATCGGCGTGAATCACGGCGAGCGCGAGACCAGCGCGTGGATCGACGATCTGCACGCCGCGCTGCAAAAATTCGCCGCCGACAAGGCGAGCACCTTCCATGCGGGCAAACTCGACGACACAGCGTGGGACTGGGTCGCGCAGCGCCTGACCTACATGGCGGGCGAATTCGAGGACGACGGCGCGTATCAGCGTCTCGCGCAGCAGTTGAATGGCAAGTCGCGCGGCAACGTCGTGTTTTATCTCGCGGTGGGCGCGCGCTTCTTCAAGCCGATTATCGAGCGGCTCGGCAAGGCCGGCTTGCTCGACGAGGGCAGCGGCGACGGCGCCTTCCGCCGCGTCGTGATCGAAAAGCCCTTCGGCGCCGACCTCGCTTCGGCGCGCGACTTGAACCAGCATGTGCTCAGTTTCACGAAAGAATCGCAGGTCTATCGCATCGACCATTTCCTCGGCAAGGACACGGTGCAGAGCATTCTCGCGCTGCGTTTCGCCAACGCCATGTTCGAGCCCGTGTGGCGGCGCGAGTACATCGACAGCGTGCAGATCACGGCTTCCGAAGTGATCGGCGTGGAAGGCCGCGGCAAGTTCTACGAGCAGACCGGCGCGTTTCGCGACATGGTGCCCAACCACCTCTTTCAACTGCTCGGCATGGTCGCCATGGAGCCGCCCAATTCGTTCGACGCCGAAGCGGTGCGCAACAAGAAAGCCGAAATTTTCGACGCGCTCAAGCCGCTCACGCCCGACGACGTGGTGTTCGGACAATACGCAAAAGGCCCGGCGGGCGTGGGTTACCGCGACGAACCCAACGTGGCCAAAGACAGCCGCACCGAAACCTATGCCGCCGTGCGCGTGCAGATCGACAACTGGCGCTGGGCGGGCGTGCCCTTCTATTTGCGCACCGGCAAGCGGCTCGCCGCGCGGCGCACGGAGATTTCGGTGCAGTTGAAGCGCGTGCCGTTTCTGCTCTTTCGCGACACGCCAGTGAATACGCTCACGCCCAACGTGCTGACGCTGCGTATCGATCCGACCCACGGCACGAGCTTCGACTTCAACGTGAAAACGCCGGGGCCGGTCGTGCAGATCGGCCCGGTGCATTCGACGTTCGATTACGACGACTTCTTTGCGGAGCACGCCAACGTCGGCTACGAAACCCTGCTCTACGATTGCATGCTCGGCGACCAGACGCTCTTTCAACGCGCCGACAGCATAGAGGCGACATGGTCGGCGGTGGACGGCGTGTTGCATCCGGAACTCGACGCCGCGCTCCCCGTGTACGACTACGCCGCGGGCAGCGAAGGCCCGGCCCAGGCCGATGCGCTGCTCGCGCGCGACGGCCGCGCGTGGCGCGCGCTCGCACAGGCGCAAACGAAGAAGAAGTGAACCAGAAAGCCAAGGAGAACGTATGGCCACGAATGAAAAAAAGGCGCCCAGGAAAAGCGCTATGAAAAGCACTGCGAAGCGCGCTGTGAAAAGTACTGTGAAGCGCACGGCGAGCGCCAGGCGCGCCTCGCAGGGCATCGAAAACATTCTCGCGATCGACATAGGCGGAACGGGCCTGAAGGCGGCGATCGTCGACGCGAACGGCGCCATGCGCACGGAGCGCATACGCGTGGCGACGCCGCATCCCTGCCCGCCGGCCTTGCTGGTCGACACGCTCGCGACGCTCGTCGAGCCGCTGCTCAAGCAATATCCCTCAACGCACGTTTCGATCGGCTTCCCTGGTTTCGTGCGCAACAATCATGTGCTCACGGCGCCGCATCTCGGCCCCGATGGCTGGAACGACGTGCCGCTCGCGCAGATGCTGGGCGAGCGCCTGGGGATCACTTCGGTGCGCATGATCAACGACGCGGAAATGCAGGGCCTCGCCGCCATCGAAGGGCAAGGCCTCGAATTCGTCATGACGCTCGGCACCGGCGTGGGCACGGCCATGTTGCGTGACGGCGAACTGATGCCGCACCTCGAACTCGCGCATCACCCGGTCAGCAAGAAGCGCGCATACGACGAATACATCGGCGACGCCGCGCGCAAGAAGGCGGGCAGCAAACGCTGGAACGCGCGCGTCGAGAAGATCATCGGCATCCTCGACTCGCTCGTGCATTACGACAAGCTGTGGATAGGCGGCGGCAACGCGGCGCGCCTCACATTCGACCTGCCGCCGAACGTGGCGACCGTATCGAACGAGCGTGGCATCGAGGGCGGCGCGCGCTTGTGGCACCCGCGCTCGGTGCGCGAAACGCCGCAATTGCCCGCGGCGACACAGCGCGCGGGCAAATTCAGGTAACCCGCTGGCTCACGCCGGGCCAGGGCAGCGCACTGGCCCGCGTGCCTACCTTGCGACCGACGATCTCATAGATCGACACCTCGTCGTGCTCGAACGCCGTGGCCCAGTCGCGCAGATACTGGCGCCACGTCTGATACTTGCGGTCGTTGACGAGCTGGCGCAGCGCGATTTCCTTCGCACGCAAGTTCTCCTCCCACAGGCGCAGCGTGCGCACGCAATGCCGGCGCAGGTTCTGGATATTCGACACCTCGATGCCGCTTTCGCGCATGGCGGTGAGCGCATAGCCCAGATCGGGCAGCTCGTCGTCGGGAAAGAGATAGCGCGCGAGGTACGCGCCGCTGTCCAGCCCGAAGCGCGAATCGATGCTGCCAGGCGCCGTGGACGTGATGCCGTGGCTCACGAGCACACCGTCCGGCTCCAGGTGTTCCTGCAAGACTGAAACGTAGTCCTGAAGATCGCTGCGGCCTTCGCATTCGAACATGCCAAGACTCGCAATGCGGTCGAAACGCCCTTTGACATCGGCATACGCCTGCAGGCGTATGTCGATGCGATCGGCAAGACCCGCAGCCTTCACGCACTCGCGCGCCCATTCGAACTGGTTCTTCGACTGCGTGATGCCTACGCAGCGTGCGCCGTATTGCTCTGCGGCCCGCATGACCAGTGCGCCCCATCCGCAATCCACATCGAGCAGGCGGTGACCTGGTCTCAGACCGATTTTCGTGAGCACGTGGTCGATTTTCTTGAGCTGCGCCGTCGCGAGATCTTCCTCGCCGCTTTCGAACCACGCGCACGAATAGACCATTCTGGGGTCCAGCCACATGGCGAAATATTCGTTGGGCACGTCGCCCAGGTGCGTGTCGCGCTCGGTCAGCACGCGCGCCGCAAACGATTTAAGGAAGGAGCCAAACCCGTGTTTTGCTTTTCCCTCATCAGGCATCTGATTCTCCGTTGTGTGCGCGACTCGTCGCTCTGCAATCTGGCTCAGTGTTTGACTTCGGCGCGCTCGTCCGTCACGCCCGGGCGCTTGACGATGGGTGCGAAACGCTCGCTGCGCGGCACCCACACGCGGCGGAACTGTTCGCGCTCGCGTTCTTCAGTGAACACCGAAAGTGACGGCTTGACGAGATCGTGGCGCGAAACGATGCCGAGCAAACGGCGCGTCTTCTCGTCGTCCACGACCGGAACGCGGTCGAGGCCCGTAATGGCCAGGCGCGCGGCCACGTTCCTGCAAGTCTCCCCAGGCAGCGCGACTTCGGGCAGCGCACCGGAGAAGAGCGCGCCAATGGGCGCATCCCCCGAACTGGACAACGTGCGCTCGAGCAATGCGCGGTCGGCCATGCCCACGAGCACGCCGTTGTCGACCACCGGGAACGCGCGGAACTTCTGCTGCGCGCCGAAGTAGGTGCGCAGCACGTCGGCGACTGTCGTGCGGGCGTCGATCGACTGCACGCCTCGGGTCATCACCTCTTCCACGTAGTGCCGCTCCAGCGGGTCGATGCTGTATTCGCGGTAGATGTGATAGCCGCGGCGCGCGATCTTCTCGGTGAGGATCGAGCGGCGCATGAGCAGCACCGTGAATCCATACGCCACCGCGGCCGAAGCGAGCAGTGGCAGCAGCGCATTGGCGTCGCCCGTGAGCTCGAACGCGAACACGGCGGCCATGACCGGCGCGCGCATCATGCCGCCGAGCGCCGCCGCCATGAAGATGAGCGGCCACACCGCGGGTTCGTGGCCGGGCATATACGGGCCGACCAGCGCGCCCACACCCGCGCCCATCATCAGCAACGGCGCGAGCACGCCGCCCGAAGTGCCGGACGCGAGCGCAATGACCCAGATAATGGCCTTGACCGCCACGATGCCGATCACGGCCTGCATGGCGAGCTGGTTGTGCAGCAGGTCGCCGATCACGTCGTAGCCCACGCCTAGCGTGCGCGGCTGAAAATAGCCACCAATGCCCACGGCGATGGCGCCGAGCGCCGGCCACCACATCCAGTGGACCGGCAGCTTGCCGAACAGGTCCTCGACCTTGTAGAGCCACGTGGAAAGGCCCCACGACAATGCACCCGCAACGACCCCGGCAATGCACGACGACACGATGCCGACAGCCCCGAGCGGCATGGTTTGGAGCGGGAAGAGCGGGCCGCTGCCGAGCAGCAGCGGACGCGTGAACCCCGCCACGACGCAGGCAATCGCAACGGGCAGCAGGCTGCGGGGCCGCAACTCGAACAACAGCAGTTCGATGGCGAGCAGCACGGCGGCGACCGGCGTGCCGAACACCGCCGTCATGCCCGCCACGGCGCCCGCCACGAGCAGCGCCTTGCGCTCTGCGCCCGAGAGGTGGAAAAACTGCGCGATGAGTGAGCCGATCGCACCGCCCGTCATGATGATGGGGCCCTCGGCCCCGAACGGACCGCCGCTGCCGATCGCAATGGCGGAGGCCAGCGGCTTGAGCACGGCCACCTTCGGCGACATCTTGCTTTTGCCGAACAAAATGGCTTCGATCGCCTCGGGAATGCCGTGGCCGCGAATCTGTTCGGAACCGTAGCGCGCGATCAGGCCCACGATCAAGCCGCCGATCACGGGCATGGCGACCACGAGCACGCCGAGCGTGTTCTGCGCCGGCGAATGATTCGCCGTGGAAAACGTCTGGAAGAAAAACAGGTTCGTGAAGAACCGGATGAGATGCAGGAGGAAGTCTGCCGCGACGGTGCTTAGCGCGCCGCCAGCGGCCGCAATGAAGCTAATGCGCAGAAGCCGGACATCGGTTGCGAAATCGCCTCTGTCGCCATTGTGATTGCTCATGGTTCCTCTTGCCGCTCGAAATCGGTCAGTAACCTTCCTCGCACTTTATATCACATTATGATGTAACTCGTGATGGCTGGTGAACGTGCCGGCTGAAGGTGCCGGGCGGCATAGCCAGTTCGTTCGAGCCGCGCGCAGACGGCGTGCGCGCTCATGCGCGCGCCGCGCCGCTTCCCTTGCGGCCTTGCCCGCCCCCATCGGCGAAGAGTTCGATCACGAGTTCGCGCAGCCAGCGGTTGCCTTCGTCGTGCTGCACGCGCGCGTGCCAGAGCAGATGAATGGGCGCCGCGGGCAGCTTCATGGGCAGCGCGCTCAGGCTCAATGAGAACGGCTTGGCGAGTTGCAGCGCAAGCCGCTCCGGCACCGTGGCGATCAGGTCGGTGCGTTCGAGGATGTAGCCCACGCTCATGAAGTGCGGCACGGAAAGCCGCACCTGGCGCTTCACGCCGCGCCGCTTCAACCATTCGTCGACCTGACCGTGCCCTGTGCCGGCCGACACCACCACCAGGTGCTCGGCCTCGCGCCACGCCGCGAGCGTGAGCGGCGCGTGTTCCAGCGGATGACCGCGCCTGAAAAGGCACACATAACGCTGATCGAAGAGCCGTCGCTGGTAGAAGCCGCCCTTGAGCTGCGGCAGCAAGCCGATGGCGAGATCGACGCGGCCCTCGGCCATCTCGTCGCTGAGATTGACGCTCGTATTGCGCACGGTGTTGAGCGCGACGCCCGGCGCCGCCCGCGAGAGACGCTCCAGCAACGCAGGCAGAAACACGACCTCGCCAATATCGGTCATGCCGATCGTCATGGTGCGCGTGGCGCGCAGCGGATCGAAGCCGGTCACGGGATTGAGCGCGCCGTGCAGCGTGGCGAGCGCCTGCGCGACCGGGTCCGCAAGACGCAGCGCGAATGGCGTAGGCACCACGCCGCCGGGCCCGCGCACGAAGAGCGGATCGCCCAGCAAGCGGCGCAGCTTTGCCAGCGCGTTGCTCACGCCGGGCTGGCTCATGTTCATCTGCTCGGCCACGCTCGCCACGCGCCGCTCGCGCATGAGCCGATGAAAGAGCAGCAGCAGGTTGAGGTCGATCTCGCCCAGTTCCATACATTCAATCCAGTGATGAAGCAGATTCATTCCATTTTATTGTGGAATGAGTTGCCACTGCTGAGAATACGGACACGGTGTGCGCGTGACGAAGCCACGCTAGAGCCGCCCCAGAAATCTGAATATCGGAGACACAGTCATGACACAGCGTGATCTGAAGATTGCGATTATCGGCGCCGGGATCGGCGGCCTCACGCTTGCGCTCGCACTGCGCGAGCACGGCATCGACGCACAACTGTTCGAGCAAACCGACGAACTGCGCGAAGTCGGCGCCGCCGTCGCGCTCTCGGCCAACGCCACGCGCTTTTACGAGCGCATGGGCCTGCGCCCGGCCTTCGAAAAAGTGTGCGCGGAAGTGCCGGGGCTCGTCTATCGCGACGGACGCAGCGGCGATGTGATCGGCCACCATCGTGGCGCACCGGACTATCGCGCGCAATTCGGCGGCTCGTACTGGGGCGTGCACCGCGCCGATCTGCAGGCGGTGCTGTCGGGCGCGGTCGGGCTCGAGCGCATCAAGCTCAGCCATCGGCTCGTCGATCTCGCGCAGCATGCCGATCGCGTGAGCCTGACGTTCGCGAACGGAGAACGCGTCGATGCCGATCTCGTGATCGGCGCCGATGGTGCGCGCTCGATCACGCGGCGCTGGATGCTCGGCTACGACGACGCGCTGTATTCGGGCTGCTCGGGCTTTCGCGGCGTGGTGCCGGCAGGGCGCATGGACCTGTTGCCCGATCCCGAGACCATCCAGTTCTGGGTCGGGCCGGGCGGCCATCTGCTGCACTACCCGATTGGCGACAAGGGTGACCAGAACTTCCTGCTGGTGGAGCGCCATCCTTCGCCCTGGCCGTCGCGCGAGTGGGTCATGCCCGCCGAGGAAGGCGAGCAACTGCGCCTTTTCAAGGACTGGCACCCCGCCGTCGTGCAGATGATCACCGCCGTTCCGATCAGCCAGCGCTGGGGCCTCTTTCACCGTCCGCCGCTTGGCCGCTGGAGCAAGGGCCGCATCACGCTGATCGGCGACGCCGCGCATGCGCTTGTGCCGCACCACGGCCAGGGCGCGAACCAGTCGATCGAAGATGCCGTCGTGCTGGCCGATCAGTTGGCGAAGGCGGGACCGGGCAACTGGCGCGAGGCGCAGCAAGCGTACGAGCGTCTGCGCCGGGGCCGCACGCGCAAGGTGCAGTACGCTTCGATCACCACGGCGGACGTGCTGCATCTGCCCGATGGCCCTGCTGCCGAGGCGCGCAACGCCCGGCTCGGCTCGCGCGAGGGCGTGCTGAATCATCTGGACTGGATCCATGATTTCGACGCGCTTGCGCAAGAGCCGAACGACCGGCAGGGTGGGACCTGGCTTTGAGGGCGGCGCGCAGGACGCGCAGTTAATGATCCGTTAATCTCGGCGCACTAGAATCGCCGTCTTAGACTGACCATTACTGCGCAAGGAGCGCCCATGCAAATCACCGCCGACTCGCGCTACGACCTCGTCGCGCGACTGCTGCACTGGCTCGTCGTCGCACTCGTGGCGGCGCAGTTCGTGATCGGCTGGACCATGCCCGATGTGCACCGCGACACGCGCCCCGTTGGCGAGATCGCGTGGCATCTGGGCGTCGGCACGGCGCTCCTTGCCGCGATGGCCTGCCGCCTGGTCTGGCGCGCGACCCATCGTCCGCCGCCCGACAACCAGACGCCGCTCATGCGCGCCGTGGCGGCCATCACGCATTTCGGCCTTTACGCGCTGCTAGTCGCGGTGCCCGTGCTCGGGTGGATCAACGCCTCGTCGCGCGCGTGGGATGTCACGCTGTTCGGCGCCATCCCCCTGCCCGCGCTTTCCACTGCGGGGTCGTCGTTCGGGCATGCCATGGGCGACGTTCACAGCGCGCTCGCGTGGGTGCTGTTCGCGCTCATCTGCCTGCATGTGGCCGCCGCGCTTTTTCATCGTTTCGTGCTTCACGATCGTGTGCTGCAGCGCATGAAGCTTTGAACGCACCGCACAGCCGCCACGCTCACAGCGCCATGCCGCCGTCGATGGTGAGGCTCGACCCCGTCATATAGCCGGACTCCTTGCGCGCGAGCCACGCCACGAGCCCGGCGATTTCGTCCGGGTCCGCCGCGCGTTTGAGCGGAATGAGCGGCCTGATCGCCTCGATGTGCCCGGCGGTCATGTCCGTGACCGTCGGCCCCGGCTGGATGTTGTTCACCGTGATGCCGCGGCTCGCAAGATCCACGGCTGCGCCCTTCACCATGACGGCAACGGCGGCCTTCGTCATCGAATACACGCTCGAGCCTGGATGGCCGCTGCGCACCGCCGTGTTGCTGCCGATCGTGATGATGCGGCCGCCCTCGGTCAGTTGCGTGGCCGCGGCCTGGATGGCGAGAAACACGCCGCGCACGTTTATGCTGAGCATGCGATCGAGGTCCTCGACGCTCACCGTTGCGATATCGCCGAGCATGAGAATGCCCGCGTTGACCACGGCAATGTTCAGTTTTCCGAACCGTTCCACCGTTTGTGAAACAGCCGCGCGGATGGCTTCCGGAGCGGCGCTGTCCGCGTAAATGGCAACGCCCGCGCGTCCCGCGCCTTCGATCGCGGCGACGGTTTCGGCCGCACGCTGCGGCGCTGAAACATACGTCAGCGCAACATCGGCGCCTTCTTGCGCGAGGCGTCGCGCCGCCGCCGCGCCAATGCCACGCGAGCCGCCAAATACGAGCGCTGCTTTTCCTTCGAGTGCGCCAGGTGCTTTCATCTTCTGTTCCTTTTTTGACAGCTCAGTCCATAACACGGCAAAAATAAACCACGCAAGCACGGCTCGCGCGGTTCAGCGGTTATCTGTTCAGGTCAGCGCGCCCTGAAGCGGTCGATTGCGAAGCGCGCGAGAGCACGCAGGCTCTTCGCATCGCTTCCGCCTCGCGCCGCGAGTTGCATACCCTGCATGGTCATCAGCACGAACGCGGCGGCCTGCCGCGCGTCGAGGCCCGGATCGATGTCGCCGCACGCCTGGCCTTCGCGAATGCGCTCCACCAGGCGCTTTGAAAGACGCGGAGCGGCCTTGTTGCGCAAGGCCACGAGTTCCGGGTCTGCGGCGCCGAATTCGCTCATGGCCACGACGCCCATGCAGCCGAGTGCGCGCTCGTCTTCGTCGTCGGCCACGAGGCCCAGCAGCAGCGCCTCGATGCCACCGAGCGGCGAGGCGCTGCCGTTCAGACGTTCGATATGCCCCGCCGTGCTTTCGCCCTGATAGCGTTCCAGCGCTTCCAGGTAAAGCTTGCGCTTGTCGCCGAACGCGTTATAGAGGCTCTGCCGCCCGATATTCATCGCCGCGAGCAAATCCTCTGTGGACGTCGAGGCATAGCCTTTCGCCCAGAACACGCGCAGCGCGCGCCCCAGTGCCTCGTCCCGATCGAATTCTCTAGGTCTAACCATGACGCGAGAATAAAGTTTATGGACTGCTCTGTCAATAACGAGCACCGATTGACCCAAAACGCAAACACGAACAATCGGCCGTGGACACCGGCCGACGAATCGTCCAGAATCGCCCAATTCATGACTTTCGCGGCCAGCCTCCGTTCGCACCATGAAAATCGCGGCACTTTCCGACATTCACGGTAATTTGCCCGCTCTCGAAGCGGTGCTCGACGATATCGAGCGGCAAGGAGCAGATGTCATCGTCAATCTTGGCGACATCCTTTCTGGCCCGCTTTATCCGTCACAAACGGCGGACCGGTTGATGCAGCTCCGTTTGCCCACGATTCGCGGCAACCACGAAAGGCAGCTTCTCGACCCGGACCGCACTCGCATGGGGCCGTCGGACCGCTTCGCGCGCGAGGCGCTGAGCGAAGCCCATCTGGCATGGGTCGGCGCACTGCCCGCCACGCTATGGCTCGAAAGCGACGTGCTGCTCGTGCACGGCACACCGCAAGACGACCTCTCCTATTTCCTCGAAACCGTCACAGCAGACGGGTGCCGAACCGCTACGCACGGCGAGGTCAGACGCCGCGCAGCCGAGGTCGAGGCAACGTTGATCCTGTGCGGCCATACGCATCTCGCGCGTTCGATGCAACTCGCGGACGGCCGCCTCATCGTCAACCCAGGCAGCGTCGGCCTGCCCGCGTATGAGGACAGGCACCCTTTTCCGCATCACATGGAAACGGGTACGCCACATGCCCGCTACGCGAGTGTCACGAGAAGCTCGCGCGGCTGGGAGGTGGCGTTTCGCACCGTGGAATACGACTGGCACGCTGCCGCCGATCTCGCTGCGGCCAATGGCCGGCCCGACTGGGAAACGGCGCTGCGCAGCGGCTATTGCTGATCGCGATTGCCAGTGCGCCGCGCCGCGTGCCGGCGTGCTACACCGTCACCACGATCTTGCCGAATTGCCCGTTGGTTTCGAGGTAGCGGTGTGCGTTCACCATGTCTTCGAACGTAAAGGTACGGTCGATCACGGGCTTGAGCGCGCCGCTCTCTAGTCCCTCGAGCACGTAGTCCACCGCTGCCTTTCTGCGCTCGGCGTCGCCGCTCGTGAGCCAGATGTTGTGAGCCTTCACGCTAACGACCTTCGCGATCATCTCCAGCACGGGTAGCGTCGTGGCGCGTTCGTCGAGCGCGCCGTAGAGATACGCGATCCCCTGAAAAGACAGCGCCGAGATCAGTTTCGCGAAGTTCGGGCCGCCGACCGGATCGAATGCGACGCGTGCCCCTTTTCCGCCGGTGATGCGCATGATCTCGTCAACGAGGTCCGTCTCGTCGGTCACGACCACGTGCGCCGCGCCCGCATCGAGCAACTGCCGTTTCTTGCTGGCGTTGCGTGTGAGCGCAATCGACGTGGCGCCGGCGTAGTTGGCAATCTGGATCGCCGCGAGTCCGACACTGCTCGACGCCGCCGGCACGACCACATAGTCGCCCGCGCCCACCTTCGCGTCTTCGATCAGCGCGCCGTAGGCGGTGACGTACATCATCCAGACCGACGCGGCCTCGGCAAACGACAGCGATTCAGGATGCCTGACGACTGCATACTCCGGCACGACGATGCTTTCCCCGTACGTGTGGTACTGATTCATCGAGAACGACGGGATCACGTTGACTTTATCGCCCGAAGCGAAGCCCACCACGCCCTCGCCCACGGCATCGACAATGCCGGCCGCTTCGTACCCGAGGCCCGCCGGAAAGCGCACAGGTTCGATGTACTGATCGTTTCGCCACATCGATTCCGCGCGATTCAGACCAATGGCTTTCACCGTGATGCGAACTTCGCCGGGTCCGGGGGCGCGTACCGATTCGTCCATGAATTTCAGCACTTCGGGGCCACCCGCTTCTGCGAATCTGATAGTCCGTGACATGACTCACTCCTGTTTCGATTGATGATGACGCAATGAACGTCTCACAAGGCCGCTGCGGCCTGCGAGTTCGACTGATGAATCGGGAAGTCCGAATAGTGCTTTTCGTCGCCGCCCCAGAAAGCTGCGCGCATATAGGGCGTAAGCGGCAACTTGTGCTTCAGACGATACGGCAAGTCCGGGTTCGATGAGAAATGCCTGCCGAACGCGACGAGATCCGCGTCGCCGGAGGCCACGATCGCTTCGGCGCTTTCGCCGTCGAAGCCGCCCGCCGCGATGATCAGCCCGCTGAAGTGCTCGCGAAGATATTTCGCGGCGACGGGCGCGTGCCCTTCGTGCAGCGTGTCGTCGCCTTTCACGCGCGGCTCGGTCACGTGCAGGTATGCAATCCTGTAGTCATCGAGCACCTTGGCGACATGGCTGATTTTAGGGGGTGCTAACCCAATACTACCCGAGCTGTGATTCTTAACTCGGAGCCTATGGGGTTTTTGGTCCAGACTGGAAACTGCGGGCTGCTTTCGGGCACCAACTAATAAAGTTGTCAAAGAGCCGCCCGCAGTAAAGCAGTCAATCTTACGTCGGAGGCAGGCGCGCAACGGGCGCAGAACTCGCCGCGCATCTACGAATCGTCATGCGTTATTTGAGCTTGCCCCCGAAAAGCGAATCCCTTGATGGACGTTTAAACTCAGCCAAGGAGAGCCAAGAAGATGAGCGAGACGACGCGGGCGTGTTACACATTCGAATCCAGCAATGCTGCGGTTGCAGATCGCGCCTTCGACGAAACCGCGCAGTTGAACTCGTTTGACTCGCGGATCGAGTCAAAGCTCTCGACCCGGCGTACGATGAAGCTGGTCGCGCGCGAAGCCATAGTACAAGCGCGTGTCGAGCGTGGCGAACCCGTTGATCAACGATCGACGTCAGCGTTCCTGGCTGACGATAGCGGGGAATTCCTGGGTGGTTCCAGTCAATTCACGATGCCTCGCACCTCATTCGGCGCCGGCAGCATTGCTCTCACTGCGTTGGGACACTCGGCTTCGGTCCATTACTCGCGTTCGTGATGGGTACACGGGCGTGCGGCTGTTGCCCCGCCCAGGTTCGCTCTCAAATGAACGTCGTCACTGGAATAGACACTGTCGGCAAAGTTCTGGGAGGCGGTAGACAAGAGGATGTCTCGGACTCGCAAGGCTTCACAGCGCGTGCCAGCGAAAGCGTTGACCACGCAGCTTCGACGACTCGACGTCGAACTGCCGCTGGCCGCGGGGGAGCACCGGGAACAGCCCGCCGCTGCCGCCCGCAGTGCAGGCCTGTGCGCCAGGCGCGAATATTGACGAACCAGCAGCCGGTGAAGGCAGCCGTTCCTGGGGTTGATTCCGCGTGACACAGGACCGACTGCTCGTGGAGGTGCCCCCGGCAATGGACGCTTCGTCAGCGTAGCCGGAACCGACGGTCGGCATCAGGATCAGAAGGAGCAATGCAATGCGTCCCATGTGTCGAGGCCTGGCGGGGCAAGGCATGAACCGCCCTTCACCGCCGCTCCCTTACAATGCCGTTTTGCACAACGACTCAAATGCGGCTATATTTTATGTCACATAGTGACCTTTTGCCATCTGTACCCCGAAAAATATGGATAGGCCTATGCCACCGAAGCCCCGGAAAGTGACGGAAAAGGTGACTAGAGCTGACCTGGAGGAGCTTTCGGAGTTCCGGTATCGACTTCGGCGATTCTTGCGGGTGTCGGAGGAAATCACGCACGCGGAGGGCGTGACGCCGCTGCAGTACATGCTGATGCTGCATACGCGCGCCTTTCCCGACCGCGACTGGGCTACCGTGGGCGAGATCGCGGAGCGCCTGCAGGCGTCGTCGCATGGCACGGTGGCGCTCGTCACACGTTGCGAGGCGGCCGGCCTTGTCGTCCGTGTGCCCAGCGCCCATGACCGCCGTGAGGTGCAGGTACATCTCACGCAGGAAGGCGAACGCTGCCTGCTGAGGCTCGCCGCGTTACACAAGTCGGAGGTGCAGTCTTTCGGCTGGGCATTCAGGGAGGACGGAGAGTAGCGCCCGCCCTGGCCGGCCCCGCGTGATCCACGCCGGTGAACGCGGAAGACCCCATTGTCGGAATCGCGTCTTCAAGCAGGGGAAGGCAGCAAACGGTACTAGAGCAAAGCTAACGGTCAGGGGTTAGTGAACGCAAGGAGTTCGGCATGAGCACACCCTCAAGCCTGACCCTCGAAGGCAAACTCCGGCGCGACGCCGGAATCGTAGGGCTCCTGTTTGCCAGCACGACCAGCATGATCGGCTCGGGCTGGCTGTTCGGCGCATATCACGCCTCACGTATCGCCGGTCCGCTGAGCATCGGCAGCTGGATAATTGGCGCCGTCATCATCATGCTGATTGCGCTGTGCTTCGCGGAACTCGCCGCCCTCTTTCCGCGAAGCGGAGCACTCGTGCACATGAGCCATGCCAGCCACGGCGAAGGACTTGGCCAGCTCTGGTGCTGGCTCCTCTTCCTGGCTTATGTTCCCGTACCGGCAGTCGAGGCGGAGGCGATCGTCACCTACGCCAACAACTATCTCCCGTGGTTCATCCGTCCCGGCACTTCGGGGCTCCTCACGCTCACGGGCTTCGTCACCTGCGCGGCACTCCTTGGCATCACGGCCTTGCTGAACCTGATGGTGGTGCGCTGGCTGCTTAACGTCAACTCGACCATCACCTGGTGGAAGGTACTGGTGCCGCTCGTCACGATCGTCACGCTGATGACGGCAAGCACACACTGGGATGTGATGCACGCATCGCCAGACAGCTACAGCCTTTCGGGAATGTTCACGGCGCTGCCCGCCGCCGGGATCGTGTTCAGCTACCTGGGTTTTCGTACGGCGATCGATCTGGGTGGCGAATCCGCCAACCCGCATCGTACGATTCCTCTTGCGGTGATCGGCGCGGTCGTCCTTGCCGCCGTCATCTATATCCTGCTGCAGGTTGCGTTCATCATGGCGCTCTCGCCAGGCGACCTTGCGCATGGCTGGTCACACCTGAGCTTCAAGGGTGAAATGGGGCCGTTCGCCGGCCTCGCTGCCACACTGGGCCTCGGCTGGATGGCCACGCTGCTTTATATCGATGCCTACGTGTCGCCCGGTGGAACCGGCCTGATGTACGTGACCGGCGGCTCACGTGTGCTCTTTGCAGCGGGTGAGATGAACGCGGGACCGCAGGCGCTCACCCGCCTGAACCGCTTCAGGATTCCGTGGGTTGCCGTGCTGGTCATGTGGGTGGTCGGTGTACTCTTTCTGCTGCCATTTCCAGCGTGGCAGCAAATGGTCAGCTATATCACCTCGGTGACGGTCCTGACTTACGGGCTCGGCCCCATCGCGCTCATGGTGCTGCGACGCAATCTGCCCGATCTCAAGCGGCCGTTCCGGATGTGGGGTGCCGGTATCGTCGCCCCGCTCGCCTTCATCTGCAGCAACCTCATTATTTACTGGACTGGCTTCAAGACCAACAATTTCCTGTTTTCGCTACTCGCGATTGGCTTCGTCCTTTATGCATTTCACTACCACTTCATCGCGCGGCGCGCCGCTGACGATTTCGGCTGGCCGCACATCGCCTGGCTACTCCCCTGGTTTGGCGGATTGTGGCTGCTTTCGTGGCTCGGGGGCATTGGCGGCGGGCGAGGAGTGATCGGCTTCGGCTGGGACATTCTTGTGGTCTCCATCTGGAGCGTCGTGGTGCTTCTGCTCGCGCTTCGATCGGCACTGGGCAGCAGCGAAACATCCGCAATGATGGCCCGGATGGATAGCACCAGCTAGAACCTTCACGCGGCAGCTGTCCGCACAGGGAGCGCATGGCGATGAACGACGGCGGCGGATCAGGCAAACCAGAAAAAGCAGCCCGCGAGGCCGTGCGGGTCGCGGCCGCGAGCGCCCCGCCCGTCGCCATGCCAGACGACGACGCACAACCCGTCAGCCTCTACCAGCTCTGTTTCCACGCGTTCCTGGTAGGCATCGTCACGGGCCTCGGCGCAGTCGTGTTTCGCGGCCTGATAGGCGGGGTCCACAACGCGTTCTTTCTCGGCCGCCTGTCCTTTGCGTACGACGCGAGCCGGTTCACGCCCGCCGCCCCGTGGGGCGCGTGGGTGATCCTCGTTCCGGTAGCCGGCAGCATCGTCGTCACCTGGCTCGTCAGCACCTTCGCGCCCGAGGCGAAGGGCCATGGCGTACCGGAAGTCATGGACGCGATCTACTTCAGGAGCGGAATCATCCGGCCGGTTGTCGCCATCGTGAAATCCCTTGCGTCGGCGTTCGCAATCGGCACCGGGGCCGCGGTCGGACGGGAAGGTCCGATCATCCAGATCGGTTCGGCACTCGGCTCGACACTCGGCCAGGCGATTCCGATGGCGGTGGGCCAGCGCATCACACTGGTGGCCGCGGGCGCCGGCGCCGGGATCGCTGCGACGTTCAACACGCCCATCGGCGGCGTGCTGTTCGCCACCGAGCTCATGATGCCCGAGATCAGCGTCAACACGTTTCTGCCCGTTGCGCTTGCGACCGGAACTGCCACATTCGTCGGCCGGCTGTTTTTTGGTGGCGAACCGGCGTTTCTGGTACCCGCACAGCTGGGCGCGTTGCCGAACCAGCCGGGCAGCGCTCTGACGATGATGCTGTATGCGGTACTCGGAATCGCTACCGGTGCTGCGGCCGCGTTGCTCATACGCGCATTGCACTGGGCCGAGGACGGCTTTGAGCGGATCCCCGGTCGCTATGGGCGCCATGCGTTCGGGATGCTGCTCGTCGGCCTGCTGATGTACGTGCTGATGCGCCAGGCGGGGCACTACTATGTCTCGGGCGTGGGTTACGCGACGATCCAGGCAACGCTTTACGGACAGCTGCAGGGCGGCCTGTTCCTGCTGTTGCTTGCTCTCGCAAAGACACTCGCCACTTCGGTCAGCCTAGGCTCCGGGTCATCCGGAGGGGTCTTTTCGCCGTCGCTCTTTATCGGTGCAACACTGGGCGCCGCCCTCGCGTCAGCCTTCCAGTCCCTGTTGCCCGGCGTGCCGATAAGCGGACCAGCGTTCGCGATGGTAGGCATGGGTGCGATGGTGGGCGGCGGAACCGGTGCCGCGATGACCGCAGTGGCGATGATCTTCGAAATGACGCGCGACTATGACATCGTGCTGCCGATGATCATCGCTGTCGCGTTCAGTCTCGGTACGCGTCGCCTGCTTTCACCAGAAAGCATCTACACGCTCAAGCTCGCGCGACGCGGACATATTATTCCCAATGCGCTGCACGCCAACATGTTCCTCGTGCAAAGCGCCAGGCAGGTCATGGAAACCGACGTCCTGGTGCTCGACGCCGATGTGCCGTTTCGCGATCTGCTGCGCTCGCCCGACGATCCGGCATTTCGCCACGTGGTTGTGACCCGGAACGGCAAAATACATGGCGTGCTTCGCATCAATACCGGACTGCGGCGCGCCGTGAGCCGGGACGACCCGTCGGTGACGCTTGGCCGGCTCGCGCAGCACAACTACATCGTCGTCGACGAATCCGATGCGGCGTTCGATGTCATCAGCCAGTTGCGGCAGCACCGGGCAACGATGGCCGTCGTGACCACGGGTAACCAGTCGGGGCCGTTACAGGTCAGCGGCGTCATCGCAAAGGAACACATTGCTGACGCCGTCGCCAGCAGCATCCGGATTTTCCCTGCGGGCGCGAGCAACGGTACCCGCAGGGGAAATGGCATGAATCGTGGATCACAGCACGAGATAGCAGAGCGGGCTGCAAGGAAGGAGGGCCGCCATGAAACTGAAATCTGAATGGGACACGCTGCGCAGGCGCATTGAAGAGGCGTTTCATCACGCGAAGCCTCACGACTGCGCAGACCCGGCCGGCTATGGGCAGGACGACCGCGAATGGGTCGTCATTTACCGTACAGCAAAAGGCTTTTGCTGCATGTACAAGGGCCTGCCTGTCAACTTTGAAGACATGCTCGACGTCCAGACATGGACCGAGGAAATGGACGTGCGCCCCTACTTCATGGGACTGTAAGACCTGGCTGGCACATGCCGTGGCAACAACCGGCGGCGATCCGCGCACTACTGGCGATAAACCAGGTCGGCGCGACGGTTCTGGGCCCAGGAGGCCTCGTCGTGCCCCATGGCGACCGGCTTCTCCTTGCCAAGGCTCACCGCTTCGAGCTGCGAGTCAGGCACACCGAGCGTCTCGAGTTCGTGCAGTACCGCCTCCGAGCGGCGCTGGCCAAGCGCAAGGTTGTACTCATCCGTGCCCCGCTCATCCGTATTGCCCTGGATCAGCACATGCTGGGCTGGATGGCTTCGCAGGTAGTCGGCGTGCGCATGCAGCAACTGCAGATCGTCACTCTTGACCGTATAGCTGTCGAAATCGAAGTAGACGCTGCGCTTGGCCAGCGGACTGTTCGGATTGTTGAGCTCGTCCATCGTCGAGGTCGATCCGGTGACCGGCTGCGAGGTGGCCGCATTCATGTTCGCCATGCCGGAGGACTCAGGTGCTTTCGTTGCCGAGTGACACCCGGCCAGCAGCGCAAGCGACAGGATGGCAACGCACGATCGATTCAGGCTCATGACGGGCTCCGGATCCAGGTTGAAGGGCGAAACATCAATACCCGGATTTCGCGATCCAGTCTAGGCAGCAATTCCCCAAACTGCCACCGTATTTCCCCGCAGCACCGGTGCGATACTTCGAAGGCTCTCACGCAGCCCCCAGGTTTTTCCGGATTAAGATTCTCTTAAGTTTCCGGGGATAGATTTGATGAAATGTCATGCCGTGACCTATCATTGCAGTCTGCTTTCAGCGAGCGTAGTGCGAGGTCCCATGACATGGTTGTGTCCTCAGCTTGCCGGATGGTAGCGTCCGGTTGCCGTCCGTGGCAGGAGCGGCAGCTTTTTCACCCAGCGCCCGCTGGGTTTTTTTTTGATCGTCCCTATGCGCGCAACGTCCACATCGCCCACTTCCCGTTCACGCATGAGCGCGCCCGAACTGCGCGCGACCGTGTCGCTGGCCGCGATCTTCGCGCTGCGCATGCTCGGTCTCTTCATGATCATGCCGGTGTTTTCGGTTTATGCGAAAACCATTCCCGGCGGCGACAACCTGCTGCTCGTCGGCATTGCGCTTGGCGCGTATGGCGTCACGCAATCGCTTCTCTATATTTTCTACGGCTGGGTGTCGGACATGGTGGGCAGAAAGCCCGTCATCGCCGCCGGCCTCGTCATCTTCGCGATCGGCAGCTTCGTCGCGGCGGGCGCGCACGACATGGTGTGGATCATCGTCGGCCGCGTGATTCAGGGCATGGGCGCCGTTTCTTCGGCGGTGCTCGCGTTCATCGCCGACCTGACCGCCGAGGAGCACCGCACCAAGGCCATGGCGATGGTGGGCGGCTCGATCGGCATGTCGTTCGCCGTGGCCATCGTCGGTGCGCCGATCGTGTTCCACTGGGTCGGCATGAGCGGCCTGTTCGCGCTGGTCGGCGTGTTCTCGATTCTCGCGGTGGGCGTGGTGATCTGGGTCGTGCCCGACGCGCCCCACAAGCCCGTGCACGTGCGCGCCCCATTTGCCGAGGTGCTACACAACGTGGAACTGCTGCGCCTGAACTTCGGCGTGCTGGTGCTGCACGCCACGCAAACGGCGCTCTTTCTCGTCGTGCCGCGCCTGCTCGTCGACGCGGGCTTGCCGGTCGCGTCGCACTGGAAAATCTATCTGCCTGTCATGGGCCTCGCGTTCGTCATGATGGTGCCGGCCATCATCGTCGCGGAGAAGCGGGGCAAGATGAAGGCCGTGCTCGTTTCTGCGATCGGTCTTATCCTGATCGGCCAGCTTTTGCTCGGCTCGCTCGCGCATACACTTGTCATCGTGTCGGCTGTGCTGTTCGTGTACTTCCTGGGCTTCAATATTCTGGAGGCTTCGCAGCCTTCGCTCGTCTCGAAGCTCGCGCCTGGCAACCGCAAGGGCGCGGCCACGGGCGTGTACAACACCACGCAGTCGATCGGGCTCGCGCTCGGCGGCGTGGTGGGCGGGTATCTGCTCAAACACGAGGGCGCGAGCGCCGTGTTTTACGCGTGTTCGGGGCTCGTCTTGTGCTGGCTCGTCATCGCGCTCAACATGAAGGCGCCGCCGCTGCGCAGGGCCTGAGTTGCCCTCCTCCGGCGCGGCGCTTGCATTGGAATCATCCAGAAAACGTACTGAAAGACAGGGGATACAGATCGTGCGCATGTTCGGGCTGATTGACCGGCGGACGCTGCAGCGAGCCAACCGGCTATGGCTCCATTACGGGGTGTTCTGGCTGGGCGCGATCTCCGTCGGCCTCATTGCCGTGCTCTACGCGAAGCTGATCGATTTCGGCTACGGCGTGTTCCTGCGCTATGCCGCTGAGCGGTGCTGGTTGCCACTCCTCGTCGCGCCCGCCACAGGTGCCGTCACGGTCTGGCTCACGCGGCGCTTCTTCGACGGCTCGGAAGGCAGTGGCATCCCGCAGGTGATCGCCATGCTGCACGGACCCGACGAACTCGGCCCACGGCTGCTCACCCTGCGCATCCTCGTCGGCAAGATCTTCATCTCCTTTCTGGCCATTCTCGGTGGATTCACGATCGGCCGCGAAGGCCCCACCATTCATGTCGGCGCCGCCTTGATGTTCAGCCTGAGGCGTTTCTACCCCCAGCGGTTCCTTGCCATCCGTCCGGGCGTGCTGGAGCGCAGGCTCGCGCTCGCGGGCGCTGCAGCAGGCTTGTCCGCAGCATTCAACGCGCCGCTTGCGGGGGTGGTGTTCGCCATCGAGGAACTCATGCGCAGCTTCGAGCAGCGCACAAGCGGCGTTCTGATCACGGCCATCATTTTTGCCGGCGTCGTGTCGCTGGGACTTCAGGGCAACTATGTGTACTTCGGCACGATCGATATCGGCTCAGGACTGCCCCAATGGCTTAGCCTTGCCGTTGTGCTGATTGGCGTCATCGCGGGCGTGCTGGGCGGCTGCTTTTGCTGGCTGCTGCTCAACACGAAACGCTGGATGCCCGGACCGCTGCTCGAACTGCGCGGGAAGCGGCCCGTGCTGTTCGGCGCCTTCAGCGGCCTCATCATCGCGGTCGTCGGCGTGCTGGCACACGGCCACACGTTCGGCAGTGGATATGCCGAAGCACGCAGCATGCTCGAAGGTACCGCACACGTCAGCGCGGCATACCCGCTGCTGAAGATGGTATCGATGGTGGGATCGTACCTGCCTGGTGCGCCCGGCGGCCTGTTCGCACCATCGCTTGCGATTGGGTCCGGCATCGGCAATACGGTGCACATGGTGTTTTCCCAGATGCAGCTCCCGATGCTCATCGCGCTCGGCATGGTCGGCTATCTCGCGGCGGTCACGCAAAGCCCGATCACCGCGTTCGTGATCGTCATCGAGATGATCAACGGGCACGCACTCGTCATCTCGCTGATGGCCACGGCACTCATCGCGAGCCGTGTCTCGCGCCTTTTCGCACCGCCCCTGTACGAAACGCTCTCTGAGCGCTACCTGCGGGAGCCATGAGGCAATGCCGGCGCCAGGCCGGAACGGATTTCGACGGGGTTGACATGAAGATTGCGGACAGACTGGAGCGACGCCTGCTGGGGATGGCACACGTGCTGTGTCTCATCACCCTCGTGGGAGCCGTGCTCGCGATGATTGCACTGATGTTCGCACTTGTCGTTCCAGGAAAGACGGCTGTATCCGCAGATCCACCGCTCAGTGCCAGTGAGGTACTCTCGTCAATACCGGGCTCGGAAGCGGCGAACGATGCCCTGTCAAATGACAGCGCGAACGGCAGCTACCCCACAGCGAATGTGCCGGGTGCTGCTGGCTTCCTCATCCCGGCCCCGCTGCGTACCGTACTGGATCAGGACAATGCCAGTCAGCCGCTGCTCGAGGCGTGGCTGGCGAGTGTTCCCCTGGCGGACCGGCAGCAGTTTCTGGATGAACTCTCAAACGTCGTCGCGCGGGCGACGCAGCGAGCCGCGTCGTGGGAATGGGACAACCGCGAGCGGTACGTCGCAGCGGCCATGAACCAGTACGCCCGGGTCAAGATCGAGCGCATTGGAGCGGCCCAAGGCGCCATTCAGGCCGCACGCGGCAGAAATGAACAGCTTGGATCATCGCTTGGAACGCTGCTCGCACTAGCAGGCTTCCTTGTCTTGCTGTTGCTGCTGACCGCGATCGAACGCAATACGCGCAACAGCCCCGGTAATCGGCAGACGTAAACGCCCTGCTGCCGTAGCGTTCAGTGAGACGGAAAGCGAAAGCGCCGCGCTGAATCCAGACACCTTTTTCACCAACCGTGGCGCGCCTATGCTCGCTCGTGCCGTGCAACGTGAAACTCCTGCCGCTTGCGCCACAAATAGTGAATACCCCCCGTAGTGCAACAGGTCCGACTTGACCGGCAGAGATTGAAAGCTGAGCAACGGTCATGCGACGATAACCGGCCATTAGCAGTCTTTCAGTCGGACCGTTACATGGACACTCAAACGTCTGAAGTACATCAGTAACCAGCCTGCCCGTTCGAGACGACGGCGGCGCACAAGCTTCGCAGACTGAGCGGGCTGATGAACACAGAGATCATGGAATCCGAAGGTGCGAGTAGAATTAATTTCGATCTGGTAAATCCGAAGCACCTGCGGAAACAAGATTACGAGCAAGTCCTATTGGCTCGCGTGGAAGGTGCTTATACTGCTTTCAGCAAAGCGCCGCGCTCGATGTCGAATGACCGACGCTTTACCCGGTATCGATTCCTCAGCCTGTCATTGTTCGTCATCTCGATCACGCTAATCTTGTAGGTGGTCGATTTGAGCGACGAATCGCTTCTGAGTCTGTTTAAAGGGATCCGACATGACCACGCTCACTCCTACTGACGTAAAAAGGTTACTCGAGTTTTCCCAGTTCAGGATGTCTTTGGATCGGGACACGCTTGATAGTAGTAGTGCGACGGTGCGCTACCTGTTAGAAAACGATTATAAGAAAGCCCTGTCTGAGGACGATCTGATTTCTAATTCGATTCGAGCCAATCCGGAAGTTCTTCGCGTCGTCATTGATTTCATCGACGCCCAAGAACAAATGCGAAAATCGCTACAAGACGAATTCTGGAGGCTCGAACAAAGCTACGCGTCCCTACAGAGCGAGGTCTTGGATACAGCCGCAAAGCAGTATGACCGAATGCGTGATCCGCGCGGAACGCTCTACGCATCGGAAGATGAACCGGCACAGTTGTACGAAACCGTCATACATGACGAAGCAACAAAGTCATCTTTCTTTTTCTGCACGGTGCCGGAGCGAAGCCTACCACAGGCCTTAAACGACGGAGGCGACTCGATAACCGATATTTCGATGCCGGAGTCGCTGTGCGAACAACTCAACTTGAGGACGCTCGTTCGTGTCGAGGCCGAAGAACTCCCGCAGGCGATAAGAATTTTTCTCGATGCGCCTCAGGAACTCTATGAAATTGCAGATGACCCGTCCGTTGAAGCAGAAAAGGCATCTTTTCTAGCCCGCTCGCTTCGGGAATCCGGTTCTGAACGCCTGACGGCCGCGCAACGACAATTTGCAACGTATCTAACGGAAGCACCTATCGTCCCCTTCGAGCAGTCTCCTCTCGAACCAACGTCATTGTTGGGGATTGTTACCCGCGTTTCCGGCACAGGGATTGGTGCTTACATTGGTTTTGTTGTTGTCGGAAGCAGCCCGCTGTTACTCATCACGGTGCCTGCGGGCATGGTGATCTGCGGTGCGGCCAGTGGACTAGCGCACGGCTTGGAAGATGGCCTCCGAAACCGAATCAGAGATTTGCTCAAAAATAGGCAACCTCGAAAATCTCCCGCACCGAAGCGACCGAAATCTTGAATCACGGCATACCAGACCGTCTTCATGAACTGGTTTCACGACGACGCGAAGCTGCATTCCAAGCCTTGGGAGATCGACATGCACATGTACTTGTGGCCTCCCACAGCATGGGATGCCAATCCGCAGCAAATGCCCCAGGGCTGGTTCCAGCGAAGGGTTAGGTGAGCGACCGCTGCCCTTCAAGAGGAGACGTAGTCTAGATCGACGGCCGAGCGTCCTTGAAGGGTCGAGCTGAGCCAACCGCGTCGGGCAGCGGTCGGCCAGGAGCTGTCATTCATGCGCGCGGTTGCACGGACACTTAAAGGTCTAAAGTACATCATGAATCAGGCCGCCCGCTCGCTGTGACGAACGCACACCTGCAGTCGAATCGGCGCGCCTCTGCAGGAGACTGTCATCACCATATTGGACCTAAGTCCTATTGCGCAATGCGCGAGTCTGCCAAATATTGTTGGCACGACGATGAACCAGAAGCCTGGTCGGATAGGCAGAGGTGATCGATTCGACTGTGACCCTTGATGGAGGTAACGATGCACAGACGTTCTGTTCTGAAGACAGGTGCCGCGACGCTAATGATCGTGCAACTGTCGCTGACCAGTTTCCCAGCGGGAATGACTGAGGCTGTGGCCGCAGAGTCCGATGCAGCGAAGCGTCACGAAATCGACGCGAAGGTCAACGCGACCCTGTCTCGGCTGTACGAGACAGTCAAAGGCTCAAAAGAACTTGTCGCCAAGGCGGACGGCGTACTTGTGTTCCCAACGGTGATCAAAGCTGGCTTCGTTGCCGGGGGAGAATATGGTCAAGGCGCTTTGCGGGTAGGCGGGAAAACGGTCGGCTACTACAGCACGGCGGCGGGCTCATTCGGCTTGCAGGCAGGTGCGCAATCCAAGGCTGTCATCTTTCTCTTCATGACCCATGATGCGCTTAACAGTTTCCGCAACTCGAAAGGCTGGTCAGTTGGTGGCGAAGGATCGGTTGCGCTGGTGAAGGTTGGAGCGAACGGCCAGATCGATACGACAACGGCTACCGCACCTGTTCAAGTAATTGTGATGACCAACGCCGGACTGATGGGTGATGTTTCGTTGTCTGGCACCAAGATCTCCCGACTGAAAATCTGAGTCGTTCGCACTAGCGCAGTCGGCCAGTCCCCTGCCATCGAGTCTGCAAGACAGCGCGAACACACGAAGACCAGCAGCACGAGCACAATTTCCCGAGAGTGCCTCGATGAACCGCACGTGGACGCCGGTGCTAGTCATCCTCTGCGTCTGAGTATTCGGAGGATGTGCAGGACGTCGTCAACCGTCGGCGTGCGGATATCAGGACCGCGCGGTGACACGCACTGAGGGTGGCGTGCAGGTCTCGACAACCGTGCTGTCGCTAGAGGAAAGCGCGGCGATTCAGGGCGTTCTGCTTCTGGACCCGGTACAGGTAGCAGCATCTGCAATGCACATTGGATTGAACCGCGATGAGCAGACGTTCCGCTCACTGGAGTTGTGTTTGGTCCTGCGCCGCTGCTTTGCTCTGGCAGGCGAACTCCCTGCATGCGCAAGAGCTGGAGCCTCGCACCTATTCCCCTTCACCCGTCGGCACGAACTTTGTCCTCGCAGGATACGCCCATGTGAGTGGCGACGTGCTCACCGACCCCTCCCTGCCGATAACAGGCGTCAGCGCGCAACTCAACAACTTCGTGGTCGGCTACGTGCACACGTTCGCACTGGCAAATCGCACGGGGTCGATCGGGATTGTCCAGCCCTTCGTGAGCGGCAATCTGAGCGGGCTCGTCATTGGTGCGCCGACCGAGGTCCACCGCGCCGGCGTCGGCGACACGCAATTGCGCTTCGCACTGAACCTGTTTGGCAATCCCGCACTTCCGCCAGAGGAGTTTGCACGCGCAAAGCTTGCCACTTCGCTTGGCGCGAGCCTGACCGTGCAGGCTCCGACAGGTCAATATGTACCTTCGCACCTCGTGAACGTAGGCAACAATCGCTGGGCGTTCAAACCAGAGATCGGGTTATCGCAACCATGGGGAGACTGGTTCTTTGAGGCTTCGGTCGGTGTTTGGTTCTTCACGAACAACACGGACTTCTTCAACGGTCAGATCAAGCGCCAGGCACCACTCACAATCACACAACTGCACAGTGGCTACAGTTTTCGGCCGGGGCTCTGGCTCGCAGTCGATCTCGGCTATGCGCTCGGAGGCGCCACCACCGTCAATGACGCGTCGAGCAGCGCCCGCCAGGCAAATGCACGCGGCGGCGTCACGCTAGCGGTCCCGCTCGGTCACGGCTGGTCTGCCAAGCTCGGTTATTCTCGCGGCTTCGTTACCCGCGCAGCGGGTGACTATCAGATCGTTTCGGTCGCGGTTCAGTATCGTTGGTTCGATCATTGAACGGCGAGCCTTTGAACGGTCGCGCCCCATTTTGGCATTTCGTGCATCACGTCGCGACAAACGGCGGCTTACCATCGGAACGTGTACGGCCATCAACGGTCCTACGTCCTGCCGGTTCGAGTTTCCGCTTTGTGTGCATTCGCGAGCATTCGAATAAGTAGGCCCAATAGTTCTTTGCAGTCTGACTGTGAACGAATGCAGACATGCACCCCACCCTCGATCATGACGCGAGTTGCCCGACTTGTAGGACAGTTACGCCAAATTGCGTGTCACAGGCCGAGTTTTCGTTCGCTCATCCACTTCACGATCGCTGGATCGCGGTGCGAGAAGAAGCTGCTTTGACCCGTTTCCAGCATCGCAATGGCCTGCATGTCTGCGGCAGACAGTTCGAAATCGAAGACAGCCAGGTTTTCGAGCATGCGTTCCTTGCGCACGGACTTCGCGAGCGCGACGATGCCACGTTGAACCAGCCATCGCAGCACGACCTGTCCTACAGTTTTGCCGTAGCGCTGAGCAACGGCCACCAGGTGTTCGTTCTGAAACAGGTTGTTCCGTCCTTCGGCAAAGGGCGCCCAAGCCTCCGGCTGCACGCCAAGCTCACGCATGAAATCGACGCCTTCAGCCTGCTGGTGGAAGGGATTGACTTCGATCTGGTTGACGGCTGGCTTCACTTCGTTGAACGCCGTAATGTCCACGAGGCGATCCGACTGAAAGTTGCTCACTCCGATTGCACGCAGTTTCCCAGCGCGATGCGCCTCCTCCATCGCTCGCCACGCGCCGTGCACGTCCGAAAACGGCTGATGGATCAGGAACAGATCGAGGTAGTCCAGGCCCAGACGCTTCAGTGACTTGTCAATGGCCACTCGCGCACGTTCATAACCAGCATCCTCAACCCACAGCTTGCTGGTGACGAAGAGTTGGTCACGCGGCACACCGCAGCGTTTGAGGCCTCGTCTGACGGCCTCCTCGTTCTTGTACGACGCGGCCGTGTCGATCAGGCGATAGCCCGCCTGCACCGCGTCCACGACGCAGCGCTCGCATTCCGCCTCGTCGGGGATCTGGAATACACCATAGCCAAGGATCGGCATCTTCAATCCATTGTTCAGGGTCACGTCTTGCATGGTCAATCCTTGGTAGTGAGAGTCGATGGCGGCATGGGTGCTATCGAAGACACACCGCATAGATAACAAGGGCAAATCGCCCGACGTCCGTAACTTTATGCGCCCCGGTTTCAAGTGAATAGTGGCTTCCGGCTTGCACCAGTATCAATTTGTGGTTGATACTGGGTAATCTGTGCAACGGTTCCGTCCGCACTTGAGCAGAAGAGTTCACCATGTCCACCAATGACTTCAAGGCCATCGCCACATTTGCCAAAGCCGTAGAACTCGGCAGCATCCGAAAGGCTGCGCTGGCCCAGAGCGTCACCCCTCAGGCGGCCAGTCAGGCCATTGCGCAGTTGGAACAGCATCTTGGAGTCCGCCTGCTGCACAGGACGACGCGCAGTCTCGCCCTTACCGAGGAGGGTCAACGGTTACTGGAGAATACCCAGCCAGCCCTGGCAGCGCTGGACAGGGCGCTAGCCCTGGTGCGAGAGTCCAAGGATGAGATCGCGGGGCCGCTGCGGATCGTTGGGCCGAAATCGTCGTTCGCCGCCATCCTCATGCCGCTGCTCGACGAATTCTGCCGGGAGCATCCCGGTATCCAGCCGGATGTCCAGCTTGATGATGGTATCGGCAACTGGGTGCTGGATCGCGTCGACGTCGGCTTCCGGATCGGCGCGTCGCCCGGCGATGGCGTAATCGGTCGACAGCTCTTCCCGATCCAGATGATTGTGTGCGCGGCGCCCAGTTACCTGAAAGCGTACGGCACACCGTCGACACTCGATGAGTTGGCGGCGCATCGCTGCAGCGTGTTCCGGCATTCGGCCACGGGCAAGGTGGCGCCCTGGTACTTGACCGTGGACGGCAAGCTCGAACATCGGCAGATGACCCCCGCGTTCGCGACGAACGACGCGGAACTGGAACTGCAAGCCGTGCTTGCAGGGCAAGTCATTGGCCAGCTCGCGAGCTTCTCGGCGGCAACCTACATCCGCGCGGGACGATTGGAGCCAGTCCTCCTGAAGCATATGAGCTCCCACATCGGTTTGCACGTGTACTACGGAAGCCGAGCTGCTCAGCCGAGGCGTGTACGAGCGTTCCTGGACCTCGCCCTCTCTCGTCTCCATAACCGCAGCGACTATGTGCTTGCTGACAAGGAGTTAGCTCAGTTTGGACCGCGTTCTAAGCGGTCCAGCCGCGTTCGCTAGTGCCCCCTGGCGTAGACAGAACAAATACCGCGCTCCCAAATCGAACGGCCGTAATCGGCAAAGAGACCTTCGCGCACCTCGGGCAGCGTGATCGAGAAGTGCTGCCAGTGACCGGGCAGATCGGCGAGCTTGAGGTCGACGATCTGGATCTTGTGCTCGCGCAGTATTTTTCGATAACCTGAAACGCGAAAACCGCCGGAGTCGACAGATACATCGAACGCCGGTGCCTTTCCCGACTGGAGATGGGGACTCTCCCTGAGCAGCTACTGATCGTGTGCGAGCGCTTCGAGACGAGCGTGGCCTGCGTCTTTCGCCGCGCGCTCCGTGGCGAAGGGTTCTTCGGCTACGAGAGAGCCGCGCGGGGTACGGCCCTGCTTCTCCTACGCGCGCAACACTTTATTTTAGGCAATGGGAATAGACACACCACGAGTTCCGGCGGACGCGATCCCTGCTACACGCTTTTGCCGGAATGGATCGCCGCGACAACTTTCGGGGCGAATTCCGCCGCTTCGGCACTAGAATTCACTACATGGTCGCATTGCCGAAAGGAGGCTGCCATGACTCAGTCAATGATCAGTTTTTGGGTTGGCCTTGTGGTTCTCGCTGTTATTGCCATGGCCTTGTCCCGTCGCTACAGGCGCGATCATCCGGGAGAGAGCCTGAACCAGTGGCTCGACACGCACCATATGAGCTGGATGCATCGCAAGCACTAGTGTTCTCCTTAGAGGAATACCATGCCGACTTACCAGTACAGGTGCGAGAAGTGCGGTGAGATGTTCGAGCATGCCGAGCATCTCGCTGAACATGTCACCGCTCATCCGCCTTGCCCGAAATGTGGCAGCGAGAAGGTTCAGCACATACCCACACCGTTTGTGGCGAAAACATCCAGAAAGTCGTGAAATCTCTTCGCTTGCTCAGGTCTGTTCCGGGTGCTCCCTGTCCCGATGATGATCCGCGGCGAGGAACATATACATCGCCGGGACGACAAACAGCGTGAACAGCGTGCCGATCGACATCCCCGTGAAGATCACGAGTCCCATCGCGTTGCGGCCGGCCGCGCCAGCACCCGATGCGATCACGAGCGGCACGACGCCCAGCACCATCGCGGCCGTCGTCATCAGGATCGGCCGCAAGCGCACGCCCGCCGCTTCTTCGAGCGCCTCGCGCTTGCGCCGCCCCGCGCGTTGCAGTTCATTCGCGAACTGCACGATCAGAATGCCGTGCTTGCTGACGAGGCCCATCAGCGTGACGAGCCCCACTTGCGTGTAAATATTCAGCGTCGTGAGTCCCACGTTAATGAAGATCAGCGCGCCAAACAGCGCCATCGGCACCGACACGAGAATCACGACCGGGTCGCGAAAGCTCTCGAACTGAGCGGCAAGCGCGAGAAACACGATGATCGTCGCCAACAGCAGCGTGGTCACGAAGCCGCCTGATTCCTGCACGAACTGTCGCGACAAACCCGAGTAGTCGGCCGTGTAGCCCGACGGCGCGGCGTCGGTGGTGGCCTTGCGCAGGAAATCGAGCACTTCGCCCTGCGAGATGCCTGGCGCGAGCACGCCGGAAATCGTTGCCGAATTGAGCTGCTGGAAGTGATTGATCGACTCTGGCACGACATTGCGCTTCAGATGCGTGACCGTCGATGCGGGAATCACGCTGCCATCGGGCGTACGCAAGTAATAGTCGAGCACTTGCGACGGGTTCAGCCTGTCCGTTTGCAACACCTGCGGAATCACCTTGTACGAGCGCCCAGCAATCGAAAAGTAGTTGACGAAATTGCCACCAAGCGCCGCGCCCAGCGTCTGCCCGACATCGCTTTGCGTGAGGCCCAGCGAAGCGACTTTGTCGCGGTCTACGAGCAACACACTTTCCGGTTTGTCGATCTTCAGATCGCTGTCGACGAAGAAAAACATGCCGCTTTCGCGCGCCTTTTGCAGCACGGCTTGCGACACTTCATTGAGGTTCTCAAACGGCTCCGTCGTGCTGATGACGAATTGCACCGGCAATCCTTGCGCGCCCGGCAGGGGCGGAAACTGAAACGCGGCGACACGCGCGCCCGCGATGCCGTTCCACTTCTGTTGCAATTCCTGCTGCAATTGCGTTGCGCCCTTCTTGCGCTTGTCCCACGTCTTGAAGAGCACGCCGCCGATGCCCTGGTTAAGCGTCGGCACGCCCGTGAGCTGGAACATCTGCGCGTATTCGGGCAGTTGCTTCGAGATCTCGAAGACCTGATCCGCGTAGGTCTGCATCTGCTGGATCGTCGCGTTCGGTGGCCCCAGGACCTGGGACAGCACGATGCCCTGGTCCTCCTGAGGGGCCAGCTCCGATTGCGACGTCATGAAGAGATACACCGTGCCGCACAGAAGCAGCGCGCCCATTAAGACGAACACGGGCCACGTGTCGAGCATCGCATGCAGTAGTCGCCGGTAGCCGTGATGCACGCGCTCGAACTGCCGGTCGACGAAGCGCGCGAAGCGGCCTGACTGCTGGTCGGTGCGGAAAAAGCGCGAGCACATCATCGGCGAGAGCGTCAACGCGATCACGCCCGATACGGTAACGGCACCCGCCAGCGTGAACGCGAACTCTGTGAAAAGTGCGCCCGTCAGTCCGCCCTGAAAGCCAATGGGTATGTACACGGCAATCAGCACGACCGTCATCGCGAGTATCGGGCCGCCGAGCTCGCGTGCGGCGATCAGTGCGGCGTCGAAGGGCCGCTTGCCCTCCTCCTTCATATGCCGGTCGACGTTCTCGACCACAATGATCGCGTCGTCGACGACGAGGCCGATGGCGAGCACGAGCGCAAGCAGTGTCAGCAGATTGATCGAATAGCCGAGCACCTGCATCACGAAGAACGTGCCGATCAGCGAGAGCGGCATCGCGATCACGGGCACGATCACCGCGCGCAAACTGCCAAGGAAGAGGAAGATCACGACAGTGACGATCAGTAGCGCTTCGACCAGCGTCTTCACCACTTCTTCGATCGCCGTGTTGATGAAGTCGGTCGCGTCGTAAACGATGTCGCCCGTCATGCCCGTCGGAAACTGCTTCTGCAGGTCCGGGAAAATCGTTTTCACGCGCTTCGCGACGTCGAGCACATTCGCATCGGGCGCCACCTTGATGCCGATGAACACCGATCGCTTGCCGCTGAACGCGACGTTGAAGTCGTAATTGTCCGCGCCGAGCACGACGTTCGCGACATCTTCGAGGCGAACGATCGCGCCGTTCTTCTGCGTGACGACGAGTTTCTTGAAGTCCTCGACGGAGTGCAGGTCGGTGCCTGCATTCAGATCGACGCTGATCATCTGGCCTTTAGTCGTGCCAAGCGTTGCCAGATAGTTGTTGTTGCCAAGCGCCGCGAAGACGTCGGCGGCCGTCACGTTGTGCGCTGCGAGCCTGCTCGAGTCGAGCCAGGCGCGCAGCGCAAACTGACGGCCGCCGAGCACTTCCGCCGTTTGCACGCCCTGGACCGAATCGAGCTTCGGCTTCACGACACGCAGCAGATAATCCGTGACGTTGTTGCTCGGCAGCACGTCGCTGTAAAAGCCCATGTACATCGCGTCGGTGGTTTGCCCCACTTGCACGGTAAGCACCGGCTGTTGCGCCTGCGGCGGCAACTGGTTGCGCACCGAAGCGATCTGCGTGTTGATCTCCGTGAGCGCGCGGTTGGAGTCGTAGTTGAGGCGCAGCGTCGCGGTGATCGTCGACACGCCTGTGCTGCTCGTCGACGACATGTAGTCGATACCTTGTGCCTGTGCGATGGCGGCTTCGAGCGGCTGCGTGATGAAGCCAGCCATCGTGTCGGCGCTCGCGCCATAGTACGCGGTGGTGATCGTCACCACGCCATTTTCGGTTTGCGGATACTCGCTGACTTTGAGCGCCGCAAGCGAGCGCAAGCCGAGCACGAGTATCAGCAGGCTCACCACCGATGCGAGCACCGGGCGTTCAATGAAGATGTCAGTGAATTTCATCGCGCGCTCTTCTATTGTTCCTGCGGCGTCGGATTCGGGCTATTCGCAGGCTGCACGCGGTTGTCGATCACGAGGGGCGTGCCGTTTTTCAGTTTCAGCTGTCCGCTCGTCACGACCTGCGTGCCTTCGCTGATGCCCTTGAGAATCGCGACCTGGTCTCCGCGCGTCGGGCCCGGTGTGACGAACACCTGTTGCGCGACGGGCATGATCTTGCCTTGCGCGTTCTTTTGCGCGCCGGACTTCACGATGAACACCGTCGCCCCATACGGGTTATAGGTAATCGCCGTTTGCGGCAAGGTCAGATAGCGCTGCGCGCCGCCCGCGTCGATCTTCACGTTCGCGTACATGCCGGGCAGCAGTTTGCGCTCGCGATTGTCGACGGTCGCCTCGATCTGGACGTTGCGCGTCGTGCTGTCCACGCGCGGATTGATCGAACGGATCTTGCCGTCGAACGTGCGGTTGCCGAATGCGTCCGTATCGACGACGATGGCCTGGCCCACCTGCAATTGACCGAGTTGCTGCTGCGGCAGAAAGAAGTCGGCGTAGATCGGATCGATGGCTTGCAGCGTGACGATGGCGTCACCCGGATTGAGGTACTGGCCGGGGTTGACCGTCGTGATGCCCACGCGTCCCGCGAACGGCGCGCGAATCGTCTTCTTTCCGACGAGGGCGGCCTGTTGATCGACCTGGGCTCTTTTACTCTTGAGGTCGGCGGCGTCGGCGTCGAGCTGCGCCTTGGCGATCGCCTGAATGCCGAACTGCGCCTTATCGCGGTTGTAGACCGTTTGCGCGAGGTCCGCCGCCGCTTGCAGCGACGCGAGCAGCGCGCGGTCCGAATCGTCGTTCAGGCGCACGAGCACCTGGCCTGTCTTCACCTCCTGGCCCGAGTTGAATGCGATCTCGCGCACGAGCCCGGCCACTTCCGTCGTCACGTCGACGCCGCGCACCGCGCGCAGGCTGCCCACTGCGGCAAGCTGCGGCTGCCACGTTTGATAGCTTGCGATAGCCGCCGTGACGGTGGCGGGCGGCGCGGCATTGCTCGCCATGAACTTCTTGATCATGTGCGCCCTGAACAGATTGAAGCCGACCAGCGCGGCAAGCAGTATGCCCACGCAGATCAGCATGATGATCATCCGCTTTGCCATCGGTTTCTTCGTCGTCATCGTCATGTCCTGGCAGGGGCGGCCATTGCGCAAGGATTCATTTCGGCGCAGCCGGCGTGGGCTGGGCTGCCTGGCTGGTCGTCGTGTCGTTCCACCAGCCGCCGCCGAGCGCCTGAAACAACGCCGCCGTGTCCGCATAGCGCGCGGCCTGCGCCTGCGTGAGGTTCACGACCGTCTGCTGGTATTGACGCTGCGCATCGAGCAGCGCCAGATAGCCGACTCCGCCTATGCGAAACTGGCCGCGCGTCAGGTCGAGCGATTCGCTGGCCGCGCGCCATGCTTGCGTCTGCGCACTCAGGCCGGTTGCGTCGTGTTCGAGCGCGCGTAACGTGTCAGCGACGTTCTGGAACGCGAGCAGCACCGTTTGGCGGTATTGCGCGTTGGCCTCGTCGAATGCTGCTTCCGCCGCGCGCTTTTGCGCGCTCAACTGGCCACCGTGAAAGATCGGCTGCGTGATGCCCGCGCCGATGCTCCAGATCATGTCGGCGTACTTAAGAAGTCCTGCGGGCGTCAGCGCCTGCGGACCATAACTCGCGGAGAGCGTGAGCTGGGGGTACATGTTCGCGGTCGCGACGCCGACCTGGGCGCTCGCCTGATGCAGCATGGCGTCGGCGGCGAGAATGTCGGGGCGCTGCCGCACGAGCGAAGACGGCACGCTGACGGGCAACGTTTGCGGCAGCGTGAACATCGACATCCTGAACTCGGGCACGTCCGTATCGCTCGGCGGCTTGGCCGCCAGAACCGCGAGCTGGTGACGGGTCTGGTCGAGCGACTGAAGCAACGGCGGCAACGTAGCGCGCGTCTGTGCGACCAGCGTATCCTGCGCTAGCACCGTGGTGCGGCTCACGCCGCCCAGCTCAAGCTGCTGGCGCATGATGCGAAGCTGCGCGTCTTCGTCGTCGGCGATGCGTTCGGTCGCTTCGATCTGCTCGCGCAGCGAGGCTTCCTTGATGGCCGCCGTCACGATGTTCGCGGTCAACGCGAGATACACCGCCTGCAACTGGAAGCCCTGGTAATCGACCTGCGAGCGCAGCGCTTCGAGCTCGCGCCTTCCGCCGCCGAACACATCGAGGTTATATGACACGCTCACCGATGCGTTATAGAGGTTCAGCAGTTCCGTGAGTTGCGGCTCGCCGAACGTAACACCGCTGAACTTCTCGCGCGTCGCGTTGGCCGTCGCGTCGACGGACGGATACAGCGTGGTGCCGATTTGCGCACGAAGGTTTTCACTGGCCTGCCTGAGTGCCGCTTGCGCGGCAGCAACGTTGGGGCTGTTGGCGAGCGCTTCGCGGATCAGCGCGTCGAGCGGCTCGCAATGAAAGAGCGTCCACCACTGGGCGGGAATGCCCTGTGCGGCCACGAACTGTTGCGGGACACCCGCTGCGCCCGGCGCCGAGGCCGTTCGCTCAGGCAGCGGCGTGGACGTGTATGCGCCGGTAGCGGGCGGCGCGGGCGTATGGTAATCCGGGCCGAGCGTGCAGCCGGACAAGGCGATCAGGACAGTGACCCATGCAGCACGCGCGACAGTCTCGTATGCTGCAGCGCGGCGAGATGCACTGCGCGAATGCCAGTGCAGGCGGCTGCGACTGAAAACGTGGTTGACGTCATCGATCATCGATCCACCTTGTTTCACTGCGTGGAATACGAACGAAACGGCAGATGCAGAGTTTGAAATCATGCCACAGGTGCCGCTGATCCGGAGCAGCGCCCGATGGAACGTGTGCTGGGGCCGCAGATGGATGAATTCGTGCAACGCCTGCATGAAGAACACGGTGTCGTCTTCCTCCTCGGGAACACCGCCAGCGCGATCGATGCGCAGCGAATATCGCTCAAGGCGGGCGGCAACCTGGAGGCCGAACTGGTGGTGGTCGGTGTCGGCGCACGGCCACGACTGACCCTGGCCGAGCAAGCCGGCCTCGCGATCGACCGCGGAGTCGTGGTGGATGCCTGTCTGCAGACCAGCGCGCCTGGCGTGTTCGCTGCCGGCGACATCGCGCGTTGGCCCGACCCGCACAGCGGAACGGCAATTCGCGTGGAGCACTGGGTTGTCGCAGAACGCCAGGGACAAACGGCGGCGATGAACCTGATTGGCGGACGTGAGACGTTTGACGCCGTGCCATTCTTCTGGCGCCAGCATTACGATGTCCCGATCAATTATCTCGGCACGCAGAGAGCTGGGACGAAATCTCAGTCGATGGCGATATTCCAGGACGCGACTGTTTCCTGCGCTACAAGCGAAACGGACGTGACCTCGCCGTGGCCTCTATCTATCGCGATGTAGAAAATCTGCGCGCAGAATTCGAGAGGGAGCGCGACATACGTTGACGCCGGAACGCATCGCACCGGTCACTGCCCGCGCAGATTCCTGAGGATCTTCCGAACGATGCGTTCGTGCCGCACGAGTGCCTCTTCGAGTGTGCTTGCGCCATAGCTCTCGTTGTCGTCTCGCGCTTGCATTCCGGCGATTCGCGTCACGAAGAGCGCGGGTTCTCCGGCCTTCGTGTCGGCCACACCGCGAAAGCGTGTCGTGACCGTCACGCCGGACTCTTCGAGCAGCGTGCGGCGAAAGATCAATTCGTTCCCGGCCATCCAGCGCGACCACTCGCTGCGATCGAACACCTCGACAGGCTTGTTCTTCGCATCGAGGACGTAGAAGCGCTCACCCCTGGGCGGACCAGTGCGGGTTCTCATGTATCTGGCATCGGCGGCTAGTCGAGCTTCATGATGCCCATGTGCATCGCGGTGTCCGCACACATGACTACCAGCTCGTCATGCGAAACACCTTCGGTCAACCGATGATTCAGCGCCTCGTCGAATGTCCCGGCGCACTCCGAGACCGCGCTCATCGCGTCTCCTTCCGTCCGGTTGTACGCGCCAGCGAGCAGCCATCGCGCTCGGCATTTTGCGGCGTCTATCGTTTCCTGAACTGAAGCAACGGCGCCAGCTGCGTGGCATTCGGGAATCGCGACAGGCTGGAATGCTTGCGACAAAGTGGGGATGAGGAAGGCAGCGGCAACGATGTATCGACGGCACATGGCAGCTCCTTTCTTGAGGATCTTCTTACCGCCGTTGATTCGCGACGATGAGTCAATCGACAATCTATCACTTCTGCCAGCGTCGGTGGGTGTGCCAGCCGTCACATCAGCGCCGGCGCCTTGCGTTCGACGCGGAGTCGATCGATCAAGTCGTGGGTGACCCGACGGGCAGTCGATAAATCGCGCCGCAATCGTTCGAAGGCGACCATGGCCCATGGCGCGACAAAAACGAATACTACGCATTCCAACCCCGTAAGCACGGCTGCAATCGCCCGGTTTGCCTGCGAACCGTTATGCGGCAACCCGTGACGGAGCCACAAAAATGCCGGCTTGATCCCAACGTCGAATGTCATCGCCAAAAGCAGGATCAAAGCGACGTGCAATGCCAGCTGTATTTCGACGAAGACCGCCGTGTCGTCATTCTCCTCATGAATGAGCACGATCATCCGGCCAGCGATCGCAAGCGTCATCAACGCGAGCGCGCAAAAACAACTCAATTCGAACATATGATTAAATCGCCCCAGTTTTTCCGTTCCATCGCGCATGGCCAACCGGATCAGAAACGAGAACGGCGTCCTGCGCAGCAGGTCTTTCAACCCGTTACGCAGGACGCCGTTGCCCAGTGAGCCCGTTACCGGGCAGTTCAGTAGTCAGTGATGCTCAGTGCTACGGAGCGAATCGCCGTTGATACGCCCTGACGCAAGCAACGCAAGTGCCGTGCCAGTCCGTATCGCCCGTCGCAGGCGTGGATAGCGCTGCACGGCGGCGCAACGGGGCACGGTTCTGGTGCGCAACGGCACCGATCGCGCAGGGGAAACGGACCGTTCGCGGCGAACCGGTGTTGCCGCAGTTTCATTCTGGCGCATCATGGGGCGGCATAGAACGCGGAACTCGACGAAGCGCTTGTGGCGTAACCCATTAAAGGTTATCTCTAGCCTCTCCAGCGGGCCACGGGGGTGGCGCTCATATAACCAGACCATGCCGATCTCAGCAAAAAATCGAAGCTTCGCCGCACAAATCGAGAGCCGAATCGCGGTGCTCGCACTCTTTATCGGCTCGATGTGGGCAGTCTTCTTTCTGTCCGCCGCCTTCCCGTCGCTGCACCTCACCCACCACGGCGTCGTGCCGCGCACCGTCGCAGGCCTCCAGGGGATTCTGTTCGCGCCGTGGCTTCACGCTAGCCTCGGCCACATCATGGCGAATACGGGCGGCCTCGTGGTACTCGGGTGGCTCGCAATGTGGCCGCGCATCGGGGATTTTGTCGTGGCGACCGTGGGGGGCATGCTCGGCGCGGGCTGCTGCGCCTGGCTTCTTGGCACCCCATATAGCGTCCATATCGGCGCGAGCGGACTTGTTTTCGGCTACGCGGGGTATCTGGTCGCACGCGGCATCTACACACGTCACTTTCTCGCCATACTGGTCGCGCTCTTCGTCGTGCTCGCCTATGGCATCAGCCTGCTGGCCGGCGTACTGCCGTTTTATCCCGGCATCTCGTGGCAAAGCCATCTCGGCGGCGCGGTCGGCGGCGTCCTTGCAGCGCGCCTGACACTCCGGCCGGGATTGCGCTTCGCCCGGCCCTGATTGCACATTGACCCGAGACCGCCGCCGCGCGTTGATTCTGCCCGCTGATTGCGTTCGAGGAGAGTCGTCTTCGTCGGACAGATCGCGGCCACGGACCGGCGATTCGGACTACCAACTGAATCGCTCGCTGCACTCACCCAGCAGGAATCGTCAGGCAAAGCCGGCGCGGTCAGTTACGCCGATGCTCGTGGCTTTCCAGACAATGCCGACGACGGCAAGGGAATATGACGTCGACCCGACAAATCCTTCGCAATCCGCTCGGGCGGTCGCACGAAAGCTTTCCGGGCTGATTCGCCACTATGAGGTCGGTCTCACGTCAGTGTTACGCGCCTACAACTGGGGAGAAACCAACCTCGACCGCTGCTCCGATGCAATCGCTGCCCTACGCGTCATCGGTGATATCACGCATGGAGATTACAGTGGCGGCGTTGTCTCCGCTCAACTCGCAGCCCACCAACCCGACACCCGACTTCATCAGCGGCTAGTCATTCAACTGATCTGGTGGCTGGCGACCAGGCCATTCAGCCTGAGAAACTGTTCTTCGCGTCGTGCCCTCAACGTGGCCAGGTCCGTTCGCAGGACGTTTCGAGCTTCGTCGAGCCACGGCGCGAGGCAATCTTCAGCGCCACGTTCCATCTCGGCAAGGCGGGCCAGACGGGCCTTTATCTCGGCGTCGATCTTTAGCACGGCCACCAGTATGTCCTCGCTCCGCTGTCCCATCGTCTCGGCTCCTGATCAACAGGTCTTTTTCGTTTTGTCCAATTGGTGCGGCAATAGAGCGTTGCGGCATCTTCCACCCGCACCGCAGGCTGCACGAGGCAGGCGCCGACGACGCTCAACGTCGTGACAAAGTGCGCTGCCACCATTCATGGTGATCGAGATTGCGCAGCAGTTCAGCCCGACGCCGCTCACGGAGGTAGTGCACAGTCACGCCAACCACAGCAATAACCAGCACGATCGTGCCGGCAGCGATACCCAGCCAGGTTTGGTCCACGTCAGCCTCCTCAGTCACACCCGGATCGCCCTCGAACCGCAAGCGGCGCGCATCGTGAATGTGGTCCGCACTTGTGACGGACCACGGGTCAGGTGGCTACACTCAGCGCGCCCTGGTAACCGCGCGCAGGACTGCGTCGCCCCGCGGTGTCAAGCGAGGAATCGGCAGGCCGCCTTCAGGCAGCCCAATCACGATCAAGTCAAGTTCGCGAAGCGCACCGAGTTCCAGGCGGTCCGCTTCCATCCGCTCAGGCGCGTCCTTTACCAGCATCAACGTGGCAAGTTCGTGAGGACTCAGCATGGCAATATCTCGCGTTGGAACGCGTACCGCGAAAGATTCAACCGCGCAAGTTTCGTGAAACTGGCCACCAGAGGGCAGGCGGGGATGGGGGCCGCAGCCGCGCAGGCTGCAGTTGTGGCGAATGATTTATCTTTAGGATTACTCACGTATTGGCTCCAGGTACGCACCAACAGGCGTGGCCGCTGCCACCGCGGCCGATCGTCGACAATGGCGCTAGCGAAACCGCACTTACGCCGCCGAACAATCTAGAGACTTCATTCTAACTTTGTTAAATCTGCGCCGCGTGGTTGTCTTGATCGGGAATTTCCCCAATATGTGGGAATCGGCGCGCGTGGTGGCCTGCCACCAGCGCTGAATCGTGCGCTCGCATCCTCGGCCAGATCGTTAGTGCAATGACCGAAGGTGCTATTGGCGGATTCGTGTTTGGACAAATCGCGGTGCACGTCGCACATTTGCACTATAAAAGCGTTCTGCCAGGCACCGACGCACAATCAACAGGCGCAGTACGTTGTAGAAGACTTTTGCTGCGCAGAACTGTTGTCAATTCACTCAGGCAGTGTCTATCGAGCGCCTGCGGATTCAACCGGTCGATGCAACACAATGGCAGTTGCGTCAGCAGCAGGCGTGTTGCAGATGAAGTACAGAATCCGGATCCATTGCAGCGAGAGCCAGAAGGCGTTGGTGCGGGAGCGCTGGCCCCATGGGGATACGCTCCACCTGATCGCCCGATTGTTTAATCGCTATCGCACGTCGGTGCAGGAATTCCGCTAGTGAAAACCATACAGGCCCAGGGCTTTCATAACGGCCCCGAGTATACAGCCAACTACCAGCAGCGACGGGCAGATAGCAATGACGGTTCAGTGCAGCTTCTCTCCGGTCTTGTCTGGTCAGCCCAGACGAGTCCGTCTGCTTCTTTTTTCCCATCACCTCCGCGGCTTCATGAGTCGCCAAGAGGCCCGCAGTTGCTTCAACATCGTCAGAGATATGCATTACTTTACCCAGGTTTGACCAGTTAAGTTGTCCGAATGATAGCGCGCGGTGCGTACTGCTTCGCTGCGTGCAGCCTCTTCGAGAGACTTGAATCTCTCAAGGGGCCCGACAAGTTGCTGATCTGCGGTCTTCGCCATGTTGTTTAGTCCCGTTAGAATTGATCTCGTCGGCTCTTCACAGGACAGAACGACGTTTGCCGGTTTTCACGCTTGCAAGAGCGCCGAATCGTGGTCCTCGCCGCCGTCCGGCGGGCCCTCCGTCACGTCGTCACACACGTCTATCTCTACGCGGTTGCGTCCCGACTGTTTGGCCCTGTACAACGCGGCATCAGCTCGCTTCACGGCTTCGTGCAGATCGGCTTCCCCGGAACGGTACAGGGCCCCACCGATGCTCACGGTGATATGCACAACCTGTCCGTCTTCGAGCACAACCGGCGTACTCTGGACAGCCACGCGAATGCGCTCCGCCACACTACGCGCTTGTTGCCCGTCAGTGCCGGGAAGGATCGCGGCGAACTCCTCGCCACCCATGCGCGCCGGCAGGTCCTGATCGCGCAACGACGCCTTGAATAGCCGCGCGACTTCCGCAAGGACCTGGTCGCCTGCGGCATGCCCCCACGTGTCGTTGACGCGCTTGAAGTGGTCGAGGTCCAGACCGAGCACGGCGACCTGTGTTTGATGGCGCTGCGCCATCGCCACAGCCTGCGCGGCCGCGCGCTCGAAGTGCCGACGGTTGGGCAGTCCGGTCAAGGGATCGAAGTCAGCCTCCGAGCGCAGCAGGCTGATCTGCTGATACTGCTCGTCGACGTCGACCAGTGTGACCAGTAAAAGGTCGCCGGTGTCGCCCGCCGATTCACCCAGATGGGTACGCCGCACGAGCATGTGCACCAGCCCGGTTCGGGCGACCATCGCGAATGGTTCGGACCGGTCCCCGTCCCGCACCGCTGCCCAGTCGGCGGGATTCGCAAAGAGTTGCTCGATGGGTTCTCCGGTGCCGGCCAGTGCGCCAAACTCGCCTTTCAGCGCCTCGTTACCCAGCCTGATCTTCCCAGTGCGGTATTCGACCAGCGCTATGGCACTCGGCGTGTGCTCAACAAGGTTCGATACCACGCGGGCGGACTCTGCAACCTGCAAGTTCAGGCTCCTTTCGCGGCGCAGCAGCAACAGGCCCGCCACGAGCAGAGCGCTTTCGATCAACGCGCCCGCTAGATCGAAAAACACACTGGACCACCACGGCGCACGGTAGACGTTGGTTGCGACGCTCATATTGAGTATCCATTGCTCTCCCGTGCGAGGCATGTCGATCGTGCGGGATGTTCCCAGGCGGTCAATCCCGTCCACGGGCGAGTGGAGATACCAGGCACCCGGCGTAGGTCCAGCACGCTCAAAACGTTTGAATGTGTATGTCTGACCGAACGACAGCGTCGACAGCGACGGAAATCGAGCAATGACCTGATTGTCAGCATTGCGCAGCATGGCAGCTGTGCCCATGGGCAGCGTCGCCCCCTGCAGGATGTCCTGGCGCTGCGGGACTGCGATCACGATGCAGGCATCTACCTGCCTGGCCCGGTCGAGATGGGGCTGCGCCAGCATGATGCCGTAGTCCTGCCCGAAGGGGGCCAGCCAGGTTTTCCCGCTGGACCAGCTCGCGCACCCTTGCTGCTGGATCTTGGCCAGCCAGGGGACATAGTTCCCGTTGAGCGGCTCTGACGCTGCACGAAGTTTCCCTGCCGGATCGAGAACCACAATGGCGATGCTGCCCAGCACAGGCTGATGGCGCGCAGCAATGCTCTGGAGTGTTGCGTCATTGGCACGGCCGCTGTTCAGTGCATCGCTGACCGCGAGGCTGATCACGTCCATTGTCTTGACGCGATCCTCGATGCGTCCCGCCAGGACCGAAATAGCGCTGTCAAGTCGCTGCGCGGTCTGTTGATTCAGGTTGTTGAATGACCACCAGTCTTGTGTGGCGTTGGTCAGTATGTTGAGGCTAACCAGCACCACCAGGATCGGTTGGGCAAAGCCAAGCCAGGAGCGGGACGGTTTTGAAAGGTGCTGTCCAACCTTCGGGGGACTGCGACGGAAGAGTGTTCTCATGGCCACTTGACCTGATACTTCGTGATCCGAAAGCTGATGCAATGCGGATCTGCTATGAATGTTGGCGATACAAATAAATCGTTGTGTTAGTGCGACTTCGGGCCGCCATGTGTTTTGCCGGGTACGACTGCCTGTATCGACTCGGCCGGATATACCGCCTGCCGATTGAGCGAATCTGCCAGTTTGTCGATCGTCATGGGCCGGGCAAAGTGCCAGCCCTGGGCGTACTCGACTCCCCGGTCACTGAGGTACCGGGCCTGTTCCGCATTCTCGACACCTTCTGCAACGAGCTGAAGTCGCAGATCCTTGGCGAGTCCGATGATGTGCGCCACGACATGATTCTTGACGGACGCGGTGTCAATTGCGTCAACAAACGATTTGTCGATCTTCAGGTAGTCGGTGCTGAGCGTTTGCAGGTAAGACAGACTTGAATAGCCCGTGCCAAAATCGTCGATGGCGACGGCCGAACCCATCTGCCGTATTTCCGCCAGAGCCGGCCTGGCCAGTTCAGGCTTGATCAGGCTGCCCTCCGTAGCCTCGAATACGAAGTTGCGTGCCCTCGCGCCTGTCACACGTGTAATGAAATTCTTCAGTCGCGGCACAACGCCAGGAGACTGCATTTCGGATGCCGAAAGATTGATGGCCACGTGGAAATGGGGGTACTTCTTGAAGAACCCAGCCAGATCCGCAGCGGCCAGCTCGAACACGTGATCGGTAATATCCTCGATGAGGTGACAGTCTTCAGCGACCGGAATGAAGAGATCCGGTCGTACGTGTTCTCCAGTGCTCCGGCGCCAGCGCAGCAGGGCCTCGGCGCCCACCCACCGGCCAGTGTGCAGATCGACCAGTGGTTGATAGACCAGATAGAACTCCCTTCTTCGGAGACCCTCGCGGATGGCTTCAGACAGTGGCATCGCCTTGCGTGCCGAACGGCCCGTCAGGAACAACAGCAACGCCATCGCGCCAACTGTGAACGACAGGATCAGGACGCCGGCCTCGTGAATTCGCGCGTTCGCTGCCTGCGCAGAAATCGAGGCGAATGCGAAGTAGTCGTACCGGTTCGAGCGCCAGAGTGAAACAATCCTGTCGTGCTCGATAAATTCCGCGTGGTGAGCGTCGCCGAGCCTCGCACGCCATGCCGGATTGAACACACCGCGGGACATTCTGACTTGGTTGGAGCCATAGATTACCGTGCCGAGTGCAACACCGGGGTTCGTGGTGAAGACATCGATGGGCAACGCGGGGGAAACGATTGCCGAGTATCCGTTTGTGGAGCCGGTGACCAGGACCACTGGTTGTGATCCGAGATGGCTGGCAAGAGACAGATTGGCCTTACGCAGTTGGATCAGGCCTCCGGCGGTGTACTGGTAGGTCGGAGCCGGCAACAGGATGCCGTCGCCATGGCGCCCATACGACGAGCACATCAGGCGATTGTTCGCAACATATCCCACGGCTTGCAGTTGTCCGTATTTCAGACTGAGCTGTGCCATCAGCGCCAGATTCTCGGGGGAGCAGGGCGCTGCATCCTGGGCCTGTAGCTCAGCAATCGCAGCGCGCACCTGGACACTTGAGCGCTCACTGCGCTCCAGGACCTCACTCGTAATCGCATTCAGCTTTGCAAACTCTTCACGCAGAATCTGGGTGCGCGCATAGCCAAACGCGAGACCACCCAGCGTGGCGATAGCAACGGTTCCGACAACCGCTGTTGTCACCGTTGCCCTTATCCGGCTGTCCAGTACGCCGCGAAAAACTTCCACGAGGGGGCGGGGCAAGCACGACAGTGC
Source organism: Paraburkholderia acidiphila (assembly GCF_009789655.1). Classification (GTDB taxonomy): domain Bacteria; phylum Pseudomonadota; class Gammaproteobacteria; order Burkholderiales; family Burkholderiaceae; genus Paraburkholderia; species Paraburkholderia acidiphila. The sequence continues at coordinate 1,223,178 of NZ_CP046911.1, forward strand.
CCGGCGTACGAATGGAACGTTGAGCGAACTCATGACAGGGCCAAATGAATGTAAGCCGTGCCCGGACAAGTGTGGCCAACATGCGTTTCTCCTGGCTCGGGCAGTGTCGAAGGAGGTCAGCGGTAACACCGATAGCGGGAACCAAGGGGCAGTACAACCACCCCATTCACGCATCAAGTTGACAAATCAACTATACAGCTTGATGTAAGCTGTTTGTATGCGTCCCGGCGTCGCCAGTGTTTGCTTAATCCGCATCGTCCAGATCAGCCTGGACAGCCGCCATCGCCAGTTCCGGTTGGGAAAGGCCGTGATTCAGAATGGCGTAGTGATCGCGGACCGGGCCTTGGTGGCGCGATGAGCGCTATCGCCACACTGACCCGCAATTGGCCTGGCGTGGCAATGAGGCGCTATCTCCGCTCACCACCACTTCGACACGTGGGAGACCGTTCCGGATCCAGCAATGTCCTTCAGACGCCAGGCTTCGTCGCGTGGCCGTCTGATGGACAATCTAGCGAGCCGTGACGCAAAGTAAAAAGACCTTCTGGGAAGGGGGCATGGCGGGTGGGCTGGCGCGTGCTTTGGCGGCTTGCGCGGCCGGTGGATCAAGGAAGGACGAGTTCGTCGAGCCGTGAAAGAAATAGCTGCAACGTAGGCGAAGCGTTGGCGCGGCTGTAGCCCACCACGAGGTCGACCGTCGGCGCCTCGCCTTCCAGCGGACGGCTCACGACAGACCACGGCAGCAGGTTGTTTGCATACTCGGGCATGAGCGCGAGGCCGCGCGTGGAAGCCACAAGCGACATGGCCATTGCGAGGTTGTCCACGCGGTGCTCGGTGGCGACCTCCACGCCCTGCGCCTGCAGATAGCCCACGATGACCTCGTGCAGTACGCGCGCCTTGTTGGACGCCATGACGAACGGCTCGCCGGCTATGTCCTGCGGATCAATGGCGGATTTCGCCGTAAGCGGGTGGTCGCTCGGCATCAGTACGATGAGCCGCTCGCGGTTCACCACGCGATACTCGAGATCGTAGCCGGGCTCCGCGCGCAGGAAGCCAAGATCGAGCTTGCCGCGTGCGAGCGAGTCGGCAACATCCGGCGAGTAGTAGCTCGACACGGTCACGTCGATATTGGGCAATTCCTCGCGCAGCACACTCATCGCGCGCGGCAGCCAGGTCATTTCCTGGCCCGTGAGAAAGCCCAGCGCGAACACCTTGCGCTCGGGCAGCGCCGCGCGGCGCGCGGCCTCGGCGGCGGCGTCGACCTGCGCGAGCGCCAGGCGCGCATGATCGAGAAACGCCTTGCCCGCGGTGGTCAGTTCCACGCCCCGCGCGCTGCGAACGAACAGCGCCACACCCACCTGGTCCTCCAGATCGCGGATCTGGCGGCTCAGCGACGGCTGCGACGTGAAAAGCCGCTGCTCCGCGGCCACGGTCAGGCTGCCGGTTTCGGCCACCGCCACGAAATACCGCAGATGCCGCAGTTCCATCGCGCTCTCCAGTCTGGCCCATGCCTCGCAGGTATGCCGGCAAGCCTACAAAGTCTTTTTCCACCGCGCAAGCACTCTCTAGAGTTCGGCACATGGCAGCACGCATGGCAGAAGTCGAGCAACACCCGGCGCGTGCACACAGTATCGCCCGCCCGAAAGCCATCGCTCGCGGGTATGGCCTTAACCCTCGATCAGGAGATTCGCCATGTCCCAACTCACCGGCAAGACCGCGCTCGTTACGGGCGCCTCGCGCGGCATTGGCCGCGCCATTGCGCTCTCGCTCGCCAGTGCCGGCGCGCAGGTGCTCGTGCACTACGGCAACGCCGAAGAGGCCGCCGACGCCGTCGTCGCCGAAATTCGCGCAGCGGGCGGCAAGGCCCAGAAAGTGGGCGCGAACCTGCGCGACGCCGACGGTCCGCATCAACTGGCCAAACGTGTGCGGGCGATCGTCGGCGACCGGCTCGATATCCTCGTCTCCAACGCCGGCATCTCGAAGTCGGCGCCGCTCGAAGAGACAAGCGTGGAAGACTTCGACGACCTGTTCGCCGTGAACGTGCGCGCGCCGTACTTTCTGGTTCAGCAACTCCTGCCCACCATGTGCAAGGGCAGCAGCATCGTGCTGCTTTCCTCGCTCGCCGCGCGCGCGGCCGTTGGCGCGATTTCCGCCTATGCCGCGAGCAAGGGCGCGGTGGACACGCTCGTCGCCCATTTCGCTTCGGCGCTCGGAGCGCGTGGCATCCGCGTGAACGCCGTCGCTCCGGGCATCGTGGCTACCGATATGTCGAACTTCACGAAAACCGAAACGGGCCGCGCGACGGCGCTGGGTATGCAGGCGTTCAAGCGCATCGCGCAACCGCAGGACATTGCCGAAGCGGTCACGTTCCTCGCCTCCGACGCGGCCCGCTGGATCACCGGCGACACGCTCCGCGTGGATGGCGGCTCGAAGCTCTGAGGCGTCACTCGAACCTCGGCGCACCAGACAACACGAAACAATAAGGTATCCAAAATGAATACAAGCAATCTCAAACTGCTCTCCCCCGTGCGAGTGGGCCCGCTGGAACTCGATCACCGCGTCGTGCTGGCGCCGATGACGCGCCTGCGTTCCGGGCCCGACCACAGCCCGAGCGCGATGATGGTGGACTACTACCGCCAGCGCGCCTCGGCGGGCGGCCTGCTGATCACGGAAAGCGCGCATCCGTCCTACGATAGCCGCGGCTATATCGGCGCGCCGGGCATCTATACCGATGCGCACGTCGATGCCTGGCAGAAGATCACGCAAGCCGTGCATGCCAAAGGCGGCCGGATCTTTATGCAGATCGCCCACGACGGCCGCCAGTCGCACGTGGACCTGAGCTGGGGCAACGCGCCGGTCGCGCCTTCCGTGGTTCCCTACGAAACCACGGTGCTCACGCAGAACGGCTGGGTGCCGAACTCGCCGCACCGCGCGCTGGCGCTGGCCGAAATTCCCGCGCTGGTCGAATCGTTCCGCCGCGCCGCCGAGCGCGCGAAGGAAGCCGGGTTCGACGGCGTCGAGCTGCACAACGCGAACGGCTATCTCGCCGACACCTTCCTCCAGGACGGCACCAACAGGCGCAGCGACGCCTATGGCGGCAGCGTCGAAAAGCGCGCCCGCTTCTCGCTGGAGGTGGTCGATGCGTTCGCCTCCGTGTGGGGCGCCGAGCGCGTAGGCGTGCGCGTGTCGCCCAGCGGCCGCTGGGGCGCGATATCGGACAGCGATCCGCAAGCCACGTTTGGCTACTTTGCGGACCGCCTCGACGCTTATGGGCTAGCCTATCTGCACGTGATCGAGCCGCGCGTCATGGGTACCGAAACGCTGGTGGAGGGAGAAGCACCCGTGGCTTCGTCGTTCCTGCGCCAGCACTTTTCCGGCCCGATCATCGCCGCGGGCGGCTTCGACCGGGCAGGCGCCGAAGCGATCCTGCAACGCGGCGACGCCGACCTCGTCGCTTTCGGCCGCTGGTTTTCCTCGAATCCCGATCTCCCCGAACGCCTGCGTCACGGCCACCCGCTCACGCCGTACCGCCGCGATGCGTTCTGGGGCGGCACCGAGCGCGATTACAGCGACTTCGTGACGTACGAGGAAACGCAGGCGGCGGCTGGCTGAATTCGCAAAGCACTCGCAGAACCCCCGACGCACCCGCATACATTCACTGGAGCACAACCATGAGCACCCAACCTGTCGTTTTGATTACCGGCGCGTTGACCGGCATCGGCCGCGCCACCGCGCTCGCCTATGCGCGCGACAAGGCCAGCGTGGTCGTTGCTGGCCGCCGCGACGAAGCTGGCCGCGCGTTAGCGGACGAACTTCGCGCACTCGGCGCGCAAGCCGAATACATTCGCGCGGACGTCAGCAAGGAAGACGACGTGCGCGCGCTGGTCGAGCGCGCGATCGAACGTTTCGGCCGCATCGATATCGCCGTCAACTCCGCCGGCGTCGAAGGCGAGGCTGGCCCTGTCACGGAGCAAACGCCCGAGCGCTACGCGGCCGTGTTCGACGCGAACGTGCTCGGCACGCTGCTCGCGATGAAGCACGAACTGCGCGCCATGACGGCGCAGGGCAGCGGCAGCATCGTCAACGTGTCGTCGACCATGGGCTCGCGCGGTGCGCCCAATGCCGCGCTGTACGTCGCGAGCAAGCACGCCGTCGAGGGCCTCACGAAGTCGGCCGCGCTCGAAGCGGCGCCGTTCGGCGTGCGCGTGAACGCCGTGGCGCCGGGTCCGATACAGACCGCCATGCTCGACCGCTTCATGCCCGACCCGGCTCGCAAGGCCGCCGCACTCGCGGGCGTGCCGCTCAAGCGTGCGGGCAATCCCGAGGAGATTGCCGACGCGATCCGCTTCGTCGGCTCCGAGGCCAGCTTCATGACGGGCGAAATCCTGCGCGTCAACGGCGGGCGCACGGCGGCGTGATGCTCGCTGCGCCGCTACGCTCAGCCAACCCGCTTTCAACGTGAACGGCCCCTAAGGTGACCACCATGTCCACGCCTCGTTTCGATGACCTTCCGCCCGCGCTCAAAGCGGTGCAAACCCGCCCGCTCTTCGTGATGCGGCTCGACGTCAAACCGATCGAGATCGTCGGCCAGACCGGGGGCGCGCTGCGCCGTGTCGGTATCGTGCCATCCGGGACGTTCGCGGGCGAACGCCTTTCGGGCCTCGTGCTCGACGGCGGCAGCGACTGGCAGTCCGTGCGCAGCGACGGCAGCACGACGCTCGACGTGCGGCTGCTCCTGCGCACCGACGACGGCACGAACCTGCTGATGTCGTATCGCGGCGTGCGTCATGGCGATCCTGAAGTGTTGCAGCGGCTGGATCGCGGCGAAGCCGTCGATCCAGCCAGCTATTACTTCAGGACCAATCCTGTTTTCGAAGCGCCCGCGGGCAAGTACGAGTGGCTCAATCGTGTCATAGCCGTCGGCACCGGGCATCGCTTTCCGGCGGGGCCGGTGTATAGCGTTTTCGAAGTGATCTGAGCCCTGCGCTTCGCCGCAAGCGCGTCTCACCCCGCGCCGATATGCGGCTGCAGCGCCTTGAGCCAGCACGCCACCACCACCGCCCCGCCATCGGGCGTCCCGATCGCGCGCGCGCCCAGATAGCTTGCGCGGCCCGCGCGCGGCGTCATTCGCTCGGTGCTTTTCGCGCCGGACTCCGCGGCGCTGACCGCTTGCGCCCACGCCTCTGCGACCGGACGCCCCGACTTCAGCGCGTTTTCCAGCGCATCGGCGGCGGGAACGAGCGCATCGAGCATCGTGCGGTCGCCCGGCTTCGCGCCGCCCAGTTCGCTGATCGCCTCGGCCGCGCCGCGCATGGCGGCGGCCCAATCCTGCGCGCCGGGCTGCGCCGTGTCGCCGAGCGTGCGCGAGGCGCGCAGCAGCGCCGTTGCATAGAACGGCCCGGAACTGCCCGCGATCGCGCGGCGCAATGTCGTGCTGAGGGCGGCGAGCGCGCTGCCCGGAGAATCGAGCGCGCCTTGCGGCACCGCGAGAATGGCCTGCGCGGCGCGATGCATGCTTGCGCCCAGATCGCCGTCGCCGGCGCGGGAATCGAGGTCCGTGAACAGCGCTTCGTTCTCGATCAATGCGTGCGCAACGGCATCGAGCGCCGGTTTGAGACGCCGCGTCCATGCAACGCTGGCGGGATCGGCTGGCGTCGCGCCCGCCTCTGCGCGCGTATGCGCCGCTGGAAATGCAGGCTCGATGCGAATCTGCCGATTGACCGTGCCGACGCCGGGCCACGCGTGCGCTTCGGTCTTTGCGTCGAGCAACGCGAGTCTCGCGTCGTCGAGCCGGAGCACGGAGATCGAACAGCCCGGCATGTTGAGCGCCGAGAGAAACGTGCCGGTCCACGCCCGCTCGACCACCACGTCGCGCTGGCTCAGGCTCTCGAATGCATCGCGCATGACGATCGCCAGTTCCATCGTGGGGGTCGCGCCCAGCCCGTTCACGAGCAACGCCACGCGCTCGCCGCTTTTCAACGCGAGGTCTTCGACGATGCTGGCGAGCAGCGTCTGCGTCAATTCGCTCGCCGTCATCGGCGTCGTGCGTTCCACGCCCTTCTCGCCGTGAATGCCCATGCCGAGTTCGATCTCGTCGTCGGCCAGGCGAAAGCCGGCTTGCTCCGCGCCGGGCAGCGTGCAGCCGTCGAGCGCCACGCCCATCGTGCCGAGATTCGCGGCCGCGCTGCGCGCAATCGCGGCCACGAGGTCCAGCGCGTCGCCGCGCGCGGCCGCTGCCCCCGCGATCTTGTGCACTAGCACAGTCCCCGCGATGCCGCGCCGCTGATTGCGCTCCGTATGCCCGCGCAACGACACGTCGTCCGCCACGACGACGATTTCGACCGGAATGCCTTCGGCGCGCGCCAGTTCCGCCGCCAGGCCGAAATTGAGCCGGTCGCCCGTGTAGTTCTTCACGACGAGCAGCGCGCCATTCGGGCCAGCGCTCGCGCGGATCGCGGCGAGCACGGCGTCGGTGGAAGGCGATGTGAAGACCTCGCCGCAAACCGCGGCGCTCAGCATGCCCTGCCCCACGTAACCGCCATGCGCGGGCTCGTGGCCGCTGCCGCCGCCCGAGATCACCGCGACGGTACGCGCGGCCGCACCGGGCAACGGATTGCGAACGAGGACGTTTTCGTCGCCGAGCACGGCAACATGCGGCACGGTGCGCGCGATGCCTTCTAGCATTTCGCGCACCACCAACGACGGGTCGTTGACGAGTTTCTTCATGTGAGTCCCTTGAAGGAGTAACAGGGGCGCAAACACCGGACCGCGCGCGATGCCTTCACGCCATGAGCGTATTGAAGCACGGGCATCGAGCGCGCAGCGGATGCGTGCCTCGCTCGCGAGCCGAAAATCCCGGCCTTCTCCTCGCGCCCTAGGTAAAAACACCCATCAAAGCGGCCCGCCGAACACCCGTTATTCAGGCAGTAGCGTCCGATCGCGGCGTTGCCGTGCCTGCGCCGTCTGCATGCCTGGAACACCATGGCCCCTCTGCCTGTCTCCCCGCTGATGCCGGTGCCCTCACCCGTAACCTGCCCACTCCCGTCGAGCAACGCGGCGCAAGTGGCGATGTGCCGAATCGCGTTGCGTGGCGATGAACGTAGCTGAACTATCCGCATCCACACCGCAGGCGCCGACCCGCGCGCCCGGCAAAGGCGTCGCCGCCGCGCTGGCGGTTGCGCTGATCGTATGCGTGGCAATCGGCGCGACGCTGAGCGCGAACCTCTCGCGTGGCACAGCCGACTCACGGCTTCGCCAGGAACTGAACATCACGTCGGAACTCGAAGCCCTGCTCACGCTGCATATCGCGGCGAATACCGACTTCCTCAAAGGCGTGGGCACGGCGGGCTACACGTCGCGCGCGTGGCCGATCAAGCGGGCTGCAGTCGTGGCCGGCATTTACGACCGGCTCGAGCACGACTTCGCGCTCGCGCCGCGCAATGAGCGCACGATCCGCCAGTTGCGCCAGTTGAGCGCCATCTGGCCCGAGCAGCTCGACGCGGCCGCGCGCAATATCGCGCTCGCCGACGCGGGCGCAAAGCTCGAACCCGCGTTGATGCAGCGCGCGAACGAAACGCTCAGCTCCATCATGTCGCTGCTCACCGAGCTGCGCTCCGAACAACGCGAGCAGATCCGGGTCGTGCAGTTCGGCGCGCAGGCGCAACTCGCGCGGCAAAAAATCTCGCTGATCGGCACGGCAACGGCCGGCGCCCTGCTGCTGCTCTTCACGCTACTCACGAGCCACCGCGCCGCGCTTTCCCGCAGTGCGGCGAAGATCGTCGCTTTCGAAGCCGAACGGCGATTTCGTGAGTACTTCGAACAGCATCCGGTTGCGATGCTCATTTTCGACGTCCGCTCCTATGCGATCCTCACCGCGAACGCCGCGGCCCAGCGCCAATACGGCGCGAGCCTGCAGCAGCTCAAGGGCGCGTCGATCGAGCAGCTTCGTCCGCCGGCCGAAACCGAAGCGTTCCGCCACGACCTGCACGGCTACGTCAACTCCGGCGCCCAAAGCGGCGCAGGCGGCGTGCGCCGGCATGTGCGCATGAGCGGTGAAGTGATACATGTCGATATCGCCTGGCATATGCTGGACTATGCGGGCCACGATGCGTGTTTCATCACCGCACACGACGTCACGGCGCACGAAGAGGCGCGAGAGCATTTGCGCATTCGCAGCCGGGCGCTGGAGGCTTCGAGAAACGCCGTGATCATCTCGCATAAGGTCGACGGCGAGAGCATCGTCACCTACGCCAACGCGGCGTTCGAGCGCATCACCGGCCGCACGGTGGAGACGGCGAACGGGGCCGAGCATTGGGGCATGCTCGATTGCGACGCGTCGTCCCCCGATGCGGATACCATCCGGCGCGCCATGCAATCCGAGCGCGAAGGCGAGGGCCTGCTCAAGTGCTACCGGCCCGATGGCGCGCCCTACTGGATCGAGCTGCATGTCGCGCCCGTGCTCGACGAGCGCAATCGCCCCACGCATTGCGTGAGCGTGTTCAACGACGTTTCCGAGCGCATCCGTTATCAGGAGCAGTTGCGTCTGCAAGCCAACGAAGACTCGCTCACGCATCTGCCGAACCGGCTCGGCCTCAAGGCGCGTTTGCGTGAACTCGTCAGGACTGCGATCCACGAGCAGCAAAAGTTCGCGCTGGTGTTCATCGACCTCGACAACTTCAAGGAGGTCAACGACTCCCTCGGCCATACCGCCGGCGACGACGTGCTGTGCGAGGTCGCGCGCCGCCTGTCCGCCAATATCGCTCACGGCGAGATCGTTTCCCGGTACGCGGGCGACGAATTCGTCGCCGTGCTGTACGGGCGAGGCGATGCCGACCACTTCGTCGGCGCCGCCGCGAGAATGCAGGAATCCTTGACACATGGCCTGCTGATCGGCAATAAGGTCATCGTGCCGCTGGCCTGTGTCGGCCTCGCGGTGTTCCCCGATCATTCGAGCGACCCGGACTCCCTGCTCAAGTACGCCGACTCCGCCATGTATCGCGCCAAGTCGATGGGCCCCGGCAGCATGCAGGTGTTCGACATGGGCATCGCGAGCCAAAACCTGGAGCGTGCCAGCCTCGCACAGGCGTTGCGCCTCGCCGTGGCGTCGCGCGCGTTTGCCGTTGCGTGGCAGGCGAGAGTCAACCCGACGACGGGCGAGACGATGGGCTTCGAGGCGCTCGTGCGCTGGCACGATCCGGAGCGCGGCCAGGTCAGCCCGGCCCTCTTCATCCCGCTTGCCGAGGAAAACGGCCTGATCGTGCAGATCGGCGAATTCGTTTTCGAGCAAGCGTGCCGCCAGGCCCGCGAGTGGGCGCGCCAGTATCCGGACATCGTCGTTTCGGTCAACGTATCGCCGGTCCAGTTCGTGCGCGCGGATTTGCCCGCCATGATGGCGGATACGCTCGCGCGCACCGGCGTGAGCCCGCGCAATATCGAGCTGGAAATCACGGAGGGCGTGCTCATGGCGCCCCGCTCGCTCGCCACGCTGCGCGCGCTTCGCGAGATGGGGCTCTCGGTCGCGATCGACGACTTCGGCTCGGGCTATTCGAGCCTTGGGTACATTCGCAGCTTCATGCCCGATCGCCTCAAGCTCGACATGTCGTTCGTGAGGGGCATTGGCCACTCGCGCGCCGACGAGGTCATCGTGAAAGCGGTGCTCACCCTCGGCCACACGCTCGGCATGCGTGTGGTGGCCGAGGGCGTGGAGACGCTGCGGCAACTGGAATTCCTGATCGAGAACGGCTGCAACGAGGCCCAGGGCTACTGGTTCTCACGCCCTGTGGATGCCGCGAGCGCGCAGTCCTACCTGGAAGCGAGCCATGCGGCCGGCGTTCACCCGCGCTAACCTGCTCGGATGGCTCACGGGCCCGCGCGCCATTTTCTATGGCAGCCTCGCGGTCGCCTTCATCATGGCGTCGCTGTGCGCAACGGTGCTCTACGAGAGCCGCCACGACGCACTCGAGCGCGCCCGCGAGAACTCGCGCAACGTCGCGCTCGTTGCCGAACGCGACATCGAGCGCAATTTCGAGTTGTACGCGCTTTCGCTGCAGGCCGTGGTCGACGGCATCGGCCGGCCCGACGTCATGGCGTTGCCCGCGCCACTGCGCAGCCAGTTGCTGTTCGACCACGCCATTACCGCGGAATATCTGGGCTCGATACTGGTGCTCGACGAAGCGGGCAACGTCGTCATGAACTCGGCCACCGCCACGCCGCTCAAGGCCAATTTCGCCGACCGCGACTACTTCACGGTGCAGCGCGAGAATCCCTATGCGGGCCTCTACGTCAGCGCGCCATACCGTTCGCGCTTGCGCAACGGCGCGCCGAGCATTGCGCTGAGCCGCAGACTCTCGCATCCCGACGGGTCGTTCGCCGGCATCGTCATGATCGCGATAAACCTGGAGTATTTTCACCAGTTGTTCGCCGGGCTCTCGCTCGGCCCGCACGGGGCGATTTCGCTGATGGCGCAAGACGGCACCATGATCATGCGCCAGCCCTACGACCCGGCCGTAGTGGGACGCAACATCCGCAACGCCAGTACGTTCCGCCACTTTCTGAGCGCGAAAGAAGGCAGTTTCTCGGACACGTCGTCGATCGATGGCGTGCGCCGCCTGTATTTTTTCCGCAATTTTCCGCGCCAGCCGCTCATCATCATGGTGGCGGAAGCCGAGCCCGATATCTACGCCGCGTGGCGGCGGCGTGCGCTGACCATCGGCACGCTCATGGGCACGTTCGCCGTCGGCTTCGTCGCGCTCTCGTTCATGCTCGCCACGCAATTGCGGCACAGAATGCGCGCGGAGTCCGAACTGCAGTTGCTCGCGCGCACGGACAGCCTCACAGGCTTGAACAACCGCCGCACGCTGGGCGAAATCCTCGAACAGGAGTGGCGGCGCGCCAGGCGCGCGCGCAGCGTATTCTCGCTGCTCTTCGTCGATATCGACCGGTTCAAGGCCTATAACGACCAGTACGGCCACCAGGCCGGCGACGACGCGCTCGCCGCCGTGGCGCGCTGCATTGGCGAAAACATCCGCCGGCCCGCGGACACCGCCGCCCGTTATGGCGGCGAAGAGTTCATCGTCGTGCTGCCCGATACGCTGCTGGAAGGCGCGTGCGCGATTGCGGAGAAAATCCGCCATGCGATCAGCGAACTCGCCATCGAGCATGCGGGCAGCGAGTACGGGCGCGTCACGGCGAGCATTGGCTCCGCAAGCTGGTCACCGGACCACGATAGCGACGTCACGCAGGTCATCAAGGCGGCCGATCAGGCGCTCTACGACGCCAAGGCGCGCGGCCGCAACCGCGTCGCCATGTGCGGCGCTTGAGTGGCGCCTGAGTGGCTTGAGCCGCGCGACTAAGGACTGGCAACGCCGCTGGCCGCGTCCGCATGCGCTGGCCTTGGTGCATCCTGCCCTCCCCCTAGCGCGACGTAGAGCGAAGCGCCGTTTTGCAGCGCCGCCGCGCGCAGCTGGATCAATTGCTGTTGGGCCGCGAACAGGCTGCGCTTCGCATCGACCACTTCCAGATAGATGGAAATGCCGTTCTGGTAGCGCAGTTCGGCGGCTTCCGCGAGGCGCGCCTCGGAGTCCACCGCGCGCTCCTGTGCCGCGATCTGCTCCTGCAGGCGCTGGCGCGCGATCAACGCGTCGGAGACTTCGCGGAACGCCACCTGAACGGTCTTCTGGTAGTTCGCGACGAGTTCCGTTTGCCGCGCTTCGGACAGGCGCACTTGCGCGCTACGGCGGCCCGCGTCGAAGATGGGCAGCGTGACGAATCCGGATATGAGCCATGCCTGCTTGCCGGGGACGAACAAATCGCTCAGCTCCGGCGAGACATAGCCGAAATTGCCCGTGAGCGATACGCGCGGGAAGTAGTCGGCGCGCGCAGCGCCGATATCGGCGTCGGCGGCTCGCAACGATTGTTCGGCCGCGCGAACATCGGGGCGCAGCGCGAGCAGCGCGGAAGGCAGGCCCGCATCGAGCGTGCCGAACTGGTCGGCGTCGGCCAGCGCGTGGCGCTGCGTCATGTCGGCGGTGTCGGGCAGCGGCCCGCCGATCAGGACCGCCAACTGATCGCGCTGCTGGCCCGTCGTTCGTTGCAGCTCGGCAAGCTGCGTCTGCGCCTGCGTGACGAGAATGCGCGCCTGCTCAAAGTCCACGAGCGAAGTCGCGCCCGCTTCAAGCCGCAGCCGCGAGACCTCCAGCGCATATTGGCGCGTTTCGAGCGTGTGCTGCGCGAGGTCGATGCCCTCGTTGCCCGAAAGGATCGCGTAGTACGTCGCCGCCACGTTGCTGATGAGCGAAAGACGAAACGCTTCGTTGGCCTCCATCGTCGCCAGATAATTGCGGCGCGCTGACTCGCTCAGGTTCGCCACGCGCCCCCAGAAGTCGAGTTCGAATGACGTGACGGCCACCTGCACGCTGTACTGGTTGAAGTGAATCGAGGTGTTGTTATTGGGCAGCTCGGGCTCGATGGTGTTGAGCGGCGTTTTGGTGCGGGTGGCATCCGCGCCCACGGCCACTTGCGGAAACTGCGCGGAGCGCTGCACACGGTAGAGCGCCTGCGCCTGCTCGATGCGCGCCACCGATGCCGCCAGATCGCGGTTATGCGCAAGCGCCATGGCAATGAGTTGCTTGAGCGCCGGGTCGCGGAAAAACGCCTCCCACGTCAGTTCCGAAGCGAGACGCTCGCCGCCCGGCGCGGCGATATCCGCACTCTCGTAGGTGCTGGCAACCGGCAGCTCCGGTTGCTGGTAACGCGGAGCGAAATTGCACGAAGCGAGCACCAGGCACGCAGCGATCGCGATCCACCTGGCAGTCTTAAACATCGCTTGCTCCTGCAGGCCGCGCATCTTCTTCGTCATCGTCCTGCGTGCGATTGCGGCTCAGCCATCTGCGCGCCACCACATAGAACACCGGCGTAAAGAAGATGCCGAACAGCGTGGCCGTGAGCATGCTGCCCATGATGCCCGTGCCCACCGCTTGCCGCCCCGCCGCGCCCGCGCCCGTGGCAACCACGAGCGGCAGCATGCCGAGCACGAAGGTCACGCTCGTCATCAGAATCGGCCGCAAGCGCTGGCGCGCGCCGTTGATGGCGGCGCTCACCGTGTCGCTGCCGGCGGCTTCCTCCTTGATGGCGAATTCCACGATTAGAATGGCGTTCTTGGCCGCGAGGCCGATGATCGTCACGAGGCCGATGTTGAAATAGACATCGGCGGAAAAACCGCGCGCCATGGTGAGAAGAACGGCACCCAGCACGCCCAGCGGAATGATGAGCAGCACGGCAGCGGGAATCGCCCAGCTCTCGTAGAGCGCGGCGAGCAGCAGAAACACCACGACGAGGGACAGCAGCAGCAACGCACCGATCTGCCCGGCCGCCTGCTGTTCCTCGAAGGCCGTGCCGGTCCATTCGTAGCTCAGGCTGCCGGAAAGCACGTGGTCCGCAATGCGCTCCATCTCGGCGAGCGCCGCGCCGCTGGAGCGGCCCGGCGCCGCCTGCCCCGAGATCGTGGCCGAGGGAAAGCCGTTATATCGTTCGACCTGCTGCGGCCCCGCGGTCCAGTGCACGCTCGTGAACGCCGAGAACGGCACCATCTCCCCCACGTTGTTGCGCAAGCGCAGCGCGCCGATGTCCTCGGGCCGCATGCGCTGATCGGCGTCGGCCTGCATGAGCACGCGCAGCACGTTCCCCTCGTAGACGAAATCGTTCACGTAGTTCGAGCCGAACGCGAGCGCGAGCGCGCTGTTCACCTGGCCGATCTGCAGCCCCAGTGCACGTGCCTTCACGCGGTCGATATCGACATAGAGTTGCGGCGCGGGCGGCAAGCCGTCGGGCCGCACGCCCACCAGCAACGGGCTGCGCGCGGCCTCGGCCAGCATGCGCGCGCTCGCCTGCTGCAACGCCGCGCCGCCTACGCCGCTGCGGTCGAGAATCTTCATCGTGAAGCCGCTCGCATTGCCGAGCGAGGGGATGGCCGGCGGGTCGAGGGCGAAGACGAGCGCCTGCGGAATATTGCGGAACGCCGCGTTCGCGCGCCCAACGAGCGCCCCCGCCGAATTCGCCGTGCCTGGCCGGTCCGACCACGGCTTCAGGTCGACGAACGACATGGCCGCCGACTGCCCCTGCCCGAAGAAGCTGAATCCCGTGACCGAGGCGATATTGCGCACCTGGGGCTGCTGCCGGAGAAAGGCCTCGACCTGATCGACGACCTGTTGCGTGCGCTGCGCCGTCGCGCCGGGCGCCGCCGTGTACGCGACGAAGATATGCCCCTGGTCTTCGCCTGGAATGAAGCCGCGCGGCAACTGGGTGAAGAGGAACCCCGTCGCCGCGCAAACTGCGACGAAGACGACGAGCCACCGCACCGGTTTGCGCAGCATGGCCTGCACGGCCAGCACATAGCGCTCGGTGGCGTTTTCCATGCCGCGATTGAAGGCGTCGAAAATGCGCTGCTGGATGCGCGCCGGCCAATGCGTGGCGGTGCGCTTGCCTGTACCGTCGCCGGTCTTCGTCTTGCTGCCCAGCAGCGTCGCCGACATGGCCACGCCCAGCGTCAACGCGAGCAAGGTGGACAGAAAGATCGAGACAGTGAGCGTGACCGAGAACTGGCGATAGATCGCGCCGGTCGAGCCCGGAAAGAACGCCATCGGAACGAACACCGCAATGAGTACGAGCGTGCTCGCGATGGCGGCGCCCGCAATCTGCCCGATGGCCTTGACGGTCGCCCGCCGCGCACTGAGCCCCTCTTCCTGGATCACGCGCTCGACGCTTTCCACCACCACGATCGCGTCGTCATTGAGCACGCCGATCGCCACGACCATGGCGAACAACGAGAGCAGATTAATCGAGAGTCCGAACAAATAAATGCCCACGCAGGTTCCAACCAGCGCGATCGGCACCACCAGCGTCGGAATGAGTGTCGCGCGCCACTTCTGCAGGAACAGGAACACGATGACCGTCACGAGCAGCAGCGCTTCGATCATCGTGCGCAGCACGCCGCTCAGCGAAGTCGTGATGAACGGTGTGGTATCGAACGGCACGACCCACGCCACGCCCTTCGGGAAAGTCGGCTGCAACTGCGTGAGACGCTGCCGCACCGCGTTCGCCACGGCCAGCGCGTTCGCGCCGCTCGCGAGCTGGATCGCGATCCCTGCGGACTCCTTGCCGTTCACGCGAAAGCGAAAGCCATAGCTGTCGTTGCCCAGTTCCACGCGCGCGACGTCGCCCACACGCACCGTCGAGCCATCCGGGTTCGAGCGCACGATGATCTCGCGAAACTGCTCGGGCGTCGAAAAGCGGCCGCGCGTGACGATCTGCGCATTGAGTTCGGCGCCCGGCGCAAGAGGCTGATCGCCGAGGCTCCCGCCCGCGGTCTGGCTGTTCTGCTCCTGGATGGCCGTCATGACTTCGTTGGCCGAAAGACCGAAGCTGCTGAGTTTTTCCGGATCGATCCATATTCGCATGGCATAGGACGATCCGAACAACTGCGCATCGCCCACGCCGGGAATGCGGCGCAATTCGTTGACGATGTTATTGGCGGCAAAGTTGCCGAGCTCCACAGCCGGTATCGACGCATCGGCGGATTGCAGCGCAATGAGCATCAGAAAGCCCGACGACGCTTTCGTGACGGTCACGCCCACCTGCCGCACTTCCAGCGGCAAGCGCGGCTCGACACGGCTCAAGCGGTCCTGGACCTGCGAGAGCGCGACGTCGAGATTCGTGCCGGGCCTGAGCGTGACGGTGATCTGCGCCGTGCCGTTCGAGCGGCTTTGCGACGACATGTAGAGGAAGTTCTCGACGCCGTTCATTTCGTCTTCGATGATCGACGTGACCGTGCGGTCGAGCGTATTCGCGTCCGCGCCGCTGTAGACCGCCGATATCGTCAGCGAGGGCGGCGCGACGTCGGGGTATTGCTCGACGGGCAGCAGCATGAGCGCGAGGCCGCCAAAGAGCGCGATGAAGAGCGCAACGACCCACGCGAACACCGGCCGGTAGACGAAGAATCGGTTCATGGCGCGCGCCGCTCAGGAGTGACCCGGAGCAGCAAAGGGACGAGCGTCCACGCGCTGCCCCGGCTGCACCCTCTGCCAGCCGTCGACGATCACGCGCTCACCCGGCTCCAGCCCATCCTTCACGACCCATTGTCCCGCTTCCTGCGGACCGAGAACGACGTTGCGGCGCACGACCGTGCCGTCGTCGGCGACGAGCGAGAGGCTCGCCCCGTTGTTGTCGAACTGTACGGCGCGCGCGGGGACGATCAGGCCATTCGGTATCGTGCCGATCACGATACGCCCGCGCACGAACTGCCCCGGCAACAAAATGCGCGACGCATTGTTGAACCGCGCGCGCAGCACCTGCGTGCCGGTGGAGGGATCGACGACGAGATCGGTAAAGTCGAGTACGCCCGGCTCGCTGTAGTCGTCGCCGTTCGCGAGCGTGAGCCGCACTTGCGCACGGTCTGCGTCGGGCGCCGAGAGCGTACCCGACGCGATCTGTTTGCGTACTTCCAGCAATGAAATGTTCGACTGCGTGAACACGGCGTTCACGGGCGAGAGCTGATTGACCTGCGTGAGCAAGGTCGCGCCGCCCGCACTGACGAGCGCGCCTTCGGTCACGAGCGCGCGCCCCACACGGCCCGCAATGGGCGCGCGTACCGTGCATCGATCGAGGCGAAGCTGCGCGAGCGTCACGGCGGCGCGTGCGTCCGCAACATTCGCGTCGGCCTGCTGCAGTGCGGCCGTCGCCGCCTCGAATTCCTGGGCGCTCACGACCTGGCGCGCCACCAGCGGCTTGAAGCGCGCCACTTCGGAGGCCGCATTGCCCTGCACGGCCTGGGCCCGGTTCAGCGCCGCCTGGGCCTGCTGCAGTGCGGCCTCGTAGTCGCGCGAATCAATGAGGAAGAGCGGCGCGCCGGCGCGCACGTCGGTGCCTTCCTCGAACAGCCGCCGCTCGACGATACCGTCTACGCGCGCCCGCACCTCGGCTGAGCGGATCGCTTCGATGCGCCCCGGCAGTTCGATCACGCGGGGAATGGATTGCGCCGCAACCGTTTCGACCAGCACGCCCGGCGGCGGCGCTGCGCCGCTCTGGGCTTGCCGGTCGCGGCACCCGAAGGCCGCCAGCAGCAGCATGGCCGCGACGCCGAACAGCAACGGTCGACAGCGTCTGGGTTCGCAGTTTGACACGCGAGGCTCCACCGAAAAATAGAGTCGGTACACGCGCGCTCGAATGGCTCGTTGCACATGTATTCGAACGGCTCACTGCGATGTTCACTCAAACTGCGATTTACAGCCCCCGATGTGCGCAGTTTGCCAGTGCGCAAGCATCAGAAAAGGGCACGACGTTTCGATCGTTATCTAACAGATACCGCTTTCAAGCATTCACAGGATTTACGCAAAATCGCCACAAAATCAACCACTCGTAAATTTCTTGAAGTCGAAATTCCCTTTACTACTATGGATACACGCTTCACACCCTCATTCAGACCGCTGCATTCCCTCATATTCCGGCCATTGCCCACCCGCTTTTAAGGGCCCGTTCGTACAGCCGGACATCACGGCTTTCGGGTTGTTCTATAACCGAAGAAGCCATAGGTCATGGCGCCGTCAATCATCTTCTTGCCTCAGGAGATCGAATCATGAAAAACCAACTCGTCCTCTCAATCATCGCTGCGCTCGTCGTCGGCGTCTCCTCGTCAGCAATGGCACAAGGCTCCGGTGGCGATCAAGCCCAGGGGACAGGTCGCCAGCAGGTCATGCCGACCATGCCGCATCGCGACTGGCATGAAGGCCAGCAGGTTCCTTCCAAGTACCGGCATTACAACTATCAGATGGCCGACTGGAAGTCGCATAATCTCGACGCACCGAAGCGCGGCCAACAGTGGCTGGGCGTGAACGGCGACTACGTGCTGGTGTCGAGAAGCAACTGGAAGATCGCGAAGATCGTTCCGGGTACTGAATGAGTGGAATGACACGACGGGCTACGTGAGCGTAGCCCGCGCTATGGCTGGCTGATTCATGCACGGGCGGTTGCCATGCCCGCCGCCCCTTTCAGTCGACGAGCCGCGAGCGAAGGCGCTTGTACTCGTCGTCCGAAATCGATCCTGTCGTTCTCAGCTTGTCGAGCTTCTCGATTTCGTCCGCGACACTGTAGCCCACGATGTGGCGCAGTTCCTCGCGCGCCTTCTGCGCCCGCTCCTGGTTGCGATGCGCCATGTCTCTGCCTTGCGTGAGGACATAGGCGAATATGCCGATATAGGGCAAAACAATCAGAAATATCACCCAGACGATCTTCATGAATCCCGATATATCGGTTCGACGAAACAGGTCGCTCGTGATTGTGATGAACAGCCAGAACCACAGAATGAACATGAATATCGAAAACGCATCGATAATGAAGTTCGAAAACGTAAAGCCATTTGCGAAGATCATGAATCGCCTCCGTCGGTTTTGCGTGTGGAAAACGGCAACTGGGTGCTGACACGGGCATCGAGGGCCGTCGATGGCTGGAGCGTGCTCGCGCGAAACGTGATGCATGGAAGCGACGCGGCCACCAACGTGCCTTTCGTCAGGTCAAATCAGGCCGCGCCTGCGCTCCCGGCCGGCAAACGGCACCACGGCCATGGAAATGAGATCGAGCCCGAGGAACAGCCCGAGCAAGGGCAACGGCACGCTCGGGAAATTGGCGGCCAGAAAAATGGCGAGCAGGAACGACAGCGCCGCGCTGACAATGCCGATATTGTTGAGCTTCACGTCCTGCCCGACCGACGCAATGATCTTGAAGAAGCCGTCGAGCACGAAGAAAATCATCAGCATCACGGTAAGACCGCGCGCCCGTGCGCTGTCGTTGACCAGAATGAGAATGCCGATGAGGACGGGCACGATGACTGGCGGAATGCGCCTGACCGCGAGCTTCCAGTCTCTCGTGGTGATGAGACTCAAGGCATGCACGAAGCCGCAGAATAGCAGCATCCTTGCGATGAAAAGCGTTCCGATCATTGACCTTGTCGTGAGCGACAAGACGATACAGAAAATTCCCGCCGCGACGAGCAGGGTTGAACTGGCAATCGGAAAAATAGCACGCTTTGGCATATTCGAATGTAACTGCGTCAATACGGTTACATAGCTCGGCATATCTGACTTGCGCGTATTCTTGCCGAATTATAGGCTTAAGCGAAATTAAGCGTTCTGCTATCAGCCGTCGAAGTATAGTGCTTGAGTCCGCAAATACAAGGGCGCGATTGCACCGTGAACCTCGAACGCAGCCACACCTTTTCGTTCAGCCCCGACGGCCAGCACTTCCTGCTAGACGGCGAGCCCTTCCAGATTCGCAGCGGCGAAATGCATCCCGCGCGCATTCCACGCGAGTACTGGCTGCATCGCATTCGCATGGCCAAAGCAATGGGCATGAACTGCATCGCGTTGTACATCATGTGGAATTACCACGAGCCGCGCAAAGGGGTGTTCGACTTCGAAAGCGGCAACCGCAATATCGAAGCGTTCATCCGTCTGTGTCAGGAAGAATCGCTGTGGGTGCTGTTGCGACCCGGGCCTTATGTTTGCGCCGAGTGGGACCTGGGAGGCCTTCCCGCTTACCTGCTGAGCGAACCTGACATTCAGCTGCGCACCGACTCGGCCACGGATGCCCGTTACATGGCGGCGGTTGCGCGCTATATCGGCGAGCTGGTGCCGCGCATCAAGCCGTTGATGCTCGAAGAAGGCGGCCCGATTCTGATGCTCCAGATCGAGAACGAGTTCGGTTCTTACGCAAGCAATCCCGCTTATCTGGAGGAGCTCAGGCAGCTTTGGCTAAGGGGCGGGATAACGGGGCCGTTCTTTACCGAAGACGGCCTCGTGCAACTCGAACGCAGTCGCAGCACCGTGAAGGGCGGCGCGATTGCGTTGAGCAACGGCAATGTAAAGCAAATCGCGGCGGTGCGTCGCGCCTTTCCCGCCGTCCCCGCAATGGCGGGCGAGATCTACACGGGCTGGCTCACGCATTGGGGCGAGCCGGTATTCTCTGGGCTCGATTACGATCTTTCCGCCGTCTTGACGGAATTCATGCAGTCGCAATTGTCGTTCAACCTCTATGTCGTTCATGGCGGCACGAGCTTTGGCTTTTATGCCGGCGCGAACGTGGACGAGTCGGGTAACTATCAACCCGATATCACCAGCTACGACTATGGCGCGCCGATCAACGAGCAAGGGGTGGCCACGGCGCAATACGTGAAGTATCGCGACATCATTGCCCGCTACCTGAGCGAGCCTTTGCCGGACATTCCCGATGCCTTCGCCACCCTCTCGGGCGACACGCTCGCGCCTACGCTCTACGCCTCGATCTGGGACAACCTGCCGGCGCCCCTGCCACGCGAGTCGAGCGTCGATCCGCATTCGTTCGAACACTACGGCCAGACTTCGGGCTTCATGCTGTATCGCAGAACGCTGCAGGCGCAACCCGTTGGCGCGCTGGATATCAGCGGCGTTCATGACTATGCGACGGTTTTCGTCAGCGAGCGTTACGCGGGTGGCGTTTCGCGCGCGCAGATTCCGCCCGACTATGCGCAGGCGTTGCGCGTGACGCATCGTGCGCCGCTCGCACTACCGGGCGCGTCGGCGGCAGCGCCGGGAGCGCTGGAACTCCTGGTAGAGGGCATGGGACGCGTCAACTACGGGCCCGCGTTGGTCGACCGCAAAGGTCTGCTCGAACCCGTGGGGCTGCAATGCGCCGATGGGTCCCTCTCGTTGCTCAAAGACTGGGAAGCCTTTTTGCTGCCGATGGATGAAGCGTTCATCGCCGGGCTGAAGGCACGCTGCACGAATCCACTGAAACCC
Organism: Paraburkholderia acidiphila; assembly: GCF_009789655.1. Classification (GTDB taxonomy): domain Bacteria; phylum Pseudomonadota; class Gammaproteobacteria; order Burkholderiales; family Burkholderiaceae; genus Paraburkholderia; species Paraburkholderia acidiphila. The sequence continues at coordinate 1,243,994 of NZ_CP046911.1, forward strand.
GGGCTCTTTTTCAGGGCGCGTCTGGATTTGACCGAGATCGGCGACACATGGCTCGATATGCGCCATTGGACCAAAGGCGTGGTCTGGGTCAACGGGCACAATCTCGGGCGCTATTGGCGTATCGGTCCGCAACAGCGCTTGTATTGTCCCGCGCCGTGGCTCAAGCAGGGCGAAAACGAGGTGCTGATCTTCGACCTGCACCAGATCGAGGCGAAACCTGTGCAACTGATGGATTCGTTGTATTAGCAACCTTCTTCCGGCACGAGTTCCAGCGTAAGCACTTCGAATGGGGCGAGCCGAATATCGAACGGCACGTCCGCATCAAGTATTGGCGGAAAGCTGGCCGCGCTTGCATGCCAGACAGTGCGCGCGTGAAACCGCCCCGCCGCAGCAGCCGGCAGTTCCAGTTGGCGCCGCAGCGACAGTGCAAAGCGCTGCGCCTCATCACGCGGATTGCGCAGCGTCACGATGGCCTTGTGCGGCGCCCACGCCGCCCAGCCGTAGATGGCTGCCTCGTCGGGCGCGCCGCCAATCCAATGGCTGTCGCGCAACACATCGCTGTTCGCGCGCGCCCATCGGGCGGCTTGCGCGAGCACATGCCAGTCGTCCTCTCCCAGCAGCGAAGGCGTGACATATAGCTCCTGCAATTGCGTACCGCTCGCGAAGAACGACCGGACTTCGTGCGCGAATGCGCTCCCTTGCGACGCATTCAGTCGCGCATTGCACTGTGCAAGGACAATCCCGTGCAGCATGAGCGAATTGAGCGGAAAGAACGGGCTGCGCCGCACGACATTGCGATACGTCTGCGCGTCGCGGTAGGTGATCCAGCGCTCGCGGTTCGTGCCGCTGCCCGCTTGACCGTCGTCGTTGCCGCCGCGCCAGATCGCGTCGACGTAGCGCAGCCAGAACGGCGACGCATGCGTACCTGTCGAGAGATTGATGAAAGTATCGGGTTTGGCCGCGCGAATATCGCCGATCAAATGGATCGCCGCGTCCCAGTCGCTATCGAACAGGCTGCCTGGAAACACGCTGTCCGCGTTGCCCGTCCCGTCGAACTTGAACTGGTTCACGCCGTCCCTCGCGAGCAGGTTCATCACGACTTCGTGAAAACGCGCGTAATAGCGCGGCCCCGATAACGCAAGGCCGTTGTCGATGATTTCATAACCGGCGGCGCGGCCGCGCGCGACGCGCTCCTCCTTCGGCGCGCAATAGCCGCCCCAGGGAGACAGCCATACGCCCGGCGCGCCGCCATATCGTGCCGCGGCGTCGCGCAGCGGCGCGAAACCATCTGGAAATGCCCGGCTGAAATGCCAGCCTCCGCCAAGGTCGTCCCAGCCATCGTCGAAAAGAAACGAATCGATCTGCACGCCGCGCTGCGTATGCAATTCGCGGCCGATCGTTTCGATCCGCTCCAGCGCCTGTTCCTGCGTATAAGGCGTGAGGTAACCGATATCCCACCAGCTGTTGTAGTGCAGAAACGGCCGATAGGGACGGGCGCGCTCCTGTTCGAGGTATGCAGCGAAATCGCGCCGCAATTGACCTTCGCGAGCCACGCCGGCCACCGCGGAGTAAGTCAGCGTCCGGTTCCTTTCGAGCGGCAGCGTGCGTCGCAGCGCAAAGCTCACGTTTTCCCCTTCTACGTGGCTGGTTGCCAGCGGCAGTTCGAAGCCCAGATAGAAGTTGCCCGCTACGACCGGTGTGCCCTTGCGCTCGCTGCCCGCCTGCGCGCCGGGAGCGCGCGCCTGCAGCAACGAAACGACGGCGATGGCTTCGTCCTGGCGCAGGGCGGTCAAGTCCAGCCTCATGCGCAGATATCGCGCGCCTTCACGCTGCTCCACGCTCCATTGCGCCCGCAGGCGTCCCTGGGCGTCTTCAAGCGTGATGCACACGCGGCGGCCCGCCCGGCGTTCGGCCAATCTCGACGCCTGAGGGTTGGCGGCGCGCGCTTCTTCCCGTAGCGGAGCAAGCACGCGCATTGCGGCCGGGCCGAGCGTGATGCCGTCCGCAAAAGTCAGCGCGAACGGGGTGACGATGGGCAACGCGCGCCTGCCCACGCAATCGACCAGCGAGAAGTGGGTAAGGTGTTCGTCCGCCAATGCCCAGTGCAGGGCAATTGCATCGTTCCCGAACGAACAGGCGTCGTCCTGCTGCCGGAATTCGGCCATACAGGCTTGCGTAGAAGTTCGATCGTCGGCACGCATGGGAAACCTGTTTTGGGCGCAAAGCGCCTTCATAGGGTAATGGCAACTGCCACGCGCATTCAAGGCGCACCGCGCAACAGCGTGTAATGGCCCTAAAGCGGCGCGCCCAAACGGATGTCAATGCCATGCCGCATGATTTGCTTATGGGAACCTTAAGCGAATGCGCTTTCGCGCAGCTTTACCACCGGTTACACGATTGACAATTCCGCGCATTCCTTCCGTAAGCTCAGCGACTAGAATCCGCTTCCATCGCAACCGCGTCCGTTGAATGGAATAGAGATCATTATGAATCGCCTGACGTTTTATCTACTCGCAGGGCTCGCAGGGACGTGTGTCAGCGGCGCAGCATCCGCCCATGCCGATATCGGTGTTTATCTCGGCGTTCCGGGTCCGGTTTACGCCGCGCCCGAGCCGGTTTACGAGGCGCCGCCGCCCGTCGTGTATGCGGCGCCCCCCGCAACCGTCTACGAAGCGCCTCCGGCTTACGGCTACTACCGCTACGACCACGACGAAGACGAACGCCACTGGCATGACCATGGGCGTCATCGCGGCTGGGAGCATCATCACGGCGACGACGACGATTGACTGGCGACGCCTGAGCAAATAGTTGCGCGCGCAACATAATGCGCGCGCCTGCGCCCGGGTTCGTGCGACTTCATTTCCGATACCTGATCATAGTTGTCTAGCCAATAAACGCTTACAACGTCTCCGCCTCGCCCCCAACGCCATCATCCCGGCGTGCAACGCTTATATGGCAAAGCGTTTACACCTTCCGCCAGCAAAAACCCTGGTTGCCTCACTATGTGAGACTCCTTATCTTGTCTATACAACACGGCTGACGTGACGGCCCGCTGTTGAGCATGCCGCCATCGGTTCTGGCGGCGTTGAAAGACATACTGGAGACTCCACGTCAATGAAGAAGTTTGCCCTGTGCATGGCGATGCTCGCCGTCGCAACCTCCGTTTGCGCGAAGGATTGGACCACGGTCCGCTTCGGCGTGGATGCCAGCTATCCCCCGTTCGAATCGAAAAGCACGGACGGCAAGCTGGTCGGTTTCGACATCGACGTCGGCAATGAAATCTGCAAGCGCCTCGACGCGAAGTGCGTTTGGGTGGAAAGCGAATTCGACGGCATGATTCCGGCGCTCAAGGCGAAGAAGTTCGACGCCGTGCTCTCTTCGATGTCGATGACACCGCAGCGCGAAGCGCAAATCGCGTTCTCGTCGAAGGTCTTCCACACGCCCAGCCGTCTCGTCGCGAAGAAAGGCTCGCCCCTCCAGCCCACCGCCGATTCGTTGAAGGGCAAGACAGTTGGCGTCGAGCAGGGAACGACACAGGAAGCCTATGCCAAAGCCAACTGGGCGCCCAACGGTGTGAAGATCGTGCCTTACCAGGATCAGGACCAGGTCTATGCGGACCTGCTTTCCGGCCGCCTCGACGCCGCGCTGCAAGACGCGGTGCAGGCCGACCTGAGCTTCCTGAAGACGCCGCGCGGCGCAGGCTACGCGTTCACGAACGGCGAACTGAGCGACCCGGGCGGCATCCTCGGCAACGGCGCCGCCATCGGCCTGCGCAAGGACGACGCCGACCTGAAGGTCAAGATCGACAAAGCGCTCGCGGACATGATCAAGGACGGCACGTACAAGAAGATCGAGTCGCGATACTTCGCATTCGACGTGTACGGCTCGTAAGCGCCAGGCACGACACACGCGACAAAGGCGCGGGACATTCCCGCGCCTTTTGCCCTTTTTCAGCCGCAGCACATTCGCCTCGCGCTCACGTCACCATGCACATTCAGAAGCATCCGCTCATTTCGCCGGCGCTCGGCACCGCGCGGCACCTCACGAGCTTCCACTATGGCCCAACCGGCGCGCAGAAGATCTACATCCAGTCGTCGCTGCATGCCGACGAACTACCCGGCATGCTGGTCGCCTGGGCACTGCGCAACCGCCTGGCTACGCTCGAAGCGGCGGGCAAGCTGCGCGGCGAAGTCGTCGTCGTACCCGTGCCGAATCCGATCGGCCTCAATCAGCGCCTGCTTGGCCAGTTGCTCGGCCGTTTCGAAAGCGGCACCGCGGCCAACTTCAACCGCCACTTCCACGATCTCGCCGAACTCGTGCTGCCGCGTGTCGGCCCTCGACTCACCGGCGACGCGCAGCAGAATCTGCTCGCCGTGCGCGCTGCGATGCGAGAAGCGCTTGATGAACAGTCGCCCACCACCGAACTCGGCTCGCAACGTCTTGCGCTCCAGCGCCTGTCCTACGACGCCGATGTCGTGCTCGACCTGCATTGCGACTTCGAAGGCGCCATGCATCTCTACACGAACCCCGAACTTTGGCCCGATGTCGAACCGCTCGCGCGCTATCTCGAAGCGAAGGCATCGCTCTTCGCGCTCAATTCGAACGGCAACCCCTTCGACGAGATTCACAGCTTCTGCTGGTCCGCACTGCGCGAGCGCTATGGCGCGCGCTACCCGATCCCCAACGGCGCCGTTTCCGTGACGATCGAGCTGCGCGGCCAGGCGGACGTGAGCTACGACTTCGCCGAGCACGATGCGAACGCCATCGTCGACTACCTCACGCATCGTGGCGTGATCGAGGGGACGCCTGCGCCACTGCCCCGGCTCGAATGCGAGCCTACGCCGTTGGCGGGCGCGGAGACACTCATCGCACCAGCCTCCGGCGTGCTCGTGTTCCGCACGCCCGTTGGCGTCAAGGTCGAACCTGGCCAGCCGATTGCCGATGTGGTCGACCCGCTGACCGATCATGTCGCCACCATCACGAGTTCCGTGTCCGGCATGCTGTACGCGCGTCAACGCACGCGCTTCGCCACTGCGGGGATGGAGGTGGCGTGGGTAGCGGGCGCCACGCCGCTGCGCAGCGGGTCGCTGCTGCCGGATTAACTTATGTGGGGTCACAGTTCGTCAGAAGTGAATCTGTGACGAGGCGTAACAGCGCGCCTATCCGCACACCGCAAAGGACATTGCCCGCCGTTGCAGCGCAGTCGGCACGCAAGCAAGCGCCATTTACACTTGCTTTCGATTCTTTACCTATGCGCGCCGGGTTGATATTTACGATTGCGATCGCCTGACGCATCGGGCGCCAAGGCGGCTGGGATCTCCGTTTCCGGCCGCCTTGGCGCCCGATGCGTCGTTCGTAAATAATGTCAGCGGAATGGCCCACAATAAATGAACAGTTTCGATACCGTCATTCTGGAAGCGCTCACCCGAATCGATCTGCCGCCACTGCTCAATCACGCGATCCGGGTCATGGCGGGACTCTATACGTTCAAAGGTTATTGCCTCATCCCGCTCATCGTGTGGATCTGGTTTCAGCCGAACGAGCGGCGCGAGTGGCGACGCGAGATGATGATCGCCACGGTGGCCAGCGGCCTGATCGCACTGGCAGTGGGACGCCTCCTCGCGCGCTTTTTGCCGTTCCGGCAGCGGCCCATTTTCAATCCCGATCTGCATCTGCATTTCGCCTCGTCGTCCTTGCGGGCGGCCGGGCTGACCGACTTCAGCTCGTTTCCAAGCGATCACGCCATGCTGTGGGTGGCGATTGCAGTGGGAATCTTTCTTGTATGGCGTTTCGTCGGCGCGCTGGCGATTTTATATGTCGTACTAATCATTTGTCTGCCGCGCGCCTACCTCGGCTATCACTACCCCACGGATCTGATCGCGGGCGGCGTAATCGGTGTGGCGATCACCTGGCTGATGACGCGCGACATTATCAGGAAGCGCACTGCCAAGCCCGCTCTGCGCCTGGTAACGCGCTTTCCAGGGCCGTCCGCCGCCCTCGCATTTCTCGTGTGTTTCGAGCTGGTCACGCAGTTCGACGATCTGCTGCGACTCACCCACTCCGTGTTGCACGCAATGAGCTGAACGTTGGCGCGGGCGGCGCTTTCGGCGCGCCGCCCGCGCGACATCACACTGCGCCCGGATTGACGTACGCCGTCTTGACGGTGGTGTAGAACTCGCGCGCATAGCTGCCTTGCTCGCGCGGGCCGTAGCTCGAGCCCTTGCGGCCGCCAAACGGAACGTGATAGTCCACGCCCGCCGTCGCGGTGTTCACCATGACCATGCCGGCCTGCACATGGCGGCGGAAATGGTTGGCATGGTTGAGCGACGTCGTGCAGATGCCCGCCGACAAGCCGAACTCCGTCTCGTTCGCCACGGCCAGCGCTTCGTGATAGTCCTTCACCTTGATGACCGAGGCGACAGGGCCGAACACTTCTTCGCGGTTGATGCGCATGGCCGAAGTCGTGCCGGTGACGAGCGCGGGAGCCAGGAAATAGCCGCGCGTGGCGCCTTCCACACGCTCGCCGCCGTACACCTCGCCACCCTCTTCGCGCGCAATCGCGATATAGCGCTCGTCCTGCTGCAGCTGCTTGTCGTCGACGACCGGCCCGATATGCGTGCCGTCCGCCAGCGCGTCGCCCGTCTTCAGCGTCTTCATGCGCGCCTTCATCGCTTCGACGAAGCGGTCGTGAATGCCTTCGGTCACGATGAGCCGGCTCGATGCCGTGCAACGCTGCCCCGTGGAGAAGAAGGCACCGTTGATGCAGGCTTCCACGGCCACGTCGAGATTGGCGTCGTCGAGCACGACCATCGGGTTTTTGCCGCCCATCTCCAGCTGGAACTTCTTGCCCGTTGCGAAGCACTTTGCGCCAATCGCGCGGCCCGTCGCGACCGAGCCGGTGAAACTCACGGCGTCGACATCAGGAGAGCTGACGATCGCCTCGCCCACCACCGAACCGCGTCCCATCACGAGATTGATGACGCCGGCCGGCGCACCCGCTTCCGCGATGATCTTCACGAGTTCCCACGTGCTCGCCGGCACGAGGTCGGCCGGCTTGATGACGACCGTGTTGCCGTAGGCCAGGGCGGGCGCAATCTTCCAGGCGGGAATGGCGATCGGAAAGTTCCACGGCGTGATGAGCCCGATCACGCCGATCGGCTCGCGCGTGACCTCGACGGTCATGCCGGGCCGCACCGAGGGCACGATCTCGCCGCCAAGGCGCAGCGCTTCGCCCGCGAAGAACTTGAAGATCTGCGCGGCGCGGCCCACTTCGCCGATGGCCTCTGGCAGCGTCTTGCCCTCTTCGCGCGCGAGCAGGCGGCCCAACTCGGCTTTGCGCGCGAGAATGACGCTGCCCACCTGGTCGAGCAGGTCGAAGCGTTGCTGCGGCGTCGAAAGCGACCACTGCGCGAACGCTTTACGCGCGGCGGCGATGGCGGCGCGCGTCTGCGCGTCGTCTGCCTGCGCGAATTCGCCGATCGCGTCGTCGAGATTGGAGGGATTGACGTTGGTGGAGGCGGTGGCGCCGCGCACCCATTCGCCGCCGATGTAATTGTCGAACTGGTTCATGTTGCGTTTCCTGATTCAGTGGCTCACAGCAATCCGCGCGAAGCCAGATTGCGATAAAGCGCGCGCACGCCGAAGGTCCACGGCGCGAGTGCCGTGCTCAATTGCACGGTGTTGATCAACGCGCCGAGTTCCGGTGCCGAGATGGTGACCTGGTCGCCGAGATGATGCGTGAAGCCGCCGCCCGCCGTATCGCGGTCCTTGATCGGCGAGAACATGGTGCCGAGAAAGAGCATGAAGCCATCGGGATACTGGTGATGCGGGCCCCACGTTTGCGACACGAGGTCGGCCGGGTCGCGGCTGATCTCGCTCATGTGGCTGATGCCTTCCAGAACGAAGTCGTCGTCCGCGCCTTCCACGCGCAGCGCGACGCTCGTCTTGCGCACCGTGTCGAGGTCGAACGACGCGTCGAACAAGCGCACGAACGGGCCAATCGCACACGAGGCGTTATTGTCCTTGCACTTGCCGAGTAGCAGCGCCGAGCGGCCTTCGATGTCGCGCAGATTCACGTCGTTGCCGAGCGTCGCGCCGACGATCTCGCCACGGCTGTTCACGGCCAGCACGATTTCCGGCTCCGGGTTGTTCCAGACCGAAGCGGCCAGCAAGCCGACATCGTCGCCAAAGCCCACTGCCGACATCGGCTGCGACTTCGAAAACACTTCCGCGTCGGGCCCAATGCCCACTTCCATGTACTGGGACCACGCGCCGCGCCGCTCGAGTTCGGCCTTGAGCTTCATCGCTTCTTCGGAGCCCGGCTTGATCTTCGAGAGATCGGTGCCGATCGTGGCCGCGATGGTCTCGCGCACTTCCTGCGCCTTCGCGGGGTCGCCGCCGGCCTGCTCCTCGATCACGCGCTCGATCAGGCTCACCGCGAAGGTCACGCCGCATGCCTTGATGGCCTGCACGTCGTTGGGCGCGAGCAGACGGACAGCGGGCGCCGCGCTGCCTGGCAGGTTCGCTTCGATCAGGTTCTCCACCGGGCCGAGCGATTCGCCGCTCACCGTACGCGCGAATTGCGCGGCGTCTTCGCGGTCGAACAGGTCGGCGGTGGTCGGCACGCTGGCCGTGATGTCGATGACTTCGCCGTTGCGAACGACCACGACGCAGGGGCCTTCATGCTCGCCTGCTTTGCGCCATACGCGGCCAACGAGCAATGCCTGCCCGACGTCGCGGGGAAGCCAGTTTGATGCGGTGTTCGAGGTCATGCTGCCTCCAGTTTGGTATCCGGTATTTAGTGTGAATGGCGCGGGTTGCCGCGCTCGGCAATGACTTTCAGATAAAGCGTGGCGGGTTCGAGGCAGCCGCCCGTGGACAGTTGCCCCACCGTCTTGCGATACAGCTCTTGCCACGGCGTCTGTGCAGGCGGCACCTCGAAGTGCGCGGTTTCGCGGCGTCGCGCAAGCTCAGCCTCGTCGACCAGCACGTTCACGCTGCGCGCGTTCAGATCCACGCGAATGCGGTCGCCCGTTTGCAGCAGCGCGAGGCCGCCGCCCACCGCCGCTTCGGGCGACATGTTCAAGATGGAAGGGCTCGCCGACGTGCCGCTCTGGCGGCCATCGCCAAGCGTAGGCAGCGACGTGATGCCCTGGCGCACCAGTTCCGCCGGCGGCGCCATGTTCACCACTTCGGCGCTGCCCGGATAGCCCACCGTGCCCGTGCCGCGAATCACGAGAATGCAGCGCTGGTCGATTTCGAGCGACGGGTCGTTGATGCGTGCGTGGTAGTCCTCGGGACCGTCGAACACGATCGCGCGCGCCTCGAACGTATTTTCCGCGCCTGGCTCGCTCAAGTAGGTTTGCCGGAAGGCGTCGCCGACCACGGACATCTTCATGATCGCGCTGTCGAAGAAGTTGCCCGAAAGCACCATGAAGCCCGCGCCGTGTTTGAGCGGATCATCCGTTGTCCTGATGACTTCGCGATCCGGCTCGGGCGTGCTGTCGGCAATCGCGCCAATGGTACGGCCCGATACCGTGAGACAGTCGCGGTGCACGAGGCCCGCGCGGTCGAGTTCGCGCAGCACGCCGGGCACGCCGCCCGCGCGGTGAAAGCTCTCGCCGAGAAACTCGCCCGCCGGCATGCAGTTGACGATGAGCGGCACCTGTTCGCCCACGCGCTGCCAGTCTTCGAGGCTCAGTTCGATGCCCATGTGCCGCGCGATGGCGATGAGGTGCGGCGGACAGTTGGTGGACGCACCCAGCGCGGAGGCCACCACGATGGCGTTCTCGAACGCCTCTTTCGTCATGATGCGCGAAGGCCGCATGTCGTAGCGTACGAGGTCGACGATGCGCTTGCCGGTGGCGTACGCCATCTGGCCGCGCTCGCGGTAGGCCGCCGGAATGCTGGCGCAGCCGGGCAGCGACATGCCCAGCGCTTCGGCGAGGCTGTTCATCGAGAGCGCCGTGCCCATGGTGTTGCAGTGGCCGATGGAGGGCGACGAAGCCGTCGTCAGTTCCATGAAGCCCTCGTAGTCGATCTCACCGGCCGCCAGCAGGTTGCGCGCGTGCCAGATAACCGTGCCAGAGCCGACGCGCTGGCCGTTATGCCAGCCGTCGAGCATCGGGCCGCCCGAGAGCACGATGGCCGGCATATCGACCGTTGCCGCGGCCATCAGGCACGCGGGCGTGGTCTTGTCGCAGCCGGTGGTCAGCACGACACCGTCGAGCGGAAAACCGTGCAGGATCTCGACGAGGCCCAGATAGGCCAGGTTGCGGTCGAGCGCCGCCGTGGGCCGGCGGCTCTGCTCGGCGAGCGGATGCACCGGAAATTCCATCGGAATGCCGCCCGCGTCGCGAATGCCCGCTTTCGTGCGCGCGGCGAGTTCGATGTGGTGGCGATTGCACGGGGCGAGATCGCTCCCCGTTTGTGCGATGCCGATGATGGGGCGGCCAGACTGCAGTTCTTCGCGGGTCAGACCGTAGTTCATGAAGCGCTCGACATACAGCGCGGTCATGTCCGCATGGGCCGGATCATCGAACCATTCCTGGCTGCGCAGGCGCCGTGCGTTGGGCTGGGTCATATCACTCACTCCGTTATTCCTTGTCTCGACGATGTGGCGGGTCCACATCGGGGTCCGCGCCGATTTGTTATCGGTAACATTTCTGGATATTAGCACTTTGCGAGCGCGCTGTGCACCAGGACAGACCACGCGTTTTCCCGGTTACGGCGCGGCGCCGACCGCCCCCCGGCGCACTCGCCCGACTTGCTCTCGCGCCCCTTGCCGTGCTAATTTAGCGCCCGCAGTGTTACCGATAACAAAATGGCGTGCTGTTCGCTGCCAGCACAGAGATCCAGCAAACACACCACGAACTTCGTGGAAATAGCCTCCCCTGCTACGGGACCGTTCAAAGGCATATGTGAAAGGAGACACATCCCATGCCAACTCTGACCCAGATTGCGGACTCCCCGTCCGCCGTCAATGAAGCCGAAGACCGCTTGTACCGCAAGGTATTGAAGCGCATCTTGCCGCTTCTGCTGCTGTGCTACGTCGTCGCCTACCTCGACCGCGTGAACGTCGGCTTCGCCAAGCTGCAGATGCTGGATTCGCTGGGCCTGAGCGACAGCATCTACGCCGTGGGTGCGAGCATTTTCTTCTGGGGATATTTCCTCTTCGAGATGCCGAGCAACCTGTTGCTTCACCGTTATGGCGCGCGTTTCTGGATCGCACGCATCATGGTGACATGGGGCATCGTTTCATCGTCGCTCGCCTTTATCGCGCCGCTCGCGAGTTTCTTCCACGTGCAAACCTCGACGATGTTCTACATCCTCCGGTTTCTGCTCGGCGTGTGCGAAGCGGGTTTTTTCCCCGGCATCATTCTGTACATGAACTACTGGTTTCCGGCGCGCCGCCAGAGCGTCGCGATGTCGGGGTTCCTGATCGCCATTCCGGTGAGCCTCACGCTCGGCGGGATTATCTCGGGATGGCTGATGGAGAACACGCACGGCCTGTTCGGCCTGGGCGGCTGGCAATGGATGCTGTTGCTCGAAGGCATTCCTTCGATTCTCGTCGCCTTCGTGGTGCTGTTTCGCATGGGCGACGGCATTCAGTCGGCGAAATGGCTGAGCGCCGCCGAAAAAGCGCTGCTGCAAAAGAATCTCGAACAGGAAAGCGGCAAGAAAACGCATAGCGCCGTGGCGGCGCTCAAAAGCCCGCGCGTCTGGCTGCTGACGTTCATTCTGCTCACCTTCAATACCGGCTTCTATGGCCTGGCGTTCTGGCTGCCTTCCATCATCAAGGCTTCCGGCGTGAAGAGCACGTTCAATATCGGCTTGCTGACCGCCATTCCCTATCTCAGCGCGGTGGTCGCCATGATCTGGAATGCGTCGCACTCCCGCAAGACGGGCGAGCGCCGGCTGCATGCGGCCATTCCGGCCTGCATCGGCGGCGTCGGCCTGATTCTGAGCGCCTTGTTCGCGCATAACGTGCCGCTTTCTATCGTATTCCTGACTATCTCCACCTGCGCGATCCTGGGCCTCATGCCGATCTACTGGACGTTCCCGGGGCAGATTCTCTCAGGCACCGCCGCGGCGGCCGGTATCGCGCTCATCAACTCGGTCGGCAATCTGTCCGGCTTCACGGGCTCCATGATCACCAGCGTCGCGAAGGACCTGACCGGCGACATCAATAACGGCACCTATGCGCTGGGCGCCTGCTTGCTCGTGAGCTGCGTTTTGATTCTGTCGATTCCAAAAAGCATGCTGAACCGGGACCTGGTGGAAGAGAACTGATATGCAAAACGGCTAAATCGCCCGTTGCGAAGACCACCTTCTGGCGGGCCTTCCTTACACGATCCTTTTTCAAAAAATGCGCCGGCCTTGTGCCGGCGTTTTTTTTGCCCTGCGCAGGCAGACCTGGCCCCCTCGGCGCTTGCACAAAAAACGTCCAAAATAAACAATGCGAGGTGCCTAAAGAATTCCAGCACCCTGCCGTTAAGCCGTAAAGACTGCTTTCCGCCCGACACCAGACGATCGGGCCACCATCAAGCCATGGAGACGCTGTGATTCGACACTGCCTTGGGGGCCTGCTGCTGGCGCTCGGTTGTCTTGGCACCGCGCTTGCCGCGGGTCCCGACTGCTCGCGCTCATTTACGCTGGCCTTACACGATCACGGGCTGCTCTATTCGGTCGACACGGACACGGGCATCGACAAGGACTTCGCCGACGCATTGGCGCGGCGCAGCGGCTGCCAGATCCGCGTGAGCCTGATGTCGCGCGCGCGCATCTGGAAACTGATCGAATCGGGCGCGCTCGATTTCAGTCTTTCGGGCATTGCGAACGACGAGCGCAATCAATACGCGGATTTTGCCTGGTACTTCAGCAACAAGTACTATCTGCTGGTTCGCAAGGATTCGGGCATCCACCAACTGGCCGATTTCGAGCACAACGACAAGTTCCAGCTCGGGGTGATTCGCAGCTTCCGCTACAGCGCGTCGGCCAATCGTCTTGTCGACTCGCTCTCCGCCGAAAACCGTGTGAGTCAGGCCGGCGGCCTCGAACCGCTTTACCAGGCGCTGATTCTCGGGCGCATTCAGGGAATGATCATCGAGCCGTTCGATTATCCCGCTATCGACGAAGCGAAGATCCGGAGCGTAACGAATATCGTGGAGTTCGACGATCCCCCCATTCCGCATGGACTCATCATGTCGAAGAAGGCGCTCTCGCCGGAAGAGCGGGACAAATGGCGAGCGCTCGTCAACGAAATGATCGCCGACGGCACGGTGCGACGCATCTTCACGAAGTACTTCAAGCCTGACCTCGCCGACTCGATGGTCCCCTTCTAGACGCCACCATGACCCGGACGCGCCTCGTTCTGCTCCCGCTACTGGTTCTCTGCGCCGCGCTCGGCGTGACGTGGGCGCTCTGGAACCACGAGCGGGAAGCGGCCCGCCACGAACTGCTCACGCAGTTCGACTTTTCGCTCGGCGACGTCGTGAGCCGCATCGAGCAGCGCATGGGCACGTACGAGCTTTTGCTGCGCGGCGTGCAGAGCCTCTTTGCCGCCAGCGGCGAAGTCGACCGCGACGCCTTCCGCGCTTACGTCAACACGCTCAATCTCGACGCGAACTTTTCCGGCATCCAGGCCATCGGCATCATCGCGTGGGTGCCGCAAACGCAAAAGGCCGCGCATATTACGGCCATGCAGCAGCGCGGACTGCCGGGCTACTCGATCGAGCCCGAAGGTGCGCGCGAGAACTACGCGCCCATCATTCAGCGCGAGCCGTATATCGGCGCCAATCGCGCGGCGCCCGGTTTCGACGCCTGGGCCGACCCGGTGCGCCGGCGCGCCATGGAGCAGGCGCGCGACACCGGCATGGCGACCATTTCCGGCAAGGTGCGCCTGTCGGTGGACACCGACCCCGGCGCCGACCCCGGCTTCGTGATGTACATGCCGGTCTATGCGCGCGGCCAGACGCCGGAAAACGCCACCGAGCGCGAGGCGCAGCTCGTTGGCTGGGTGTATGCGTCCTTTCGCATGCACGACGTCATCGCCAGTCTTTACGGCGAGGAGCCGCCCGGCCTCTCGGTTTCCATTTACGACGGCGTGGAATCGTCGACGGATGCGCTGCTCTACAGAACGTCGGGCGCCACCCCGCATCACGTGCCCGGCGAGCTTTCGGCGACCGAGTATCTCGTCGTGTGCGGACACGACTGGATGCTCAAGCTGATGGCGCGCGACGGTTTCAAGGCCCGCTTCGGCCGCGACGCGGCCACGCTCATCGCCATCACCGGCACGGGGCTGAGCCTGCTGCTCGCGTTGCTCACGCGCCTCATGATGACGGGCCGCAGCCGTGCGCTACGGCTGGCTTCGTCGATGACGAAGGAACTGCGCGAAAGCGAGGAAAAATTCCGCGCCATTGCCGACTGCACGGTCAACTGGGAAATCTGGTGGTCGCCGGAAGGCAAGCCGCGCTGGATCAATTCGGCGGTGGAGCAGTACATCGGCTATACCGTCGAAGAATGTATGGCCATGAGCGATTTCGCCTGCACGGTGATCTATCCGGACGACGCCGCCTACGTCGCGCCCGAGTTTCGCGGCGCGCAACTGGGCTCGCGCGGCGACAACCTGGAGTTTCGTTGCGTGCGCAAGGATGGCTCGCTCATGTGGCTTTCCGCTTCGTGGGTGCCGATCACCGACTCCAAGGGCGATTTCATCGGTTTCCGCACGAGCGGACGCGACATCACCGAGCGCAAGATCGCCGACCAGCGCATCAAGGAACTGGCCTTTTACGACGCGCTCACCGGCCTTCCCAATCGCACGCTGCTGCTCGACAACCTGAAGGACGCCATTACCGAGAGCGCGAGGAACGGCACGAGCGGCGCCCTGCTGTTCATCGATCTGGACCACTTCAAAACGCTCAACGACACGCTGGGCCACGACAAGGGCGACCTGCTGCTGCAGGAGGTGGCCAAACGCCTCGCGGCGAGCATTCCAGCAGGCGACACCGTGGCGCGCGTGGGCGGCGACGAGTTCGTCGTCGTGGTGGGCAATCTGAATCCCGTTGCATGCGAAGCGGCCTGCCAGACCGAGGCCTTGGGCGAGCGGATTCTCGCCGTGCTCGGGAATCCTTATCGACTCGACGAGATCGACTACCGCAGCACGGCCAGCATTGGCGCGACGGTATTCAAGGGCTTCCAGGCATCGACGGACGACCTCATGAAGCAGGCCGATCTCGCCATGTACAAGTCCAAGGAGCGCGGACGCAACGCAGTGCGGCTCTTCGACCCCGACATGCAAACCGTCGTGGTGGAGCGGGCTGCGCTCGAGGCGGCGCTGCGCGATGCGATCGAAAACGAACAGTTCGTGCTGCACTACCAGATGCAGATCGACCGCGACCGCGTAACCGGCGTCGAGGCGCTGGTGCGCTGGCGTCATCCCGCACGCGGGCTCGTGTACCCGGCCGATTTCATTCCCGTGGCCGAAGACACCGGGCTCATCGCCGAGCTGGGCCGTTGGGTTCTGCACGCGGCCTGCACTCAATTGGCGCGCTGGGCCGCGCGGCCCGACACCGCGCATCTCACGATTGCGGTCAACGTGAGCGTGCAGCAGCTTCACCAGCCGGACTTCGTGGAAAGCGTGCGCGCCACGCTCGAACAAACCGGCGCGCGAGCGGACCGGCTCAAGCTGGAGTTGACGGAAAGCGTGCTGGTGGACAACGTGCAGGAGATCATCGAGAAAATGGAAGCGCTGAAGGCGGATGGGATCGTCTTCGCGCTCGACGATTTCGGCACCGGCTATTCGTCGCTTGCGTATTTGAAGCGCCTGCCGCTCGACCAGCTGAAAATCGACCGCTCATTCGTGCGCGATGTCCTCGTCGACCCGAACGACGCGGTGATCGCGCGAACCATTGTGGCGCTCGCGCACAGTCTCGGCCTCGGCGTGATCGCAGAAGGCGTGGAAACCGAGGAGCAACGCGCCTTCCTCGCCTCGGCGGGATGCTACGCGTTTCAGGGCTATCTCTTCTGCCGACCGATTCCCGTCGAGGAGTTCGAAGCGGCGTTGCGCGGACTCGAGGCGCCGCAGTGCGTCACGGAGTAGGCGCGCCACGCCGCTTCTCGTCTCACGCTGCGCCACGCTCGCGCGGCACGAGCAGGTCGGACATGCCTACGCGGCGCAACATCTCCGCTCGCATGCGGTCCAGTACGGCAAAGCCGACGTCCGCGCCGTCCTGGGTCGGATCGACATGCACCCGGAACGGACGCTTCCCGAAAGGCGCATCGACTACTTCGACGATCGCCTCGGCCACGAGGCCCACGTCGGCCTCCGGTGGCACGATCGCGGCGAACGCTTTCTGGATCTGCTCGCCGAACCCGGCATAGGGGCCCGTTTCATACGCCGCGACCACGGCTTTGTCTTCCGGACTGCCCGCATGCGAAAAGTGATTCGTGCCCGAAGTAAAGGCGCCCGGCACGACGATCGACGTTTCGATGCCCCAGCGCGAAAGCTCTCGCGCATACTGAACGGCGATCGCATCCATCGCAGCCTTCGCCGCAAAATACGGCGCGAGGTAAGGCGGCGTACCGCCTGCGGAACTGCTGCTCGACACCCACACCACGAGACCCTCGCGCCGCGCGCGCATGTGGGGCAGCACTGCGCGGTTCACGCGCTGCGTGCCCAGCACGTTGATATCGTACAGATGCGCATACTGCTCCGGGCTGAACGCCTCGGCCGGCCCGAAAGCCATATGACCGGCATTGTGGACGACGACGTCGATATGCGCGCTTTGCGCGATCACGCGGGCGATGCCTGCATCGACAGACGCCTGCGACTGCACGTCGAGTTCCACCGTGCGCAGATCCACGCCCCTGTGGCGCGAGAATTCCGCCATCTGCTCGACGATCGGCGCGTTGCGCCCGGCGCTCGCGCGCATGGACGCGTAGACGGTATGACCGGCGTTCGCGAGTGCTTCGGCGGCAAGGCGGCCAAACCCGCTGGATGCGCCGGTAACGACAATGATCTTCCTCATGATGTGCTCCTGTTCGTCATAAGACGTTTGATCAGGACATCAAACAATGCCGCCGTTCGCGCGTATCGTTTGACCGTCGATCCAGCTTGCGCCGCTGCCGACGAGGAACGACACCACTTGGGCGATGTCGTCCGCCTGGCCGAGCCGCTCGAGCGGCGGCATCTTCGCGAGGCGCTCGATCTGTTCGGGCGTTTTGTCCTTGAGGAACAGTTCGGTCGCGGTAGGTCCGGGGGCAACCGCATTCACCGTGATATTGCGGCCGCGCAGTTCCTTGGCGAAGATGTTTGTCATCGTTTCCACGGCAGCCTTGGTGGCGGCGTACACCGAGTAGCCCGGCAGCGCGAGCGCCTGGATGCTGCTCGAAAAGTTGACGATGCGGCCGCCCTCGCGCAGCTTCTTCGCGGCAATGCGCAGCGTATTGAAGGTGCCCTTGAGGTTGATCGCGATGAGCCGGTCGAACAGGGCGTCGTCGGTATCGGCCAGATTGACGAGGCCCGACTGCATGACGCCCGCGTTGTTCACGAGAATATCCACGCCGCCAAAGAGCGTCACGGCCTGGTCGAACATCGCGGCCACCTGGGCAGGCACGGCCACGTCTGCCTGGATCGCCGCGGCACGGCCGCCGGCTGCCTGGATTGCCTCCACGACGGCGTCGGCGTCCGCCGCGCGGCCGGCGTAGTTGACGACGACTGCGATGCCTTCTGCGGCGAGACGCCGGGCGATCGACGCGCCGATGCCGCGGGAAGCGCCGGTAACGATCGCGACTTTGCTGGTGTTGGCTTGCGTGCTCATGGTGATGCTCCGTTTCGGTTGGGTGGGGGATGCAACGAGGTGCAACGTGATGCGATGGGTGCATCTTCCCGCCAGGCGGCCCACAACGGTAGCTGCATAACCAGAATATCGGCTATGCTGCCGGCGTATGACCATCTTCAACGACCTGAGTCTGCTGCGTGCCTTCGTTGCCATCGTCGAGAGCGGCAGCATCTCCGCGGCGGCGCGCAAGCTGAATCTGAGCCAGCCCACGCTGAGCCGCCAGTTGCGTTCGCTCGAAGATCAATGCGGCGCGGCGCTGCTGCGGCGCGACACGCACCGCATGAGCCTCACGGAAACGGGCCACCAGTTCCTGGCCGACGCGCAGGCGCTGCTCGCGCTCGCCGAGGAATCCGAACAGCGCATACGGCGCGACCAGAGCGCGCTGAGCGGCAATATCCGCGTGTTCTCCACGATCGACTTTGGCCAGTCGGTCGTTAGCCGGTTGATCAGCAGCTTTATCCAGGCGCACCCGGCGGTGCGAATGGAACTGGCGTATTCGAACCGGCCTCTGCACATGATCGAAGAAGGCTGCGACGCCGGTATCGTCGCGGGGGCGCTCACTGACGATCGCGTCGTCGCGCGTCCGCTCGGCGAGATCCGGCGCTATCCGGCTGCCTCGCCCGCCTTTCTCAAGGATCACAAGGTCGCCAGCAAGCCGGAAAGTCTGCAGGCCTTACCGTGGATCGCGCTGTCCAGCCGGCAATTCGGCGGCTCGAGAGATGTCACGCTGTATTCGGGCGCAGCCACGCATACGCTGCAGATCGAGCCCGTGATGATTTCGGAAGGCGTGACGAGCATGCGCGAGGCCGCACGCATGGGGCTGGGACTCGCCGTGTTGCCGGAATGGCTGATCGAGGAGGATCTGATCTCGGGGCGCCTCGTGCGCGTATTGCCGAAATGGCAGGCGAAACCGCTCGCCGCGCAAATCGTCTATCCCGTGCAAAGACGGCTGCCGTTGCGCGTGCAAGCGTTTATCGAATTCGCTACGCAATACATGACGACGGTATTGAAGCCGCGCTAACGCTCGACTCCGCTCACGCGCCCCGGCGCGGCGCCGCGCCGCCAAACTCCGTGGCACGCACGGCCTCGACCAGATAATCGACGAACGACACAATGCGCGCCGAAATGGCCGTGTTGCGGTAGTACACGGCGTGAATCGGCTGGCGCACGTCCTGCGTCTGACGCGCGAGCACCTGCACCAGGCTGCCGTTTGCGCGGTCCTGCGCCGTCATGAAGTCCGAAAGACAGACGATACCCACGCCCGCGAGCGCGAGTTGCCGCAAGGTCTCGCCGCTCGACGACCACACATCGGGCTCGATGCGCAGCGGCTCGCCATCGGCACCCGTGAGCGGCCATACATTCAGCGCTTCGGGCTGCGTGAAGCCTAGCAGCGTGTGCTTGCTCAACTCCTCCACGCGCGCGGGGCGTCCATGCGCCGCCAGATACTGAGGACTCGCGAGCACCCTTATGCGGCTATTGCCGACCAGGCGGCTATGCAGCGTGGAGTCCTTAAGCCGGCCAATGCGGATCGCCACGTCGGTGCGCCGCTCCAGCAAATCGATGATGCCCTCATTGCTGTTCAACTCCAGCTCCACCTGCGGATAACGCTCGCGATAGCCCTGCACGAGCGGCACGATCACATGGAGCATGAACGGCGACGCCGCATCCACGCGCAAGCGCCCCGCCGGCATCTCGCGGCGCGCGAGCATTTGCTCCTCGGCGCCCTCCACCTGCTCGATGATGGCCCGCGCGTTGTGCAGGAAGGCCTTGCCCTCTTCAGTCAGCTCCAGCCGCCGCGTGGTACGGCGCAACAGGGTTGTCTTGAGCTTTTCTTCCAGCCGCGCGAGCGTCCTGCTCGTGGCGGACACCGTGAGATCCAGTTGTTGCGCCGCCGCCGTGATGGAGCCGCTATCCACCACTGTCGCAAAGGCCTGCAGTTCGTCCAGAGTGATCTTCATTCTTGATTTGAAATCAAAACACTTTGGTTTATAGACCAGTTTTTCGTCAAAAGTAAAACCCGCACAATGCAGCGGTCCCCACTCGTTAATGCCCCACAAGGGCGTGATGTCATGCTCGAACGCGACCTCAGTCTACCCGCCACGGCCCGCTCTGCGCGCGC
This sequence comes from Paraburkholderia acidiphila, assembly GCF_009789655.1. GTDB lineage: Bacteria > Pseudomonadota > Gammaproteobacteria > Burkholderiales > Burkholderiaceae > Paraburkholderia > Paraburkholderia acidiphila. The sequence continues at coordinate 1,263,953 of NZ_CP046911.1, forward strand.
CGCCAACGCGCTGGCGCGCAGCAGCGCCGCGCTGCCGCTCCTTGCCCTCGCCGTTGGCGCGTTCGCCATCGGCACGACCGAATTCTCGCCGATGGGTCTGTTGCCCGTGATCGCCGAAGGCGTGCATGTGTCGATCCCCAGCGCCGGCATGCTGATCAGCGCCTACGCGATTGGCGTCATGGTGGGCGCACCGCTCATGACGCTTGCGCTCGCCCGCTGGCCGCGACGCACGGCGCTCATGGCGCTGATGGGTATTTTCACGCTCGGCAACCTGCTTTCCGCCATCGCCCCGGACTACACCACGCTGATGCTCGCGCGCCTCGTCACGAGCCTGAATCACGGCGCGTTCTTCGGCATCGGCTCGGTGGTGGCCGCGAGCTTCGTGCCGCGCGAGCGCCAGGCCAGTGCCGTCGCGACGATGTTCATGGGCCTCACCATCGCGAACATCGGCGGCGTGCCCGCGGCCACGTGGCTCGGCGAAACCATCGGCTGGCGCATGTCGTTCGCAGCGACCGCCGGGCTCGGCGCGCTCGCCATCGCGGGCTTGTGGGCCGCGCTTCCCAAAGGCGAGGCAGGCGCGATGCCCAACCTGCGCGCCGAACTCGGCGTGCTCACGCGCCCGGTGGTGCTCGGCGCGCTCGCGACCACGGTGCTCGGCGCAGGCGCGATGTTCACGCTCTACACCTATGTCACGCCCACGCTCACGCATCTCACGGGCGCGAGCGCGGGCTTCGTGACCGCCATGCTCGTGCTGATCGGCGTGGGCTTTTCCATTGGCAACGCGGCGGGCGGGCGTCTTGCCGACCGTTCGCTCGACGGCACGCTGCTTGGCTTTCTCGCGCTGTTGATCGTCGTGATGCTGGCGTTTCCGGCGCTGGCCGCCACGCATGTGGGCGCGGCCGTGGCGCTGCTGGTGTGGGGCATCGCGACTTTTGCGGTGGTGCCGCCGCTGCAAATGCGCGTGATGCGCGCCGCTCACGATGCGCCTGGGCTCGCCTCTTCCGTCAATGTCGGCGCGTTCAATCTCGGCAACGCATTGGGCGCCGCCGCAGGGGGCGCCGCACTGAGCGCCGGTTTCGGCTACAGCGCGGTGCCGATTGTGGGTGCGCTCATTGCGCTTGGCGGCGTTGCGCTTATCGTCGCGCAGATCGTCATGAAACGGCGCTCGCGCTAAATCGCTTCTATCGTTTGGTGAAGTCAGTCATTTATTCGGAGAACATCATGAGCAACATTCCCGCATTTGGCCTCGGCACGTTTCGTCTGCAAGGGCAGGTTGTTATCGACTCCGTGCGCAATGGCCTCGAAGTCGGCTACCGCGCCATCGACACTGCGCAGATCTACGGCAACGAGGCCGAAGTGGGCGAAGCGATCGCCGCTTCCGGCATCGCGCGCGACGATCTCTTTCTCACGACCAAGATCTGGGTCGACCATTACTCGCATGAAAAGCTGGTTCCGAGCTTGAAGGAAAGCCTGAAGAAGCTGCGCACCGACGCAGTCGATCTCACGCTGATTCACTGGCCCGCACCCAACAACGGCGTACCGCTCGAAGCATTCATGAGCGCTCTGGCCGAAGCAAAATCGCAAGGGTTGACGAAACAGATCGGCATTTCCAATTTCAATATCGAACTCACCAAGCAAGCCATTGCCGTAGTCGGCAAGGAAAACATCGCGACCAACCAGATCGAGTTGAGCCCGTATCTGCAGAACCGCAAGCTCGTTGACTTCCTCCAGCAGGAAGGCATTCACGTGACCTCGTACATGACGCTCGCCTACGGCAAGGTGCTCAGCGATCCGGTCATCCGTGCGATTGCCGAACGTCGCCACGCCACGCCCGCGCAAGTGGCGCTCGCCTGGGCGCTGCGCCTTGGCTACTCCGTCATCCCCTCTTCCACAAAGCGCGAAAACCTCGCCAGCAATCTACTCGCGCAAACGCTCGAACTCACGGACGACGACATCGCGCAGATCGCCGCGCTCGAACGCAACGGCCGCGAAGTGAGCCCTGAAGGTCTCGCTGCACAGTGGGATTGACGCGCCAGCAACATTTTATGAATTTGGAAGGAACTCCCATGCGTATCACCATTCCCTCGCGGATCGGCTTTGGCACGGCTCCGCTCGGCAACATGTATCGCGAGATTCCGGAAGCGGAAGCGCTCGCCACCGTTGAAGCCGCCTGGCAAAGCGGTATTCGCTATTTCGACGCGGCTCCGCTCTATGGCGCAGGGCTCGCGGAACTGCGCCTCGGCGAGGCGCTCGCGCACCACCCGCGCAATGAGTATGTGCTCGGCACGAAAGTAGGCCGGCTCATTCTGGACGAAGTGGAGTCCACCACGGCGCGCGACCTCGGCGAAAAAGGCGGCTTGTTCGAGCACGGCCTGCCGAACCGCATCGTCTACGACTACACCGAAACGGGCACGCTGCGCTCGATCGAAGACAGCCTCAAGCGCTTGCGCACCGACCATCTCGACTATGTCTGGATTCACGATCCGGCAGTGGACTTCCACGGTGAAGCGTGGCGCGACGTATTCGATATCGCGATGTCTGGCGCGGCGAAGGCGCTCACGCGACTGCGCGAAGAAGGCGTGATCAAGGCGTGGGGACTCGGCGTGAACCGGGTCGAGCCATGCGAGCTGGCAATCGAGCGCGCCGACCCCGACGGCTTCTTGCTCGCCGGCCGGTACACGCTGCTCGACCATGCCAGCGCGCTCGAAACGTTGATGCCCACCGCGCAGGCGCGTGGACTCGGCATTATCGTTGGCGGTCCTTATAATTCCGGCCTGCTCGCGGGCGGCACGCATTACGAATATCAGAAGGCGCCGCAGGCGATGATCGATCGTGTCGCGCAGATCAAGGCAATCTGCTCGCGTTACGGCGTGGATATCCGCGCGGCCGCGCTGGCGTTCTCGCTCGCCCACCCTGCGGTGGCCGGTGTGATTCCCGGCGCGAGCCGCCCCGAACGTATTGCGGAGAATGGGGCGCTCGCGGACAGCGCGATCCCCGCCGCGCTATGGGACGAACTCAAATCGGCCGGCGTGATCAGCGCGAACGCGCCGACTCCGCAGAACTGAGGGCAGAGACTATGGCTAACGTTAGCGTATCCGTCGAAATCGCCGCGCCTGTCGAGTCGGTCTGGGCGATGCTCGGCGATTTCAACGGCCTCCCCGTATGGCTCGAGTTCGTGCGCGCGTCACGGCTTTCGGACGGTGGCCGTGTTCGCCACCTCGAAGCGATGGGCGGCGCGATCATCGTCGAAGCACTGCTCGAGCACAGCGAAGCGGAAACGTTCTATCGCTACACGATCGTCGAGGGTCCCGATCCGGTATCGGACTACGTGGCGACGCTATCCGCCCGGCGAATCGGCGCGGACAAAACGACTGTCACGTGGGCGAGCCGGTTCGAGCCGCGCGATGCGCATCAGGCCACGTCGCTCGTCGAGCACTACGAGGTGCTGTACCGCGCGGGACTCGATCGCCTCAAGACGCTCGCCGAGACGCGCGCTTGAGCGTGACCGAAGCCGCGCCGCGTTACATCGACGATTCGAGCATGGCGCGGTAGTCGTCTTCGGAGGCCTCGCGCGGATTGGTCTTGTGGCTGTGATCCTTGAGCGCACCCTTGATGATCTCGGGGAACATCTCAGCGTTCACGCCAAGCTGCGCGAGGCCTGTCGGCAAACCGAGCCGTTCGGTCATCGCGCGCACGGCGCTCGCCACTTCGGCGCCGCTGCTCAACCCCATCGCCGTCGCCAGACGCTCGAGCTTGCCTTCGTCTCGCACCGAGGGTGCTTGTTCGTTGAACCGCAGCACCGCCGGCAGAAAGATGGCGTTCAGCGTGCCATGATGCATACGCGGATTGATGCCGCCGAGCGAATGGCTCAGGCTGTGCACGCAGCCCAAGCCCTTCTGGAACGCCAGCGCGCCCTGCATCGAGGCGCTCATCATGTTCAACCGCGCCACGCGGTCGCCGCCGTCGCGCGTCGCGCGCTCGATATGACGCCACGCGCGCCACAATCCGTCCAGCGCAATGCCATCGGCTGGCGGATTGAACGCAGGCGCGAGAAAGGTCTCCATGCAGTGCGCGATGGCATCCATGCCCGTCGCCGCCGTCAAAACCGCGGGCAGGCCCAGCGTCAGTTCAGGATCGCAAATCGCCACACGGGGCACGACATAAGGCGAAATCACGCCGACCTTGCGGCCGTCATCGAGAATCAGGATCGCGCCGCGTCCCACTTCGCTGCCGGTGCCCGCCGTCGTCGGCACGGCGATGACCGGAGCCGTCTTCGCCGTGATATTCGCCACTCCGCCTTCGATCACGGCGAAACGCTGCAATGGTCCTTCGTGCGTTGCGCAAACGGCCACGCCTTTCGCGAGGTCGATTGCCGAACCGCCGCCAACCGCGACAATGCCGTCGCACTCGCCGGCGCGGTAGGCCGCGACGGCCTCACGCACTGCCGCCTCGTTCGGATTGGGCGGCGTGCCGTCGTAGATCGTTGCGCTCGCAACCGCCAGCGCGCCGAGCACCTTATCGATGACGCCCGCCGCGCGCACGCCTTTGTCCGTGACGATCAACGGCCGGCTGATGCCCACGCGCGCGCATTCGTCCTTGAGCAGACGGATGGCGCCAAAGTCGAACTGGATCTGCGTGACGTAGTTGATGAGGGACATGGGATTGAGCTTCAGTTATAGTGAATCCGACCGTTGCGGCGGCAGTCGATCGTGACTGCAATTTGATTCCCGCATTTCATCCGCTTGGTGCTATTGTTTCGGGCCAGTATAGGGAGACGCCCATTACGCGGTAATTGAGAAGATTTGATACAGCTATAACTTTTCCTCAACCCCATGACCCCGTCGCTCAATTCGATCATCTCCCGCCTCCATGTAAAGCAGCTCCGGCTTTTGATCGCGCTCGGCGATCACGGCTCGCTGCTGAAGGCTGCGCAGCAGGTCGCACTCACCCAGCCAGGCGCGAGCAAAGCACTGCAGGAGATCGAAACCACATTCGGCACGCCGCTCTTTAACCGCACCAATCGCGGACTTGAGCCGACCGAAGCGGGACACTGTGCGATCCGCTACGCGCGCCTGATCCATACCGATCTCACGCATTTGCGCGAGGAACTGGTCGGCCTCTCGCGCGGGCGCGGCGGACGCGTGGCGGTCGGCGTCATCATGGGCGCGGTGCCGCTACTCACCGACGCGATTTCCACGCTGATCGCGGCGCACCCGGAAATGTCGGTTGAAATCGTCGAGGACACGAGCGCGGCGCTCCTCGGCCAGATCGACGCGGGCAGGCTCGATCTCGCGATCTGCCGCACCACGGTCAGCCAGACGCCGCAGCACTACGAGAGCGTCAAGCTTCAGGACGAAACGCTGGCTGTCATCGCCAACGTCCGGCATCCGTTGCGCCGCGCGAAGAAGCTCGCGCTCAAGGACATGGAGAAGTATCGCTGGGTGGTCTACCGAGCGAACATGCCGATGCGGCTGTTGCTCGAACGCGAGTTTCGCGAGGCCGAAATCCGCTTTCCCACGCATCTGCTCGAAACGACCTCCGCGTTCGCCACGCTCGCGTTGCTGCAGGGCAATCCGACGTTCGTCGCGCTGGTTTCCATCGACGTCGCGCAGTTCTTCGCGACCCAGGAAATGGCTTGCATCCTCCCGCTGCGCCTCGCTTCACGCAGCGAACCGTATGAACTCGTCACGCGCAAAGGCGCGCCGCTCGCGCCCGCGCCGCGCCTGCTCATCGAAGCCCTGTGCGAGAAGCAAGGCATTGAATTCTGAACGCGCTTTTGTGTGTACGACGGCCGAACCCGGGGAAACCCTGGCATTGACCTACATCAAATCCCTCCCGCACAATGAACCATATCGTGGACTTAACGTCCATATTATGGACAAACGAGAGCAACCGATGACGGATAAAACCTATTCCCCCATGACGCCGTATCAGCTTCCGTTCCCCAAGGAAGCGCAGCAGGAAATCGTCATTCCCCACGCCATTCCCACCGACGAGCGCGTGTGGGTACCCCAGGCCGAGAACGTGTGGTTCCGCCCGTTGTGCCTGAACACGGCACAGGGCTACTGGATGAATTTGCTGCGCGTCCGTAAGTCAGGTGTCCTGAGCAGGCACCGGCATCCGCAGGCCGTTCACGGCATGGTGCTCAAGGGCCGCTGGCGCTATCTGGAGCACGACTGGGAAGCGACCGAAGGCAGCTACGTGTTCGAACCGCCCGGCGAAACGCATACGCTCTACGTGCCGGAAGACGTCGAGGAAATGATCACCTACTTCCAGGTGAACGGCGTGATGTTCTATTGCGATCCGTGGGGCAACTACACGGGCTATGAAGACGTGTTCACGAAGATCGACATGTGCCGCAAGCACTACGCGGCGGTGGGCCTTGGCGAGGATTACGTGGACCAGTTCATCCGATGAGCCGCGCCCAATACGATTTCGCGGGGCGCGTAGCCGTCGTGACCGGCGCGGCGGGCGGCATCGGCCGCGCGATCTGCGACGCGTTCGCGCGCGGCGGCGCGCGCACGGTCAACTGGGACCGCGTGCCTGGCGCGCTCGATACGCAAGACGCCCCGCGTCATATCGAAGCCGACGTCACGCGCCCGGAGACGATCGAAGCGGCACTGGCCGCGACGCTCGCCGAATTCGGGCGCATCGACTACCTCGTGAACAACGCGGGCTTCGCCGGCTCGACCGTGCCCCTCGACGCCTACGATCCCGCCGAATGGCAGCGCATTGTCGACGTCAATCTGGTGGGTACGTATCACGTTTGCCGCCATGTGGTGCCCGCCATGCGCCGCGCTGGTTCGGGGCGCATCGTCAATGTGGCGTCGCTTGCGGGCAAGGAAGGCACGCCGAACGCATCCGCCTACAGTGCGGCAAAGGCCGGCGTGATCGCGCTTACCAAGTCGCTTGGAAAGGAACTCGCGCAAACGGGCATTCTCGTCAATGGCATTGCACCCGCTGCGGTAGAAACGCCGCTGCTCGCGCAGATGTCGCCCGCCCACGTGCAGACGATGATCGACAAAAGCCCGCTCGGGCGACTTGGCACCGTCGACGAGGTTGCCGATCTCGCGCTATGGCTTTGTTCGGATTCCTGCACGTTCAGCACCGGTGCGATATTCGATCTTTCAGGCGGCCGCGCGACGTACTAGTTACACCCCGACTGAACCACGACACACACGATAACAGCCAAAAGGAGACACGCCATGACCAAAAAATCGCCACGGCTCAAACGCACACAGACCATAGCCGTCGCCTTTCTGACGATAGCGGGCATCGTGAACTATCTGGACCGCAGCACGCTTTCCATCGCCAATCATTCGGTGGCGGAGGAACTGCATCTGAGCGCTTCGCAAATGGGCTTGCTGCTTTCCGCATTCTCGCTCGCTTATGCGTTCGCGCAATTGCCGGTGGGCGCGATGCTCGACCGTTTCGGCTCGCGCGTGATGCTCGGGCTCGGCATGCTCGTGTGGTCGCTGGCGCAGGTCACGGGCGGTTTCATCCAGACGCTCAATCACTTCCTGGCGGCGCGCGTGGTGCTGGGCATTGCCGAAGCACCGCTCTTTCCAGCGGGCGCCAAGGTCATTCACGAGTGGTTCGCCGTGCGCGAACGCGGCGCGCCAACCGGTACGTTCGTTTCCTCCTCGACCATCGCGCCGATGATCGCCCCGCCGCTGCTCACCGTGCTGATGCTCACGTTCGGTTGGCGTCCGATGTTCATCATCATGGGCGTGCTGGGCGTGCTCGTCTCGGTCGGCTGGTATATGGTCTATCGCAACCGCGATCAGGTCACGCTCACGGATGAAGAAACCGCCTGGCTCGAAGACGGCGCAACCGAAGCCCCGAAAAAGAATGCGCTGAGCTTCGCCGAGTGGGGCATGCTGCTCAAGCAGCGCAATACGTGGGGCATGATCTTCGGCTTCATGGGCGTGATCTACATGGTGTGGCTCTACCTCACCTGGCTGCCGGGCTATCTGGAGAAGGAGCGTCATATTTCTATCGCGCATACGGGCTGGCTCGTCGCCATTCCGTATGTGTTCGGCACGATCGGCATGGCCAGCAGCGGCTTTATTTCCGACTACCTGCTCAAGCGCGGCATGGCGCCCATCCGCAGCCGCAAGTGGCCCCTGTGCGTCGGCCTGATCGGCGCGGCGGCGTTCACGGTGCCCGCCGCCTATACGCCGAGCACCGCGCTCGCCATTACCTATGTTTCCGTGGCGATGCTCTTCGTGAACATGTCGAGCGGCGCGGCCTGGGCGCTCGTGAGCGTGGCGGCCCCTCGTCATCTCGTGGCCTCGCTTGGCAGCATGCAGAACTTCGGCGGCTATTTAGGCGGCTCGTTTGCGCCGATCATCACCGGCATCGTGGTGGACCAGACGCATTCATTCGTGAACGCGCTGCTCATTAGCGCAGCCGTCGCATTCGCCGCCGCGTTCGTCTATCTCTTCGTCGTCAGGGAAGTTACGCCTGAAGGCGCACGCCAGGCGGCCGCGACCCAACCCACCTGATTCATCTATTCATTCGCACTACGCATCATGACATTCAAGGACAACTTTCTCGCGGGCAAGGTCGCGCTCGTGACCGGCGGCCACTCCGGCATCGGCGCGGCCATCGCCAATCGGCTCGCGCAACTCGGCGCACGCACGACAGCCGCGGGCCTGCCGCCTCCCGCCGGCACGCCCGACGCGCTCGAGGCCGGCGTGCAGCGCGCTACGCTCGATGTGCGCTCGACTGAAGACGTCACGCGACTGATTGGCGGCTTCGAGCGGCTCGATATCGTCGTGAACTGCGCGGGCGTGATCAGCCGCGGCGAAGAGCACCTGATCGAAGCGTTCGAGCGCGTGCTCGACATCAATCTGAACGGCACCATGCGCGTGTGTGCAAGCGCGCGCGAGTTGCTCAAAGTGTCGTCGGGCTGCATCGTCAACACGGCCTCCATGCTGAGCTTTTTCGGCGGCGGGCTCGTGCCGGCCTATAGCGCCAGCAAGGGCGGCGTGGCGCAGCTCACGCGCTCGCTCGCCATTGCCTATGCGAGCGATAACATCCGCGTGAACGCAGTCGCGCCCGGCTGGATCGCCACGCCCCTCACGCAGGCGCTGCAGGACGACGGCGGTCGCTCACAGGGCATCCTCGAGCGCACGCCGATGAAACGCTGGGGCCAGCCCGAAGAAGTCGCGAACGTCGCCGCGTTTCTGTGCTCGCCCGCCGCTTCGTTCATGACGGGCGCGATCGTGCCCGTGGACGGCGGCTATCTGTGCGCCTGATCGCCTGCAATTGCGGGCATAATGGCGCCACACATGGTGCCCGCAAGCTTTCCGATGTCGACCACTGATTCCCCCGCTTCCTCGCAATCCGGCGACGCCAAAGGCGTTGCCGGCACGGCCGCCTTTTCGAAGTTCATCGCCGTGCTTCAGCTCATTGCCGACGCCAGCACGCCGCCGAACATCGCAAAGCTCGTGGCCGCGAGCGGCTATCCGCGCCCGACCGTGCATCGCATCGTCGCGGCACTGCAGGCCGAAGGGCTCGTCGCGGCCGTGGGCGGCGGCAATACGTTCGCGCTCGGGCCGCGTCTCGTGAATCTCGCGAGCCGCAGCTGGGAGCGCTCCGATCTGCGCATCGCCGCCGTCGACGCGCTCATGGAACTGCGCAACACCACCTCGGAAACGGTGCACCTCGCCGTGCCCAGCGACGGCGCGATGGTGTACATCGAAAAGCTCGAAAGTCCGCACGCCGTGCGCATGGCTTCGCGTATCGGCACGCGCGTGGCGATCACGTCGAGTTCGGTCGGCAAAGCCTGGCTCGCCACGCTCACGCCCGCCGAGCGCGAGCCGCTGCTTGCGCAGGCGCCGCGCGTGCGTTTCACCGAGCACACGATGACGGACCTCGACGCGATCCGCGACGAGATCGAACTCACGGCGCAACGCGGTTATGCGGAAGACCGCGAAGAAAACGAGCAATCGATCTGGTGTTACGGCGCGGCGATTCTCGGCGCCGATGGGCAGGCCGTGGGCTGCGTGAGCGTCAGCATGCCGATGTTTCGCCGCCAGGACGACGCGCAACGCAGCTACATCGAACCGCTGCTCGCCGCGTGCCGCACGATTGCCGCGCGGCTTGGCCCGGTTTCGGCACGTTAGCGCAGCGAGCGGAACAAGCAGAACAAGCGCCGGGCTCGCCTACTTCGCCTCTTCCACACGCCGCTCGTCGGTGTTGCTCGGATATTTCGCCTGCCCGAAGCGAATGATCAACACGCCCAGCGCGATCAGCACGATCGCGCCCGCTGAAGCCAGCAAATGCAGCTCGGTGTTCGCGCCCGCGCGCAGAATGAGGTCCCGCGCAATCGACACCATGGCGATGTAGAGCGGAAAGCGTACCGGCAGCTGACCCGCCTTCAGATACTGCCCGACCATGGCGAAGATCTCGAGGTAGAGAAACATCAGCAGCAGGTCGGTCAGCGTCACGCCGTCCGACTGCACCATGTGCCATATCAGCACGCCCATGGCCGCCACGGTGCCAATGCCGATGATCAACAGGCCGAACAGTTCGGCCAGCTCCATGGCGCGTTCGAGGCGCCCCTTGATCGCTCGTTGCAGAGCGTTCTCGTACTTCATCTTCGCAATTTCCCCATGACACGGAAGGGGGATAGTAGCGCGACAAGATGAAAATTCGAGAATACGGAAAATAATCCGCTCGTTCGCCTCCGAAGCGAAATCAGTGCGGCGGCGCCACCGCGCGCAGATCGTCGAGCAACGCGCGCGCGAATTCGAGTTGCGTGACGAGCGCAGGCGTTGCCGGGCGAATCGGCATACGCGTTTCGGGCGAAATGGTCCCGTCGAGCGCCAGCATGGCCTTGATCGCACTCGGGTTCGGCGCGGCGAACAACAGGCGCAGCACGCTCTTGAAGCGCGCGAAAAGCCGGCTCGCCGCCTCGCCGTATCCTGCCATCACGAGCGAGCGCACGTCGCGCAGCAAATCCGGGCAAATGTGCGCGCTCGCGAGTATGCCGCCTGTGGCACCCGCTTCGAGACACGCGAGGAACGCTTCGTCCGTCCCGCACAGCAGCGAAATCGGCAATGGCCCCAGCGCCTGGAAGCGCTCGCTCGCGCAAGCCTTGATCGCCACGATATTGTCGACTTCCGCCAGATCGCGCACCGTTTCGACTTCGATCGACACGCCTGTGCGATGCGGCACATCGTAGAGCACCAACGGCTTCGACGTCGCGCGCGCGATCTGCCCAAAGTGCCAGGCGAGCCCCGCCTGGTCCGGGCACACATAGGACGGCGCGGGAACGAGAAAACCCGCCACGTTCCACTTTTCCAGCGCGCGCACGTCCTGCACGAACGCACGCGTGTCGCTGCCGCCGAGGCCCGCGATCACGGGCACGCGGCCCGCTGCCACCTGCGTGATGGCCCGTAGCACGCTCACGCGTTCCACGTCGCTCAGGAGCGCGGCCTCGCCGGTCGTGCTGAGCGCGACGATGCCGCTGATGCCGCGGCTCGCGTATTCGTCGGTGAGACGCTCCAGCGCTTCGATATCCACTTCGCCATCGCGCAACGGCGTGACGATGGGCAGCCAGATTCCTTCGAACATATCAAGCCCCCCTGCTGACGATGCGCGGGCGCAGCGCGCCGATCGTGGCCTGCGGCACACTGGAGATCAGCGTATGCATCGTGAAGTCGATGTCTTCGGGCGCGATATCGAGCTGCACGCGCATGGCGCCATGCACGAATGCGGTCTGCGCGACGTAGACGCCGAGCGGGGAATGAAGCAGCGCGGCGAGATGCGCCCGCGCGCCTGCTTCGTTATTGGCGTCCAGGACCACTTCGAGCCAGGCACGCGGAGAACGCAACGGGACGACCTTTGCACGCGGGCGCACGAACGGCGCCACATTGTCGAAACGGGGGATGGGATTTGCGCAAGCCATGGGGTTTGAATTGCCGTTCGCTGGTTGTGAACACAACTTCAGCGTATTCCCGAACGCATAAAACTGGTGTTAAAAATAGCGGCCCTTGCTGTTTAATTTTCAAATGCTTCGTGCGAGTTGGGGATTCAACTCGAGATGCAGTACGACGAGCCAGCGGCGGGGGCACGCGCTGGCAATCTCGAGTTGCGATCCGTGCGCGCCGCCGGACTGCACGGGCCCGATGAATCCCTGCTCTTTTGCCGCGGCCCATGCGACCCGCGCGTCGGCCACCAGCCAGTGGCTCACGAGAAAGCACGTAATGCAGCTGAAGATCACCGTTTCGAAGTCCGCAATGCCCGGGTCGATTCGTTGGGTCGCGTAGCCGAATACGGCGGTCAATATCTGGTCCACGGAAAACGTGAGAAGCGCGAGCTTCAGCCAGCCTCGAAAGCGCATCGGCATCATTAGCGGGGAACCACAGGATTGAATGGCGGATGGCGAAACACGGCAATGCTCCGGGCAGATTCGACGCGCAAGTGTAGGCGTGGCGCTCTTCCCCGCACAAGAAAAAATGCCGTAAAAAAGCGCGCCGTTGACACATCGGCGCCCGACTATTTACAGCTTGTTTACGCGCCGTTCACCAAGTCTTCGACGAGCACGGCGCAGCCTGGCCCATGCGCGTCTTTCGGCGCGGCGGGATAGCACCTCGCAACGTGAACCCAAGGTGAATGCGAAGTCAGCGCACCGTTACCGGCAAACCGGCAACTCCGCGGCGCGTGCCCTTTGTTGTGTCGCGGCCGCCGAGTTGTACGAGTCCATACTCTGCGCCGCATACCGGTACTGCTGGTCGGAAATGGTGTACTGCTGGAGTTCGCGGCTGCAGCGGTCGCTCGACGAACGCGTCTGGCATCGGCGCACGGTGGCCAGCGCCTGGAGCCGCTGATTGTCGGCCGCTGCATAATCGTTGCCTATGCGATACGCGTCGAAACCCTGCGTGATCGCCGCCACACGCGCTTCGGTCGCCGCGTGCTGGCGCGGGGTGGCGCAAGGGGCAGTGGAGCCTGGCTGGGTTTGCCCGAACGCGTGCATGGCGACAAGGCACAGGGACCATCCTAGCCATGTAGATTTGCGCCGCATGCGATTCCTCATATTTTCAGGTTGTTCTCGCGCTGCAATATCTCGCTGCCAGCACGTAAGTTCAATGTAGAGATCCGCCGGCGCAGGAGCAAGAAGATTCGTAACGAGTGTGGACGGCTTTGGTGAGCTACCGCACAGAACGCGCCCACATCGGCATGTTCGGGAACGTTCGGCGGGCGACATTGCCGTGCCGCCGCCGTGCAATGCGGACTACTATATTGTCAGTGTATTGGGCTACCCGGCAAAGGAGGCTCGATGGCCGACTGGTCGAACATGATTCGGGATTTCGTCGACGAAATCGCTGCGAGCGTGGCCATGATCGGCCGCGACGAGCGGGGACAGTTCGTCGTTTCGGCCTGCAACGATCATTTCATGCGGATGACGGGCGGCAGGCGCAGCGCGATCAAGACATTTCCAGCGCCGTTCGACTCGCTGATTCCCAATTACGCCAGAACCGAATTCCGCCAGAAACTGACCGAATGCTTTGATTCCGGCGTCGCCCGGGAACTCGAGCAAGCCTACGACCTGAGGGACGGAACGCACTGGTGGCGCTTGTCGTTGAAGCCGATACGGCACGCCGAAGGCGGCGTCTCCGTGCTCGAAATCATGGTGACGGGTCTGGAAATCACCACGAAAATGCTGCTGACACACGAACTGGAAGTCAGCACGTCGCGCTTTCGCTCCGTCGTGGATGCGGCGTACGACGCCATCATCACGATCGACCAGCAGCATTGCATTACCCTCTTCAACCGCGCCGCCGAAAACCTGTTCGGCTATTCCGCCACGGAAATGCTCGGGCACCCCATTACGGAGCTTCTGCCCGAGCGCTACCGCGCCAATCATTCGCAATACGTTCACCAGTTCGCGCGCTCGCCCGTGCGCTCGCGGCAAATGGACGAACGTAATCGCGTTTATGGGCTCCATCGCGACGGCTCGCTATTGCCCGTTGAAATCGCGATTTCGAAAATCAACGTCGGCGGCCTGATTGAATTCACGGCCGTGATTCGCGATATTGCCGATCGGGTTCAGTTGATGGACCTGCTCCAGAAGCAGGCCGTGACCGACGAGCTGACCGGCCTGCCGAACCGCCGTGAATTCACCGACACCGTCGACAAGCTGCTGGAGTCGGACAACACGCTCTCCGTCTTCATTCTCGATATCGATTACTTCAAGAAGATCAACGACACCTACGGCCACGACATTGGCGACGAGGTGCTGCGCGTTCTGGCCAAGGTCGTGATGAACTCCGCCTGCCGCATCCGCGTGTTTGCCCGCTGGGGCGGCGAAGAGTTCGTCGCCGCGCTGCCTGACGCCGATGTCGAGGAGGCAACGGCGGCAGCCGAAGAGTTGCGGCTCGCCATCGAGCAGCAAGATTTCGAACACAAGTGGCGGCTAGGCAAACCCGTGCCGTTTACCGTGAGCATTGGCGTGACCGAGCGCCTGCCGGGCGATCACGAGTTGAGTCCGCTCATCAAACGCGCGGACCTCGCGCTGTATCGAGCCAAAGAGAACGGACGCAATCGCGTGGAAGTCGGTTAGCGCGCCCGAAACTCGCATCGCGCCGTCTCGCCAAGGAGCTTCTCATGGACAGAATCGCGCTGGCCTGCGTGGCCGTGCTGGGTCTTTTGCTGTTTGGCCTCGGCGTGAGTATTTCCATGCTGCGCTTTCGCGAGGGCACGCTCTCGGGTTGCGCCACAGACCCGGCCAGCCCGCTGCACAAGCTGGTTCGCGCACACGCGAACACTGCCGAATATGCGCCCTTCCTCGCCGTGCTCTTTCTCTATCTGGGCGCACGCTCGCCCTCGCCTGCAACGCTCGCGCTGATCGTGGCGGCAACGCTCTGCCGGTGCCTCCTCGTCGTCGGGCTGGTCGCGTTTCCTTCGATGGCGAAGCCCAACCCTGCCCGATTCCTCGGCGCGCTCGGCACGTATGCCGCCGGCATTGCGTTGAGTTTTGCGTTGCTGCGTTGAGCGGGGGCGTGAGCCGTGCGCGGCGATGCTGCCTCCTTCGCTATGCGCGCAGCGCGGCCAGCAGCTGCACGAGCGCCTCGATGTCCTCGTCCCGCGTGCGCCACGACGACACGCTGATGCGCAACGCGGGCCGCCCTTGCCACATCGTCCCGCCGAACCACGTTTCGCCACTGGCCTGCACGGCGGCGCGCAGCGCCAGCGTTTGCTCGTCGGTTTCGCAGCGGAACAGCACCTGATTCAACACGACGCGATTGAGCACCTCGTAGCCGAGGCGCGCGAGTTCCGCGCCGATGCGCTGCGCTTGCGCGTGATGGCGCTCGACCATGGCCGCGACGCCGCCGCGGCCCAGCGTGCGTAGCGCCGCCCACACGGGAATACCGCGCGCGCGGCGCGAGAACTCCAGCGTGAGGTTCTTCTGCGCGTCGGCGCTCGCGGACAAATACGCTGCGTCGCTGTTCATCGCCTCGGCCAACGCCTTCGCGTCGCGGCAAATCACCATCGCGCAGTCGTACGGCGTATTCAGCCACTTGTGGGCATCGGTCGTCCAGCTATCGGCCCCTTCGATGCCCTCGGTCAACCCGCTCAACGCGGCCGATGACGCGGTGCGCGCCCACAGGCCGAACGCACCGTCGACATGCACCCACGCGCCAGCCGCCCTCGCCCGCGCAATGATGGGCGCAAAAGGGTCGAATTCACCGGTATTCACCTCGCCGGCCTGCAGGCAGAGGATCGTGCGGTCGTCGAGCGGCGGGAGACGCGGAGCATCCACGCGCCCATGGGCGTCGACGCTTGCGTAGACGATGCGATCGAGCCCGAAGCCCAGAATGCGCAGCGCCTTCTTCACTGTGATGTGAGCGAGTTCCGAAATCACGACCTTGATCTCGGGCGCGCCGATCAACCCCTGGCGGTCGAAATCCCAGCCTTGCCGCGCAAGCAGCGCGCGCCGGGCGGTAGCGAGCGCCCCGAGCGTGCACGCGGTGGCGCTGGTGCCGAAGCCCACGGCGCTTTCGCGCGGCAGGTCGAGCGCTTCCAGCACCCAGCGCCCCGCGACACCTTCGACCGTGGCTGCGACCGGCGAGTTGTCGAACGTCGAGGCGCACTGATCCCACGCCAGCATGAGCCGCTCCACCGCGGCTGCCGCGGGCAGCGCAGCGCCGATCACGAAGCCGAAATAGCGCGGGCCGTTAGAAGCCGTCGTCGCGGGCGAGCCTACGCGGTCGAGCAAGGACAGCGTGTCTTGCGCGGGCAATCCGTTTGCGGGCAGCGGCTCGTCGAACGCACCGAGCGCCGCGATGGCTTCATTCGAAGGATAAACACGCCGCGTGGCGTTTCCTTCGACGTAGCGCCGGCCGCGTGTGTCGGCATCCGCCAGTAGTGTCAGTTCATCCATTCCATGCCTCCTGTCCGGTTTTCCATTCAGATGTCAGTTCGACGTTCAGGCGCGCGAGGCCGCACGCGCCATGCTTCGCGCAGTGAGCGCCCAGAACAGCAGCGCCAGCAAACTCACGGCCGCGCCTAGCTCGCACACGCCATGCCAGCCAGCCACGGCATATGTCGCGGTAGTGGCAATCGCGCCAAGCCCGCTGCCAACCGCATAGAACAGCATATAAAGGCTCACGAGCCGGCTATGCAGTTGCTCGCCGCCGCGAAAGATCAAGCTTTGATTGGTCACATGCAGCGCCTGGCCGCCAAGATCGAGGAGCACGATTCCGATCAGCAGCATCCACAGCGACTGGCTCAGCATCGAGAGCGGCCACCACGCCAGCAACAATAGCGCCAGCGCGGCAGCACTGGTGCGCTGGCCCCAACCCCGGTCGGCCCATTGTCCGGCGCGCGCGGCGGCAAGCGCGCCCGTCGCCCCGGCGATGCCGAATGCCCCGATCGCCGTATGGGAAAACTGGTAGGGTGGCGCACTCAGCGGCAGCACCAACGCGCTCCAGAAGATATTGAGTATCGCGAACATCAGCAGCGCGAGCACGCCGCGCGTCTGCAGCACGCGGTCCGAGCGCAACAACGCGCACATCGAGATGATCAGTTGTCCATAGCTCATCGGTTCCTGCGCGACACGCGCAAGCTTGGGAAGCCGGCGCCACAGCGGCACGCCAAGCGCGAGCATAACGGCGGCGGAACAACCGTATACACCCCGCCAACCTGCCAGATCGCTCACGCCGCCGGCAAATACGCGAGCCAGCAGCAGGCCAATGAACACCCCACTGCCTGCTGCGCCCACCACTCGCCCGCGCTCCTCGGGCGCGGCGGCAGCGGCCGCATAGGCGATCAGACCCTGCGTCATGGCCGTCCCCAGCATGCCAACACCCAGCATGCCCGCCAGCAGCACCGCTACGGAGCGCGCGAGACTGACCACGCACAGCGCGCCCGCCAGCACCAGCAATTGCACGATCATCAGGCGGCGGCGCTCCACCCTGTCGCCCAGCGGCACGAGCAGCAGCAACGCCAGCGCGCAACCGGCCTGCGTGGCCGTGACCACGCCGCCCACAGCGGCGCGGGTAATGCCGAAATCGCGCGCCAATGCGTCCAGCAAGGGCTGCGCATAGTAGACATTGGCAACGCTCAAGCCGCTGGCCGCAGCGAACAGCAGTACGAGGCCGCGCGGCATCGGTGCGTGCGGCCGGACTTGAGCGCTGCGGGCCGGCGCCGCAAGCGCAAGGGAATCCGCGTCCATGATCGTCAATCCAGTTTCAAAATAAAACTGGTTGAATGGTATGGCAAGCGGTTTTAAAATGCAACTACGTGAGGCGTAGTGGCAAATGAGGAAATCGTCATGGCAAGCCGCCAATCCATGAAGAAGGATACCTGTCCCGTCGCGCGCTCGGTGGATGTGATCGGCGACCGGTGGTCGCTGATGATCCTGCGTGACGTCTTCGATGGCGTTTACCGCTTCGGTGACATTCAGCGCAATCTGGGCGTGGCGCGCAACATTCTGTCCGGCCGTTTGAGCCAGCTCGTCGAGGCCGGCATACTCGAAACACGGCCCGCCTCCGACGGCACGGCCTATCAGGAGTACGTGCTAACGAAGAAAGGGGAAAGCCTCTTCCCCGTTATCGTCGCCCTTCAACAGTGGGGCGAGCGCCATTTGTTCGAACGCGGCGAGAAGCATTCGTGGTTGATCGACAAAGCAACGGGCAAGCCGTTGCTGTCGATGTTTCCGCAGACTCGCGAGGGGCACGCGCTCACCCCTCACGACACCGTGGTCAAGAAACCTGCATGACGCCCGTTTCGCGACGCGCTCACACAGCCGGGTCGATCGGCGAAGGCGGCGCGCCGCGTTCTTCGATCGCCTGGCCGGCGAGCAGACACAGGTCCTCGCGGAAGTGCCCGGCGACGATCTGCACGCCCACCGGCACGTCCTTCACCATGCCCGTCGACACCACGAGCCCCGGCAGGCCCATCGCGGGCAAGGCGCGCATGGTCAACTGGGCATCCCACACGCGCTGGAAGCCCGCCGCGCCCTGCATGTCGAGGTTGTCGGGGAACGGCAGTTCGCCCGAAACCGGCAGCAGCAGCACGGGATAATCCGCAAGGAACAGGCGCCATGCGCGCGTGAGCGTCGTGCGGCGCACGAGCGACGGCACCACCACGTTCTCGGGCATCGCCGCGACCTTGGCGCGCACGCCATCCACCACCGCCTGCGCACCCGGGTCGCCGTCGCGCGCCACGGCGTCGGCGAGCGCCGGGAAACCGTCGCCGAGCCACAGGCGCTCCTGCACTTCGCCGGCGTCGCGCAGGAGCGGCACATCGTCGATCTGCTCGACCGTCCACCCCGCGTCGGCCAGCCGTCGGCCAGCGTCGAGCAAGGCGTCCTCCACTTCCTTCGTAATGCTCATGCCGCCCGGACGCAGGCACAGCGCCGCGCGCCGCGGCACGTCGGGCCCGATGAGCGGCGCCGGCGCCCACCATGGGTCGCGCAAGTCGGGCGCGGCAAGCGCCGCGAGCGCCACGCGCAGGTCCTCGACCGTGCGCGCCATCGGGCCCGCGCCCGACATCATCTGCGCGCCGATCGGCCGCTCGGGCGACGACGCGTTGAACGCCGGCACACGCCCGATGCTGGGCCGCAGGCCATGCACGCCGCACGCATACGCGGGGTAGCGCACCGAGCCGCCAATGTCGGTGCCGAGCGCGATATGGCCGATGCCGGCCGTCACCGCCGCCGCCGCGCCGCCGCTCGAACCGCCCGGCGTGAGCGACGCATTGCGCGGGTTCTTCGTATGCCCGTGCACCTGGTTGCTCGTGAACCAGCGCAGCGCGAAGGTCGGCGAATTGGTGCGGCCGAGCAGCACGGCGCCCGCGCGCACGAGATTCTCGACAGCGGGGCTGTTCACCTGCGCGATCAGATCCTTTTGCAGACGCGTGCCGTTGGTCGTGGCAAAGCCCGCCTGGTCGATGTTGATCTTCGTGGTGACAGGCACGCCCGCCAGCGGCCCCGGATCTTCGCCGCGCGCGATCGCTGCGTCGATCTTGTCGGCCTGCTGGAAGACCCATTCGGGCCGATAGTCGATCACCGCGTTGATGAGCGGATTGACGGCTTCGAGGCGCTCGAGCGCGGCCTTCGCGGCCTCGCGTGCGGACACCTCGCGCGCGCGAACCTGCTTTGCAAGTTCCGTTGCGGTTAAACGCCAAAGTTCAGTCACGATCCCTCCGGTTCGTTGGCAAATTGAGAATGAGTCAGTCAGGCGCTTGCCGATAAAGGCTCGACACGCTGCCGGTCGCGCAGGACGGCCAGCGCGAGCGCCGCGAGTCCGCACGCCGCGATGAGCGCGAGCAGCGCCGCCCGGCCGCCGTGCACGAGCACCCAGCCGCCGACGCTCGGAAAGCCGAACGCGCCGACGAAGTACGCCGCAACAAACCAGGTGAGCGCGGCGCGGCGGTGCGCGGCCACGGAGTCGTTGACGGCCTGGAGCTGGACGATCGGGTACGCGAGCCCGTACCCGGTGCCGAGCAGCACCGCAGCCGCCGATTGAAACAGCACGTGAAACGGCACGACGAACATGGCCGCGCTGCCCAGCACCATCATCGTGAGCAGCACTTTCGTCGCCGTTCCCGGGCGCAGCTTGATCACCACGCGCGAGAGCAGCCAGCGCGTGGCGATGACGGTCACCGTGTAGACGCTGAAGAAGGTGGTCGCTTTCGCCTCGGTGCCTTGCACGAGCGACATCTGGAACGTCATGAGGCCGGAGAACACGCAGCCGCCGAGCGCGATGATGACGATGGGATACACCGCGCGCGTGCGGGCGATCGCGCCCGCCTTCAGGAGCCACGCCTGCGGCGAGGCCGGCTCTTGCGCGGCGGACGCGGAGCGCACGTGCGGCGCAATCCGGCCGAATAGTTCGAGCAGGACCGCCGCCAGCACGCACAGGCCGCCGATCGCGTAGAGCACGCCGCCAAGCGGCATGCGCCAGAAGCGGATCGCAAACCCCGCAATCGCCGGGCTGCCGCCGATGCCCGTCATCTGCATGGTGGCGAAGCGCAGGAACCAGAGTCCGCGTTCCGCGTCGTTCGTGCGCTCGGCGAGCGCCATGGGGGCGGCCAGGCAAAACGCGCCCCAGCCGAAGCCCACGAGGAAGCCGGGCACGACCTCGAAGCTGCTCACGTGCTCGACGAGCGCGAAGCTCACCACGCCCGCGCCCACGCAGAGCGCAGCAAGCGCCGCCATGCGCGCAGCGCCCACATGCTGGGCAACCCAGCCCGTGAGCGAGACGCCCACGAAGGTGCCGAGCGCCGCGCCCGCGAGCGCCACGCCGGTGTTGATGTCGTTGCCGCCGATGGCGTGCACGCGCATGGAAAACAGGAACGTCGCGCCATAACCCGCCGATGCGAGCAGGACGCCAACGAGCATGATGAGGGCACTGAATGGGCGCACGGCAGGCCTTCCGGACGATGACGGAAGTGTGCAGAGTATCAGTCCCTGTACCCAGCGCTGCATTCGGATGCTCCTCGGGGTGCGATGACGGTGGCACATGGCCGGCGGCGCGGTGGAAGCGCTTCCACTCGCGCCGCCGTTGCCGTTGCGGGCGGGTTACTTTGCGTCCTGCCGGGCGTGCTCGGCCGCGTCGATGATCGCGTCGGCCACCGCTTTCGGCTGGCTCAGGATCGAGACGTGGCTGCCGTTCACGCGCGTCACCTTCGCGCCGATGTGCTTCGCCATCGATTCCTGCAGCGCGGGGGCGATCATGCGGTCGCGCGCCGTCACCACGAAATACGAAGGCTTGTCATGCCACGCGGCCTGCGTGACCTTCTGCGAGAGCGCGCCGCTGAACCACGGACCCTGAGTGGCCGCCACGACGCGTTGCTGCGCGGGCGGCAGGTCGGGTGCGAAGTCCTCGCGAATCGCCTTGTCGGAGAGCGTCAGGTAGCCCGCCGAGTCCTTGCGCAGCTCGCTCGCCCACGGCGCGTCGGGCTGGCCCTGCGTGATATCGGCGATCGACTGGCCGTTGTCGGGCGCGAAAGCCGCCACGTACACGAGCGACTTCACCTTCTCGTCGTTGCCCGCCTCGCTGATCACAACACCCGCCCACGAATGGCCGACCAGCACCACCGGGCCCTTCTGCTGCTCGATCAAGCGCTTCGTCGCGGCCGTGTCGTCGGCAAGCGAGCTGAGCGGGTTCTGCACGGCGACCACGTGCAGGCCGCGCGCCTCCAGCAGCGGAATCACGCGGCTCCAGCTGGAACCGTCGGCGAACGCGCCGTGCACGAGCACGACGTTGGTGCCTTTCAGATCCTGCGGCGGCGCGGCGTGCGCCGCTTGCAGCGCGAAGAGGCCGCCGAGGAGCGCCACGGAAGTGAAAATCTGCTTGATCGAAGCCATCGTCTTTCTCTCTCTTCTTTTATCGGGTCGTTCGGTGGGTCGGGACGGGCGTATTACGAATGCGCGTAGATCGGGCCGAGGCCGGGGACATCGTCCTGCGGAGCGCGTGCGGCGCTGGTGTCGCGATGCGGCGCGCCCGCAGCGGACGACCCGCCCGCCACGCCGCCATACGAGGAAGAAGCGGCTTGCTGCGCGACCTGTGAGGCTTCCACGCGCGAGAGCGCCGCCTGGATGTTGTTCGGGTATTGGGTTTCGTCGGCGGCGGGGTTGTAGCCGGCCTTCTGCAACTGCACGAGTTCGGCGCGTACCTGCGCGCGGGTGACCGGCTCGTTCGACTGCGCGAACGAAAGGACCGGGGCGGCGGCGAGAGCAGCGAGGGCGAGGAGCTTGAGGGCTTTCATGACGTTCTCCAAAGATGAGGTCGGGTTCGAATCGGGTTGCCGTTCAGCGCGAGGGGTGTATCGAGCTGGCGTAGGTGTATTTGAACGCCCGGATGTATCTGCCGTGTTTCCATTTGGGGCGCGGTTTGCGTATCAACGTGTCCGGATTGCGCGCAGATACATTGCGCTACAAAAAGCTCCACAAAGCGCGGCGCGGGCCGCAACGCAAACGCCGCCGCGCCCGCGAGGGCACGGCGGCATGGCGTGGGGTGCGCGCGTATCAGCCGAACGTGAAGCTGTAGACGTGCGCGCCCGGGTCGAGAAAGCGGATCTCGAAGGTGTGATCCCCGATGCGGCCAGACTGGCGCACGAGCTGATACAGGCGCGCGCTGGTAGCGACGCCGGCGCCGTCCGCCGCGACATCGGCGCCATGCGCGGCGCCCGGCGGCGCGCCGTCGATACTGATGCGAAAGCGCACGGGCTTACCATCGGCGGTGGGCGCAAGCACCAGGTGCAGGTCGCGCGCATGGAAGCGGTACGCGATGCTCGCCTGCGGCGCGCCCGCCACGGCGGACTCAGCGCCCACGTTCCACTGCCCGCCGAACGCCCACTGGTTCAGGTCGAGTTGCGCAGGCAATGTGTAGGCCGCGGCCGTATCGCCCTGCACGCGCTCCGGGTTCGCATTGCCCTGCGCCTCGCGGTACCCCACATACGTTTCGCCCGAGCCGATGTCGCGCGGGTCCGCCGGCGCCAGCGCACCGCTCGCTTGCGGTGCCTGCGGCGCGGCCGTTGGCGTGGCGCGGCCGTTGTCGGCCAGCAATTGCTGGATCGCCTGCTCGGCCTGGGCGTAGTCTCCTTCGCCGAAGTGGTGATAGCGCACCCGCCCCTGCGCATCGACGAGATAGAACGCCGGCCAGTACTGGTTGCCGAACGCGTTCCAGATGCGGTAGTCGCTGTCCACGGCAACGGGATAGCGGATGTTCAGGTTGGCCAATGCCCGCTTGACGTTGCCCGTGTCATGCTCGAAACCGAACTCGGGCGTGTGCACGCCGATCACGACGAGGCCGTCGTTGCGGTAGCGCTCGGCCCACGTCTTCAGATACGGCAAGGTTCGCAGGCAGTTGATGCACGAGTAGGTCCAGAAGTTGACCAGCACGACCTTGCCGCGCAGCGCTTCGGGCGTGAGCGGCGCGGAATTGAGCCACGTGGTCGCGCCATCGAGCGGCGGCAGGCGGCCTTCCACCGGCAGATCGGCGGCGGGCGAGTGAGCGGGCAGCGAGACGCGCACGATGTGGGCGGATTGATCGGCCGATTGACGCGCAAACTGCGAGGCCACCTGCTGCACCGGGCTCGCCTGCGCCTCTCGTTCCACACGCGGCGCCGGTTCCGCGCGCTTCGCGTGATTC
This sequence comes from Paraburkholderia acidiphila, assembly GCF_009789655.1. Classification (GTDB taxonomy): domain Bacteria; phylum Pseudomonadota; class Gammaproteobacteria; order Burkholderiales; family Burkholderiaceae; genus Paraburkholderia; species Paraburkholderia acidiphila. Next base: position 1,287,568 of record NZ_CP046911.1, read on the forward strand.
GCCGAGGGCGACGCCAGCAAATCGACGAGGCGCGCCTCCACGCCATTGGTCGGCGCGCCCGGCACGAGGGCGAGCAAACGCGTATCCAGACCCAGCGCGATCGCGCCGACCGTGAGCAGCACGAGCGCGCCCATCGCACGCCGCACATGCTCGCCCACGCCGAGCGAGCGCTTGAGCGCGGCCATCGCGCGATGACCGAGACCCGCCACGACCGCGAGCGAACTGGCGGCGCCTACGGCATAGCCCGCGAGCGCGCCCCACGTCTGCCAGGTCACACCGTGCCGGGCCGCGCCAGTGATGATGAGACCGAGGATTGGCCCGGCGCACGGCGCCCAGAGCAGCCCTGTCGCCGCGCCGAGCAGCATGGATGAGCCGATGCGGCGCGACGCGCCATCGTCCTGCGAGCGCGCCATGAAGCGGTCGGCGAGCGCCGTGAGCGGCCCTGAGAGGCGCGCGGACAGCGCGGGAAAGAGCAGCGCAGCGCCGAACAAAGCGAAGAGCGCAAGCGCGATCCAGCGCCCGTACTCGCTCAACTGCGCCGCGCCGTTCAGGCCCGCGGCGCCCAGACCCGTGAGCAGCGCGAACGTGAGCGCGAGGCCGAGCAGCATGGGCAGGCGGCCGGTCAGGAACGGCTCTTCGGAACGCGCGAACACGAACGGCACGACCGGCAGGATGCAGGGGCTCAGGACGGTGAACGCACCGCCCACGAATGCGATGACGATGAGTAACATGAGTTCGGTCTCCAGACGAATGTCGGCGGACTTGCCATGTGGCGTATTTCAGCGCGGGCATGTATCCGGGGAATGTCCGGAACGCGGGTGTCGTGCATCGTCATGTATCGCGCAGGCCGTTTGATACATGACGATACAAACGTGCAGCGACGCGCGCGGGGCCGTGGGCGCGCCGCGAACGCGCAGTGAACGATTTGTATCGCTACGTATCGCGCCCCGGCGGCGACACACTACGTTTCAACAGTGCCGCGGCGGGGACACGAGCCAGATACGTGGGAGCGTTCCAATACGCTCGTCGCCCACACAAGGAGAACCCTCATGATCTCTCGTCTCAAGATTGCCGCCGTCGCCATCGGCCTCGCGGCCACCGCAGGGCTAGCCGCCTACGCCTCCAGCGAGGAACCGTCGCTCGGCTCGTCGGCGCTGCAAACCGACGCGCAGGCGCCCAACTTCACCGGCATCAACACCTGGCTCAACAGCCCGCCGCTGGACCTCAAGCAGTTGCACGGCAAGGTCGTGCTCGTCGACTTCTGGACCTTCGACTGCATCAACTGCGCGCACACCATCCCGCATATCAAGGAGCTGGATGCGCGCTATCGCGACAAGGGGCTGGTGGTGGTCGGCGTGCACACGCCCGAGTATTCGTTCGAGCACGACACCGGCAACCTGAAGAAGGCGATCAAGCAATACGGCATTACGTACCCGGTCGCACAGGACAATGGCTACGCAACGTGGAATGCCTACGGCAACCAGTACTGGCCGGCGGTGTATCTCATCGACCAGAACGGCAAGCTCGTTTATACGCACTTCGGCGAAGGGGATTACGCGCAGACCGAACAGAAGGTTCGCGACCTGCTGGGTATTCAGGGCAAGCAAGGATGATCGACTCGCGCCGCCGCTCCCGGTTCCGGGGCGGCGGCGATCACAAGCGCTACGTCGTTGCCGAGATCAGCAGCAGCATCGGGCGCTCGAGTTCCTCCGCCAATGACGGCGTTTGCCGAACCTGCTCCGGCGTCGGCGCGAATTCATTCACGCGCTGGATGCGAAACCCCGCATCGATCAGCGTGTTCAGCGTGGTGCCCAGCGTTCGATGGTATTTCAGCACGCCCTTGACGAACCAGTCGGTGCGGCGTTCGCCCTCTATCGCGTAGCCGTTGACGGGCCATGTCTTGCGGCCGCGCTGGCCGGCCGTCTCGCCGCTGATCCAGTGCGGATTCGCCGCCGCCATGTAGACCGGATGCTCGATCGTGAACACCAGTTGACCCGCGCTCGCGAGCGCGCCGCGCAGCGTGCGCACGAGGCGTCCGAAATCGGCCACGCGTTTGCCGCGCAGGTCCGGCAGCAATGCGCGAATGGCGGGCCATTCGGGCGCGCCTTCGAGCCCTGGCGCCTGGCGCGGAATCTGGCTGTAGCCTGCGAAGAATTCTGGATCGTCGTAGATGTTTTGCGCCATGCTTTCCCTGCTCGTTCTCGAGTGGCGTGAGCGACTATACGCGTACGATGCATTATTTCGCGAGTACCCGAACAAGGAAGCAGACTAATGTCGAATGCCTGGAAAGGCCGCTGCCTGTGTGGCGCGGTGCAATACCACGCTCGCGGTGCCGCGCTGGCACAGCTCATTTGTCACTGCCGCGATTGCCAGCGCGCGTCGGGATCGGGCGGTTTGCCGGTCGTTGTCGTGAGCGCCGCCGAATTCTCGTTCGAAGGCGAAATCCGGTCTTACACGATAACCGGCGGCAGCGGCATGCCGACCACGCGCAATTCGTGTGCGCACTGCGGCAGCCTGCTCTTTGGCACACCCCAGCATGCGCCGGATATCGTGACGATCTACGCGGGAACGCTCGACGACCCTTCACGGTTCCATGCCGGATTCGTTCAGTTCACGTCTGAGCGACATCAACTCGACGCGCGCGATCCCGCCATTGCTCAATATTCGGGACGCGCGCCTTAAACCCAAGTCACTTCAAAGATACCGCGTTTCCGCAGGCGGATTGCCCCAGTCGTTCGCGAGACCGTTGGCATAGGAAATCGGTGCATTCAACGCTTCGTTCAGGTCGAAGTCGTCGATGCACATGATATTCACGTTGATGTACGGATAGCCCGTGCCGTTAGGCATATCGACGCGATCGAATACGTGCACGCCGCAGTGTTTGCAAAACGGATGATGGGCGACCGGGTTTTTCCCTTCGTAGTGCGTGAGTTCGCTTGCGCCCGAAAGTAGCACGAAGTCTTCCGGGCGAACCTGCACTAGCCAGAGCCGGAGTTTTCCGCAGAAGCTGCAGTTGCATTTTCCCGTGCCCTTGCTGAAATCGATCAGGGCTTCGAACTGTATCGACTGGCAATGACAACTTCCGCGGTATGTCCGCTGCATGGGGGCTCTCCCGATCGGTTTGGCGACAACTGCGAATTATGTCACCGAACGTGCGGCTCGAGCCCCTGCATCCCATCAAGGCGCGAAGCGCGTAAACACGTAGTCGCGATCCTTCACCTTCGAAGCGTGGCACGCAAAGCAGGTTTGATGCTGCGCCAGGTCGGCAGGCACGCCATTGACGAATCGCCCGTACCCCCAGCCGCCCGTTGACGCGTAGCGGCGCGAGTCCTTCACCATGACCTGCACGGTCGTGTGCTGGCCCGGCACGGTGGCCGGGGCGAAATCATCGGACTGCTTACGCTTGTACGCAAGCTTCACGAGGATCGTGCCGTCCGGATACGGCAGCGTCGCATTCTCGATGGCCTTGATCGCAACCGGATTGCCGAGCACCACGCGCAGTTCGTCGAGTGGCGCGGCCTCCTCGGCCGGCGCGATCATTTCCCACTTGCGGTAGCCGGGTGGAATCGTCACGCCGTAAATCGGCGAAGTCTCGCCCGGCGCTGGCGTCTGGGCGTGGGCGACTTGCTGGGCCCATGCGGCGGAACCTTGCGCCAGACTCGCGAGCAGCGCGCCCGCGAGGAGCGCGCGATACCTGAAAGAACGTGTTCGCATCGCGGCCCCCGATCACAGATGCGTGACTTGCAGGATGGCCTGCGCGAACTCCTTGGGCGCTTCCTGCGGGAGATTGTGGCCAATGCCGCCGTCGATCGTGCGATGCAGATACTTGCCCGTGAACTTCTTCGCGTAGGCGGCCGGCGCGGGATGCGGCGCACCGTTGGCGTCGCCTTCCATCGTAATGGTCGGCACGGTAATGGCCGGCGCGGCGGCGAGTCGCTGCTCGAGACTGTCGTACTTCGATTCGCCCTGCACGAGCCCGAGGCGCCAGCGGTAGTTGGAGATCACGATGGCGACGTGGTCGGGATTCTGGAACGAGGCTGCGCTGCGCTCGTAGGTCGCGTCGTCGAAGTTCCACTTCGGCGAGGCAAGTTGCCAGATCAACTTGTTGAACGCGTCGCGATTCGCGGCGTAACCCTGCGCGCCACGTTCGGTCGAGAAGTAGAACTGGTACCACCACTGCAGCTCGGCTTGCGGCGGCAGCGGCTTGCGGTTCGCCTCCTGGCTGCCGATCAGATAGCCGCTAACCGAGACCATCCCCTTCACGCGTTCCGGCCACAGCGCCGCGACGATGTTCGCCGTGCGCGCGCCCCAGTCGTAGCCGCCCAGAATGGCCTGATCGATCTTCATGGCATCCATGAACGCGACGAGATCGACCGCGGTGACGGCCTGCTGACCGTTGCGCGGCGTGTCGTCCGCGAGAATGCGCGTGCTGCCATAGCCACGCAGATACGGCACGATCACGCGATAGCCCGAGGCGGCCAGCATCGGCGCGACCTCGACATAGCTATGGATGTCGTACGGCCAGCCGTGCAGCAGGATCACCACCGGGCCACTCTTCGGTCCCGCTTCGGCGTAGCCCACATTGAGCAGGCCCGCGTTGATCTGCTTGATCTGGCCGAACGATACGCCGTTGCCCGTGCGCGTGTTGCCTTCCGTAGCGCCAGCCGACTGCGCGTGCGCGAGACCGCCGAATGCGAAGTCCGCGAGCGTGAGGCCGGCAAGCGACGTGCCGAGAAGACGACGGCGACGGACGTTGACGGGATCTGACATGACCACTTCTCCTTGTTGTGCAGGCAGGCCGCGCCCGAACGGCTTGGCCTCGTTGATTAGCCCGCGGCAGCAGATCGGTCGATCGCGCTCGCGGCGGCAGGCAAAACGCCCCGGTGAATTTATATCCGAGCAGGAAAAGCGCCATGTATCCCAATGTGTCTGCTGCGAGCGCGGACACAAAACGAATCAAAAAACGTCGGCGAGGCGGGATCGGTCGCGATGAGAGTGGGATTGAACGAGCAGCGGGTTTGTATCGCAATGTATAAGCGCCTTGAACAGACACATACCCTTGCAAAACGCGGCGTTCATGAAACATGGCAGATACGTCCGGCGGTTGTAATGCATCAACGCCGGAACTTGCTGATGACCCGGACGGATTTCCAAACCCTTCCCAGGAGAAAGTCATGAACGCATCGAAACTCGCCCTCGCCTTTGCCGCCAGCGCCGCAGTCCTCGCCGCCACGCCGGTGTTCGCCGCGATGCCCGCTCAGTCGAGCGCAGCGCAAACCACGGTTGCACAAACCCAGGCATGGACGGCCGCCAGCAATACGGTCAACGCCAAGGTCACGCGTGCGCAGGTTCGCCAGGAACTGATCCAGGCGCAGCACGACGGCCAGCTCGCTGCGATCCAGCAGCTGTATCGCGGCAGCTAATCACGCCAGCTGCATCAGACGCTTGTAACCCGACTCACGACACCCACCTCAGGAAATCGACACCATGACTCAGGCAGAAAAAGTGCTGTACACCGGCAAGACCCACACCACCGGCGGCCGCGACGGCGCGGCGCGCAGCGAAGACGGACGTCTGGACGTGAAGCTTTCGCCGCCCGGTTCGAGCGCGCCGGGCACGAACCCTGAGCAGATGTTCGCGGCGGGCTGGTCGGCGTGCTTCATCGGCGCGATGGGCCGCGCCGCCACGAAGCTCGGCACGACGCTGCCGCGCGACGTGGCGGTCGACGCCGAGATCGACCTCGTCAACGCCGACGACGCCTTCAAGCTGCGCGGCCGTCTGAACGTGACGCTGCCCGGCGTGGATCGCGAGCTGGCGCAGCGCATCGTCGAAACGGCCCATCAGATCTGCCCGTATTCGAAGGCGACGCGCGGCAACATCGACGTCACGCTAACCGTCGTCGAGGCGTGATCGCGTAGCGGTAAAAAAAGCGGGGCGGCTGAGTGCACGCCCCGCTTGGCTTTTTGCGTTTTGTTTTGAGGTTTAGCCGTGCCGCGCGTCCACGAGGTTGCCAGGCGAGCCGTTACGCCAGGCTTCCACGTTGCGCAGCGTGGTTTGTGCAATCTCGCTCATCGCCTCGCGCGTGAAGAACGCCTGGTGCGACGTGACAATCACGTTCGGAAACATCAGGAGACGCGCGAGCACGTCGTCCTGCAGTGGCACATCCGAATGGTCCTCGAAGAACAGGCCGCCTTCTTCCTCGTACACATCGAGGCCGAGATGACCGAGCTGGCCGCTCTTGAGCGCATCCACGAGCGCGCTGCTTTCCACCAGGCCGCCGCGCCCGGTGTTGATGAGCATGGCGCCGCGCTTCATCTTCGCGAGCGCGTGGCGATCGATCAAATGACGCGTGGCGGGCACGAGCGGGCAATGCAGGCTCACCACGTCCGACTGCGCGAGCAGCGTGTCGAGCGGCACATAGCGCACGCCGAGCGCGAGCATATCTGCGGCCGGCGTGCCCGGGTCATGCGCGAGCACCTGCATGCCGAAGCCCGCCATGATGCGCGCAAAACACCGGCCGATCATGCCCATGCCGACCACGCCGGCCGCCTTCCCATGCAGATCGAAACCGAGCAGCCCCGCGAGCGAGAAGTCGCCTTCGCGCGTGCGCGACACGGCGCGCGGCAACTTGCGGTTGAGCGCGAGGATCAGCCCGACGGCATGCTCGGCCACCGCATGCGGCGAGTACGCCGGCACTCTCGCGACGGCGATGCCAAGACGCTGCGCCGCCGCGAGATCGACGTGATTGAAGCCGGCCGAGCGCAGCGCCACGAGCCGCGTGCCGCCCTTGTGGAGGCGCTCGAGCGTGGCGGCGTCGAGCGTATCGTTGACGAACGGACACACCACGTCGTAGCCGTCGGCGAGTACAGCGGTCTCGGCGTCGAGGTGCGATTCCTGGTAGTGCAACGCAAACTGGAAAGCGGCGTTCGCCTCGGCAAACGTATCGACGTCGTACTGGCGCGCGCTGAACAGGATCATGCGTGGGCGAGCGGAAGGGGGGGTCTGGGTTCCCGGCATGTTGACCTCGTGCGAGCTTCGGGGGTATGCGCGCATTGCGCGTTGACGCGCAGGGATGCGTCTTGAAGTCGAACGCGTCGCGTTCGCGCGTGCCGCGCGGGCACGCGAGCACATGGTATCAGCAGGAAGGCGAGCGATTGGTGAGAAGCGGAAACAAGCGGATCAGGCATGGACGCGGCAAAGCCGCGAAGCTCGCCGGTGCGCGGCAAACTTCGCGGCATGATGCCGCGCGCATTACGAGTGAGCGTAGATCGGTTCGAGGCCAACGACATCCTGATCCGCCGCATTCGCACCGGAGGCATTCGATACCGCGCGAACGTGCATACGGCTGCCAGCCGCGGAAGCCCCCTCAACCGTCCCGCCGAATGCCGACGCCGCTGCGCCATTCTCTGCGCTCACGCGCGAGAGCGCGGCTTGCAGGTTCGCGGGGTATTGCGTGTTGTCGCTGGCCGGGTTGTAGCCCGCCTTCTGGAGTTGCACGAGTTCTGCCTTTACTTCGGCGCGGGTGACCGGTTGGCTCGACTGGGCGAACGAGAGCGCGGGAACGGCGACGAGGGCGGTAAGCGCGGCGGCGGCGAGCGATTGTGCGAGCTTCATGGTGTTTCTCCTGACGTTGGGTGAGTGGTTGCGCACTGTTGTGTATCAACCTTGCGTAGGAGACATTTGAACGCCGCGACGTATCTGGCTTGTTTGCGCGCGCGAGCGTTTTTGCAAGCGCGCTTGTCGGACGGCTGGCCAGACACAGTGCGATACAAGAAGCCACCGGGCCGCGCGCCCGCCATCCGCTGACACGTCAATAAGGGGCAAATCAAAAGTGTTGCTGCACTGCACACTTAGCGGCCTCGAGGCTTGCATTCTGTCCCGAGATCCTTATAATAAGGGTTATCCCTTAGGCACTAACCCTAGCAAAGAGGAAATCATGGGTGCAATCGTCGAAAAGCTGACTCAAGCCCTGGCTGCACTGCGTCGTCTCGGCGCCGAAGCGCTGGACCGTCACCTCGAATACTGCGAACTGCTCGCAGAAGCTCAGCGCCGCTGGTACTAATCCGCGCCTGACTGTAGTAGCGTCCCTGCCCGCACTAGCGGGGGACGAGTAGCAACACGCGACCGCACCGAGCGGTCGGGTTTTATGCGGCGCCCAGCCAGGCCTCGATTTCGGGGGCATCCGCGCGCGCCGCATCGTGCCGCCATCCTGGTGCCGCCAGAAGTTCGCGCGCGCCGGCATAGGCTTGCGCAAAGCCACGCAGTTCACGCGTAACCGGCCGGTCGTCCAGACGGCGCCGGGCTAGTGCCGCTTCCACCGTGCGCTCGATCAGCGCGATCTGGTTGTCGATGTACGCCACGCAAAGCTCGCGGCAGCGCGCGGACACACGCGCCGCCGCCATGAGCGCCGGGGCGAGCGAAACCGTCAGATGTCCGCCCGCACCAAGCCGGGCCAGCGCGTCGCGCAGGTCCGCGGCCGCCTCGTGCAGCGAGGCGAACACAGCGTCGCGCCAAATGCCGCGCTCGAATGCCAGCGCCCCGCGAAAGCGCGTTAGCGCTTCAGCATCTGCCACCTTGCCTTCATGCACCAGCGGCGTCGCGCCCGCGGTCGCCGTCGCCGTCGTGCGGATGCAATCCGCACCGAGCCATTGCGCGCTTTCGCGCCTTCCTTCCAGCACCCGCGTTTGCAGACGATCCGGCCATAGCGGATCGAGCGGCACCGCCGCGCACATGGCGGGCTTGCCGGTTTCGTGCAGCGTGCAGCGCCCGTCGTCGGCCAACGCCGGGCAGCGGCCGAGCGACGGATAGTCGTACCCTTGTAGCGTCAGCACGATCCAGTCGCTGCCGAATGCGGCGCTGCGGTGGAAAAGGGCCTGCGAGAGTTCGTCGATCGCAGCTGCGTCGGCGGCGTCCAGTGTGTGCTCGCCCGCGCGGTGTGCCGGCTGACGCCCGATCGCAAGACACCCCACGAAGCGCTCCCCATGCCGTAGCAATTCCGCCAGCGACATCGACGGCGGGCTGTTGCAGCATTTCCCGCACGCCGTGCACGCGAGCGCGTAGTGCTCCGCATAGTGCGCGGGTCCTACCATGGCCGCCGCACCGAGTCCTGGTAGCGGGTGAGGATGAAGTGCGCGACCTCGTTCGAGTGGTACGCGGCCACCAGTTCGCGCGCCCAGGGCTGCGTCCGGTCCGCGTCGCGCACGGCGAGCACGTCGGCGTAAGGCGAGCGTGCGTCTTCGATGCCGATGCTGTCGCGCGCCGGCTGCAGCCCGGCGCGCGCCGCGTCGTCGTTCTCCATCGCCACGAAGGCCGCTGTGTCGAGCGCACGCGCGAGCCGCGCGTGAGGCACGCGGACGATCTTGAGGTGCAGCCGGTTGCCCGTGATATCCGCCGTCGTGGCGTGCAGCCCGGCGCTTTCGCGTAGCGTCACCAGCGTGTAGTTCTGCAGCAGGATCAGCGCGCGGGCCATGCCGCGCGCGTCGTCGGGAATCGCGATTGTCGAGCCGGGGCGCAGTTGATTGAGGCTCGGCAGTTTGCGTGAGTACAACGCCATCGGCAGCGCGACCGTAGGCGCGATGGCCGCAATCGCATAGCCATGCGCGCGGCGCGCGGCGGCCACGTCCGCTTCGTCCTCGAAGCTCGCCGCGTCGATGCGGCCCGCCGCCAGCGCGCCGTCGATCGCCCCGGCGTCGTCGAACACGACGACGTCGAGCGTCAGGCCGCGCGCCGCCGCCGTACGTTGCACCTCGCCCATGATCTCGGCGTGCGCGCCGCGCGTCACGCCCACGCGGACTGGATCGGGCGCCGCGTGCGCCATGCCGCTCAGCGCTACGGCAAGCAGCCATGCGGCCAGCGACCTGCGTCTCACGCTCATGACGCGTCCCTCAAAATCGTGCGAAAGCCAATATGCGAAGCCGCGAGATCGGCCTCCTGCTGTTCCCGCGACGACGCCCGATAGCGCACGCAATAGTCGCGCGCGCACAGGAACGAGCCGCCCTTGATGACCATGAGCGTGTCGTGCCGCCGCCCCGCGGGCGCCACCGCCGCCGTGTCGCCATTGGTGTGCGGTTGATGCGGCCCGGTGTACGCGTCGCGCGTCCATTCCCAGGCATTGCCGATCATGTCGTAGAGGCGAAACGCATTGGCCGCGTAGCAGCCCACAGGAGCGAGGCCTGCGTGGCCGTCCTCGGCGGTGTTGAGTACCGGAAAGACGCCCTGCCAGTAGTTCGCCGTGGGCTTGCCGTTGGCGTCGGTGGGTGCGGTGTCGAGATCCGCGCCCTCGCGGCCCGCCTTGCCCGCATATTCCCACTCGGCCTCCGTCGGCAGGTCGCGGCCCAGCCAGTGCGCGTAGGCGAGCGCGTCGCGCAGCGTCACGAGCGTGACGGGCAGGTTGCCCCGGCCGTCCACGTCGCTGCCCGGCCCCTGCGGATGCCGCCAGGACGCACCCGGCACCCACGACCACCAGGCGAGATCGCGCGCATTCATCTGCTCGGCCGTGGGCACGCGAAACACCGCCGCGCCCCCCTGCTGCTCCGCTTCGCTCACGTAGTGCGTGGCTTCGACGAACGCCGCGAACTGCGCCACCGTCACATCGGTCTGGTCGATCCAGAAGCCCGCCACGCGCGTTTTGCCGCCACCGGGTACGGGTCGCTCGTCCGGGTAGCCCGCCGTGCTGCCGAACACGAACGAACCGCCTTGCAGATGCACCATGCCCGCCTTGCGGTCGCTGCCCCAATTGGCAGGCAGCCCCGAATAGCGCTCGCACTGACGCTCGTTGCCGAGCGGCGCGAGCGGGCGGCCGCGGTTGAGCGAATCGAAGCCGTCGGCAGACGACGTGAGTGTCGAGGCGCTCGATGCCGCGAACGCCACAGCGAACGCCGTCACCGCCAGCGCCGCGAGTGTCAGTCGATACCGCATGGCCGCGCCCTTAGTAATAACCTTGCGGACGCAACGGTTCGACGCCGCCCACGTTGCTCATATACGTGTTCCACTGGTTCACGAGGCTCTGGATCACCGAGGGATTCTGCGTCGAGACATCCGTGGTTTCGCCGCGGTCCTTCGTGAGGTCGTAGAGCTGCCAGTGGCCGTCCATGGGGCCGAGCGGCGGCTCCGTCCACAAGGCCTTCCAGCGGCCATCCGCGCTGCGCAGATACGCACGGCCATAGGCTTCGTCGCCGAACGCTTCCGTGTGCGCTTCCGCAGTCGTCTTGCCATTCAGTTGCGCAAGCAACGACTTTCCTGTTACCGGATATACATAGCGGTTGTTGTAGACCACCTTTCCCTTGTTCTGGTCCACGCCCGTGAGCGTGTTGATGAGCGCGGGCGCGGCCTGGTTCGGCGGCGTGACGCCGGCCACGTCGAGGAAAGTGGCCGTGTTGTCGGTGACGTGCGTGAAGATGCCAAGCGACGGCAACTGCGTAGCCTGCCCCGGCAAATGAACGATGGCCGGCACCGACACGCCGCCCTCCGCCGAATAGCCCTTCGTGAGGCGCAGCGGCGTGGCGCTCACTTCGGCCCAGCGCAGGCCATACTGCAGGCGCTTTGCGTTCTGTAGACCGTTGTCCGTGCCGAGCGACGAATACACGGGCTCCTGGGCGTTCGCCGTATCGGTGGCGGTGGGGTCGGCGCCCGAGTCGATCGGCCAGCCTTCCGCGCCGTTGTCGGACTGGAACATGATGAAGGTATTGTCGTATTCGCCAATGTCCTTCAAATGCTGGATCAGGAGTCCGATGTTGTAGTCGAGATTCTCGACCATGCCCGCATAGATCTCCATGTAGCGCGCCTGCGCCTTGCGCTCGTCCGCGGAAAGGCTGGCCCACGCCTTGTCGACGTTGCCCTGGCCGTAATCGGCGTAGCCCTCGGAGGCCGGATGCACGGCGCTGATGTACTTCGCGTTCGCCGTGCCGTTGTTGGCCGTGGCGGGCGAGCGGGTGAGCGTTTCGGGCAAGCCTTCGAACGGCGTGAAATCGGCGGGAATGAGGCCGAGCGCCTTCTGCCGCGCAATGCGCGCGTTGCGAATGGCGTCGTAGCCTGCGTCGTACACGCCCGCGTATTTGTGCAGCCAGGGGTCCGGCACCTGGAGCGGCCAGTGCGGCGACGTATAGGCGGCGTAGGCGAAGAACGGTTTGCCGTCACCCTTGTTTGAGTCGATGTACGCGATGAGCTTCTGCGTGTAGAAGTTCGTGGAGTAGAACACAGCCGGATTGCCGCCCGCGCCGCCGGGCTGGCCCGGTTGTCCGGGCTGCACGTACTGGCCGTCTTCGGTGTAGTTCGTCGAGCCCGCGAGTTCGTGCGCGAAGTGATTGGTCGCGGCGCCCCCCAGCAGCGCGTAGCTATGCTCGAAGCCCCATTGATCCGGCGTTTGTCCGCTACCCGTAGCACTCCCAACGATACCCGAGCCGAGATGCCACTTGCCCGCCATGTACGTGTGATACCCGGCGTCCTTGAGCAGTTGCGCAACCGAAAGCGCGCGGTCGTTGAGATAGCCTTCGTAACCGGGCAGGCCGCGCCGCTCGTCGGTGGGCACGCCCATGGTGCCCTCGCCCACGAGGTGATGGTCGGTGCCCGAAATCAGCATCGAGCGCGTAATCGCGCACACCGTACCCGCGTGATGATTCGTGAGGATGCGGCCCGACTGCACGAGCGCGTCGAGGTTCGGCGTGTTGATCTCGCCGCCGAACGCATGAATGTCCGAGTAGCCCAGATCGTCCGCCATGATGTAGAGGATATTGGGCTGCTTGTGCGTGATGGCGGCGCTCGCCACGGGCGAACCGCCGCTGTTTGTGCCGCCGCACGAGGCGAGCGCGACAACGCTGGCGACAAGGGCGCATGCGATGCGGATACGGGGAGCTTGCGTCGACCGGTTGGCTTTTTTCATTGTTCTCGTGCGCTGCTTGTAAGGGAGTGCAATGTTAGCCACGAAGCCCGGCGCGCCAAATCTCGATTCCTCCATTGCTTCTGGAGTGGTGGAATAAGTGTGCGGCGCAACGTTCGGCGCGCTTTCCGGCCATTCATTCCAGCCGTTCGGGCCGGTTCGCGCTTTGCGCGGAAAGCGCCTAATCTTGAGGTATCGGCTCTTGCCCCATCCGTGAACCGGAACCTGCGCCAGCGTGCGCCATGCTCCGGACGCCCGATGCGCGATCATCGCCCCTCGCATGCCGCGGTGCACGACGCTCCGCCCGCTCATCCGCACCATCCGTTCCCGGCGCGGCTTGCTCGCGCCGTTGTGTTCGTCGCGTTGCTGCTTGCGTGGGCCGCGCTGGCGGCCGCGGTCGCGTTGCCAGCGGCCTTCGCTGCAGCGAATCCGCCTGTCGTCGTGATGACCGTGAACGGGGCGATCGGACCCGCCAGCGCCGATTTCATCGTCCGTTCGCTGGAACGCGCTGCGCGCGAGCGCGCGCCGCTGGCGATCCTCGAACTGGATACGCCCGGCGGCCTCGACACCTCGATGCGGCAGATCATCAAGGCGATCCTGGCCTCCCCGGTGCCGGTCGCGGCGTTCGTCGCGCCCGGCGGCGCACGCGCCGCGAGCGCGGGCACCTATATCGTCTATGCAAGCCATTTCGCGGCCATGGCGCCGGGGACCAATCTCGGCGCGGCTTCGCCGGTGCAGCTTGGCGTGGGCGGCGGCGGCCCCGCCGGTGGGCCCATGGGTGGTCCCGCAGGCCTCCCGGAGGCCGCTTCCGGCGCCTCGGTGCCGCGCGCCGACGACAACGCATCGACGGAAGCCCGCAAGGTCATGCACGACTCCGCCGCCTACATTCGCGGCCTCGCGCAACTGCGCGGACGCAACGTGGCGTGGGGCGAGCGCGCGGTGCGCGAGGCGGTGAGCCTCTCCGACGAAGAGGCGCGCGACCAGCACGTGATCGACCTGATCGCGCAGGACCCCGCCGATCTCGCGCGCCAGCTCGACGGCCGCACCGTCACGACCACGGCGGGCACGCTGCGCCTCGCCACCGCGCACGCGCCGCTGGAAACCGTCGCGCCCGACTGGCGCAACCGCTTCCTCGCCATCATCGCCGACCCGAACGTCGCGCTGATTCTGCTGACTATCGGCGTGTACGGGCTCTTCTTCGAATTCGCCAACCCCGGCTTCGTGCTGCCCGGCGTGGCGGGGGCGATCTGCCTGCTCGTGGGTCTGTTCGCCATGCAATTGCTGCCCGTGAACTACGCGGGCCTCGGGCTCGTGCTGCTCGGACTCGCGTGTCTAATCGCGGAAGCCTTCTTGCCGACGTTTGGCGTGCTGGGCTTTGGCGGCATCGTGGCGTTCGCCATCGGCGCGCTCATGCTGATGGACACCGGCGAGCCCGGCTACGGCATTCCCTTGCCGCTCATTGCGGGCCTCGCGCTCGGCGGCGCGGCGTTCGTCGCCACCGTGTCCAGCGTGGCCCTGCGCGCGCGGCGTCGCCCCGTGGTGACCGGCGCGGAGGCCATGGTGGGCGCCATCGGCGAAGTGATCGACGAGGGCCTGCATCCCGATTCGCGGCCCGGCCACACGGCATTGTCCACGGGCTGGGCGCGCGTGCATGGCGAGCGCTGGCGCGTGGCCTGCGCCACGCCGCTGGCCGCCGGCAGCCGCGTGCGCGTGAACTCGCGCAGCGGTCTCACGCTCACCGTCACCCCGCTGCACGGCGCGGTGCACGCGCACGACAAGGCGCACGACACGGCAAACAGCCAGGGAGAACCTTCATGATCGGCTTCACGTTCGGCTTCACAGGTCTTCTGATCGCGCTGGTGGTGCTGATCGCGTTATCGTCCATCCGCATCTTCAAGGAGTACGAACGCGGCGTCGTGTTCATGCTCGGGCGCTTCTGGAAGGTCAAGGGGCCGGGCCTCGTGCTCATCATTCCCGTCGTGCAGGTGGCCGTGCGTATCGACCTGCGCACCGTGGTGTTCGACGTGCCTTCGCAAGACGTCATCACACGCGACAACGTTTCCGTGAAGGTGAACGCCGTGGTCTATTTTCGCGTGGTGGACCCGGAAAAGGCCGTGATTCAGGTCGCGCGCTATGTCGAGGCGACGAGCCAGCTTGCGCAAACCACGCTGCGCGCCGTGCTCGGCAAACACGAACTCGACGCCCTGCTCGCCGAGCGCGAGCAACTCAACGCCGACATCCAGAAAACGCTCGACGCGCAAACGGACGCGTGGGGCATCAAGGTGTCGAACGTCGAGATCAAGCACGTGGACCTCAACGAAACGATGATCCGGGCGATCGCGCGCCAGGCCGAAGCCGAACGCGAGCGCCGCGCAAAAGTGATTCACGCGGAAGGCGAACTGCAGGCGTCCGAAAAATTGCTGCAGGCCGCGCAATGTCTCGCGAAGCAGCCGCAGGCCATGCAACTGCGGTATCTGCAGACGCTTACCACCATCGCCGCCGACAAGAATTCCACCATCGTCTTCCCGTTGCCGATCGAGTTGCTCAACGCGCTAATCGAGCGGCTCAGTACGCCGCGTGAATCCTGAGTGATCCGTCCCCTCAGTTTCAGGCATCCAACGCCTTCTGCAGTTCACCTGAATATTGCAGCGCAGCGAAAAAAGCGGGTTCGCGCTCAGCGCGCTCGTGCACGCTTCTTTTGAGCATGGGATTGGCAGAGCGTGGAAATATCGCCAATAATTGCCGAACATCCACTAACGGACGACGGCGGCCATGGATTACAGTCCCGAAGCCATCCGCACGATCGCTCTGGTCGGCCATGCCGGCTGCGGCAAGACCTCGCTTGCCGAAGCGCTCCTGCACCAGGGCGGCGCGCTGCACGCGCCAGGCAGCGTGAATCGCGGCACCGCCCTCTGCGATTTCGATCCCCTCGAACGCAAGTACCACCACTCCCTCAATTCCGCCATCGCCCACCTGGACCACCAGGGCACGCGCATCTACCTGCTCGACACGCCCGGCTACCCCGACTTCGCCGGCATGTCGATGAGCGCGCTGCCCGCGGTGGAAACGGCGGCCATCGTCATCAACGCGCGCACCGGCATCGAAATGTCCACGACGCGCATGATGGCGTATGCGCAGCAGCGCAAGCTGTGCCGGATGATCGTCGTGAACGGCATCGACGCGGAAAAGGTCGATTTGCCTGGACTGCTCGCGCAGATACAGGAGACCTTCGGCAAGACGTGTTTGCCGATCAATCTGCCCGCGCAAGGCGGACGTGAAGTGGTGGACTGCTTTTTCAACCCTGTGGGCGAAGCCGATTTTTATTCGGTGGAAGCCGCGCACAATGCGCTCATCGACCAGGTGATCGAACTCGATCCCGAGTTGATGGAGCTGTACCTCGAACAAGGCGAAGCGATCAGCCCCGAGCAATTGCACGCGCCGTTCGAACGCGCGTTGCGCGAAGGGCACCTCGTGCCGGTGTGCTTCACCTCTACCGCGACGGGCGCGGGCATCGCGCAACTGCTCGACGTGTTCGTGAAACTTCTGCCCAATGTCACCGAAGGCAATCCGCCGCTCTTTTACCGCGAGGTGGACGGCAAGGAAGGCAAGGAGCCCGTACGCGCCGAACCGGACGCCGATAAACACGTGCTCGCGCATGTGTTCAAGATCGTGATGGACCCGTATATCGGCAAGGTGGCCGTGTTTCGCATTCATCAGGGCACGGTGACGCGTGACAGCCAGCTCTATATCGGCAACGCGCGGCAGCCGTTCAAGGTGGCGCATCTGCTCATGCTGCAGGGTAAAGAGCATACGGAAGTCCAACGCGCGGGGCCAGGCAATATCTGCGCGGTGGCGAAGGCCGACGATATCGGCTTCGACGCCGTGCTGCACGACGCCCCCGAAGACGGCAACATCCACCTCACACCGCCTGCGTTTCCGAATCCGATTTACGGTCTCGCTATCGAGCCCGCGCGCCCCGGCAACGAGCAGCGCGTGTGGGAAGTGCTGCAAAAGCTCGCGGCGGAAGACCCTTGCCTGCAGATCGATCACCCCGAGGGCACCAACGAGACCGTTGTACGCGGGCTCGGCGAGCTGCATTTGCGCTACATGCTGGAGCGGCTAACCGATCAGTACAAACTCGAAGTGGTGACACGGCCGCCTACGATCGCATGGCGCGAGACGATTGGCGGCAAAGCCGAGGGTCATTGCCGCCACAAGAAGCAGACCGGCGGCGCGGGGCAGTTCGGCGAGGTCATGCTGCGTGTCGAGCCGTTGCCGCGCGGTGCGGGCTTCGAATTCGTGGATGCCGTGAAAGGCGGCGCGATTCCTTCGCAGTTCATGCCAGCGGTGGAAAAAGGCATCTTGCAGGTGATCGACAGCGGACCGCTCGCGGGTTTTCCCATGCAGGACGTGCGCGTGATCGTGTACGACGGCAAGCACCATCCGGTGGATTCGAAGGAAGTGGCGTTCGTTACCGCGGGGCGCAAGGCGTTTATCGATGCGGTTTTGAAGGCACAGCCTATTGTGCTCGAACCGATTGTCGACATCGAGGTGATGACGCCCGAGGCCGCGATGGGTGACATCATCGGCGATCTTTCCTCGCGGCGCGGGCAGGTGCACGGCACGCGCACGATGGGCGGGCAGGCCATGGTCATTGCGGGGAAGGTGCCGCTGGCCGAACTCAACGACTATCAGTCGCGGCTGAATTCGCTCGCGGGCGGGCATGGGAATTACAGTATTCAGCTGAGCCACTACGATCCGGTGCCGCCGACGCATCAGGAAAGGCTGGCCGCGC
The DNA here is from genome assembly GCF_009789655.1 of Paraburkholderia acidiphila. GTDB lineage: Bacteria > Pseudomonadota > Gammaproteobacteria > Burkholderiales > Burkholderiaceae > Paraburkholderia > Paraburkholderia acidiphila. The sequence goes on from NZ_CP046911.1 coordinate 1,305,237, forward strand.
AGCATAAAGGGCGGGGGGAGAGTGTGGAGTGAGGGCGCTGCCGCCGATCGCTATCCAAGTCGCGACGATAGTTGCCAGGTCGCCTGGATCAGCGGCGTGACATAACTGCGCACGTCGTGCGGTGCAGCGAAAGACACGCCCATGGCGGCCAGCGGTTCGCCGCGGCGGTTGAGTACCGGCGCCGCAAGTTCGCAAACACTGGGACCGATGTCCGAGCGGGTTAACGCATAGCCGACGCGCTTGATCTCAGCAAGCTCGTGCATCCATGCCTCTACGCCGGCGAGCGCAGACGCCGTATCCGGCGCACGTGCCGAGATGAACTCGCTCCAGTAGTGCTTCTGCACATTCACGGGAAGCATGCTCATCATGGCTTTGCCGGCGGCGCACCGATGCAGCACGTCGGACAGGCCCACATAGACCCCGAAGGTATCGGCGAACGGCCACGCAACATGGGCGACAACGAGCGCGTGCGAGCCCGCCTGCACGCTCAGTTTCACGCCCTGGTGCAACTCGTTTTTCAGAACGTCGGCGATTGGGTGGAATAGCGGCACAATCGGCTGTTGCAGATAGGCGGCGGACGCCATCTGGAAGAGCCTCGCGCCCGCGCAGTACGCCTTCCTGCGCTGCAGGTCGCGCACCACCATCCCCCTCTGCAGCAGCGTGCCGAGAATGCGGTGGCAGCTCGTAACGGGGAGGTTCACGCGCTCCGCGATCTCCGAAAGCGTGAGCGGCCACGTGGACTGGACTAGCGCTTCCAGAATGTCGAGCGCCCCGTCTACGGCGGGGGCTTTCGATTTTTCTTCGGGCAATGGATCGGGCGCGTTCATCGGCGAATATTCTAGCGGCATTGACCGGACTGGCCAAACTGGGACCAAGCCTTTGCCGGAAGCGGGCAAAGGCCTGGTCCCACGAGGCTGCTGGATTGGCACAGCGGTTCAGAACGAATGCCGCATGCCGATGCGCACATCGGCCTGGGTCGTCGTTGTCGACGGCGTGAAAGCGTAGCCGATCACCGCATCGACGCCACTCGATGCCTTCAGCCAGTCGCCCGACAGATAAACATCGGTTCGCTTGGAGAGCAGATAGTGCAACCCGGCGGATAGCTGGTTCCAGTGATGACCCTCGAAGTTCGTGTACTGATAGCCGCCGATCGCGCTGAACGCCGGCGTAACCTGCCAGTTCGCGCCGCCTTCGGCAACCTTCATGTGCGACTCGGTGCCGAATGCCTTGATCGTCGTATAGGTGAAGTTGCCCATCAGCGTCACCTTGTCGAACGCGTAGCTCGCACCCACGCCAAACGTGCTCTGCCGGTCCACCGGGAACGCGGAGTTCGCGTACAGATCGGTGACTGCACCCGTCGCCGGGTCCACGCTAACCGTCGGCTGGCCGAGAAACGTCTTCGTTCCGATCATCGCGTAGGGATCGAATGCGGAGACGCCATGCGGGTTGTTCAGCTGTGTGTAAGCCGTGCCGATCGTGAACTGGCCAGTCGCATAGTGCGCGCCCGCGCTCCATGCGCTGTTCTGGTGGAAGTCGCCCGCGACTCCGCCGAACGAGTACATGCCGCCGAACGAAAAGCCCGCGAATTCCTTCGAGGCGAACTTCACCGAGTTCGGCAGCCGGTCGCCATTGAGGCGATCGAAGTCGCCCTGGTGAATCGCGTACCCGCTCGCCCAACCGGAGATGTTGTAGTTCGACATGATCTCCCGTGTCATGTCGTACTGGTTGCCGAGCGACAGCGTGCCCCAGGCGTTGCTCAGTCCAACATACGCCTGCCGGCCGAATTCCGCGCCACCCTGCGCGAGCGCGCCGTTGCCCAGATGAAAACCATTTTCGAGCACGAACACTGCCGACAGTCCGCCGCCGAGATCCTCGGTGCCTTTCACGCCCCAGCGGTTCCCCCACGACACCCCATCATCGAACTTCACGACGCGCGCGCCACCCGAGTTGCTCAAGTAGGTCACGCCGCCGTCGATGATTCCGTATAGCGTCACGCTGCTCTGAGCATGGCTTGTGACAGGCAATCCCGCCGCCAATACCGTTAGCATGCCGAATAAATTTCGTTTCGAATTTTTATGCATTATCTTTTAACCTGTAAAAAACGTCTCCCGCAGGCAGTTTCAGTCGGCCGCGCTCTCCAGAATCATGTCTGCCGCCTTTTCCGCAACCATCATCGTCGGTGCGTTGATGTTGCCCGAGGTGATGTTCGGGAACACCGAGGCATCCACCACACGCAGGTTCGTCATGCCGTGCACCCGCAATTGGCCGTTCACGACCGAGCGTTGCGTATCGCTGCCCATCGCGCACGAACCGCAGAGGTGGTAGATCGATCCGCTCTGCTCGCGAAAGAACTGCAGCATGCTCGCGTCGTCGGACACCGCCTCGGCCGGACGGACTTCTTCGGCCGTAATCCTTTTGAGCCAGGGCGTTGCCGCAAGATCGCGCACGAGCCGGCTGCCGGCAATCGCCTCGGCCTGATCGTGCTCAGTCGACAGGTAGTTGGGATCGATGTGTGGCGCTGCGTGAATGTCGGCGCTGGTCAACGCGATGGAGCCACGACTGGTCGGTCTGCACGGTGCGAAAAAAATCGTGTAGCCGGAGTACGGCTCGACGCGCGGCATGCCACCCGATTCGGGCAGGACATAGGAAAGCGGGTTGAAGTACAACTGCACATTCGGTGCTTTCTCCGCGCCGCTCGTGCGCAGGAAGCCGCCGGCCTTGACCGTTGTCGCAAAGATCCCCTTGCGTCTGAACAGGTACTGCAGCATGGCCCGCGCCTGCTGCGGCAGGCTGCGTACCTCGTCGTTCACGGTTGGACAGTTCGCGCGATAGTAGTACGACGCGCACAGGTGGTCCTGCAGGTTCTGGCCAACCGCGGGTGAATGATGGACCACCGGAATCTGGTGTCGCCGTAGCAGTTCCGCGTCGCCCACGCCCGAGCATTGCAGCAGCTTCGGCGTCTCCACCGCGCCAGCGCAAAGGATGACTTCGCGACGGGCGGCGAAATGCTGGCGATGGCCCCTGATCAGCACATTGACACCGGTCGCCTTCCGGTCGCGGTCGAAGAGGACACGCTCCACGAGCGCATCGGTCTGCACCACGAGATTCGAACGCTTGATGGCGGGATGCAAGTAGGCTGTGCACGATGAATCCCGTTGCCCGTCGCGTGTGTTGATGTCGTAGACGCCGAAGCCTTCGAGCCGCACGCCATTGAAATCATCGTTGCGGCGATGGCCCAGCGCCGTGCATGCCTCGAAAAACGACTCGCAGATCGGGTGGACAGCGTCGCGCGTAATGCGAATCTTGCCGCTGCTGCTATGCCATTCGGTATCGCCCGCGTGGTGCGATTCCAGCCGCTTGAACCAGGGCAGCACGTCGTCCCAGCCCCAGCCCGGATTGCCCTGCGCGGCCCAGTCGTCGAAATCCCGTTGCTGGCCACGCACGTAAATCATGGCGTTGATCGCGCCGGAACCACCCAGCACCTTGCCGCGGGGCGTATAGACGCGCTGGCCCGCCAGCTCACGCTGCGGCGCCGTCTGATAGCGCCAGTTGTATTTCGGGTGATAGAACAGCTTGGCGAACCCGAGCGGCATGCGCAGCCACATGGATTTGTCCGCGCTGCCCGCCTCGAGCAGCAGCACGCGGAACTTGCCGGACTCGCTCAGGCGGTCCGCGAGGATACAGCCAGCGGAGCCGCCCCCGACGATGATGTAGTCGAACATCGATGCACCCATTGCCACTATTCCTTGTCGACCGCGTAGCGCGCTTTCCAGCTGTCGGACGGACCGGCCTTCACATCGAACGGCTGCGTCGAGACGGTGAGGTGCAGCCGTCGGCTCGTGTACGGCATGTTCGCCTTGACGACTTCCATGTCGAGTTCGACGCCGAGACCCGGTTCGCTCGACGGGATGATGTAGCCGTCTTCCCAAACGATTGGCTTCTTCAGGATCTCGGCGTGGAAGCCTTCCCAGCGCATGATGCTTTCCTGGATCAGAAAATTGGGCGACGCCACGCCGAGCTGAATACTGGCGGCCGCGCCGATCGGACCGTTGTAAAGGTGAGGCGCGATCTGCGCGTAGTAGACCTCGGCCAGACTCGCGATCTTCTTCGCTTCGAGAATGCCGCCAACGCGCCCGAGATTCATCTGCAGGATCGAGGCCGCATTGTTGCGCAGCACGTCGAAGAACTCGTACTTGGTGGTCAGGCGCTCGCCGGTCGCAACCGGAATGCTGGTCTTCTGCGCGACCCGTCCCATCGCCTCGGACTGCCCCGGCGGAACGGGCTCTTCGAACCACAGCGGGTCGTAGGGCTCGATATAGCGGGCGAGCCGCACCGCAGCCGAAGGCGTCATCTGCCCGTGCGTACCGAAGATGAGATCGCACTTCGAGCCGACCGCTTCACGCAGGCGCCGGCAGAATGCAGCAGACTGCTCGAGCAGTTCCAGGCTGAGCTGGTGCCCACAATAGGCCGTATAAGGTCCGGCCGGATCGAACTTGATCGCCGTGAATCCCTGCTTCACGTATTCCTCTGCACACCGAACCGACGGTTCGATGTCCTCGTAATCGTGACTGTACGTGCCGTCATCGTTCTTCGGATACAGGTAGGTATAGGAACGCAGGCGCTCATTGACCTTGCCGCCGATCAGTTCGTAGACCGGTTTGTTCGCCGCCTTGCCGATGATGTCCCAGCACGCCATCTCCAGGCCGCTCACGATTCCCATCATGCTCACATCGGGACGCTGCGTGAAGCCGCTCGAATAGGCTTCGCGAAAGAACCGTTCGATATGGTGCGGATCGTGGTTCTCGAGGTAACGCTCGTACACGTCGGCGATGGCCTTTTCCATCACGTCGGGATGGAAGCTTGCCGCGTAGACTTCGCCCACGCCCTCGATGCCGCAGGCCGTTTTCAGCTTCACGAAGATCCAGTAGCGCCCACCAATGTACGGAGGCGGCACGGCAACGACGTAAGTTTCAAGCGAGGTGATTTTCATGAGTCTTTCTTGGGAGAGTGGGATCGCTGGGTGTTACCGGCCCGGAAAACGATAGTGCTCGGTGCGCTTCTTGAAGATATACACGAGGCCGCTGCCCAAAAGACAGCACGCGCCGATGTACGCGAAATAGAGTTGCGTGCCCAGCACGCCAGGGAAACGGTGCGAGATGGCCGAGCTGATCATGGGCAGGAACACGTCGGGCGAGAGGCCGATCATCGAAATGATTCCGATCGCGAGCCCGGTCACGCGCGCCGGCACGTGGCAACGATCGATGATCGCCCAGTACAGCCCGTGCACCGAATACGTCATCAGGCCGAGCACCACAATGCAGCAAGCCAGCAGCCACATGGGGACCGTCGCGGGCACCAGCACGAACAGCAGCCACGCAATCGCGGCCGCGAGCATGCCGCCGCCCAGCACGTTGACGTTGGAGAACCGGTCGCCGAGGAAGCCGCCGCCGATGGCGCCGATCGGGCGCATCCACAGCTTGATGACGGTCAGCTCGCCAGCGAGCACAGCGGAAGCGGAGAAGTGCTCCTGAATGTAACTGGAGAACGAGAACGTGGCCCACAGCAACTGATAGCCCGCAAGCACGATCAGGCTGATGAGCCAGATCTCCGGAATGCGGATCAACGTGACGAAGTCACCGAGTGCCGAAGCGCCGCCCGCTGCATCACCCGGTTCAAGCGTGCGGTTCCGGTCGTTCGGCAGGATCAACCCGGCAAGCACGCCAATCCCGAGGCACGTATACGCGTACATGTGGATCACGGGCCGCAGGGAAAGCTGCGGGGCAAGACTCGCATAGTGAGCAAAGATCGCCACCGCGATTGACGCGAGCACCGCTTCGGTGAGGCCGCGGCCACCGTCGAGGATTCCGAAAAAGCGGCCCTGCTCCTGTGCGGTACCCAGCAGCTTCACCGCGCGCAAGATCGCCGACCAGAACGTCAGCCCCCCTGCGATACCCCAACCGAGAAAAATCCAGCGCAGCATCGACGGTTCAGGATAGGTGGCGAACCACAGGCCGAGCAAACCGACTACGCCAAGAGAGAACACGACGAGCCAGCGTGAGCTCACGCGGTCAGCAAGCCAACCGCTGGGAATATAGGTGACCACGTAGACGATGCCCAGGATCGAATAGAGCTCGCCAAGCTGGTCGGAATTGATGTGGAATGCCTGCAGCAGCGTATTTTCGAAATTCTGGCGCAGGTACAGCAGCGGATACAGTGCGCCGGCGGCCAGTGTCAGGACGGCCAGCTGAAAGTAGCGGACTAACGGCGAACCCGTCGCAGGCGATTGCGCCAGTGTCTGCTCGGGCGATTCGATTGTTACTGTCATGACGTCTCCTTTTTTAACTGCCTTGTATCCGGTTTTCTGAACCGGTATTGCATGACAACCTCGTGTTTTCCCGGGTAGATGCTTCACCCGCTATCTGATTTGCACTCCGAACTATATGCAGCGATATCCTGATGCGATTCGCGGGACCTGGCGCACCTTGCAACCGTGCAGCCAGGCCAGCCTTTCAGTCCATCTCGACGTTGCCTCAGTACGGCACGACAACCAGACGCGTCTGCGTGAACGCGAGCATGCCGTGCTGGCCATCGTCGCCGCCGATGCCCGAACGTTTCCAGCCGCCGTGGTGGCCCTGATACGGATCGTCGGGAATACGGTTCACGTAGCATTCGCCCGCTTCGATCTCGTTGGCTACGCGCATGATCGTTCGATGGTTTTCGCTGTAGATCATCGAGGCAAGCCCGAACTGGTGATCGTTGGCCATCTCCAGCGCCTCATCGAGCGTGCGGTAGGTCACAACGCCTAGCACTGGCCCGAACGTCTCTTCCTGGACGATCTCCATCTCCTGCCGGCATCCGGTGAGGAGCGTGGGCGGATAGAAGAAGCCCTTGCCCTCGGGAATCACGCCGCCGCACTCGAGCACCGCCCCGTCGTCGATCGCACGCGCCACCATCTGGTGAATGTGCAGGCGTGCGTTGTCGTGGATCAGCGGTCCCATCCAGTCGTGGTTCCTGCTGCGATCGCCCCACTGGCGCTCGCGCATGCGGTTGCGCAACAGCCCGATCAGCTTCGGCGCGACTTCCTCGTGCACATAAACGCGCTCGACGGCGGTGCAAAGCTGGCCGCAATTCGTGGTCTTGGAGCGCACGATATCGGCCGCCGCCTGTTCGAGATTGGCGTCCGGCTCGATGATCGCCGGCGTCTTGCCGCCGAGTTCCAGCGCCACCTTCGCGATATTGACCTGGGAATATTCGAGCACCTTCCGGCCCGCGCCGACGCTCCCTGTCAACGTGATCATGCCCACGGACGGGTGCGTGCAGATCTGCTCGGCCACGACGTGGCTCATCGCCATGATGTTGATGACGCCGGCAGGGACATTCGCGTCCTGCACGGCGCGGGCGATTTCCAGCGCCGAACATGGCGTGTAGCTGCTCGGCCGGACGACGACCGTATTGCCGGTGATGAGCGCAGGCGCGACCTTGCGCATCAGCGTATAGACGGGGGAATTGAACGGAATCAGGCAGACCACGACGCCGATCGGCTCGCGAAACAACATCAGGTTCTCGCTGACGTTATCGCTCGGAATGAGTTCGCCGGTAATGCGGCGCGCCCACTCCGCGTGATAGCGCGTGACTTCGGCTGCGTACTGGACTTCGGCACGCGCATGCTGGGGGCTCTTACCGGATTCGAGTGCGAGTGCCTGGCCGATGCTGTCGGCACGGGCAACCAGGGCGTCGGCGAGCCGGTGCAGGACTTTCGCGCGTTCGGCAGCGGGCATGCGCCGCCATTTTTTCTGTGCGGCGGCAGCGGACTGAACGGCCAGATCGGCATCTTCGGGACTGGCGCTGTCGACGGCGGCGACGATGTCGCCCGTTGCGGGATTGCAGACTTCGATGGAGGGGGCTCGGGCCGAATCGTTGAAATGGTTGTCGGCAAAATTCTGGTAATGGCGCACGTTGACGTCCTTGTTCGTTGAAGTGCCCGCTGGCTTGCAGAGTTCACGAGGACTATACGAGCGCGATTTGGGCAGGGTCAATGAATTCCCATACGCCAGACTTTTTTTCCATATATGGAAAAAGACGTCGGTGCCAGGCTGTACCTGTGAAGCCACGGACCTCGAAGCCTTCTTGATTAGGAAATGAACATTTCCTATAATCGCCCCCATGGCATCCGAGCACCCATCCCAACCTGTGGCCCGCAGCCCAGGCCGCCCGCGCGAATTCGACATGCAAACCGTCGTGGACGGCGCCGTGCGTGTATTCCGCGAGCGCGGCTACCACGCCACCTCCGTAGGCGACCTCAGCGAAGCAACGGGCCTGACCGCAGGCAGCCTTTACAAAGCCTTCGGCGACAAGCGCGGCGTGTTTCTCGCCGCATTCGACCATTACGTCACCACGCGCCACGCCGAATTGCGCCATCGCCTCGACAAGCATTCCAAAGCGAGCGAAAAGATCCGCGTCATCCTGCTTTTCTACGCCGAATCGTCACATGGCAGCGAAGGCCGGCGCGGCTGCCTTGTCGTTTCAAGCGCAACGGCACTCGCCACTTTCGACGACGAAATCGCCTCGCGCATCGAAGCGGCCATGCGGCGAACCGAAGAGATGCTGCGCGAACTCCTCCAGCAAGGCCAGAACGACGGCAGTGTTGCACCGGAAATCCATGTCCCGGCCATGGCGCGCACGTTGCTCGCCCTGCTCCACGGCTTTCGTTTGATCGGCAAATCCGGCCGCACGCAGCGCGACATGCTCGCCGCGACCGAAGAAGCCATGCGCTTGCTGCGTTGAATTTTTTTGGTCAATTTGGAAATAAATATTTCCAAATTGACTGTGCGTTTCTCTACACCCACAGGAGCTTCACGTCATGAGCACGCCCTCACGCATGATCGACCACGGTCCGGCCTCGCTGCCCGACCCCATCCTGCCCGGCTTCGAGCATCGCTTCGCGACCGTCGAAGGCACGCGGCTCCACTACGTCATCGGCGGAAAGACAGAAGGCGAAACCGTGGTGCTGCTGGCCGGCTATCCGCAAAGCTGGTTCGCGTGGCGCAAGGTCATGCCGCTCCTCGCGCAGCGTTACCGCGTGATCGCCCCGGACCTGCCCGGCCAGGGCGATTCGGACCGGCCGCAAGACGGCTACGACACGCAGTCGCTCGCCACCGCCCTGCACGCGTTGCTCGGCAAGCTCGAGGTGCGTCGCTATCACCTCGCCGCCCACGACGTTGGCGCATGGGTCGCCTATCCCTACGCGGCGCTTTTTGGCGACGAAGTGGCGACACTCGCATTGCTCGACGCCGGCATTCCCGGCATCACACTGCCGGACGCGTTGCCGGTTGCGCCGGAGCGCGCATGGCGCACCTGGCACTTCGCCTTCCATGCGGTTGCCGATCTGCCGGAGTTGCTGATAGCGGGCAAGGAGCGCGCATACCTGGACTGGTTTCTGCGCCGCAAGACGGCAAATCCGCGGACCTTCACGGATGCGGATATCGACGAATATCTGCGCGTGTTCACGAAGGACGGCGGCTTGCGCGCGGGGCTGGCCTACTACCGCGCGGCCGATGTTTCGGCGCGCCAGAACCGCGAGTTGGGTGCGCGCGGCAAATTGCGGATGCCGGTTCTCGCGCTGAGCGCCGATCAGGGCTCGATTGTCGACATGGCAAGTCCGCTGCGCCATTACGCCGATGAGGTGCAAGGCGCGACGATCGCCCACTGCGGCCACTTTCTGCCGGAGGAACAACCGGCTGCAGTTTCAGAAGCACTGCTAAGCTTCTTCGAACGGAAACAGTGAGATCGAAAGCGGCTGCGAAACAATGCGTTGCACTGCCACTTTCGAACTTATTCGATTTTCTGGGTCGTAGTGGACGGGCTAGTCTGAAAGGCTCTTCACTTTCCAACAGCGCGAGCCCATTATGCGTCCCGTAGTGCTTTCCCATACATCCCGCGATATCGTCCACGACCCCATCGCAAAGCAGGTCGACGGTTGCTCACTGCTTGGCGCGGTCGTCCTGTTGACATTTGCCGTTGCGATCTGCATGACGACGGTCGGCCAGCTTTGGGGCACGCTCAAGGGTCGGGATTCGCGCTTCCGGTAAGCAGCGAGTGCTGTCAACCGTCGAGCACCGGCGCGAACAGCGCGAGATAGCCGGCGGGGTTGACGGCCTGCCCATTGACGAGCACCTCGAAGTGCAGATGCGGGCCGGTCGATCGTCCGGTCGAGCCGACATCGGCAATATGTTCGCGCGGCAGCACGACCTCACCCACGCGCACATCGATTTTCGACGCGTGGCCGTAGCGTGTAATGAAGCCGTTGCCGTGATCGATCTCGACCGCGTTGCCATAGCCCCGCTTCGGCCCCGCGTAGATCACACGACCGCCGGCGGCGGCCAGAATGGGGGTGCCGGCCGCGGCGACCAGATCGACGCCGGGGTGAAAGCTCAGACGGTGCGTGAAGGGGTCGATGCGGTTGCCGAACGGCGAGCCGTCGCGGCCGCCCTGGATCGGCCGGCGGCCGGGAAAGGCGTCCCACGCCGCTTCGTGCTGGGCCACGCTGCGCTCCAGTGCCGAAAGCGTTGCCGCCATACAGTCGATACCGCCATTGGCGGCCTTCGCGCGCTCGCGCGCGGCCGACGCTTCGAGGCAGGGCCTGGGCGGCAGTTCGGGGCCGCCCTCGGCGGTGCTGTCTTCGCGTGTGCGCGCCGGGGCGAGTGCCACCTCCGTGGCGGCGCCGCGCGGCGGCTGCGCGCGCAGACGCTCATTGAACTGGTTGAGCGCAGCGAGTTGCGCAGCAAGGTGTTCGATACGCGGATCAGGCAAGGCTGAAGCGGCGCTATTGGAGGCGCGCCCAATCTCTCCGGCCACGACATGGTGTCCGATCGCGCCTGCGTCGGGCACGCTGCCGACGCAACGGCCGGCCGCGATACCGGCAGCGAACGCAATCAACGCCACGACGCACGCCGTGACGATGACAGCAACCCGCGACGCGCGGTGCGTCAGGTCGTTCAGATACCTTTTGGGAAACAGGGACAACATCAGGAATATCGGGCCCATCACGGCGCTCCTTGCGGCGACATCATCAATATTGAGATGGTGCGCCCGCGCCGCTGTGCCTCCTATCGGACAAGTTCTAATTCGCCCTGTCCCCACAGGGCGCACGTCTTACTCCGGCGCCTCGACCGTGGTCACCGCCGAGGAAAACACATACCCCTCGCTGCGCAGCGTCTTGATGTAACGCGGCTCACGCGCCTCGTCGCGCAGGCGCTGGCGCAGCCGGCTCACGAGCAGGTCGATCGAGCGGTCGAACGCATCGGCCTGGCGGCCTTGCGTGAGGCTCAGCAGCTGGTCGCGCGTGAGCACGCGCTGCGGGTGGTCGAGGAACACGCGCAGGAGCCGGTATTCCGCGCCGCTCAACGCGACGATGGTGCCTTCGGCGTCGAGCAGATGGCGCGCCGTGGTGTCGAGCCGCCAGTCGCCGAATGCGAGCAGTTGCGCCGACTCGCTCACTTCCATGCCCGGCGGCAGCATACGTGTGCGGCGCAGCACCGAGCGGATGCGCGCGAACAGTTCGCGCACGGCGAAGGGCTTGGGCAGATAGTCGTCGGCGCCCATTTCGAGGCCGACAATGCGGTCCGTCTCCTCGTTGCGCGCGGTGAGCATCACCACGGGCACGGCGCGGAACTTGCCCGCGCGCAATTCGCGGCACAGCACGAGGCCATCGTCGCCAGGCATCATGAGGTCGAGCACGATCAGGTCGGGCGCGCCGCTCTCGAGCAGCGTGCGCATCTCGCGGCCGTTCGCGGCCAGCGACACGCGCATGCCGTTCTTTTCGAGGTAGGCCCCGACCAGTTCACGTATGCCGCGGTCGTCATCGACGATCAGGACGTGATCGATCTTTTCCGTCATGGGTTATTTTTCTCCTTGCGCGCGAGGCGTGAACGGGTTTCCGCAATGCACGAACAGTACACCGGATGGGCAATCTCCGCAGCCAGGCCGCTCGCCGCGAAGAACAGGATCGCGAGCAGGCGTCTCATGCGTCCTCCATTACGGAAAGGCTCGCACCGTCGGCGACCGACGCTTCGAGCGCGTAGACATCCACTCCTTCCAGACAGCCGAGATTGACGCGCCAGCGCGCCGGGTCCCTGCGCGTCTGGTGAAACGGATAAATGCCGCAGTGCTTGCAGAAATAGTGCTTCGCCACGCGCGTATTGAACTGGTACAGCGTGAGCGCGTCTTCGCCCGCGAGGATCGTCAGTTCGCGGCCCTCGAACATCGGGCTCATCAGCGCGCCCTTGCGGCGGCACAGGCTGCAGTTGCAGCGCCCGGCCGGCTCGATGGCGGTACGGACTTCGAACTTTACCGCACCGCAATGACAGGAACCCTTCCAGCTAGTCGCGTTCGTCGACGTGCTCATGTTGTTGCTCTCCGCTCGATTGATTTCGTTGGCTGATCGATAACGCAAGGCGCGCGCGGCGCTCTATCGCACTGCCTCTGCCGCGCCCGCAGACACAGCACATTGCAATGCGCTCGCGAATCCGTGCAAAAAGGCCGCGCACAACGCAGTGCACAACGCGCGGCGCGGCGCGTACAACCCGCAACCGCACCGCCAGATTCAGGACCACAATGTGCGCTGGTGCGCGTATCCAGCGCGACGACCTGAAACGACCGGCAATGACCGCCGCCGGGCCCGCAACAAACCGGCATTGTTGATGCTCGCTTGCTGTGGCGAGCAAAACTCAGAGAACGGCTCCAGGAGGTCCCCATGAAATGCCTGCGAATCTACGCCGACGCCCAGGGCGAGTCCCATTTCGAGGACATCGATATCCCGCTCACGCCGCTCGAGCTCTTTCCCAACATCCCGCCCATTTATCTTTCGACGTGGGAGCAGGTGAAGGCGGTGCGCTTTGGCTGGGTGCCGGCGGGCCTCAAGGAGGCGGACTGGCATACCACGCCGGTTCGTCAGTTCGTGATCTGGATGACCGGTTGGGTCGAGTTCGAAACGAGCGACGGGGACACGCGCCACTGCGAGCCGGGCACGGTCGTGCTGTGCGAAGACACCGTGGGCAAGGGTCATCGCTCGCGCCACCCCGAGGAGGGCCAGTTCAACGTGTTCATTCCGCTGGCCGACTGACATCGAGAAGCGCTTACAGCGCGCCGCGCTTCACCCATCCGCGCCGCCAAGCACGAGCCGTCCTTCGAGCCCGCCTTCGGGCCGGTTGCGCAGCGTGAGCTGTGCGCCCATCGCCACGGCGAGCTGGCGCGAGATCGCAAGGCCGAGGCCCGTGCCGCCCGTGCCCCGATTGCGCGAGGTTTCGAGCCGGTAGAACGGCTCGAACACCTTTTCGAGCGCTTCTTCGGGAATGCCGGGGCCGCTGTCGAGCACCGAGATCGTGACGGTCTTGTCCCGCGGCGACGCGCTCACCTCAATGGCCGCCGTGCTGCCGTACTTCAGCGCGTTATCCACGAGATTGCCGACGATGCGGCGCAGCGCCTGCACGCGCGTGACGATCGCCACGTTCAGGCGGCGCTCGAACGTGACGGGCGAGCCTGCATCCACGTAGTCGCACACGAGGCTGTCGAGCAGCGCATCGAGATCGACGCGCGCGGGCGCTTCACCGGTGCCGTGCAGCGTGCGTGCGTAGGCCACGCCCTCCTTCACCAGTTGCTCCATCTCGCGCAGGTCCTGCGCGAGCTTTTCCGCTTGCGCGCTGTCGTCCATCTGGTCCACGCGCAGGCGCATGCGCGTGATCGGCGTCTGCAAATCGTGGGAGATGGCCGCGAGTATCTGCATGCGCTCGGCCACGTGCGCCGAGATGCGCTCCTGCATGGCGTTGAACGCACGCGCCGCGCGCGCCACTTCGGAAGGCCCTTCTTCCTCCAGGCGCTCCGCCTTCAGGTCCGGACCCAGCGCGTCGGCCACGCGGGCGAGTTCGTGCAGCGGCCGCGTGGCCGTGCGCACCGCGAACCAGCAGCATGCCGCCAGCACGATGAGCTGGGCGACGAGCACGGCCGGCAGCCAGCCCGACAAGGGCAGCGCGGGACCCGGACGGTAATCGATGGTGAGCGGCGAGCCGTCGGAAAGCCGCAAATGAATCTGCAGACGTTCGCCGTTGCCGGGCACCGAATTGGTCGTGAGCGCGTACTTGTCGGCGGTGCCCGCCGCGATGGCCGACGCCACGTCCTTCGAGCGGCGCGCGTCGGGCGGCTCGCCGGGCGTCCCTGGGCCGAGAATGAAGCTGTAGGTGCGCCGCGCGAGCTGCGGCAGCCACGCCGCGCGGTCGGCGGCGGGCAGATGGTCGAGCAGCGCCACGGAGATGGCGACTTCGCGCGAGATGTAATTGGTCATCATGTTCGCGGTGGCGTCGTTACGCTCGGTCATCGTGAGCTTGAACGACAGCAACTGCGCGAGCGCGAGGCCGACGCAAAGGATCAGGGCGAGGCGCGCAAACAGCGTACGCGGCCAGCGCAGCGCGCTCGTTGCCGCCCCGCCCGCAAAACCAGCGGCTTGCATGTTCGGACTCCGTGTGCAGGAATGATGGGTTTATACCGCATGCCGCGCGTGGCTTTGTATCTCACTGTATCGGCGCGGGTGCGGGACACAATACATTGCAGGCCGGTTCATTTCAGCGAGCGCGCGTCTTGCGCTGCGGCGTGGCATCGGCCGCGTCGGCGGTGTCTGCCCATTCGCGCACGGCCTGCGCGAACAGGCGCAGCGCGGCGGGCGGATGGCGATTGGCCGGATAGTAAAGGCAGAGCCCCGAAAACACCGGCCCCCACTCGGCCAGCAGATGCACGAGCCGGCCGGCGGCCACATGCTCGGCCACGAGCGATTCCGGCACCCAGGCCACGCCGACCCCGGCGAGCGCCGCCTCGACCATCAGGTTGAGATTGCCGAGCGTGAGCGGCCCGTCCACGTCGATGCTGGCGCTCTTGCCGCGGTGCGCGAAGTCCCAGCGGAACAGCGCGCCGCTCTCGAAGCGAAAGCGGATGCAGCGGTGCTGCTCCAGGTCGTGCGGCGCGCGCGGCGGCGCATGCTGCGCGAGATACGCGGGCGAGGCCACCGCGCCAAAGCGCATGTCCTGCGTGAAGCGGGTGGCGATCATGTCGCGCGGCACGTCTTCGAGTACGCGCACGCCGGCGTCGAACCCGCCGGCCACGATGTCCACGAGCCGCGAGTCGACCACGAATTCCACGTGAATGTCGGGATAGCGCGCAAGGAACCCCGGCAGCACATGCCGAATGAGCGGGCGCGCCCCCGATTCCGAAGCGCTGATGCGGAGCGATCCCGAAGGCCGGTTGCTCGCGGTCGCGACGTCGTTCACGGCGTCTTCAAGATCGGCCATGGCGGGCCGCACGCGGCTGAGCAGTTGCTCGCCCGCCTCGGTGAGTGCCACCGAGCGCGTGGTGCGGTTCAGGAGGCGCACCCCGAGCTTCGCTTCCAGGTTGCGCACGGTGTGGCTGAGCGCGGACGGCGAGACGCCCAGCACGCGCGCCGCGCCGCTGAAGCTGTGCTGCTCGGCGATGGTCACGAAAGCCGTCAGTTCGGATAAGCCGGTGCGCACCATTTATGAATTTCCCTCAATACCTCATGCAAGTCTAGCGGGATTGTTGAGCGGCGTGCAGCAACCTACACTCGATCGGGTAGAAGGCGGTGCTCGCGTGAACACCGGGGCCGCCCGTCCAATCGCTTTCAAGGAGCAAGACATGCAAAAGCGCACACTCGGCAAGAACGGCCTCGAAGTTTCCGCGTTGGGTCTCGGCTGCATGGGGCTGAGCTTCGGCTATGGGCCCGCCACCGAAAAGACGGACGCGATCCGCCTGATCCGCACGGCGTTCGAGCGCGGCGTCACGTTCTTCGACACGGCCGAAGTCTACGGGCCCTTCGTCAACGAAGAACTCGTGGGCGAAGCGCTCGCGCCGATTCGCGACGAGGTGGTGATCGCCACGAAGTTCGGCTTTCAGGACGGCGACTCGAAGAAGCCCATGGACAGCCGTCCCGAGCGCATCCGCGCCGTGGCCGAGGCGTCGCTCAAGCGTCTGAAGACCGACCGCATCGACCTCTTCTACCAGCACCGCGTCGATCCGAACGTCCCGATGGAAGACGTGGCGGGCACGGTCAAGGATCTGATCCGCGAAGGCAAGGTGAAGCACTTCGGCCTTTCCGAAGCGGGCGAGCAGTCAATTCGCCGCGCCCACGCCGTGCAGCCCGTCGCCGCGCTGCAAAGCGAATATTCGCTCTGGTGGCGCGAGCCGGAACACAAGGTGATGCCGGTTCTGGAGGAGCTGGGCATTGGCTTCGTGCCGTTCAGCCCGCTCGGCAAGGGCTTTCTCACCGGCGCGATCGACGAGCGCACGTCGTTCGACCAGAGCGACTTCCGTACCATCGTGCCGCGCTTTTCCGAGGAGAACCGCAGAGCCAATGCGGGCCTCGTCGAGGTGCTGGGCCGACTTGCCGAAGGCAAAGGCGCTACGCGCGCGCAGATCGCGCTGGCGTGGCTGCTCGCGCAAAAGCCGTGGATCGTGCCGATTCCTGGCACCACGAAGCTTTCGCGGCTCGACGAGAACATGGGCGCGGCCAGTATCGAGTTGAGCGCAGGCGATCTCGCGGCGATTGAAGCGGCGCTCAAGGAGATCCAGGTGGTAGGCGAACGCTACCCGGCGCAGATGCAGCAACGGGTGGATCGCTAAGCTCGCGCGCGCGGCCCGCTCACACCCACAGCCGGTACATCCAGAACGACTCGTCCTCGACATAGCGCTGCGCGAAGTCGGTGGGCGAGAAGCCGGTCATGCGGCGGGTCGTGCGGCTCAGGTGCGCCTGATCCGCGAAGCCTTCGTCGTGGGCGAACGCCGCCCAGTCGAAGGACTGTCCGTTGGCGAGGCGCTCCGTTGCCGCGAAATACGCGCCCTCGGCCTTCACGAGCGAGTGCCACTCGCGCAGCGAACGCCCGCTATAAGCCTTGATGCGCCGCTCCACCTGCCGCGCGCTTTGCGTGCGCCCCCATTCGCGCGCCTGCCACGCAAGACGCCCCACCCAGCGGCGGCCCGCCTGGCGCAGCGTGGCAACGGAGGAACGGTGGCCGCGAAGCGCTTGCCAACGCGGCGCGAGATGGTGTTCGAGCGCCGCGAGCGTCTGCGCATCGTCAGCAGTGCAAAGCAAGGCGTCGAGGAAATGGCCCAAAGTTTCGCGTGCGCACAGAAAGCGATCGTGGACCGTGGCCAGATCGAGATTGAACAAGGCCTTCGCTGCATCGGCGTTGAAGCACACCATGCCGCCGAAACCCGTGGTGGGCGCCCAGCTCGTGGTGGGCTGCGACTGGCTGCCCGAAAGCGTGATCGCCGTGCCGAAGGGCCGCCACAGTGGCCCGTTCGCTGTCGAGTCCACGAGCCCGGCATCCAGTTCGCGATACCACGAGAGACACACGAGCGGCGAGGCCGGAAAATGCGAGAGGCGCTGCGCGTCGTTCAGGTCGAAGCCGCGCGTGTCGCGGCAGGCCACGGCCACGATGGCATCCGCCAACGCCGCAGGAGGCGGATAGAGCCGCGCGTGAGGACGCTCGCCACCGAGCACTACGCGCGGCGCGCGCGCCCATCGGTCGGGACAGGCAATCGGGCTGGGAGGCGTTGCGGTGGACATGACCGCGCAGTATAGGCGAGCGTCGCAAGAGCGTCGATGTCGTTTGCGTTCAAGACGCGCGGCGGCCGTTGGTGTGCAATGCGTGGCATGAATACGCCATCGACCACGCAATGTCCCTTCCATGCGCATGCAGCACGACGCGCGCTGGTTCGCGGACCCATCGGCGTTCAAGCCCGAGCGGTTCGCCCGCGACGCCGTGCCCACCCAGCGCGGCGCGTGGTCGCCGTTCGGCATGGGTCCGCGTGTGTGCCTGGGTCAGCATCTGGCCATGACCGAGATGACGGTGATCGCGGCGATGCTGTTGCAGCGCTGCACGCTCGCGGTGCCGGACGGCATGGCGGCACCGCGTCCTGTGCTCAACGTGACGCTAAGGCCGCAAGCGCCGCTGCATCTGGCGCTCGCACCGGCCTAGCTCAGGCGCGGTGTGCGGCGATCACTGCGCCCCGGCCAACGCCAGCGCGTCCTCACCCGCGACGATGCGAGCCGGAGCCGCAGCATCGGTCGCCGCGCGCCAGACCGCCTCGGCCACGTCCTGCGAGCGTGTGATCGCCGTGGACTGCGCCCACTGTTCGAACACGCGCTGACCCAGCCCGGCATAAGGCTCGGGGATGCTGCCTTCCATGCGTTGCTGCGCGTTCTCGCCAAAACGCGTGTCGGGCGCGCGGCCCGGCAGCACGACGCACGCGCGCACATTGAACGGCGCGAGTTCGTACGCCAGCGACTCCGTGAACGCGTTGACCGCCGCCTTGCTCGCGGAATACACCGCGAGCAGCGGCAGCGCGCGCAACGTCACGCTCGACGTGACGTTCACGACGACACCGCTCTGGCGCTGCCGAAACTGCGGCAGAACCGCCTGCGTGAGCGCGATGGTGCCAAGCGTATTCGTCTCGAACACGTCGCGCACGGTGTCCATCGACATGCCTTCGAGCGCGCCCAGCACGCCGATGCCCGCGTTGTTGACGAGCACGTCGATGGGCCCGGCGGCCTCCACGGCCTCGCGTATGCTCTGCGCCTTCGTGACATCGAGCGCGAGCACGCGCAGGCGCGGCGAGAGCGGCAGCACGTCCTCGCGCGACGTGCGCATCGTCGCGATGACGTTCCAGTCGCGATCGAGAAAGTAGCGGGCGATTTCGAGGCCGAAACCGGACGAGCATCCGGTGATCAAGACGGATTTCATGAAGACTCCTGCGAGTGGGTTGGCAGTACCCGGACGATAAGCCCTTGCAGCTGGACTTGCTACAATCAGAAGTCCACGTTTCATTTGCAGGAGTCCGGTCATGATCGACCCACTCGCGGAAGTGGTCGCGCTGCTCCAGCCGGGCGCCTCGTTCTCGAAACGTGTCAGCGGCGCCGGTGCCTGGCGTATCCGGCGCACGGATGCCGGGCAGCCCTTTTACTGCGCGATCCTCGAAGGCTCATGCCGCCTCGAGGTGGATGGCCAGGCGCCAGTCACGCTCGAACCCGACGATTTCATCCTGATTCCGGAGGCGCACGGCTTCACGATGTCGAGCCTCGATCCGGCGACGACGCCGACCACGGACACCACCCCCGTCGCGCAGCTCAGCGGCGAATACCGGCTTGGCGACCCGAGCGGGCCGGCCAACGTGCAGATGCTCGTGGGTTACTGCGTGTTCGGCTCGCCCGATGCGGCCTTGCTCGTCTCCCTGCTCCCGCAGCTCATCCATGTTCGCGGCGAAAAGCGCCTCGCCACGCTCGTACAACTCGTGCGCGACGAGTCGCGCGCGCAGCGGCCCGCGCGCGAGGTCATCCTCGCGCGCCTGCTGGAGGTGCTGCTGATCGAAGCGCTGCGCTCGACAGGCGATGCGTCGGCTACGCCTGGCCTGCTGCGCGGTCTCGGCGACCCGCGTCTCGCGCCCGCGCTACGGCGCATGCATGAAAGCCCCACCCTGCCCTGGACCGTCGCGCAACTTGCGAAGGAAGCGGCGCTGTCACGCTCGGCGTTTTTTGAGCGCTTCCGGCGAGCGGTGGGGGTTACGCCGATGGAGTATCTGCTCGGCTGGCGCATGGCGCTCGCGAGAACCCTGCTGCGCGGGCAAACGCAGGGCGTGGCCGAGGTCGCGCTGAGCGTTGGCTATAGCTCGGCCAGCACGTTCAGCGTGGCGTTCACGCGGCATGTGGGCGTGCCGCCTGCGCAATATGCACGGGAACAAGCGGCGGAGTTTCGCCCAGCGTTGTGAGGCACCCATTTTTTGCACCATCTTTACGCGCTTCACTCTACGCTGTACTCAGGCGATCCCTGGATCGATCTCCGTGCTTCCGTGCTCATGCGGCAACGCTGGGCCACTTTCTGGCGAGAGCGAGCGTGCTGAAAATACTGATTCCCATCTTTGACCGTCGAGGCGCAGCCGAGGCGGCACGACACAGTGTTTTCCTGTTCTCCGAACATTGCGTGTCCGAAGTCGAAATCCTGGAAGTCCTTGAAGACGTCGCCATCGAGCGCACCAGCGCGTTCTGGTCCGAGGAAGAGCTACGCGAACAAAGCCAGCGTCACCTGAGTCGCGCACTCAGCGAGACCTGCGCGATTCTCGACAACGCCGGCGTGCCTTACACATCGCACTATATGTGCGGCCCTTTCGTGCGAAGCGTGTCCCGCTGCGTCGAAAGCGGACATGCCGACATGGTTGTCGTCGACGCCAGCCATCTCGGGATGCTGCGCAAGTTGGGCATGATCATGAAGGTATGGCGGCTGCGCGCCGCCCCCGTCACACTGCTGCACTAGCGCTCAGTGCGAAATGCTCTCGAGCGACTTGCCCAGCGTGCGCGGCCCCATCAGCCCGATGGAAACCATCACGAGCGCCATGGCACCCGCGATGAAAACAAACACGCCTGTCACGCCGAACTCCTTGAGCGTAAAGGCGATGACGAAGGAACTGAACACGGCCGAGAGCCGGCTCCACGAATAGACGAAGCCCACGGCGCGCGCGCGGATGGCCGTAGGGTAAAGCTCCTGCTGGTACGTGTGATAAGTGAACGAAATGATGTTGCCCGCGAGCGTCAACAGCACGCCGAGCGTGACGATCGCCACCGCCGCCGATGCCTGGCTGAACAGCAAACCGCTCACGATATTGATCGCCGCCATGCCGACGATCACATGCTTGCGCTCGAAGCGGTCGGCAATCCAGTAGCCGAGCAGCGGACCCAGCGGCGCAGCGAGTCCGATCACCGTGGTGTACATGAGGCTCGATGTGACGGTAATGCCTTGCTTCACGAGCAGCGTCGGCACCCAGTTCGCGAAACCATAAAAGCCCACCGTCTGGAAAATATGGAAGAGGATGAGCATGACGGTGCGTTTGCCGTACGGCGGCTTCCACATGTCGGCGAATCCGGCTTTTCGTGGCACCGGGTCGGCGGGGCCGGGTGCAGGCAGCGGCGCTCCGTATTGCCGCGCAACCTTCTCTTCGAGATCCGCCAGCACCGCAGCGGCTTCTTCGGCGCGGCCCTTGCTCGCGAGCCAGCGCGGACTCTCGGGCAAATTGCGCCGGAAGTACCACACAAAGAGCGCGCTAATGCCGCCGAGCAGCACGACCCAGCGCCATCCGTCGAGCCCCAGCATCGTACGCGGCACGAGCAGCCACGACAGAAACGCCACGACAGGCACGGCCGAAAAGCCGATCGCCTGGCACACGGCAAACGCTCTGCCGCGTAGGTGTTTTGGCGCAAGCTCGGAGAGGTAGGTGCCGATGGTCACCAGCTCGACGCCGATGCCCACGCCCGAAACGAAGCGCCAGAAGTTCAGCCCGCTCGCCGTATCCTGGAACGCCATGACCGTGTTCGCCGCGACGTACCACAGCAGCGACCACGTGAAGATGGCGCGCCGGCCAAAGCGATCCGCGAGAAAGCCGCATGCGGCCGTGCCGATAAAGAGGCCGCAAAACAGCGCGGCGATGAAGCTCGCCACACCCGAGGTGCCGAACAGGCCGGGGGTGGTCGGCGTGAGAATGCCGCTTTTGACGAGACCCGGCGCAACATAGCCCGTGTAGAGCAGATCGTAGAGTTCGAAGAAGAACCCGAGGCTGAGCAACAGGATCAGCTTCCATATCGCGCGCGTGGCCGGAAGCCTGTCGAGACGGGCTGAGATCGTGCCGTACTGCGCGCTGCCTTCGGCAAGCGCGTTAGCATCGGCGGTGGGTTCATGGTCGGCGGCGCGCACGCTCGCCGTGCCCTCCAGGATGGCCATGTTTGTCTCCAATGTAGTCATTCGATTCAATTGTTCTTCACATCGCGCTCACGGATAGCGCTCTTTCAATTCTTCAAACGATGCGATCTCACCCGCGAGTGCGCTCGCCACGACGGTCGGCGGACTCGCGAGCCAGACGCGGCCAGGCCCCGAGCGCCCCGGAAAATTGCGGTTGATCGCGCTGATCGTGACCTGGCCCGCGTCGACGGAAGATCCCGGTCCGCAATTGGCGCACGCGCCGCATGAGGGCTGCAGGAGAATAGCACCCACGTGCTCAAACGTCTCGATATAGCCGCGCTCCACGCAATAGTCGCGCACATCGGACGTACCGAATTGCAGATAGAGCTTCACATCGGCGGGCACGCGTATGCCGCGCGCCGCCGCCCACGCGAGCACTTCGTGGTAGTGATCGAAGTCTTCGCGCTTGCCCGCCGTACACGAGCCGCCGTAGGCGATGTCGATACGCGGCCTCGCTTCGAGGTCATGCAGCGCGACGCCGTTGCCGGGGTCGCCCGGCGCGGCGAGCATGGGCGAGAGTTGCGTGCAGTCGATGTCGATGACTTCGGCATAGGTCGCGCCCGGGTCGCTGCGCATCCACGGCTCGATGGCAAACTCGATGCCGCGGCGCTCGCGCAAGAAGCGCACGGTTTCTTCGTCGGGCGCCACGATGCCCGTGAAGCCGCCCAATTCCGCTGTCATGTTCGTGAGCGTCGTGCGCTCGTCGGTGCTCAATTGCGCGATCGCGGAACCCGCGAACTCGAACACCTTGCCTACGCCCGCGCCCGCGCGGATTCCGGGCTGCGCGAGCAGGTGCAGCACGAGATCCTTTGCCGTCACGCCGGGAGGAATCGGGCCGTGAAAATTCACGCGCAGCGACTGCGGCACGTTCATGCGCACCGCGCCCGTCACGAACGCGTTCGCCATGTCGGTCGTGCCCACGCCGAACGCGAGACACCCGAGCGCGCCGCTATGCGGCGTATGCGAATCGGTCCCAACGATAACCTGCCCCGGCAGCGCATAGCGTTCGGCCATCATCGCGTGGGAAATGCCTTCCGAGCCTTCCTTTATGCCTCCGTCGACTTCGCTCAAGTAGCCGTGATTGCGCACCCCATAGTCGTGCGCGAATTGACGGTGTGCAGCCGAAAGCTCGCGTACATCAGGCAGCAGTCCGTTGCGCACATGCAGCTCGCTCTTGTGCGAATAAGAAAGGTGATCCTCGAACGCGAGCAAGGTTTCTGGCTCATACAGCGAAAGCGGCTTGCCGAACGTGGCATGCAGCATGTGCGTGGCCATCCCCGTGTAGTACTCGTGGATGAAACGCCAGTCCGCGCGGACGAAAATGCCCGAGCCCGGCGCAAGCGATCCCCCCGTGTGCGCTGTGCGCAGTCCATGACGCTCGAGGATTTTCTGCGCGTACGTGCGCGGGGCATGACCACCGGCGGACTGCGAGACGGGCTCGATCTGCTGCATGTACCGCGCGCCGTATTTCAGCAACCCGCCGCTGCGCAGAATCGAAGCCGCGAGGCCGTCGCGAGAGGCAACCAGTTCTTCGATGTCGATCGCCTCGCCGCGCAGGATGCGCTCGATCAGACCGAAATCCGTCGACGTGAAAAGGCCAATGTTGTCGGCGTTCTGTCGATAGATACGCTCGAAGCTGCGCGCGATGACGAGCCGGATGCCCGCACGGTATTCCGCCAGCGGGCTGTGCTCGCGCGACGAACCCTTGCCGTAGCGATTGCCGGCCACGGTCACGCTGAATCCGCCGTTTCGTACGGAATCCATACCAATTGGATTGCGCCCGGCCGCATGAAAACCGACATAGGGCACGCGGCCGAGACGATCGTCGAAGCGCGTGAGCACGCTCATGGGCGTGATCTCGTCGGTCGAAACATCGTCTCTCAACGCGTCCGGCGTGATGCCTTCCAGCTCGGCGCCACGCACCGCGCTATTCAATTGCCGCTCGACCTGCTCCGGGTCATTGCAAAGAAACAGCACGCGGCCAGTCAATTCCAGTGTTGCCATCCGATCTCTCCTTGAGAGGAAATCTAGACGGCAGCAGGCGGCGCGATGAAGTGCTCGATCGGCATAGGGGGCATCGCCGTTTGCGATGTCCTCGTTAACCCTCGCACAAAACGAGCGTATCGATCAAGGCCTGCACAGCCCTCAGGCGCGGCGACTTGCGCAACGCGTGCAGGCGCAGACTGCGGCTCGTCGCCCACGGCTCATCGAGCGGGCGGCGCACGAACCCTTGCGAGCCCGCGAAGGCCGACGCCGCACTGGTCGGCACGATGCCGATGCCAAGCCCGGCCTCGACCATGCGGCACTGCGCGTCGAAGCTGTTGACCGTGACCGGAATCTTGAGCGGCACGCGCGCGGCGGCGGCGCGCTCCTTGAGGATCTGGTCGAGCGAGCCGCCTGCCTGCAGCGCCACGAGCGGAAACCGCAGCACGTCGTTGAACGTGAGCGCCTGCACGCCAGCCAGTTCGTGTTCGGGCGGCAGCACCACCATGAGCGGGTCGTTGGCGAAGGGCCAGGAATCGAGCGCGCCGGGAATCCTGCCGTTCGCGGAGATCCCCACGTCGGCGCGATCTTCCAGGCAGGCCCGCACGACCTCGTCGCTGATCTGTTCGGTCAGCGCGATCTGCACGAGCGGGTAGCGCGCCTGAAAGACCTTGAGCCGCTCCGGCAGAAAGCCAACGATCGCGGACGCATTCGCGAACAGGCGCACGACGCCCGCCACCTCGCCGCTGAGCGACTGGACTTCGCGCGCGAGCGACTGCAACTGGTCGTGCACCGCCGCCGCGCGAGAAAACGCGTGGCGGCCGGCCTCGGTCAATTCGACGCCCGAAGGGGAGCGGATGAGCAAGGGCAGCCCCATCGCCGCTTCGAGGTCCGCCATGCGGCGGCTGAGCGCCGAAGGCGCAATGTGATTGCGACTGGCCGCGCGGGCAATGGACCCTTCCTCCACGACCGCAATGAACAGCTCGAGGCTATAGGGATCGATTCGCATGCGCTAAATAATATCAGCAAGTCAATTGACGTCCGACCCGATTTAAATCAGAAAGGCATTTAAAAGGGAAATATAGACAAAAGAACTAATGACATCTGCGCTCTTCAGGCCGCCCAAAAACTGCCGATATAGCCGCCAATAGCAGGTGAAACACGCAATCGATGCAGCAAGCATTACCGAATGCTTTTGAGGTAATTCATACCTTGCTATTGGCGGAAATTCACTAAGTTTCGGTAATTGAAACTGATGTGAATTCGTGTGACATTTTGTTACGTCTGATTTTCACATGCCAGGGGGAATTATCGGTAACATCCGCCGCGCGTCTGACTTCAAGCAGTGACTTCGTAATCTCCGTCCGAAAATATTGCGCACGTCTCCCCTCCTCCAGGGATCCAGCGCAGGGCCGAAATTCCCGACGAGGCAGCCGCAGCGAGAGCGCAATAATTGCTCTCGCGAAAGCAAAGGACAGATACGCACGATCGCGCAATAGCGCGAGCCGCGCGGCGCACGTAGCGGGCGCAGGGCTCATCGAGCCGATGTGCCGCGTCTGCCAAAACTCATTCTTCAGACCTTAGCCAGCCTCTGAGCGCGCAACGCGCGCCGTCGCCGGCTGGGCGTCGCTTTGCCTTTTCGAACACG